>NZ_CP018725.1:3990000-4590000 GCF_001908725.1 Xanthomonas vesicatoria ATCC 35937 | reverse complement strand
ACTTCGTAGTTGACCTTCATCCGCCAGCCTCCATCGACACGCTCAAACTTGACGTCTTCTTTTTTGACGTTTTCCGAGTAATTGATGTACAGGCGACGAAAGAACAGGTCCTGCAACTTGGACGGATCCATGTTGGCACTCCCCGGCTCATTGGCCAGGCCCTTCATTGCAGTACGGACGGAGTAATACTCCTGATACATCGGAAACAGCTTCATCCCGATGTACAGGCCGAATCCGACCACCGCCAGCACCACCACGAACGACGTCAACGTCATACCGCTTTGCTTGCGCTTCATTGTGCTTTCCCCGGCACGCCGTGCGTGCATTTACTGGATTCCCGTCCCGATCCGCGATGGATCGAAACTCCCCTTGCAGAACCACCCTTCGCAATTGAGCCAGATCAAGAACGCCTTGCCGCGCAGATTGGCTTCCGGCAGAAAATGCGTCTGGGTCCAGAACCGGCTGTCTTCGCTATTGTCGCGATTGTCCCCCATCACGAAATAGCTGTCTGCCGGCACCGTCCAGTCGCCCTGGCCGGCCGGCATGTTGCGGTCCACCCACTCCAGCACGGTATGCGTGCGGCCCGGCAGGTCCTCGACCAGCAACGTGGTGCCGGTCATCTCGGCGCCCTTGCCCTTGCCGATGTACTCGCCCTTGACCGTGTAACGCATCGGCGTGTCGTTGATATAAAGCGTATCGCCATGAAAGCCGATCTTGTCGCCCGGCAGGCCGACCACGCGCTTGATCCAGTTCTGGTCAGGCGCATGCGGCGGCTTGAACACCACCACGTCGCCGCGCTTGGGCTCGCCGGTCGGGATGAACTTGGTATTGGTGATCGGCAGACGGAAACCGTAGGCGAACTTGTTGACCAGGATGAAATCGCCGATCAGCAAGTTGGGCATCATCGAACTGGACGGAATCTTGTACGGCTCGGCCACGAAGCTGCGCAGGATCAGCACCACCGCCAGCACCGGGAAGAACGCGCGCGAGTAATCGATGATTGCCGGCTCGCTGTCCAGCAGCCCGGCACGTGCGGCACGGCGCTTGGCCAAAAACAGCTTGTCCAGCAGCCAGATGAAGCCGGTTCCCAGCGTCAGCACAACCAGGATGATTTCAAACCATTTCATTGCGGTTCCTTCGGAACGTAATTCGGGATTGGGGGTTGGAGATTCGCAAAAACTCAGGAGCCGGCGTGCCTTGACCACTCCCGAATCACGAATCCCGAATCCCTGCTACTTATCCATCTGCAGCACGGCCAGGAAGGCCTCCTGCGGAATCTCCACGCGGCCGACCTGCTTCATACGCTTCTTGCCTTCTTTCTGCTTTTCCAGCAGCTTTTTCTTGCGCGAAACGTCGCCACCATAGCACTTGGCCAACACGTTCTTGCGCATCGCCTTGACCGTGGAACGCGAGATGATCTGCGAGCCGACGGCGGCCTGAATTGCCACGTCGAACATCTGCCGCGGGATCAGTTCTTTCATCTTTTCGCACAGCTCGCGGCCGCGCCGGTCGGCATGGCTGCGGTGCACGATCAGCGACAACGCATCGACCTTGTCGCCATTGATCAGCACGTCCACCCGCACGAACGGGCCTGCGTCGAAACGCACGAAGTGATAGTCCAGCGAGGCATAGCCCCGGCTCACCGATTTGAGCTTATCGAAGAAATCCAGCACCACTTCGGCCATCGGCAGTTCGTAACTGATCTGCACCTGGCTGCCCAGATAATTGATGCTGATCTGGGTACCGCGTTTTTCTTCGCACAGCTTGATGATGTTGCCGATGTACTCTTCCGGCGTCAGCACGTTGGCGCGAATGATCGGCTCGCGGATTTCCTGCACCAGGTTCAACTGCGGCAGCTTGGCCGGGTTGTCCATGTTGATGATGGAGCCGTCGGTCTTGAGCACTTCATACACCACGGTCGGCGCGGTGCTGATCAGGTCCAGGTTGTACTCGCGCTCCAGGCGCTCCTGCACGATTTCCATGTGCAGCATTCCCAGGAAGCCGCAACGGAACCCGAAGCCCATCGCCTCGGAGCTTTCTGGCTCGAAGCGCAGCGCGGCATCGTTCAGACGCAGCTTGTCCAGGGCTTCACGCAGATCCGGATAGTCCTCGGCATCGACCGGGAACAGGCCGGCGAACACGCGCGGCTGCATTTCCTGGAAACCCGGCAATGCATGCGGCGCAGGGTCGGCAGCCAAGGTCAAGGTGTCGCCGACCGGCGCGCCATGCACGTCCTTGATCGAGGCGTTGATCCAGCCCACTTCGCCTGCGCCCAGCGCTGCCAGTTCCTTGCGCTTGGGGGTGAACACGCCGACCTTGTCGACCAGGTGCGTGCGCCCGGTGGACATCACCAGAATTTTGCTGCCCGGCTTGATCTGGCCCTGCATCACGCGCACCAGCGAGACCACGCCCAGGTAGTTGTCGAACCATGAATCGATGATCAGCGCCTGCAGCTTGTCGGTATCGCGCGGCTTGGGCGGCGGGATGCGATGCACGATCGCCTCCAGCACCAGATCGATGTTCAAGCCGGTCTTGGCACTGACCGCCACCGCGTCTTCGGCGTCGATGCCGATCACCGCTTCAATCTCGGCCTTGGCGCGCTCGATGTCGGCGGTCGGCAGGTCGATCTTGTTGAGCACCGGCACCACTTCCAGGCCCTGCTCCACCGCGGTGTAGCAGTTGGCGACCGACTGCGCTTCAACGCCCTGCGCCGCATCCACCACCAACAGTGCGCCTTCGCACGCGGCCAGCGAGCGGCTGACCTCGTAGGAAAAGTCGACGTGCCCGGGGGTGTCGATGAAGTTCAGGTGGTAGACCTGCCCGTCCTTGGCCGTGTACGGCAAAGACACCGACTGCGCCTTGATCGTGATGCCGCGTTCGCGTTCGATCGGGTTGGAGTCGAGCACCTGGGCCTCCATCTCGCGCGCCTGCAGGCCGCCGCACAGCTGGATGATCCGGTCGGCCAGGGTGGATTTCCCGTGGTCGACGTGGGCAATGATGGAGAAATTGCGGATATTCCGCATTGAATCAGAGGACATTGAGGTGGGCGCCGGCGGTGCCGTCGTCAGGGTAACGCAGCATTATCGCACGCTTTGGCGCAGGGATTAGGGAGTCGAGATTGGCGATTCGAACGGAAGAGCAAAGGCAGGCACCGCGAGCGGAGCCTGCCCTTGCCAATCCCGAATCATCAATGACGAATCCCGGCTGCCCTCAGCCGCCGGCCTTCAGGGCCACATAGCTGGTGGCCTTGCCGTCGGTGACCAGCAGCATGACCACGTCGCCCTTCTTGTAGCTGGACAGCGCGCGGTTCAGCTCGGCGACGCTGCCGACCTTGGTGCGGCCGACGCGGGCGATGATCAGACCCGGCGACAACGGTGGCTGGGTGCTGCGTGCCGCCGCACCGGTGACTGCGGCGATGCGCACGCCCTCGCCTGCTTGCAGGCCCAGGCGACTGCGCTCGGCGGCGGTCAGGTCGGCTACCTGCAGGCCCAGCAATGCCACACTGGCCGGGGCCTCGGGCTTGGCGTCGGCCGCTGCGGTGCGCGGCGCGGTGTCTTCGCTGCCGTCCTGCAACGGCGCCAGGACGACTGACACCTGACGCGGCTTGCCATCGCGCAGGACGTCCAGGGTGACCTTGGCGCCAGGCGGCATCAGGCCGATCATCGGCGGCAGGTCGCTGGCCACCTCGATCGGCTTGCCATTGACCGCGCGGATCACATCGCCCACTTCGACGCCGGCCTTTGCGGCCGGGCTGCCAGCGGGAATGTCGTTGACCAGCGCACCGCGGCTATCCGGCAGGCCCAGCCCTTGCGCCTTGAGAGAATCGATCGGCCCCACCGCCACGCCCAGCATGCCGCGGCTCACATGGCCGGTGGCCTTGATTTGCTCGGCGGCACTGAACGCCAGGTCGATCGGGATCGCGAAACTAATTCCCATGTAGCCGCCAGACGCGGAGAAGATCTGCGAATTGATGCCGACCACTTCGCCACGGGTGTTGAGCAGTGGGCCGCCGGAGTTGCCCTGATTGATCGCCACGTCGGTCTGGATAAACGGCACGTAGCGCTGATCGGCGTACGGATTGCTACGGCCGGTGGCGCTGACGATACCGGCGGTGACCGAATGATCAAGCCCGAACGGCGAACCAATCGCCACCACCCACTGGCCCGGCTTGAGCGTGTTGGAATCGCCCAGGCGCACCGTCGGCAGACCCTTGGCCTCGATCTTCAGCAGCGCCACATCGAACTGCTCGTCGCTGCCCACCACCTTGGCCTTGAACTCGCGTCGGTCGGTGAGCTTGACGGTGACCTCGCTGGCGCCATCGACCACATGATGATTGGTCAACACATAGCCGTCGGCGGAAATGATGAAGCCCGAGCCCATCGATTTGCCCGCGATGCCGCCATCGTCATCGCCACCGCCCTGGCCCGGCCCCTGCCGCGGGCCGCCCGGCATCTGGAAATCCGGGCCGAAGAAGCGCTTGAAGAACTCCGGCATCTGCTCGTCGTCCGGCATGCCGCCCTGGCCGGGCATGCCACCCTGGCCCCCACGCCCGCCACGCGCCGAACGCGCCATCGCATCCTTGCGGGTGATGGTGGTTTCGATATTGACCACGCCCGGGCCGACCTGTTCGACCAGGTTGGTGAAGTCCGGCAGGCCGGCGACCAGCTGCGGCGCCGGCGTCGTGCTGCGGTTGGCGGCGATCGGCGCGCTGGCCTTGGCCGGTGCCGAGGGCGGCGTCTGCTGGGCGCAGGCCGCCAGCGGCAAAGTCATGGCGATCAGGCCAAACATCTGGTTACGCATGCGGTGATTCATCGAATTGCCTCCGATGGCAGGGCGACAGGGGCCGCAACCCGCGACGTGACACGGGCCCGGCAAGTTAACGGAAGGAAGCGCGCCGACTGGATGAAGATCGGCAGCAGGGTCAGTTCTGCGGGACCGGCACCGGCCGGCCTGGCGCGGCGTTGCCGGCCGCCTGGGGCGCAGGCTCGAATGGATAGAACGCCGGACCCTGGCGACTCTGGCTGAAACTGGCGTTGAGCGGGCTGTCGCCCGCGCTGGACAGCGCGGAGCGTGGCCACGGGCGCGCCTGCAGTGTCGTATCCGGATGCGTGAATGGATTGGCGGTCGCTGCCGGGCTCACCGCTGACGCAGGAGGCGGAGTCGCGGAGGCCACCATCCGTGCCGGAGCCTGTTGCTGACGCGTCGCCGCGCTGCGCGCCACCTGTTGCTGACGGGTGGCGGCACCGCGCCGCGTGGAAGCCAGTGCCGCAGCCGGCACTGCCGCGACGAGCGCACCACCGTCGCCGGGATCGGCCGGATCGGGGGCGGCCGGCGCCTTCGGCGCGACTGGCGGCTGTGCGATGGCAGGCATTTGCGCCGTGGTGGCATAGACCGGCACAGCCGAGGTTGACGGCACCGCTTCCGGCAAGCGCTCGCGCGCCATGAACAAGGCAATTGCGGCAACCGACGCAGCAATCGCCGCCCCGCCCCCCCAACGCCAGCGCGCGGCCGAGCGCGGTGCCGGCTGCGCTTGCGGCGCTGGCTCGTCGGCAATGGCGCTGCGCACACGCGCAGCAAAATCCAGCGGCGCCGGCGCACTGGCCGCACCGCGCAGCACGTCGCCGCACAGCTGCCAGCGTTCGTGGCAGCCAGCCAGTTCCTCATCGTGCGCCAGACGGCGCAGCAAGAAGCGCGACTCGTCGGCGCTCAACTCTCCGTCGACCAGCGCAGACAACTGCTGCCGGTAGTGACGTTCGAATTTGTCGGTGGTGGACATGGCAGGGTTATCGCTCATACACGGTGTCGCTCACGGGTAGCGCTTTCGGTCTCCAGCAGAGGCCGCAGCTCGATGTCGATGGCCTCGCGCGCCCGGAAGATGCGCGAGCGCACCGTTCCGATCGGGCAATCCATCTTTCGCGCGATGTCCTCGTAACTCAGCCCTTCCACCTCGCGCAGGGTGATGGCCGACCGGAGTTCTTCCGGCAGGGCTTGGACCGCGCGCATCACCGTTTGTTCCAGCTCCTGTCGCATCAATTCGCGCTCCGGGGTGTCGTTGTCGCGCAAACGGGTCGCTCCATCGAACTGTTCGGCATCGCTGATCTCGATGTCGTCGGTGGGCGGGCGGCGGTTGTGCGCAACCAGATGGTTCTTGGCAGTGTTGACGGCAATACGGTGCAGCCACGTATAGAACTGGGAGTCGCCGCGGAAACTGTTGATCGCGCGGTACGCGCGCACAAACGTATCCTGGGCCACGTCCTGACATTCGCTCCAGTCGGCGATGTAACGCCCGATCAACGCAACGATCCGGTGCTGGTATTTGCGCACCAGCACATCGAACGCCGCGCTCTCGCCGCGCTGCACACGCCGGACCAGTTCCAGGTCCAGCTCCTGAGGTGTATCGACTTCGGCCATGGTGGGCCGCACTCCTGTCAGCCCACCGAAGTCGGGCAATAAGACCGCCGTTGAAGAAGAAAGTTCATACCGATCGGTACGATCGTCGCGTATCAGGGTAGCGGCCCGGATGCGCCGCTGGCGACGCCTCCCGCGAAGCGCATGCCGTCCTGTCGACTGGTATGGGTATTTGACGTGATGGAAACAACCTCTGGATGATAACGGCCTTTCCTTATATCGCCGGACGGCCAGACGCATGCTTCCAGGTTTCGACGGGCTCCGATTCAGCCATTGGCAGGCCGACCTGCGCGAGGACGGCGTGCTCGTGCTCAGCCTTGATCGCCAGGGCGCACCGGTCAACGCGTTTTCGCAGGAGGTGCTGCTCGAACTGGGCGCGCTGGTCGAGCGGCTGGCGCTGGACCCGCCCAAGGGCGTGGTACTGCGCTCGGCAAAGACCAACGGCTTCATTGCCGGCGCCGACCTGAAGGAATTTCAGGACTTCGACCGCAAGGGCACAGTCAACGATGCGATCCATCGGGGCCAGCAGGTGTTCCAGAAGCTGGCCGAGCTGCCCTGCCCCACGGTGGCCGCGATCCACGGCTTCTGCATGGGCGGCGGCACCGAGATCGCGCTGGCGTGCCGGTATCGCGTGGCCTCCGACGATGCCAGCACCCGCATCGGCTTGCCGGAAACCAAGCTCGGTATCTTCCCCGGCTGGGGCGGCAGCGCCCGCTTGCCGCGCTTGATCGGCGCACCTGCAGCGATGGATCTGATGCTGACCGGACGCACCGTCTCGGCCAAGGCTGCGCGGGCGATGGGGCTGATCGACAAGGTCGCCGCGGCGGCCGTCCTGGTCGATGTCGCCGCCGCATTGGCCTTGAACGGCACCACGCGTCCGTTCAAGCAACGCGCTACCGCGTGGGCCACCAATACATTGCTAGCGCGCAAGCTGCTTGCCCCGCAGATGCGCAAGCAGGTCGCACGCAAGGCGCGCAAGGAGCATTACCCGGCGCCCTACGCCTTGATCAACGTGTGGGAGCGCGCGGGCGGCAGCGGTATCCAGGCGCGCCTTGCGGCCGAGCTCAAGGCGGTGGTCAAGCTCGCCAGCACGCCGACCGCGCGCAACCTGATCCGCATCTTCTTCCTGACCGAGCGGTTGAAGGCGCTGGGCGGCAAGGATGCAGGCGCGGCCGCATTGCCGCCGATTCGCCATGTGCATGTGATCGGTGCCGGCGTGATGGGCGGCGATATCGCGGCGTGGGCCGCGTACAAGGGCTTCGAGGTGACCCTGCAGGACCGCGAGCAGCGTTTTATCGATACCGCGCTGACGCGCAGTGGTGAGCTGTTTGCCAAGCGGGTAAAGGACGACGCCAAGCGGCCGGCGGTGGCCGCGCGGCTGCGCGGCGATTTGGCCGGCGCCGGCGTGGCGCAGGCGGATCTGGTGATCGAGGCGATCATCGAAAACCCGCAGGCCAAGCGCGACCTGTATCAGTCCATCGAGCCGCAGCTCAAGCCCGATGCGGTGCTCACCACCAATACCTCGTCGATTCCGCTGACCGAGTTACGTGGCCATATCCAGCGCCCGGCACAGTTCGCCGGGCTGCACTATTTCAACCCCGTGGCGATGATGCCGCTGGTGGAAATCGTGCAGCACGATGGACTGGACCCGGCCAACGTGGCGCGCCTGGCGGCGTTCTGCAAGGCGCTGGACAAGTTCCCGGTGCCGGTGGCGGGTACGCCGGGCTTCCTGGTCAATCGCGTGCTGTTTCCGTACCTGCTCGAAGCGGCCACTGCGTATGCCGAAGGCATTCCGGGGCCGGTGCTGGACAAGACCGCGGTCAAGTTCGGTATGCCGATGGGGCCGATCGAGCTGATCGATACGGTGGGGCTGGATGTCGCGGCCGGCGTCGGCGCCGAGCTGGCGCCGTTCCTGCAACTGCCGATTCCTGCGGCGCTTGCCACCGTGGAGTCCGGCAAGCGCGGCAAGAAGGACGGCCAGGGCCTGTACAAGTGGGAGAACGGCCGCGCAGTCAAACCCGAGGTGGCCAGCGGCTATGCCGTGCCGCCCGACCTGGAAGACCGCCTGATCCTGCCGCTGCTCAACGAAGCGGTGGCCTGCCTGCATGACGGCGTGGTGGCCGACGCCGACCTGCTCGATGCCGGCGTCATCTTCGGTACTGGCTTTGCGCCGTTCCGCGGTGGCCCGATCCAGCACATCCGCAGCGTCGGTGCGGATGCGTTGCTCGAACGCTTGCAGGCATTGCACGCCCGGTATGGCGAACGCTTCGCCCCGCGTCCGGGTTGGGATTCACCGGTGTTGCGGGAGCCGGTGGTATGAGCGTCCAGTGCCGGGATACTGCCTGCGAAAGCACGCGAACCGATTGATCGTCGGCTGTTGCGCATCACGTTGCGGCGGCGCAACCATCGAGTGGACCATCACCACTGAACACAGAACGGCGAGCCAAGGCTCGCCGTTCTTTTATAACCAGTACCGCAACGCACTCAGAAGCGCAGCCCCACACTGGTGAAGATGTAACGCCCAGCCTGGTCGTACCCCCCCAGGGAGTTGCCGTTGAAGGTCAGGCTACCCCCAACCAACGGCGGTTCCTTGTCGGCGATGTTGTTGACACCCAGCGTCCAGGTGACGTAATCGCCCAACTGCATCGAACCGGACAGGTCGAAGTAGTTGTACGCCGACACCTTGTTGTCCTGATTCACCAGGCGCACGTCGGTTGTGCCCGGGGTTCCGTCGGTGTTCTGGTAGTCCAGCTCACCGATATAGCGCCAACGCAGACTGACGGTGTAACGGTCGAAGTTGTAGCGCGTGCTCAGCACGTGCCGCCACTCGGCACTGTTGCATGCCACGTTGACCAAGCCAGCGCAGTCGTAGGTCACTTCCTATTCGCCGTCCACGTCTCCCTGCGCCTGTTTCACCACGGCAATGGTCAACACGATCATCGGATCGGCAGGGCTGGTTGCCCGCGCACCGTCCCGGTATGCGATCGCGGCCTGCGTGTCGCCCCGTTGGTAGGCATGAACCCCCAGGCTATACAGCGCCTGCGGGTGCGCCGGCGCCAGTTGCCGCACGCGCTGCCATAACGCTTCGGCTTGCTGCCAGTTCCCTGCCGATGCTGCGGCACCTGCCTCTTGCACGAGAGCGGCAACCCGCTCGTTCACTGGCCCGACCTGTAACGCCATGACACCCGCCGTGTGCAGAACTCATCCCGCACCGATCATACGATGCAGGCGATTACGCGCCAGCCGGCCGTGGGGTGGAAGCGCTGGCGCCTACCCGGGTATCGCCATTGCACGCTTGCGACACGCCCCAGCTACCACTGCTCAGTGGGAGTGACCGCCATGTCCATGCGCGTGCCCGTGGTGATCGTCATGCGTGGCGCCTGACGCGGACGTTGGCGTGCCGCAGGGTTCGGTACCGCAGTCGCCGCTTTCCACCTGCAGCGTGACGTGGGCGATCTCGAAACGGTCGTGCAGCAGGGTGCCGAGCGCGTCGCGCAGGCGATCGCGGTCGGTGCTGTCGCCAACCACGACATGCGCGGTGAGTGCGGGCGTGCTGGAGGCCAGGGCCCAGACGTGCAGGTCGTGCACGTCGTCCACGCCCGGATAGCTGGTCAAGGCCTGACGCACCTGCGCCAGGTCGATGCCTTTGGGGACGCCTTCGAGCAGGACATTGATCGCTTCGCGCAGCAGCACCCAGGTGCGTGGCAGCACCCACAGGCCGATCAGCACCGCCAGCACCGGGTCGATCCACTGCCAGCCGGTCCAGCGGATCAGCAAGGCGCCGATGATCACCGCCACCGAGCCGAGCATGTCGCTCCAGACTTCCAGATACGCCCCTTTGACGTTGAGGCTTTCGCCGCTGCCGGCGTGCAGCAGCTTCATCGCGATCAGGTTGATCACCAGGCCCAGCCCGGCGATCAGCAACATGCCGTTGGACGAGATGTCCTGCGGCGCGCGAAAGCGCTGTGCGGCTTCCCAGAGGATGTAGCCGCCCACACCGAACAGCAGCGCGCCATTGACCAGGGCACCCAAAGCTTCAAGACGGACATAGCCGTAAGTGCGGCGCGCATCCGCCGGGCGCCGGCTCAAGCGCACCGCGAGCAGCGCGATCATCAGACCGAGCGTGTCGGTGGCCATGTGCGCCGCATCCGACAACAGCGCCAGGCTATTGGACAAGAATGCGCCAATGACCTCGGCCACCAGGAAGGTGGCGGTAAGGCCTAGCGCCCACCACAGCGGTGTTTCGTGGCGGATTTCGCTGGGTGCGTGGTTGTGATCGTGTCCCATGGGGTGCAGTGGCCTTGTGCGATGCGCGCACCTTAGGCGCGTGCGATGGCGGAGACTATTACACCCATGCGTGATGAGATCACATCACGTGAGCGCGGCGCTAAGTGTTATTGCCCGGGCCAGGCAGCACCTTGAAGCGGCTAACAAAAGTTTACGAACACCGTCGCAATGGCAGCACGTGCTGAGCCACTGCCTTCATCGGCGGGTAGTGATTTCGTATTGGCAGTGACAGTGCTCGGGTCGAAGGAGGCTACCCAGACCGCACTTCATCGAACACCGCGCCGCATGCGCTGCTTGCAAGCTTGCATACCGGCCATCTCGACAGCCCCTTGCCCGCCTATTGTCGCGGGACCTTATGCGGCATGGATGCCGCATAAGAGCCTACAGGGATGTACTTGCGGCGTGTCCCGCGATGGTAGGCGGGCAAGGGCCTCGCAGCCAAGCCGCAGATCATCGCTTCGCACCTACGCACCCCGTTCGATCACTTACACGACGGAAGCGAGTTAAAAAAACGCCGGCGACGCCCACTTGGCGGTGAGCGTAGTGGCCGTATAAGCCGCTATCAAACCTTGGCGACCAGTTTGACCACGCTGGAAAAATCCAGTGCGCCGTTACCGGCCAGGCTGTTCATCGCATACAGGTTGCGTGCCAACTCGCCCAGCGGGATCGACACGCCGGCCTGCACCGCAGATTCGGCCACCAGGCCCAGGTCCTTGAGCATCAGGTCGTTGCCGAAGCCGCCGCTGTAACCGCGCGACGCCGGTGCGTTGGGCAGCACGCCCGGCCAGGGATTGCAGACCTCGGTGGCCCAACTGCGTCCGGTGCTGACCGCCATCATCTGCGACAGCACCGCCGGGTCAAGCCCCTGCGCGACGCCGAGCGCCAGCGCTTCACCGGTGGCGGCCATGATCACACCCAGCGCCATGTTGTTGCACAGCTTGGCGACCTGGCCGGCACCGTTGTCGCCCACATGGAAAATATTCTTGCCCATGGCTTCCAGCACCGGGCGGGCGCGCTCCAGCACGTCGGCGGCACCACCGACGATGAAGGTCAGCGTGCCGGCGGCGGCACCCGCGGTGCCACCGGACACCGGCGCATCCAGCACCGCCAGCCCCCGTGCGCGCGCGGCATCGGCCACCTTGCGTGCGGACACCGGTGCGATGGTGCTGCAGTCGATCACCAGCGCGCCATCGGGAATCTGCGTCAGAATGCCGCCATCGCCCAGATACAGCGCTTCCACGTGCCTGCTGGCCGGCAGCATCGAGATGACGATCTCGGCGTCGGCCAGCGTGTCGGGCGCAGAGCTTGCTGCGTGGGCGCCGGCAGCGGATGCCGCATCCAGTGCGCCCTGCACCAGATCGAAGACGCGGAGCTGGTGGCCGGCCTTGATCAGGTTGGCGGCCATCGGGCCACCCATGTTGCCCAGGCCGATAAAAGCGATCTTGCTCATCGTGTCGATCTCCAGAGTGGAGCAACTATCAAAAGTATCGGGACGCGCTCAGTGCGAGATGACGTGCAGCTGTGTAAGCGACGTTACGCACGCAACGCGCGCGCAAGTTGCGTGGATACGCGAGCCCTGCGATACACGCGGCATCATGTCTGGTGCGCACCAAGATCCGCCAACGGATGCTGCGCAGCCGGCCATGGTGCATTGAAAAAGCCGGCCGCCCATTGCGTATCCGCTGCGCTCAGCGATGCCGGCTGCCACTGTGGCTGGCGGTCCTTGTCGATCAGCAACGCCAGGATGCCTTCGGCAAAATCGCCGTGCGCGGCGGCATGCAGTGCCGCTACGTACTCGGTGCGAAACGTCTCAGCCAGCGTCGCAGTGCCGGGATGACGTTGCAGTTCCCACGCCAACCGTGCCGAGCCAGGTGCGCCGGCGGCCAGCGTCGCGCGCGCGGCCTGCAACCAACCGTCCTCGCTTTGCAGGGCAGCGATCGCATCGACCACCTGCTCCAGCGTGTCGCCGGATACCAGTTGCGCGATCAATGCCGCATGCAGCTGCAGTGGGCCCGGTTCCAGTGGCTGCGCGATTCCCTGCAAAAACGCACCCAGTTGCTCGCGATCGTTGCCGGCATCGCCGGTCCATGCGTGCGCGCTCAAGGCATCCAGCACGGCGCTGTATTGCGCATGTTCCAACCGCACATCGGCCAGACCGGCGTAGATGGCATCGCTGGCGTTGAGCGGTGCGCCGGTCAAGGCGAGAAACAGGCCGGCGCCGTGCGGCACGCGCCGCAACAGCCAGCTGCCACCTACGTCTGGAAACAGACCGACGCTGATCTCCGGCATGGCCAGGCGCGAGCGCTCGGTGACCACGCGGTGGCTGGCACCGGACATCAGGCCAATGCCGCCACCCATCACGATGCCATGGCCCCAGCACAGCAGCGGCTTGGCATAGGTATGAATGCGGTAATCCAGCCAATATTCCTCTTCGAAGAATGCGGCGGCATAGGGATTGTCTTGCGGCCGCGCACGGCGCTGGGCCGCGTCGGGCACGGCATCGCGATGCGCGCGCATGCTCTGGTACAGCCCATGCAGATCGCCGCCGGCGCACAGCGCTTTGTCGCCGGCGCCACGCAACACGACGCAGGCGATCTGCGCATCGCCGGCCCATTCCTGTAGCTGCGCATCCAGCAACCGGGTCATCTGCAACGACAAGCCATTGAGCATCTTGGGGGCATTCAAGGTGGCGACACCGATGCGATGCCCATCGGCGCAATCGCGCTGCTCGAACAGCACCGGCGCTGCGTCGGTCGGGCTTCTCTCCGTCATCAGCGGCTGCTCCACTGCGGAGCGCGCTTTTCCAAAAATGCGGCAACCCCTTCGGCCTGATCGGCCTGCTCGAACAGGTCGACGAAGGCTTCGCGCTCGGCAACCAAGGCCGCTGCGTGCGTGCCATGGCGAGTGGATTGCACCAGGCGTTTGCAGGCCGCCACGCTTACCGGGCTCTGCTTGCCGGCACGCTGCGCCCAGGCGACTGCCAGCGCGCGCGACTCGCCCTTGCCCACCACCTCTTCCACCAGGCCGATACGGTGCGCGGTGGCGGCGTCGATGCGCTCGCCCAGCAGGATCATGCGCTTGGCCCAACCCTCGCCGACCAGGCGCGGCAGGTTCTGGGTGCCCCCCGCACACGGCAGCAACCCGACACTGGCTTCGGGCAGCGCCAGATGCGCCTGTTGCTCGGCAATGCGCAGGTCGCAGGCCAGCGCGCATTCCAGACCGCCGCCCATGGCATAGCCGTTGATGGCGGCGATCGACACGCCACGGAACGCGCTCAGCGCCTCGAACGCTTCGCCGAAGCGACGCGCGGCCTCACGTGCAGCGGCCTTGTCGCCGTCGGCAAACTGCTTGAGGTCGGCACCGGCACTGAAGAACTTTTCGCCTTCGCCGGTGATCACCAGCGCGTACACGCTGCGGTCGGCATCCAATGCGTGTACCAGGTCGCGCAAGGCGGCCAGGCTGTGCACGGTCCAGGTATTGGCTG
Organism: Xanthomonas vesicatoria ATCC 35937; assembly: GCF_001908725.1. Taxonomy (NCBI): domain Bacteria; kingdom Pseudomonadati; phylum Pseudomonadota; class Gammaproteobacteria; order Lysobacterales; family Lysobacteraceae; genus Xanthomonas; species Xanthomonas vesicatoria. Next base: position 4,575,821 of record NZ_CP018725.1, on the reverse strand, counting down.
GCGGATTGCTCAACGTGATGATGGCTACATGCCCATCGCGCTCGACCTGCAGGCCGGTATGCACACGTCCTTCCCAAGCGCTCATCGCAGTTCCTCCTCGCCGTTGAGTAGATGCCGCGCCACGATCATGCGCATCACTTCGTTGGTGCCCTCCAGGATGCGATGCACGCGACTGTCGCGCAGCAGGCGTTCGATCGGGTACTCGCGGATATAGCCATACCCGCCGTGGATCTGCAGCGCCTCGTCGCAGATTGCAAAGCCGGCGTCGGTGGCGAAGCGTTTGGCCATTGCGCACCACACCGTGGCGTCGTGGCTGCCGGCATCGAGCTTGCGTGCGGCGGTATGCACCATCTGCCGCGCGGCCACCAGTTGCGTGGCCATGTCGGCGAGCTTGAATTGCAACGCCTGGAAATCGGCCAGTTTCTTGCCGAACTGGCGGCGCTCGCCCATATAGCGACGCGCGGCATCCAATGCGCCTTGCGCGGCGCCCAGCGAGCAGGCGGCGATGTTGATGCGGCCGCCATCCAGCGCCTTCATCGCCATCTTGAAGCCCTCGCCTTCCTTGCCGAGCAAATTGCCGGCCGGGATGCGTACATCGGTAAAGGTCACCCCGCGCGTGGGCTGGCTGTTCCAGCCCATCTTTTCTTCCTTGCGGCCGTAGCTGATGCCGGGCGCATCGGCTGGTACCGCGAAAGCGCTGATGCCGCGTGCGCCATCGTCTCCGGTGCGTGCCATCACCACCAGCACATCGGTGGCGCCCGCACCGGAAATGAAGGCCTTGCTGCCGTTGAGCACATACGCATCGCCATCGCGCTGCGCGCGGGTTTTCAACGATGCCGCATCCGAGCCGGCACCCGGCTCGGTCAGGCAATACGAGCCCAGCTTGGCGCCGCTGGTCATCGCCTCGCCCCACTGCGCACGCACGCCTTCATTGCCGTAACTGGCGATCAGCCAGGTCGCCATGTTGTGGATGCTGATAAAGGCCGATGTGGACGGATCGACCGTGGCCAGTTCCTCGAACACCACTGCCGCATCGAGCCGGCGCATACCTAACCCACCCACGCCTTCGTCGGTGTACAGGCCGCAGAAACCAAGTTCGGCGGCCTTGGCGATGGCCGCGCGCGGGAAGTGGCTTTCTGCATCCCATTGCGCTGCATACGGGGCGAGTTCCTTGTCGGCGAAGTCGCGTGCGGCGGCGCGGAAGGCCTCCTGCTCGTCGTTCAGATCGGCCGCGTTGGGGTGTAGCTGGATGGCTGCATTCATGACGATCGCATCACTTGAGAGAAATGGTGGTGTTGACGCCATGGCCCAGCGTCTGGTCGTCGAACCAGCGCGCGGTGACGGTCTTGGTCTGGGTGTAGAACATCACGACCTGCTTGCCGTACGGGCCCAGGTCGCCGAGCTTGGAGGCGCGCGAACCGGTGAAGGAAAACAGCGGCACCGGCACCGGAATCGGCACGTTGATGCCGACCTGGCCCACATCGATGTCTTCCTGGAAACGCCGCGCGGCTGCACCGGATTGGGTGAACAACGCGGTGCCGTTGCCGTTGGGATTGGCGTTGACCAAAGCAATGGCCTCGTCCAGCGTGGCGGCTTCCAGAATCACCAGCACCGGCCCGAAGATCTCTTCATCGTAGATCCGCATGCCGGGTTTGACGCCGGAGAAGATCGTCGGGCCGACGAAGTTGCCTTGCTCGAACCCCGGCACGGCCGGAGTGCGACCGTCCAGTTCCAGCGTGGCGCCCTGCTCCACGCCGGAGGCGATCAGGCTCTCCACGCGCTCGCGCGCCGCGCAGGAAATCAGCGGGCCCACGTCCGTGCCCTGCTCAGTACCCGCACCCAGCTTCAAGGTCTTCGCCTTGGCGACCAGGGCGGGAATCCACTGCTGCGCTTCACCCACCAGCACCAGCGTGGAAGCGGCCATGCAGCGCTGGCCGGCAGCACCGAACGCGGCACCGACCATCGCATTGAGGGTTTGTTCCTGGCTGGCGTCCGGCAGCACCACGGCATGATTCTTGGCGCCCATCATGCATTGCACGCGCTTGCCGGCCAGCGATGCGCGGCGATAGACGTGCGTGCCCACGTTGGTGGAGCCGACGAACGACAGCGCCTTGATCTCCGGGTGATCGCACAGCGCATTGACCACGGCTTCGCCACCGTGCACCACGTTGAGCACGCCCTTGGGAATGCCCGCTTCCAAGGCGAGTTCCACCAGGCGCATGGTCACCATCGGGTCCTGCTCGGACGGCTTGAGCACGAAGGTGTTGCCAGTCGCAATCGCCATCGGAAACATCCACAGCGGAATCATCGCCGGGAAGTTGAACGGGGTGATGCCCGCGCACACGCCTAGCGGCTGCAGCAGGCTGTAGGTGTCCACGCCGGTGGCGACGTTGTTGGCCAGCTCGCCCAGCTGCAGGTTGCCGATCGCCGCGGCGTGCTCCACCACTTCCAGCCCGCGGAACACATCGCCTTCGGCATCGGCCAGGGTCTTGCCCTGCTCGGCGCTGAGCAGCGCGGCCAGCTCGGGCATGTGCTCGCGGATCAGCTGCTGGTACTTGAGGAACACGCGCGCGCGCGCACCGATGGGCGTCTTGCGCCAGCTGACGAAGGCACGGCTGGCGGCGGCCACTGCGGCGTCGACTTCTGCCGTAGTGGCGAACGGCACCTGCGCCAGCACCGACTGGTCGGCCGGGTTGACCACGTCCTGCCACTGGGTGCTGGCGGAGACCAGCATTTCGCCATCGATCAACAGGGAGACGCGGGGGACGGATTCACTCATCGCAGGGCTCGCTCGCAGAAGACATCGGGCCGGCTGGCCCAGTACTTCGCATTGTTCGCAGCCCACGCCAGCATTCCCAGCCTACACCTGCTTAATCGCGCTAAGCTGGCAGCACAATCTTGCGAATCTTGCGAATGCCGCAGTCCTTGCCGCCCGTCCTCCGCCACCAGCTCGGCCTGCGCCTGCAGCGGCTGCGGCAGCGCCACGGCCTGACCCAGGCCGAGCTGGCGCGCCGGCTGGCGTTATCGCCCAGCTACCTCAATCAGATCGAGCGCAACCAGCGCCCGCTGACGTTGGCGATCCAACAGCGGCTCAAGGCCACCCTAGGCGATCTGGACGGCCTGCTGGATGTGGACGACCCGGCCGCCCTGGCCGACCCGCTGGACGAATCGCTGCGCAGCCTGGGCCACACGCTGTCGCCGGCCGAGTTGCGCGCGCTCACCGGCAACCTGCCGCAGGTGGCGCAGGCGCTGCTGGACCTGCATCGCGCCCATCAGCGCCTGCAGGAGCGCACTGCCGCGCTGGAGATGCAGATTGGCGTCGAGCATGCGGCGATGCCATCGCTGTCGCCCGGTGAGCAGGTGCGCGATTACTTCAATCGCGCGCACAACTATCTGCCCGAACTGGATGAGCGCGCCGAGGCGCTGTACGCCGAACTCGGCCTGACCCCGGAAAACCTGCCGCTGCGGCTGCGCCAGCGCCTTGCCGACCGCCATGGCCTGCTGGTGCAGGAGGCGCCCGATCTGCGCAGCGACAAGCGCAGCGTGGATGCGCAGGCGCGCGTGCTGTGGCTGCCCGCCCATCTGCGGTCCGGCCAGCAGGCGTTCCAGATGGCCGCGCACCTGGCCTTGCTGGAATGCGCACCATTGCTGGAGGCGCGTATCGCCGATGCCGGCTTCATGGATGCCGAACGCATCGCGCTGTCGCGGATCGGGCTGTCGAATTATTTCGCCGGCGCGCTGGTGATGCCGTACAGCGATTTTCTGCACAGCGCGCAACGCTCGCGCTACGACATCGAATGGCTGGCGGACCGCTTTGGCGTGGGCTTCGAGGCGGTATGCCATCGTTTGAGCACCTTGCAGCGACGTGGTGCGGCGGGCTTGCCGATCTTCTTCATGCGGGTGGACCGCGCCGGCAATGTCTCCAAGCGCCACTCGTCCACCGACTTCCACTTTTCGCACGTGGGCGGCGCTTGCCCGCTATGGATCGTCTATGAGGCGTTCAATCAACCGGACCGCATCCTGACCCAGATCGCGCGCATGCCCGACGGCCGCCGCTATTTCTGGCTGGCGCGCCAGGTCAGCAGCGGCGCCCCCGGCTACGGCCGCCCGCGCAAGACCTTTGCGCTGGCGATGGGCTGCGACCTGCGCCATGCCGACCAGCTGGTCTACGCGCGTGGCTGGGACCTGGGCGCGGTAGATGACGCGGTACCGATCGGCCCGGGCTGCCTGACCTGCGAGCGCAGCGACTGCGTGCAGCGCGCGTTTCCCGCCCTGCCCCGTTTGCCCGCCAGCATGCGCTGACAAAGTCACGTCGCTCCGTCGCCATCTGGCCAACATTTAATCGCCCGGCACATGCCCTCACCGGCCAGCGACCAAGCAGACGCTAGCGCTGCACTGCAGCATTCCAAGCCAAGATAGCTCCCGCAAAATGCTTCATTGGAATGGAATGACTCGCGCTTCTACCCTGAAGCGGACACATGCAGGACAGGGGACGCCAGCGCGCGCATCGCGCCTCTCGGCGCCACACAAACACACCGCAACACGCATTACCGCCTCACGCCACGCCCGCCCATTCGCGCCAGATCCACGTCGGTGCCGGCAGGCCGACGCAGCCAACCACCTTTTTCGGTCATTAGTCCTGGGAGGGATCAACCGATGCCTGTTCACCACACTGGTCATTCGGCCAGCCGGCGCATGCGCCGCACGCCGGTCCGCGACGTCCTCTGCACCACCATCGCCTGCGTACTGGCTACCGCGTTCAGCGCACACGCGCAGGACACCATACCGGTGGCACCGCCGGCCAACGCTACCAGCAGCGCCGCCAGCGATGGCCAGGCACCGGTCACGTTGGACAACATCACCGTCATCGGCCAGCGCGCCAGCCTGAATCAGGCCGTGCAGGCCAAGCAGATGTCCGATCACGTCATGGAAGTGATCTCCGCAGACAACATGGGCCAGATGCCCAATGTCACGGTGGCCGAAGCGCTGGTGCGCCTGCCCGGCGTCAACGGCACCCGCGACCGCGGCAACGAGAGCCTGGCCACCGTGCGCGGCCTGGGCCCGCGCATGACCATGGGCACCGTCAACGGGCGCGAGATCGCCTCGTCCGAGCCCAATCGCGCAGTGCGCTGGGAAGTGTTCCCCACCGAGATTGTTTCCACCGTCAAGGTCTACAAGACCCAGTCGGCCGACCTGGTGGCCGGTGGCCTCGCCGCCACCGTGGACATTTCCACCATCAGCCCGCTGGACTACACCGGCCCGGGCTTTGTCGGCACCGCCGGGCCGGTGTTTTACGACCACGCCAAGGACGTGGACGGCTACACCCCATGGGGCAGCCGCTTCGGCGCCAGCTGGGTGCACAAGTTCAACGACAATCTGGCGGTGGCCTTTGGCGCCACCTATCAGAAACAGAAGAACGCCAGCTCGTCGATCGGCAGCTGGGGCTATACCGATGCCGCCACCTCGCGCGACGTCGATGGCGATGGCACCGTCGATCCCACCCCGTTCGGCGCAGCCGACCAGCTCAAGCTGATCGACCAGACCCGCACCGGCGCGATGGGCACCGTGCAGTGGAGCTCGGGCAATTTCGAACTGAAGTTCGATGGCCTGTACTCGCGCATCGAGATCGACGAAGACCAGCTGCAGAACTGGTTCAACGGCCTGGCCTTCAGCACCTTTTCCGGCGCGACCAATCCGTACACCACGCCGGGCTCGTCCTACACCATCGTCGATGGCGATGTGGTGGCCGGCACGCTGGCCAACTCGAACCTGCAGGTCGACCATGTGGTCAGCCATTACAACGAGGTCAAGACGCTCACCGCCGGTGGTTTGAATGCCAAGTGGAACGGCGATGTGTGGACCTTGGGCAGCGACCTGTCGTTCTCGCAGGCCAAGCGCGACAACACCTGGCAGGCGGTGCGCTTTGGCAGCAACCCGGACACGGTGTCGTTCGACTTCCGCCGCAGCGTCACGCCCACCATCAGCACCAGCTCGGACACGCCCGAATACGGCATCGCCGGCCAGACCGAACCGCAGGCGCTGCGCGACAAGATCGCCGCGCTGGCGCTCAATGCCAGCCGTGCAGTGGATGCCGGCCCGTTCACCTCGCTGGAATTCGGCGCACGCGCCGCACGCCGCGAAAAACAGAACCGCCACTTCATCAGCAACCAGTCCGGTTACGACCAACCGATCTCGGCGTACCAGGATCTGATCTACCCGGTCGCCATGCCGGACTTGAACGTACCCACGTTGACCGGCGGCAACCTGGCCGAGATCGCACGCGTCGGCTTTGGCGGCTTCGACCCGGGCACGCTCAATGAGCAGATGCTCGACCACTGGAACGTCAAGGAAGATGTGCGCGAAGCCTTCGCCAAGGCGGTCTTCAGCTCGCAGCTGTTCGGCACCGATGTCACCGGCAACGTCGGCGTGCGTCTGGTCAATACCAAGACCAGCAGCAACGGCTTCGATTCGGTCGGCGGCACCGTGCAGGCCAGCAGCGACAGCAAGGAATACACCGACGTCCTTCCCAGCGCCACGCTCAACTTCCTGATCGACGATCAACGCATCCTGCGCGTTGCGGTGGCCAAGGTCATCGCCCGCCCGCCGCTGGACGAACTGCGCACCGGCCGTCGCCTGGACGACCCCACTGTCACCGTCGGCCAGCTCACCGGCAGCGGCGGCAACCCGCAGCTGGACCCGTTCAAGGCCACCCAGGTCGATGTCTCTTACGAGTGGTACTTCCACAAAGAAGCGCTTGCCGCACTGGCCGTGTATCGCAAGGAAGTGGATTCGAGCATCGGCTACCGCACCGATCGCGAAGTGATCAACGGCCTGGATTATCTGGTCAGCGCACCGTTCAATGGCGGTGGCGGCTACATCAATGGCGTGGAGCTCACCTTCCAGACGCCATTCTTCTTCATCCCGCACATGGAAAACTTCGGCGTCTACTCCAACTACTCGTTGGTGGATTCCAACCTCAAGGAATTCTCGCCGGAAGACAATCCGTTGCCGCTGAGCGGCCTGGCACGCAAGACCGGCACCTTCGACCTGTGGTACAGCAACGGAACCTTCGAAGCGCGCGTGGGCTACAAATACCACAGCCCCTACACGGTGGTGTACGGCTGGAATGCTGCGCGGCTGGCACGCCTGCAGAGCGAAGGTACCGTGGACCTGAGCTTGAATTGGCAGTACAGCAAGCAGCTGGGCTTCCGCTTCCAGGCCGGCAACCTCACCAACGAACCGCTGCGCGCCTACACCGACAACAAGCCCAACCGTCTGGCCAATCAGGACGACGGCGGCTACCAGCTGTTCGGACGCCGCTACCAGCTGGAAGCGACCTACCGCTTCTAAACATGGCGGCGAATGCGCGAGGCGCAGGTGCGGCCATGCATGGGGCACGCAGGACCCGGCAGACACGCGTTATCGCTGCCGGGTCCATGCAGCCCCCCCTACGCCCGGCGCCTGCACCGTCGCGTTCGATCGCGCCCTACCCACGTATCCGGCGCCTGCTGCACCGGGCAGCAGGCGAGTGACATCCAGACGCGGAAACACGGCAACCCTGGTTGCGATTCCGCACATCGCTCGCGCTGCACGACGGCCACATGCAGCATGCTGCTGGCCGCTCCATGGTTGATTTGTCGAGGAATTGCATGCGCTCTACACGCCGCTTCTGGACCCCCACGCTGCTGACGTTGGCACTGTCCGTTTCCGCACACGCCGCCCAGCCTCCCGCCACGTTGTATCTCGGCGCAGACCTGTCCTACGTCAACGAGATGGAGGAATGCGGCGTGCAGTACCGCGAAAACGGCGTGGTCACCGATCCGTTCGAACTGTTCCATGCGCACGGCGCCAATCTTGTGCGCGTGCGGTTGTGGAACGATGCGCGCTGGACCAAGTACAGCGACCTGGCCGACGTCAAAAAGACCATTGCGCGCGCACGTGCGCAAGGCATGCAGGTACTGCTGGACCTGCACTATTCCGACGATTGGGCCGATGGCGAAAAACAGCTGATTCCCAAGGCCTGGGCCAGTATCACCGAGACCGACGAGCTGGCACGCACCCTCTACGGGTTCACCTACGACACGCTCAGCGTGCTCGATCGCGCCGGGCTGATGCCGGAGCTGGTGCAGGTGGGCAATGAAAGCAATTCCGACCTGATGGACAGCCAGCCCTGGGACAAGAAGCGCCCCATCGACTGGCAGCGCAACGCCAAGCTGTTCAATGCCGGCATCAAGGCGGTGCGCGACATGAGCGCGCGCTCGACGATCAAACCGCGGGTGATGCTGCATATCGCCCAGCCGGAGAATGTGGAGCCATGGTTCGCCGCCGCCACCAAGGCCGGCGTCACCGACTTCGACCTGATCGGCATCAGCTACTACCGCAAATGGTCTACCCAATCGATGGCGCAGCTGGGCAAGACCATCAAGCGCCTGCGCGGCCGCTACGATGCCGATGTGGTGGTGGTGGAAACCGCCTACCCGTGGACGCTGGACGCCGGCGACACCTCGCACAACCTGCTCGGCGAAGACTCCCTGATTGCCGGTTACCCGGCCACACCGCAAGGCCAGTCCAAGTACATGATCGATCTCACCCAGCTGGTGATCGATACGGGCGGCGCCGGCGTCGTGTACTGGGAACCGGCATGGACCAGCAGCAGCTGCAAGACGCGCTGGGGCACCGGCTCGTCGTGGGAAAACGCCAGTTTCTTCGATTTCAAGAACGGCAACGAGGTGCTGCCGGCGATCGACTTCATGCACCACCCGTACACCGGCGCGCCCCCCTCGTACACGCCCGCAGCGAACGCGCCTGCATCGGCAAAACCGGCAGACGTCAGCACGAGGACACAGCCATGACCGGCATCAATCGCCGCGCGTTGCTGCGCGGCATGCTTGCAAGCGGCGTGAGCGCGGCACTCCCGGTTGGCACCGCTGCCGCCGCGGTGCCCGGCAGTGCCGCCGCTGCATCGGCCACTGCCAAGACCGCCGCGTCGGTTGGCCCATTGGGCGATGCAACGCTGGCACCACGCGAGCGCCTGCTATTCGATTTCGGCTGGCGCTTTCATCTGGGGCACGCCAGCGACCCGTCGCGCGATTTCGAATTCGGCACCTTCCAGCGCACCTTCGCCAAGGCCGGCAAGGACACCGCCACCGCCGCGCAACTGGCGTTCGACGACACCGCTTGGCAGCAAGTGGACCTGCCGCACGACTGGGCCGCGACCCTGCCCTTCCGCCCCGAGCCGACCTCCGCCTCGATGAGCGAGGAAGACCCCGCGGCCGCACATGGCTACAAGGCGCTGGGGACAAGCTTTCCTGAAAACAGCGTGGGCTGGTATCGCCGTACGCTGCAGATTCCGGCAAGCGATCTGGGCAAGCGCATCTGCCTGGTCTTCGACGGCGTGTTCCGCGATTGCGTGGTGTTCTGCAACGGCCACATCGTTGGGCGCAATGCCAGCGGCTATTGCGGCTTCGAGGTCGACCTGAGCGAAGTACTGGACTACGGCAAGCCCAACGTTATCGCCGTGCGCGTGGATGCCACCCTGGGCGAAGGCTGGTTCTACGAGGGGGCCGGCATTTACCGCCACCTTTGGCTGCAGAAGACCGACCCCCTGCATCTGCCGCAAGATGGCGTGTTCGTCCGCAGCACCGTGCAGGGCGACAGTGCCACCGCGCAGGTGTCTGCCGAAGTACGCAACGACGGTACCGCGCCACGCCAGTGCAGCGTGCAGGTCCACATCACCGCACCGGATGGACGCGTGGTCGCGCAGGGAGTCAGCGCGGCGGTGACGGTGGCGCCGGGTCAGGTACAACTGCTCGAACAGACCCTCCCGCTGGGCCAGGCGGCCTTATGGTCGATCGACACCCCGCAGCTCTACACCCTCACCACCAGCGTACACAGCGATGGCAAGGCTACCGATGCGGTAGTCACACCGTTCGGCGTGCGCAGCATCGCCTTCGACGCACAGCGCGGCTTCCTGTTGAACGGCGCCCCGCTCAAGTTGCACGGCACCAACAACCACCAGGATCATGCCGGCGTCGGCACCGCCATTCCGGATGCGCTGCACGAATGGCGCCTGCGCCAGCTCAAGTCGATGGGCTGCAATGCCTATCGCAGCTCGCATAATCCGGCCACGCCCGAATTGCTCGCACTCTGCGACCGCCTGGGCATGTTCGTCATCGAAGAAACCCGCCGCATGTCCACCGACCCCGAAGCGATGCGCGAGCTCGAAACCATGGTGCGACGCGGGCGCAATCATCCCAGCGTGATCCTGCGGTCGCTCGGCAACGAAGAACCGCAGCAGGTCACCGAGCGCGGCGCGCGCATCGTGTCGCGCATGCAGCAGCGCGTGCGCCAGCTCGACCCCACCCGCCCGACCACCTTCGCCATGGACAAGGGCTTCGGCGATGGAGTCGGCCAGGTCGTCGATGTGGTCGGCTTCAATTACCGCACCAGCCAGATGGATGGCTTCCACGCGCAATACCCCGACATTCCGATCTACGGCAGCGAAACCGGCAGCACCGTGTCGGTACGCGGCAACTACCAACGCGACGACGCACGCGGCTATAGGCGCGCCTACGACCTGGACCACCCCTGGTGGGCCAGCACCGCTGAAGCGTGGTGGAGCTATGTCGCCCAACGCCCCTATATCGCCGGCGGCTTTATCTGGACCGGCTTCGACTACCGCGGCGAACCCACACCCTACAACCGCTGGCCGAATGTCGCTTCCCAATTCGGCGTGCTCGACAGTTGCGGGTTTCCCAAGGACAACTACTGGTATTACCGCGCCCAATGGACCAGTGAACCGGTGTTGCATCTGTTCCCGCACTGGAACTGGGATGGCCTACTGCAGGCGGACGACAACGGCCACGTACAGGTCTGGTGCCACAGCAATCTCGACGCCGTGGAGCTGCTGGTCAACGGCATCAGCCAGGGCCTGCAGCAGGTGCCCGCTTACGGCCATGTCGAGTGGCGGGTGACGTATGCCCCGGGCGCGATCGAAGCGCGTGGCTATCGCGGCGGCACCCTGGTCCTGAGCCAGCGCCGCGAAACCGGAGGCAAGCCGGCCGCGATCCGCCTGAGCTGTGATCGCGACAGCCTGCATGCCGACGGTGAGGACGTGGCGGTGGTCAAGGTAGAGATTGTCGATGCACAGGGCCGCATCGTGCCCAATGCGGACAACCTCGTGCACTTCGCTCTGCGCGGCCCCGCGCGCCTGATCGGCGTAGGGAACGGCGACCCCAGCAGCCACGAAGACGACAAAACCCCGCGACGCAAGGCGTTCAATGGATTGTGCATGGCGTTGCTGCAGAGCGCGCTGGCACACGGCGACATTGTGTTGCAGGCCACTGCGCCTGGCCTGACATCGGCGACCCTGCGCATTCCTGCCGAAGTGACCAGCACACGCAAAGCAGTCGCCTGAATCAACTCGCCCCGCGGCTACGGGGCGAGACTGGCTGCGCGGTGATAAAAGCGGCAAGTAGCACCAGCCACCGTGCGGCCATGCCGTGTCCAAGAGGCCGAGCGACAAAGTCTCGTCATCGCGCTGCGCATGGATCCAGGCGTGCAAACCTACGTACGTCTACTCTCCGGATCGCAGAAATACCACTTGAGCTTTTTATCTCACGCCTTGAAATTGCGTAAGTGTGTAGCCGTGCATGGGACGCGGATCGTAGGCCTAATTTTTTGGTCGGCCCGCGTGGGCGAGGCGTTGCGACGATGCCTCATTGCACGCCTTCCGAAGCGTGCCCGGATCTGAGTGCGAAACCATCAAGTGCCTCGGTTGCGTGGCCTGCGCCACCGTGCGGCAAGCAGAACGCTGAGCGCTTCGATGGCGGCCTGCATCCATGCGTGCCGTTCCCTACCCCACCAATTCGCTTGCGCTAAGCGCCGCGCGCCATAGCGTGTCATCCGTCACGGCGGTAGGCAGCGCAGCTCAGGTTCCTCTGCCTGCGTGACGTGAATGCGCAATGTATCGGTTCGCCTGTTGTAGCTCATGCCCACCAAATTGTCTCGCCGCAGCGATGTGCATCCGCACCGCGCATGGCCGCGCGGATGCACAGGCGCTCACCGCAACTGCGAAAACGCACCGATCCCCGCGATCGCCAGCCGCTCGGCAGGCACTGCCGTTTCAGCGAACGACAGCCGCAGATAGCGGATCTGGCGAACTTCGGGGAAATTCAGGCGCTGGGTCGAGAGCGCATAGGCGATATTGGACAGCTCGCCAGCGCCAGCCGGCCGCCAGCGTTGGCCATCTTCGCTGGTTTCGGCGCGATAGCCCTTTGGTGGCGCCGCGCCATTCATCACCGTGCGCGAGGGCGTCAGGCTGAAGCCAGCCACCTCACGCAGCGCGCCGAGGTCGATGGTCGCTTGTACGGGATGGCCGGGTGTAGGTGCGGGCGTGAGCCAGATCGTGCTGGCATCGTCGTCGAGCAGCGTCTCCGCCCCTGGCGCGCTCGCTTCGACGATGCGCCAGCCGGCGGAAGACAATACATCCGGCGCGTTCGCTGCTGGCCGCGCGACCGGCACTGGCGCAACCGCGCGGAACAGCGCGAATTCGCTGATCGCCGGGCACACCGGCGCCTCAAGCACGATCAGGCGCACCCGGCGCGCGGCGACCGGGCGATCCAGCCGCACGATGCGCTGTGCGCCGATGCACTGCGCTTCGGCCAGCCGCCGCCACTGCCCATCTACTTCAGCCTCGACCGCAAAGCGAGTGACGCGCACTCCCAGCGGGAGATATTCGCGCAGCCGGATCAAATCGAAACTGTGCACCGCCGACAGCTCCAGCGTCAGCGTCGGCGTGGTGACATCGTCCGACGTGGACCAATAGCTGTCCGGCTGGCGGTCGAGCACGCGCGCCGGCTCGAACCCGGCACCGCGCGATGCGCTGGCGCTGGCCTTGGCGCCCTTGGCCAGATCGATGGCGAAGCTGGCGCGGATCGCGTCGCCAAAACTCTGCAGCACCGCCACGTCATGGTCGGGGATGCGGCCGCGTCGGTCGGGCGGCAAATTGAGGTTCATGTTGGTGCCGCGCGCGACGGAGGTGTCGAAATAGCGCACCAGGTTCTCCGGGCTACGCACCTTCCCGTCTTCATCGGAATGGTAGAACCAGCCCGGACGGATCGACGTGTTGGTTTCGGCCGGCCACCATAGCGCCCCACCGCGCACGCCCGAATTGCCGTTTTCCTGGGTGTAGGGGGCATCGGGCATGGTCGGCCAGGAGGGATCGCCGGCAATGCCGTCCTCGTTGCCGCCCCAACGGATCTCGGCGCCGAGTGGGTCGAAGGTACAGGCCATCGGTTGGCGCTGATGCACCAGCTCTATCATCCGCGGCCAGTTGTAGTACGCGGGCGCATCGATCTTGCGCGATTCGCGCGCCCCACCGTAGTAACCGTCGCCACCATTGGCGCCATCGAACCAGAACTCGAACAGATCGCCATAGCCTGTGCACAGTTCGACGATCTGCTTGCGGAAATAGTCGAGGTAGCCGGGGCGACCATACTCGGCATGGTTGCGATCCCAGGGCGAGAGATAGATGCCGAACGCCAGGCCAGCGCGTCGACACGCCGCTGCCATCTCCCCGACGATGTCACCCTTGCCGTTCTTGTAGGGCGAGTTGCGGATGCAATGCTCGGTCAGGCGTGTCGGCCAAAGACAGAACCCATCGTGGTGCTTGGCCGTGAAAATAAGCCCTTTCAGATTGCCGGCCTTGGCAGCAGCAACAATCTGATCGGCTGAAAAATCGCTGGGATCGAATTTGCGCGGATCCTCGTCGCCGTAGCCCCATTCCTTGTCGGTGAAGGTGTTCATCGCAAAATGCACGAAGGCGTATTGTTCCCACCGATGCCACCGCAGCTGCCGAGCGCTGGGCACGGCGCCCCACGGCGCTGGACCATTCGGACGCGGTGCAGCCGTCATCCGCGCGGCGGATGCGCCGAAACTTGCGGCAACGGCCACGACACCTGTGGCAAGAAAGGTACGACGATCGATCATTAGCGCCTCCGACTCTGCACGAGTCCAGATCTTAACTTTTCCAACCGCAGAAGGGGTCTGATCGGAAGCCACCGACGGTGGTGCAAGGCGCGAGAAGCCCAGCGCTGCACTGCAGCCTTGCGATCGATCTGCCCGTTGTCGTCACCCAGACTCACGCCAGCCCGAGCACTGCCGACGCAACCGCAACGGGCGTGCGCTCGGCACTGCACTCGATGCGCATAAGCTGGATATTTCCTGCTCCCTGACCGACATTCCTGCGAGTGCGGGCGAAACCATGCAATCCAAAGTCTCGTGACGGACAGGAAGGCGACACGCAAGCCCTGTTGATCGGCCTAGGCACTGGCAGCGCAGCCGCTGGCGAAAGCCAAGAGGCGACAGCCACCACGCTATCAACGGACAACATATGGCGTAGTGCAATCAGTAGCAGCGGCGACACGGCATTTCTGGCAGCGTCCATGCCCGCTTGGCTCAAAGGCTTTGTCCTATGGACCCGACATGCGTTCACGCAGATGTCCCTGCGTTAAGCGGTTGGACAAACGCAACCGATGTAGCTTCCGCTCGAACTGTCCCATCTCGGCACCGCAACCGATCTATCACTGCCGTCACCGACACAACCCTCCATGCGATTTCCCAAACGTACATGCAGAGTCTGTCAGGGCTTTAAGTCGTCGCAACTCAACACCCTGACGCGCGTACCGCCTCACGCCTTAACTATCGAAGCAGGCCCAGCAACAGAGTAGTTGTCCATCGCGATACTTCTTTTTGCTGACACCACGAACGGCGAAGCTGCAACGCCCACGGTGACAGCACCCATTACCAGCAATGACAGCAGCCTCACCAGAAAATCTTTTCTAAGACGTCGTACGGGAAAGGCCCAGCAAGAAGACCGCGTCTTCAAAGCAATCGCATAAACGGCGCCTTCGGTAACTCACCGCAAACAACTGCCGTAAAGGGCGCCAGGAGTTGATCACCTTGCCCTGTATGCCGTTGATCAACCTGGCGCATCGTCCGATGAATGGTTCAAATCGCGCGGAAAATAACGGCGAAACTTCTCTTCCCACGCCTGGAATTGCTCCAGCGTATAGCCATCCATCGGCCGTTCCACCTGCGCGGTCGCCTTGTTTTGCGCCACGACGACAATGCGCTGGGACGACAATTCATCCCAGGCTTTTCTGAGCGTGGCAGGCTCGGGATGCGAGACCAGCATGGCCTCCAGCAAGGTGGCCTGCGCAACGCGCGCAGCCAGCAGGTCGCTGAGCGCATCAGTGACGGCCTGCATCCATTCGTGGTTCTGGGTATCCATGCGTGCATGTCGGACGTCGGTGTGGGCAGCGACTCTAGCGCGGCCTCCGACACAACTATGTGCACTGACGACTGAGCTCGCCGCTGCCGCAGGCTGCCACGTCAGCAGTCTGCAACCCCGCCCACCGCGTCTGCCAGTCAGGTGTTTCCCGACCAGTTGACAACGGCGACGCGGAGCTAAATCCACGGATCTTGGCGGGATCAAGTTTGCAGACATCGCGTCGTTATCCACCATGCCGACCCGATCCTCATGTGATCTTCACACGAATGGTCTGACCGGCATCTTCCAACCCTGGACTCGGGACTGCCGCATGACCGCCTTACTGCAACGCTATTCTGTCGGCCGCCGCCTGGGCGCCGCATTCGTCTTGTTGATCCTGCTGTCGGGTTCGCTGGTTGCCATCGGCTTGAATTCGATGGCCGGCGCGAAGAAACAGCTGGATTTCATCGTGCTCGACCGCATGGCCAAGATCCAGATGGGCAACGGGATGCTGGATGCCAACTCGTCGATCATGATCGCGCTGGGCACCTACGCGATGGCCACCAGTGCCGAACTCGACAACCAGGCCCTGGAGACGATCAAGACGCAGCGCCAGCGCTACAAGGATCTGCGCGCAAAGCTCGACACGCTTCCCAGCTCCGAAGAAGGCCGCAAGATTCGCGCGGAGATGGACGCGCTGCGCGCGGTCTCCGGCAAGATCAATGACGAAGTGATGACCCTGGCAGCTGCGGATGACAACACGCCTGCGCAGGCCCTGCTCAACCAGAAGGCGCGCCTTGCTAATACCGCCTGGCAGGACAAGATCCGTGAGCTGGTGAGCCGGCAGGAGCACCAAAGTCAGCAGGCCTATGCGGAAGCAGTGCAATCGATGAATCGCGCCAAGCTGCTGTTGCTGATCGGCGGAGTCGCCGTGGTCACGATCAGCGGCCTGCTTGCCTGGTTGATCACGCGCAGCCTGACCCATCCGCTGGCCCGCGCCACCAAGGCAGCCGAGGCCATCGCCAACGGTCAGCTCGACAACCAGGTGCAGACCGACGCGCAGGACGAAACCGGCCGCCTGCTGCGCGCCATGAGCGGCATGCAGACACAGCTGCAAGCCTTGCTCAGCGCCCAAGGCGACATGGCCAAGCGTCACAACGATGGGCAGATCAGCTTCCGCATCGATGCCAGTGCATTTCCCGGCGACTACGGCCGCATGGCGCAGGACACCAACACCCTGGTCGCCTCGCATCTGGCAGTGCAGACCACGCTCGCGCGCATCATGGGCCGCTACGCCATTGGCGATCTGAGCGAAAGCATGGATGCGTTGCCCGGCGAAAAAGCCGTATTGACCCAGACCATGAACGAGGTCAAGGCCAACCTGTCGGCGATGAACGCCGAGATCAAGCAGCTGGCGTTGTCGGCCGCCAACGGCGACTTCAGCGCACGCGGCGATGCCGACCGCTTCCAGTACGACTTCCACATCATGGTCGACAGCCTCAACCAGCTGATGGCCACCGCCGATGGCAATCTGCAATCGCTATCGTCGTTGTTGCAATCCATCGCTGCGGGGGATCTGACCGCACGCATGAGCGGCGAGTTCCGCGGCGTGTTCGCACAGATGCGCGACGACGCCAATGCCACCGCCGTACAGCTGGCCGAGATTGTCGGGCGTATCCAGCACTCGGCGGTGTCGATCAATTCGGCCGCCAGCGAGATTGCAGCCGGCAATCAGGACTTGTCGCAACGCACCGAACAGCAAGCGGCCAACCTGGAAGAAACCGCGGCATCGATGGAAGAGTTGACCTCCACCGTGCGCCAGAACGCCGAACATGCGCGCCAGGCCAATCAGCTGGCAATCGGTGCGGCCAGCGTCGCCTCGCAGGGCGGCGACATCGTCAGCAAGGTCGTGGGCACCATGACCGGCATCGAAGCCTCGTCCAAGAAGATCGCCGACATCATCAGCGTCATCGATGGCATCTCCTTCCAGACCAACATCCTGGCGTTGAACGCAGCGGTCGAGGCGGCACGCGCCGGCGAACAAGGCCGCGGTTTTGCGGTGGTCGCCAGCGAAGTGCGCACCCTTGCGCAACGCTCCACGGCTGCGGCCAAGGAAATCAAGAGCCTGATCGACGACTCGGTCGAGCGCGTGGCCGAAGGCTCCGCACTGGTGCACAGCGCCGGCACCACCATGGCCGAGATCGTCGCCAGCGTGCAGCGCGTTACCGACATCATGGGCGAGATTTCTGCCGCCTCGCAGGAGCAGTCGGCCGGCATCGAACAGGTCAACCTCACGGTCACCCAAATGGACGAAACCACGCAGCAGAATGCCGCGTTGGTGGAAGAAGCCACTGCGGCCGCACGCTCCATGGAAGAACAGGCAGTGCAGCTCAGGCAGGCGGTGTCGATCTTCAAGATCGAGGCCGAACGCCCGTCGGTCGTGCGTTCCGCTGCACCGACCGTGCTGCATCCCAAGAAGCCGACTGGCGTTACCCGACACACGCCACACGGCACCGCGACGTCGATCAAGCGCCCGGCCAAGCAGGCGGTTGTGGCCAGCGCGTCGAGCACAGGCGCAGATTGGCAAGAGTTCTAAGCCGTCGCTTCAGCAAAATTTGGCGCAATACGAAGGTCGGCTGCGTGAGCAGTCGGCCTTTCTTGCGTTGAGCAGACACAAGTCAAAACGGACAACCAACAGGCATCAGTCTTCAACCGCCGCACTGCGGATCGCGATCCTGGCCCTGCTCGGCTTAAACTTGTCTGCCCGCAGGTCGACCCGACCACCGCGGCCACCGCGCAGCATCTGCAGGCCAGTGCCGCACGCCCTGCACGCCACCGCCTGCCCGCCCCCACCGCGTCCAGACTTCGGAAGCCGTTTTCTTGCAAAGCACTGACACCAAAGACAAATCCAAGCCCAGCAGCGGGGTTCCCGAGCACACCCCGCTGATGAAGAAATCTTGGCGTGTGATGATCGTAAAGCCCAAAAGACTTGTGCAGAAAGGACTTTAAGAAGCGCACGAGGCCGACGAACAGCGCGTCGCAACAATTTCGCTACAATTTGGTCAACGTGTGCCGCCAAGCCTAGCGGTCCCGGATAGCTCCAATACTTGGAGTGGTACTGGCCTGCTTGATGCCCTGAGTTGCTTTTTCTGCTGCCTGAGACCCGTCGCGGAAACGGCTGCCGCTCTGAGGCCTCGCGTCTCAATTCATGAGAGAACCCTCGGCCACAGTTCGGGACACATCCCAAACGAGCCAGAGCATGACCGATCGCCTTTTTGCGCCAATCCCCAGCACGGCTGAGCTGCTGACGAAGATCAAGAAGCCCAGTAAACAGCGCTCCAATGCTGCGGAGGTCGTGCGATGGTCCTTCTATCTGCTCATAGCCCTTGTAGTTGCCATGGGGATTTCGGCGGGACTTAGCATCATTGGACTTCTAAGCGTTACAACGACGAGATCGGTCCTGACGGTCTTGATGACCATCGTTGCGTTGACGTTCTGGGTGTGGTTACTCGCTCAAACCTTGGATGTGTTTCTGACTCTGAAGGCTGAATATCGTTTGGCTGCTGCGGAAGTAGACGAAAACATCTTGCTTGAGCAGGGTGTGATTTCCACATTGACGCGATGCGATCCCTTACGCCTCCGGGAGCATGCAAAATTAATGGAACTTAGAGCTAAGATCCTGACAAGAAGGTCCCAGATGGGGGTGGCTGTATCAGCGGTCTGCGCAGTGCTAATCAAACTGCGGGAAGCTGGTGAAAAAGCGGCAGTTTGGGGAACGCTCTAAGATGTGGATCTATTCGTCTTGGCAGCAAGCTTGAGCGTTCTGATTGGTGCGGCGGCCGTCTTCTCGTTTGCAGGAAATTTAGAGCGGCTCTCGTGCCTACTGATGCTCGCCGCTGACCGGACCGATGCAGGCATCAAGTAACCTTTGACTCAGCGGAGCACAAGACGCCTCCAAGCCATGAATCAGCGAGACCTACCATTTGCCTCATGGACAGCAGAAGTCAGCTAATACCTTCTATAAAATTACCGAGAAGGTAGCTCTCGGATCTGTGAAGTAGCTCGTCAAGCGAGCTCTTGCGCAAGAGAAGCTACCTGCTTGGATGAGTGCTCACCCAACACAGGAGCACCCATGCATCACCAAACGCAGATCCAGGTCGCCAGTCGCCTGCTCGGCCACCTCCTTCAGCAGCGCACGACCCGCCTTCCCCCTAACGAAGTAGAGGACATCCAATACTCGCTCGACTTGGCTGCCGAGTTGCTGAGGCTCGGCGGGCCGGGGCCGGCCGGGCAAGTGCAGGCATCGACCATTGCTCCATCCAACCCCATCCTCGTCAAACGAGCGGTCGTTGAACGCAGCTTCGTTCCGGCTATGCCGGCGTCCGTCGAAGAGTGGCGAGAGGCGCGCAAGAAGAACAAGGAAAAGGACAACGTCCCCCGTCCCAAGGAACCTATTGGGATCGAGCGGATAGATCTCCGCCCTCGTCCCCGGCACTAAGGGCCCAGAAGAAGAAAAAGCCCCGCACTTGCGGGGCTTTGATTCCATCAGGGGCGTGGCCGACGGCGTGTTGGTTGCCGCGCTGGCATCGGGGAGGGCTTGGGCTCAGCAGGAGCGGCCTTGACCGACTCAACAGACCGGCTGGCGATTGCGAGCTCAGGACTCGCAAGAACTTCCTCGCTCCACTGCTCCACCTCAGCTGTGCGCAGCTCAATTTCATTTTCGCAGTCATTCCAGCGCTCCTCGGAAGCTGCCGCCCGGGCTGCGGCCAGTTCGGCTGTGCGCTTTTCCAGAACGGCCAAACGCCGCCCTCGCCGTTTTTCCCACTCTTGCGAGGCCCACTCGCCATCGGGGCGAGGATGGTCGCCGTTGAACTGCTCCCATGCTTGCTCGGCCAAGTGGAAGAGCTTCTCGGCACGCCCCAAGGCGCTGGTCCGCTGAGCAAACTTCAGCACGCTCCGCTTCAGACGACCCAGCCCTTCGACGAGCCCGTTGAGCCACCTGCGCAAATCGACACTGTCGCGCAGGGTCGCCGCATGCGCGGTCCATAGCCTCACCAGGCGCTGCGTGGTGGTCAGCGCCAAGTCGGGCCGGGTCGAAAGGATCTCCGCCAGGTTCCGAGCTGCCTCGGTGACCAGCTCACTGATGGGGCGCAGGGGTCGCATCTCTGCATCTTCCGCAGGCCGGCCCAGGGCGTCCGAGAGGCGCATGCCGCGGAGACCATGGATTTCCAACCCAGGCACAGCGGTTTGAAGGTCGTTCGTAGCACCAGCCCGGCGTCGACGGTCGCGCCGCGCCTGATCGTGGCTATGGCCGGTTGGGTTCGGAGTTGCCCTACCCTCTTGCTTGGCTTGAGCGAGCAACCGCTCGAAGGCCTCCTCATTTTCTCGAACGATGCGCGCGTTCTCGGCGGCACGGTCGGTCATGACGCCTTTGCGCGCCAATGCCGTGGCTGTCTTGCCCATGTGTTTTGTGGGCTGCCGGGACAGCACCATGGCTTCGGCCCAATCGCCGCGAGCCAAAGCTTCTTCGGCCTGGACTTCCAAGCGACGGTGGTCGACCCGCGCATCAATTCCCGCAGCGGCCAAATGCTCGTTGATCGTGGAAGCCATGGTCTGGCGGATCCACTCGATCTCAATCTTCCCCGACGCTCCGCCGTCCAGCTCCCTCGTTTTCTCTGTAAAGCCTTCGGGGGCCAGCCTGCGCGTAGTGGCCAGCAGGTGCACGTGATGGTTGAGCCCATCGCGGGAGCCCGGCGAGTGGATGCTGGCCTGCACGGCGAATCCATAGCGGGCAACCAGGGCTTGCCCAATGGCCACAGCGAGATCCGACCGTTGCTCATCAGTGAGTTCGTGCGGCAAGGCCACCTCGAACTCGCGGGCCACCACCGAGTTCTTGCGATTCTCCGCCTCCTCGGCTTTCGGCCAGAGCTCAGCCGGGACGAGGGCCCATGCTGGAGCATCGTGCGGGGCCAAGCACTCGGACGTCACCACGCCACCGCGTCGACGGTAGTCATGACGCTGACCAGTGAGATGGTCGATGAGAAGAAGGCCAGCCCGGTAGGCGGCTGCAGCAACGGCAGAGTCGCCGCGGGAACGACTAAAAACTTTGACGCGCGAGTGGTAGATAGCCATGGAGAACTCCGGATGAGGTTGCTCTCTTTATGCCGTGGCTTTTGATTTTCGCAAGCGCTCCGCGCTTGGGGTCCAAGGGGCGGAGCCCTTTGCGCGCGCTATGTCGAAGACATTGCATCAGTGCGCTCTTGCTTATTTCTTTCAAGCCTTGTTTTTCAGTGTCGAACGACTTTTGAGTGCTCCGATTTTTCGAAGCTGCTCGAAACTTGACGATGTGCTTTTCCGTGATTGACTCAAAGACTGGACCACAGGAGAAACGCATGACTGCCACTAGCCACTACCACGACCGCATCGCTCGAGCCACGGAACGGCTGGCCCAGTTGCAAGCGAAGGAGCTTTTAGCTAATCAGCGCCGCGAAGCGAAAATAAAGGAAGCCGCAAGGCGTGAGGAGATGAAACGACGGCGACGCGTGGCGGACCTCGTCGTTTCAACCGGCGCGCACATGCTGGAGGACTCGGAGCTTAAGGCTTTGCTTATCAGCCATATGAAGGGCGGGGCGGTCTCGCTGCACTGACTCGATAACCCATCAAGCAAGCTTCAACAGCGGGCGCTCTCAAGGACCGCTCATCGTCATCCGCGGTCCTTGTTCCTGCTGAGCCGTCTGTTGCTGGGTCTGTTCCATCTGCTGCTGACGCACCTGGTCCTGCTTGATGGTTTCTGCCTGCTGAAGGTTCTGCTGGGACGGCTCCTGAGCAGCTACGCGGCCGTCCACGTGGGCATGGAACTGCGGCGCTTTGTCCACCCCGTGCGGGGCATAGATCGCAACGACGTTCTGAGCGCCATCGTTCCCTAATCCTCCCGTGACCCTGTCCACTCGCTTGAGCAACGGATCGTCCACCTGCTGCTTGTAAAGCGCAGCCGAGACGTTCCTGGTCTCTTCTTCGTTCGAGTTGCCCGTGCCTTTGACCCAGTCGTGGATGCGGGAATAGGTCTGATGGTCGGGGTGCACCGGGTTGTCGGCCAGCACGACTTGGTCGCGGGAGACGGCTTGGGGTGCAAGGTCCGGTTGGCCGGCGCCCCCTTTTCCGACCTGCCTCACTTCCGCAGGCCTTAGCTGTCCATCGGAGGTATCGGCGAACCCGAAGGCTTTGCCCTGTCCACCCAAGGACACTCCTGCCGCTTGGATTTCTT
The DNA here is from genome assembly GCF_001908725.1 of Xanthomonas vesicatoria ATCC 35937. Taxonomy (NCBI): domain Bacteria; kingdom Pseudomonadati; phylum Pseudomonadota; class Gammaproteobacteria; order Lysobacterales; family Lysobacteraceae; genus Xanthomonas; species Xanthomonas vesicatoria. The sequence continues at coordinate 4,553,286 of NZ_CP018725.1, read as the reverse complement.
CCGCTGAGCTGCCGAGCTCTTTTAGGTTGAGGCCCAGGCTCGGAATCGACTGGCTGGAAGCCCGGTCCAAGCCACGGGACACGGCGGCTCCGGCGGACACGACGTAAGACAAGTAAAAGGCGTTGTAGTCGGACTGCCCTAACGCGCCCAGGCTTTTGCCGGACTGATCGAACTGACAAATCGCCACGGATTTTACCGCCGAGCTGTCGATGCGGTTGTCCGTATGCTGGATGCCATCCTTGTCCAATCGTATACCCGGCTCTAATTGGCCGTTGGTCACGCAGGGGGTGGTGGGATCCATCCGCCGCAGCAAGTAGGCCTCACTCGCATTGGGGCGCTGGTGCTTGACGCGGCTCGCGACCGAATTCATTGAGACCAGTTCGGCGAACGCTTCGTTCTCACGCGATGCCTGGATGTAGTCCTTTGCGAATGGAGTGACATCGACGTTGGCGTCTCCGTAGCGCGCACCCTCTTTCAGCGCCTCGTCGATTCGGTAGGACAGCTTGTATGTGCTGATTTCGTTGGATCGGGCCATCAAGGCGTGACCGGTTTCATGCCCCAGAACGCCGGTAAGCTGATCCACGCGCTCTTCAGGCCTCGACCTTAAAAAGATATCGGCGTTGATGCTGATAGATCGCGTGTCGTGGCTGTAGTGCCCCCCCTCGTTGGGGGTCTTTGACACGGTGATGTGCTTCAGATCGCCGTGTTCAATGGCCTTGGTCATGACCTCAACCAGATAGGGTGAGGACTCAACCGCCTCCCGAAGATTTTGAGCGGCCCACGGGGGCAAGGCCGACCGACGTTCGGTTTCCTGGAGCATGCGCTCAATGCGGGGGTCAAGCATCGCGGCGGTCCAGCTCGAAGCTCACCACGGTGGCGCACGTTGGCGATTCCCGACGGTCCGGCGTCACCGCGATGAACAGGCCCAGGGACGGACCCACGGCCTTGTCAAACGAGATCCGCTGGTCGTCGCCGAAGGTGGGCACGTAAACGTGGAAGCCACTGGCTTCCAGCGGGCCTCTGATAGCGTCGTAAACCAAGCAGGCGTCTCTCGTTAAAGTTAGCTCGACGGTATGGCCAGGGCTCTCCGGATACGGCTTCCAGACTGCCCAAGAATAGCTTCCCTTGCCGACACGCCCCGACACTCCTTTGCGCTCTTGCTTTGCGTCGGGCGGCAATACAAGCCCCAGCACTCGTTCTACCCTGCTTGGGTCGGAATCGCTGTAACTGTGAATGGCCTTGGCCAGTGCCTGGATTTGCTCCAGCAGCTGGTGAGGAGAAAGCTCAGGACCTGGCCGCAAAGCAGGGTAGCCATTCCACGTCATCATAGGTGATGAGCCAGGGGGAAGCGCAGCATCCGAGATGGCGGCAACCCTGTCCTGTTCGCGCTTAAGGTCAGCGGAGCTTACATCCTGCATTGTTTTCTCCTGATGGGCGTTTGAAGGTTCCGCGCACGCGGCCAATCCCAACAGCAAAGCGCCTGTTGAAAGGGCTTTGGCGATGCAGCGTCCTTGGCGAAGAGAATCCATGGCCCACACTCGGGTGTCGGAGAGGGTGCACAGCTTACCTTTAGCCGCCGAATGCAGGCCATTTCAGGCAAAGAAAAAATCGGCAGCGTCATCCTAAATCCTGGGAGCTGCGCTCCATCAGCAGGCCCGCCTTAGGCGGGTCACAGGTCTCGGATACCTAGTTGCGGAACACCTTCGGACTGGCCGCGGCTTATCGAGTAGTTCTGGCTAACCAAGGCTATGAGCTAGAAGATTCGTCAATTCGATTCGAAGACTACAGCAGGCTCAACCTGGAGCCAATCCAAATCGAGAATGTCTTCCTTCACCCCGATGATGCGTTCATTCGACTAGATGGACGCAGCCGATGGTCGTGGGCTCCCAGATAGAGTCGCACATCTACCCGTGAGCAAGACCCAGCTAACACATCGCTTTAGTGTTTTCTGGACAAAGAGCCTAGCCAGTTGACTGGTCCTAACAAGAGGGAGGGGACATGGATAGCCCCTCCCCACTGCCAAGCCTTAGCTTCCTTTTTTGTGTTTATGTGGCTTGAGATCGGGCGTGTTTCCAGGCGTATCTTTGTTGTCGCGTCGACGTTGATCAGGCTTACCGGTTGATGGGGCGATCGGCTTCGGGCCAGGCTTGATGGGCATAACTTGACTCCTGATTGATGGGCCACGCGGGATGAATCTGGAGGCATGTCTTCATTTCTGTCAAGTTAATCTAACATAAAAAAACTAAAGTTTATTTTTTGTTCATCTATAAGTTAGTTTGTTTTTAGTTCTCATTGGTCTCCAAATTTTTAAACAGTATGATTTTGACTACGCAACCGCGAACAACTATCCCCTTAAAACCCTTGCTGCGCATAGGTTCTGTCAAACGAAATAGATCGGATCCGCAAGCCAAGGAAGAACTCCACTTGGTCGTCCCTGGAGTTTGCATCAGGAAATAAAAAGCTGTTCAATTTCGATTGACGTTTGAGCGGTTCGTCGTATCCCTACTTCCATTGTAAACAATGGAAGCAACGCAGTGACTCATCCACTTAACGACATCATCAGTAGTTACACCCAACGGCGGCCTTGCCTCGGAGTATGTGGAGACGTCGTAAGTAGCAAGTCGACGAAGCTTCGCCAGTTGTTCTTCTTTAAGCGGCTCAATCTGCTTGGACATCAGAAGATCACCTCCCGCTGCCTCGATAAGTGACGGGCGTTCATCACCTTTGTTGCGAGCTTTGACCATGGTGGGAACTCAGTAGACCTTGAAGACCGATGTAGAGCATCTTCAGGCTCAAATCAAGGCTCGGTGGTTGCGATGCCCTTAAAATCCGACTGCTACTCAGGACGGGGGGACGCCGCACTTCTTTAAAAAAATCTGATAACGAATGCCCTAGCGCTTGCTTAGATTAGCCCCAAAACCGCTTGAGTCCGCTCATAAAAACTAGGGCAGCGCTGCTAGCGACTTGCAACCAAAGGCGCCATGAGGATAACGTTGCTTATCCAAAGGGGGATGAGCAATGGAACGCTCGCATTATTGTGTTGATCGCAGCCTATACGGCGATGAAGTGGTGGCTCGAGCAGCTCACCGCTACACGGGCATTTACGACGTAGAAATGCGGATGGAGGGCAACTCACTCGTGGTCGCTTTTTCGAGCAAAGACAACGCTGCTGTCGCCCCGGACTTCATGCTCAGTTTTCTCGTGATCTACTCGATGAGCTTTTGCGTGCGCTGGTCCGGAATGAAACGCAAGGCTTGCAGCAGGAATTAGTCCGTGTCGCATTGAACCAAGCTCGACCTTTGACGCGTTCTAATGTCGAGGTTTAAGCCCAGGCAGGCCTTTGGCCACGCATCCTCATACAAGTTGCTGCCCCTTCGATTTCGGCGCCTGCCGTGGGATGAGACCCGCGCGTTCGTGTCATCAATGGCTGGCGACTGGCTCCTCATGGATATGGCTGATCTTCAACGGTTTGTCTCCCATGAGCTCTCTGCAGACTCTCCTTTGCTCGCAGATCTACAGGCTAGGCACTTGGCGATCGTGGAGACCGACCGCAGCAGCCTATCGCCACTCCTGAGTCAGATACGCACTCGGAAGTCCTACACGGTGGGCGGGCCGGCACTTCATATTTTTGTTGTGTCTTTGCGGTGCCACCACACCTGTAGTTATTGCCAAGTGTCCCGCCAAGCAACAACCGCCACTGCTTTTGATATGGCTGGCTCGCATGCGGAGCAAGCGGTCGAGCGACTCTTCGAATGGCCTAGCCAAGAACTCACTATTGAGTTCCAAGGTGGGGAGCCCCTGCTCAACTTTGAGCAAGTCATGGGCATCACGAAGCTCATCGTCAAACGCAACGTTTCCGAACGGCGAGACCTACGATTCGTCTTGGCTTCGACGCTTCATGACCTCACCGAAAGCCAGATCGCATTTCTAGCAGAGCACCGCTTTAAGTTATCCACCTCTTTAGACGGTCCGGAATGGCTCCACAACGCGAATCGCCCGCGACCTGGCCGTGACAGCTATCGTCGCACCCTGAATGGCATCGACCTGGGGCGGCGCTGGCTTGGGGAGGATGGGGTGTCGGCTCTGACGACGCTGACCAAGCTGAGCTTGGAAGTCCCAGAAGCGATCATCGATGAGTATCGGAAGCTAGGACTTCACTCCATCTCGCTGAGGCCTCTTAGCCCTTACGGGTTTGCGAATCGGACGGCCCGCCGAACCGGCTACTCCACAGAGGACTACCTTGCATTCTATGCCCAAGCCTTTGAACATTTGGTGGCCGTCAACCGCTCCGGTTACGCGCTAGAAGAGTCGTATGCGTCGCTGCTGCTCTCGCAGCTCTTCACCTCGTTCGGTCACGGATATGTCGATCTCAGGTCGCCTTCTGGTGCGGGCCTTGGTGCTGTCATCTATGACCACGACGGCCGGGTCTATCCATCCGACGAGGCCAGGATGCTTGCCGCGATGGGGGATGACCAGTTCGCGCTTGGAGACGTTTCCCAACCGGTCACCAGTTGGCTTTCGTCTCCAGTCATGGCATGAGCCACCCCTGATAACTCGGACACCTGAAAGCGAGGACAATCCTCGCAGGGAGGTGTTCGATGCAGAAGCGGCAGCGGTTTACAGCGGAGTTCAAGCGGGAAGCAGTGCGGTTGCTCAAGGCGGGAGATCGGCCAGCGGCCATGATCGCGCGGGAGTTAGCCATCCCGCGCAACCGGCTCTACAAGTGGGCCACGGATCTCGATGCGAAGGGCGCTGGCGCCTTTGGCGGCAGTGGCCGGCCCAAGGCCAACCCGGATGAACTGGCCAAGCTGCAGCGCGAGAACGAGCGGCTGCGCCAAGAGAACGAGATCCTAAAAAAAGCGGCGGCGTACTTTGCGCGGGAGCTACCGTGAAGTACGCCTGGATCCGAGATCAGCGGGGTTACCGGGTGCGTTGGCTCTGCCATGCGTTGGGCGTGTCGCCCAGCGGCTATTACGCGTGGTGCGCTCGCCGTCCGGGGCCACGCGCACAGGAGAATGCCCGGCTATTGCAGCGGATCGAGCAGTTGCACGCACAAACCCGCCAGGCGTATGGCAGCGAGCGCCTGTGGCGCGCGTTGCGTCAGCAAGGTGAGACATGCGGCCGGCATCGGGTGCGGCGCCTGCGGCAGGCACATGCGATCCGCACCAAACGGCGACAACGCTATCTGCGCACGCGCAGCACATACCAGCGTGCGGCGGTAGCGCCTAACCGGCTGGCATGGCCGTTCGTCAGTCCGGGGCCAGATCGGGTGTGGGTGGCGGACATCACCTTCATCCCGACCCGGATGGGCTGGTTGTACCTGGCGGCAGTTCTAGACATGCACAGCCGGCAGATCGCGGGCTGGGCGATGGGCCAGCGGGCCGATCAGGCGTTGGCCAGCGCTGCGCTGGCCATGGCGCTGCACCGCCGACGGCCAGCGCAGGGCGCAATCCACCATAGTGACCAGGGCACGCAATACACCAGCGGTGCATATCAGCGGCAGTTGCAAGAAGCTGGGCTGGTCGCAAGCATGAGCCGCAAGGGCATGCCTTACGACAATGCGGTGATGGAGAGCTTCTTCAGTTCGCTCAAACAGGAACTGACGCACCACGAGCGCTTCGCCAGTCTCGACGAAGCGCGCGGGAAAGTGTTCGAGTACATCGAAGTGTTCTACAACCGGCAGCGGTTGCACAGTGCGCTGGGCTATCGCTCGCCGGCCGAGTTCGAGAAGATGGCTGTTGTTCCCTAATTAACCTGTCCGAGAAATCGGGGGTGGCTCAGTCCGTCCCCTTCAGCCGGTTCCATACCCGCGGGCTCTTGGCGACCATCGCTTCCTCAACCCGTGCCATCGCTTCTCGCAACTTGGACCACTCCTGGTCGGTGTAGCGCTCCGACACCGCGGCCATCCTATCCTGGCCCTGCCCGCGGGTGTGATGGTGCAAGAGCTGCGAGACGATGCGGCTTTCTCCGAACAAATGCGCCGCGTAGCGCCCCATCGTCCGACGGAGATCATGTGGGGTCAGCCCGATGTCGATATCCTCGCTGAGGTTCAACAAGCCCGCATCGCGCCGGACATTGGCCACGATGCTCTTGCTGTCTGAGTAGTGCCCCGATCGGCTGCGGCTGGAACGCGCCGGGAAGACGTAGCGGGTTCGGTCAAGGGCATGGCGGGCCTTCTCCAATTCTGCCTCCAATCCATTGATCAGCTCCCGTCTAGCTCCTTTGGCTCTAGCGGCTCGAAGCAAGCCTTCCATGGTCGCGACCTCCTTCTTCGCCTCGGTATCGTCCAAGCGCTCATCCAGACGCCGCTGAAGCACCTGCTCAGCGAAATAGGTCACTGGCAAATAGCGCTCATCTCCGTTCTTGGTGTCGAACAGGTAGACCTGAGACCCCTCCCGACGAGTGAAAGGATTGACCTGCCCCGGTGGCGTCAAAGACACCCACGACACCTCGCGCTGAGTCAGCTCGCCTGGCGTGCACCGGTCGAACCACCGCAACGCGGCTGCTTCGCTGCGCCGGGTGCCCCACAACAGAGTCAGTAGCAGGTAATCGGCACCGGCGGCGTTCAAACCGCCCTGCTCATCTCGGCGAGCCAGGATGACCTTCAGCACCTTGGGCAGCGTGTCATCCCCCAACGGATTGCGCACCTCAGCCCGACTGTAGTGGTTGCGAAGGTCCTGAGCCCCGCGAAGCAAATCCTTGCTGTAGATAGCCTGGAATGGGTTGTAGATTATCTTGGGCTCCCGCCGAGCCTCATGCGCCTGTTCTTGTTCCACTTCGTTGAACAAGTCCACAGAGCGCTTGGCATCGGTGAAGGTGTGCTCGGCTGCGGCAAGTCCCGCGGCCCTTACCCGTTGAATGTATTTGCCGACGATGCCCAGTTCGCTAAGCTGAACTGTGGAAAGCTGGGCCCAGTCGTCGTGGGATGCCAAGGCCTGACGCATGGCGGTCGGGATACGGTTGGAGCGAAGCATGGCGCTCTTGCGCAACGCGTCGTATCCCCGCACCACGTCCTCGGTTCGCGTGTCCCGAATCTTCAGATCGGCCAACCCCACCTCGGGGCGCTCCAGGCGAGCCAAGCTGCTGCGGACAGCCTCGACACTGACCTGCTTCACCTTCTTTTTCCTAGCACGCTCTCCCATGCGCTCGATGTAGAGCTCCATGCATTGCCGAAGCGTGATGTCTTCTGAGCGCTTGTCTCGACGCTTGGCTCGGAGTTCTGCGCGCTCCTGTTGCACCGGATTGGTCCCGGTCTGCCTGAGCACCGACAGGTGCCCCTTGGCTACCTCGTAGGCTTCGTCCAGCCCCATGTCGGTGACGTTGCCCAAGGAAAAACGGCGGATGCCCGTCGGCACCCGCTTGACCACCTCGTATGTGGTCTTGGTTCTCCCTACCCGAAAACTAAAACCGGACGGAGCCTTGTCACTTCCATCCACCAAGCGGTAGGGTTCGCCGGCCTCTTCAGGAGACCTCTCCACCAACTTGACCTTGCCCGCTTTGTCCACCACGGGGATCCGATCCACCGACAGGCTCAGGACTTGGGCGTAGGTCAGCTTAAACTTGAGCGACCCACGCCTCTTTGGCAGGTCTGGCAGCTCCGACGTCTTGCTCATGCATCCTCCATTGCTGTCGTGTAAGTGCCGTTGGCTGCAACCAAAGTCGCAACATCAACGCACGCTTTTCTTACCATGCGAAGTCGTCGCAACATGCCAAATTGGGTTTCGCTTTGAATCGTCGCAACACGGTCGCAACAAAAAAGACCGTTACTCCCCGCCACACCTCTCTTTTGACCGTCAGTTCCGTTACAGAGCAAATTCATAAGTGACTGTTTCCTCAGATATTTCCAAGCCTGGCAAGGCCCCTCAAGAACACACGCCTGCCATGAAGCAATTCTTCGCCGCCAAGTCGGATTACCCCGACTTGCTGCTGTTCTTTCGCATGGGCGATTTCTACGAGCTGTTCTACGACGATGCGCGCAAGGCAGCGCGCCTGCTGGATATCACCCTGACCCAGCGTGGTAGTTCCGGTGGCGCCCCGATCCCGATGGCCGGCGTGCCGGTGCATGCCTACGAAGGCTACCTGGCGCGGCTGGTGGCGTTGGGTGAGTCGGTGGCGATCTGCGAGCAGATTGGCGATCCGGCGCTGGCCAAGGGCCTGGTCGAGCGCAAGGTGGTGCGCATCGTCACGCCGGGCACGGTCACCGACGAGGCACTGCTGGACGAGCGCCGCGACACGCTGCTGATGGCGATCTCGCGCAGCAAACAGGGCTACGGCCTGGCCTGGGCCGACCTGGCCGGCGGACGCTTTCTGGTCAATGAAGTGGACAGCGTGGACGCGCTTGAAGCGGAGATCGCGCGCCTGGAGCCGGCCGAGCTGCTGGTGCCCGACGAAGACAACTGGCCGGAATTCCTGCGCGGGCGCATCGGCGTGCGGCGTCGGCCGCCGTGGTTGTTCGATGCCGACAGCGGGCGTCGGCAGCTGCTGGCGTTCTTCAAGCTGCACGACCTGTCCGGTTTCGGCATCGACGACAAGCCTTGCGCAACTGCTGCAGCCGGCGCGCTGCTCGGCTACGTGGAAGAGACCCAGAAACAGCGACTGCCGCATCTGACGTCCATCGCCATGGAAGTGGCCAGCGAAGCGATCTCGATGAACGCCGCCACCCGCCGCCATCTGGAGCTGGACACGCGCGTGGATGGCGACACCCGCAACACCTTGCTGGGCGTGCTGGACAGCACGGTCACGCCGATGGGCGGGCGGTTGCTGCGGCGTTGGCTGCATCGCCCGTTGCGCTTGCGCGATGTGTTGGTGCACCGTCACCACGCAGTAGCGAGCTTGATCGACTCCGGCGCCGATGCCGATGTGCGCGAAGCCTTCCGCGCGCTTGGCGATCTGGAACGCATTTTGACGCGCGTGGCATTACGCTCGGCGCGACCGCGCGATTTCTCCACCCTGCGCGACGGCCTGGCGTTGCTACCGAAAGTGCGCACCCTCCTGGCACCGCTAGATTCCCCGCGCCTGCAGACCCTGTTCGCCGAACTCGGCGAGCACAATGCCACCGCGCATCTGCTGATCAGTGCTGTAGCCGAGCAGCCGCCACTCAAGCTCAGCGATGGCGGCGTGATCGCCACCGGCTACGACGCCGATCTGGACGAGCTGCGCCGCCTGTCGACCAATGCCGATCAATTCCTGATCGACCTGGAACAACGCGAACGCGCCAGCAGCGGCATCGCCACGCTCAAGGTCGGCTACAACCGCGTGCATGGCTATTACATCGAAATCAGCAAGGGCCAGGCCGACAAGGCACCGCTGCATTACAGCCGCCGCCAGACGCTGACCAATGCCGAGCGTTACATCACCGAGGAACTCAAGAGCTTCGAAGACAAGGTGCTGTCGGCGCGCGAGCGCTCGTTGTCGCGCGAAAAACTGCTCTACGAAGGCCTGCTCGATGCGCTGGGCAGCGAACTGGAAGGCCTCAAGCGCTGCGCTGGCGCCCTGAGCGAACTGGATGTGCTGGCCGCCTTCGCCGAGCGCGCGCAGGCACTGGACTGGTCGCAGCCGGAACTGGACAGCGCGCCGTGCCTGCGCATCGAACGCGGCCGCCACCCGGTGGTGGAAGCGGTGCGCGACCAGCCGTTCGAGCCCAACGATCTGGAGTTGCATGCCGACCGCCGCATGCTGGTGATCACCGGCCCCAACATGGGCGGTAAATCGACCTACATGCGGCAAAATGCGTTGATCGTGTTGCTGGCGCATATCGGCAGCTTCGTGCCGGCCAGCCGCGCAATCATCGGGCCGATCGACCGCATCCTCACCCGCATCGGTGCCGGCGACGACCTGGCGCGCGGGCAATCCACCTTCATGGTGGAAATGGCCGAAACCAGCTACATCCTGCATCACGCCACGCCGCAGTCGCTGGTGTTGATGGACGAGATCGGCCGCGGCACCTCGACCTACGACGGCCTTGCCTTGGCCGACGCGGTGGCGCGCCATCTGGCGCACACCAATCGCTGCTACACGCTGTTTGCCACGCATTACTTCGAGCTCACCGCGCTGGCCGACGAATCGCATGCCGGCGGCGCCAGCGGTATCGCCAATGTGCATCTGGATGCGGTGGAACATGGCGAGCGCCTGGTGTTCATGCATGCGGTCAAGGACGGCCCGGCCAATCGCAGCTTCGGCCTGCAGGTGGCCGCACTGGCCGGCTTGCCCAAGGCGGCGGTAACGCAGGCGCGGCGGCGCCTGGCCGAGCTGGAACAACGCGGCGGCGAAAGTCACAGCGCACACATGGCGCCCGCCGCGCTGGATGCACCGCAACAATTCGGGCTGTTCACCGCGCCGTCCTCGGCGGCACAAGAAGCATTGCAGGCGCTGGAACCGGACGAGCTCACGCCCAAGCAGGCGCTGGAGGCGCTGTATCGGTTGAAGGCGTTGCTTTGAGGGCAGGGATTGGGAAGTCGGGATTGGGGATTGGTTAGAGCGCAATCGGGTGGTTTATTCGTCAATGCCCAAGTTGCAAACACCCCAACCGCGCAGATGACCAGCTGCGTTCGCTTCGCCACTTGGCGATGATCACCCGCGCCCCGCATTGCATCACGCTTCGCATGCGCACGTGCGTGGGCGGATTGCCCTGGCGCTGCGACAAGCGCACCCTGCCGCAACACTTTGTCCAACAGGGAACTCGTCGCATGAGCACTTCTGCCTCGTTGACCGATCAGCTGGCCGCGCAGTTGCAAGGCCCGCAGCTGCAGCAACTTGCCGGCCGCCTGGGCATCGCGCCCGAGCAGGCGCAATCGGCGGTGCAGACCGCGTTGCCGTTGTTGATGGGTGCGCTGGGACGCAACAGCCAGCAAGCCGGCGGCACCGATGCCCTGCTGGGTGCCCTGCAGCGCGATCATGCCGCCAGCCCGGACATCGGCAGCCTGTTCGGTGCATTGCTGGGCGGCTCGGCCGGCGGTGCGCAAGCCAATGGTGCGGGCATCGTGAATCATCTGTTCGGCGACAAGGCACCGCAGGCAGCCGCTGGTCTGGGCCAGGCCACCGGGCTTGAACCGAGCAAGGCCGGCCAGCTGCTGCAACTGCTCGCGCCCATCGTGATGGCCTACCTGGCCAAACGGTTCCTTGGCGGCGGTGCTGCGACCAGCACCCAGCTCGGCCCCGCCCTGGCGCAGGAACATCAACAGGTCCGCAGCAGCAGCGGCGCTGGCAGCCTGCTGACCAGCGCGCTGGATCAGGATGGCGACGGCCAGTTGGGCCTGGGCGATGTCATGAAGTTGGGCGGCAGCCTGTTCGGCAAGCGCTGAAGTAAAGGCGAACCAGTGGGCACCGTCGTGCTATCCATAGCGCAACCCTATCGATATGGTTGAATAATTCGAATTCACCAAATGATCGATGCTCTTTATCGTGTGCCGACTGCCATGATGAGCCCGCCTGCAGCAGCCGTCTTTCCATCGTGCGTTTCGCCACTCATCGGTTACGTGCGACGCCAAGCAGACGCTAGCATTGGCAGACCCGGCAGCGTAGAGCGGCAGCGGCGTTGCTTTCGTCACCCAAAACTTGCCTCAGCGCTGTTCCACCTCGATTCCACCAGCATGTGCCACGCACCGGCATGTAGCTCCCCAAATGCTCACGCACATAGGTAAACGCCATGACCACCGAAGCAAAGTGCCCGATCAATCACGCCGTCGTCGGTGCCGGCACCACCAACCGCGATTGGTGGCCGCAGCAGTTGCGCGTGGACCTGCTCAGCCAGCATTCGAGCAAGTCCAACCCGCTAGGCCAAACCTTCAATTACGCCGAGGCCTTCAAGCGCATCGATCTACCGGCGCTCAAGCAGGAACTGCATGCGCTGATGACCGATTCGCAGGATTGGTGGCCGGCCGATTTTGGGCATTACGGCCCACTGTTCGTGCGCATGGCCTGGCATAGCGCCGGCACCTACCGCATCGGTGATGGCCGTGGCGGCGGCGGTCGCGGCCAGCAGCGCTTTGCACCGCTCAACAGCTGGCCGGACAACGTCAGCCTGGACAAGGCGCGCCGCCTGCTGTGGCCGATCAAGCAGAAGTACGGCCAGGCGATCTCCTGGGCCGACCTGCTGATCCTCACCGGCAACGTCGCACTGGAATCGATGGGCTTCAAGACCTTCGGCTTTGCCGGTGGCCGCGAAGACACCTGGGAACCGGACCAGGACCTGTACTGGGGCCGCGAGACCAAATGGCTAGGTGGCGATGAACGCTATTCGCACGGCTCACCGGGCGTGGATGAGGCGCACGGCGTGCTGGTCAAGGACGACGACAGCCAGGTCAAGCACACCCGCGACCTGGAAAATCCACTGGCCGCCGTGCAGATGGGCCTGATCTACGTCAACCCGGAGGGCCCGGATGGCAATCCGGACCCATTGCTCGCCGCCAAGGACATCCGCGACACCTTCGCGCGCATGGCCATGAACGACGAAGAGACCGTGGCGCTGATCGCCGGCGGCCACACCTTCGGCAAGACCCACGGCGCCGGCCCGGCCGATAACGTGGGCGCCGAGCCGGAAGCCGGCGAGCTGGAAAGCCAGGGCCTGGGCTGGCACAACCGCTACGGCAGCGGCAAGGGCGCCGACACCATCACCAGCGGCCTGGAAGTCACCTGGACCACCACGCCCGCGCAGTGGAGCAACGACTTCTTCGACCACCTGTTCAAGTTCGAGTGGGAGCTGAGCAAGAGCCCGGCCGGCGCGCATCAGTGGGTGGCCAAGAACGCCGACGCCATCATTCCCGATGCGCACACTGCGGGGAAGAAGCATCGCCCCACCATGCTGACCACCGATCTGGCGCTGCGCGTCGATCCGGCGTACGAAGCCATTTCGCGCCGCTTCCACGAGCATCCGGACCAGTTTGCCGATGCGTTTGCGCGCGCCTGGTTCAAGCTCACCCATCGCGACATGGGCCCGCGCTCGCGCTACCTGGGTCCGGACGTGCCGGCCGAAGAACTGATCTGGCAGGACCCGGTGCCGGCAGTCGATCATCCCCTGGTCGATGCGCAGGATGCCGCCACGCTGAAGCAGACCATCCTCGCCTCCGGCCTGAGCGTGGCGCACCTGGTCTCCACCGCCTGGGCATCGGCCTCCACTTTCCGCGGCTCGGACAAGCGTGGCGGCGCCAACGGCGCACGTATCCGCCTGGCACCGCAAAAGGATTGGCAGGCCAATCAACCCGAGCAGCTGGCCAAGGTGCTCGGCACGCTGGAGCGCATCCAGGCCGACTTCAATGCAGCTCACTCGGGGGGAAAGCAGATTTCGCTGGCCGACCTGATCGTGCTGGCCGGTAACGCCGCGGTGGAACATGCCGCGCACGCCGCAGGCCACAGCGTTACCGTGCCGTTCGCGCCCGGCCGCACCGATGCCTCGCAGGAGCAGACCGACGTCGAAGCGTTCGCCGTGCTGGAACCGGTGGCCGATGGCTTCCGCAACTTCGCCAAGCGCCGCTACGCGGTGCCTGCCGAAGCATTGCTGATCGTCAAGGCACAGCTGCTGACCCTGACCGCACCGGAGCTGACTGTGCTGATCGGCGGCCTGCGCGTGCTCGGCGCCAATGTCGGCGACTCGAAGAATGGTGTATTCACCACCCGCCCCGGCGTGCTGAGCAACGACTTCTTCGCCAATCTGCTCGACATGCGCACCGAATGGAAAGCGACCTCGGACGCGAAGGAACTCTACGAAGGCCGCGACCGCAGCACCGGCGAGCACAAATGGACCGGCACACGCGTGGATCTGGTGTTCGGCTCAAACTCCATCCTGCGTGCGGTGGCCGAGGTCTATGCCAGCGCCGATGCACAGGAGAAGTTCGTGCACGATTTCGTCGCCGCCTGGACCAAGGTGATGCAGCTGGATCGGTTCGACCTGGCGTAAGCGGCTGGTTCGTTCGATCCGGCCCACATAACCGCTGCAAACAAACGCCCCGGATGACCGGGGCGTTTGTTTTGCTCAGCGTGTCGATTGATCGACCGCAACGCGCATGCGCATGCGACTGTGGCAGTGCGCGCGCGCCGCCGCCTCGCGGCAGGCAACCAGCGTACACGCAGGTCTCTGGGCAACATGCCGCCTGAAAGAACCCTCTACAACCAAGACTGCGACAATTCACAAGGCAACGCATGCCCGTATCGACGGGCAATCAATGCGTCACGTCATTGCGTGCGGTCACTCTGAACGTGGAACGAAAGCTGATCCGTTCGTTTATTGGATAGGACACCCGGCCGCTACGACGCATCGATACCGACCAACGTCGTGATCAACCGGCGTGCGCGCCTGTCCGGTCTGCTTTCCGGCGCGCGATAACCGGTGCCCGCTGGAGACGCACTTGCGCATACGCCTCGCGCGCATGCGACCACGCTGAAAAATTCGAAAACCATCCGCCTCGTTCGATAAGACGCCAGCCGCTACAACGCGTCGATATCGCCCAACGCGTTGATCAAACGGCGTGCACGCTTATCCGGTTTGCCTTCCGGTGCGCGGTAACCGGTGCGCTCGGCAGCGCGCTGCAGCCGCCATTGCGCACGCGCCTCGCGCGACGGCTCACCTTCCACGTACAGCGCCTGCGCCACCGGGGCGGGGCCGCGCACGTCGCTGAGTGCGGCGACCGTGACCTCAAAGATTTCGCCGCCACGATCGATACGCACTTGCTCGCCGCTGCGCAGCGTACGCGACGGCTTGGGCCGCTGACCTGCCACATCCACCTTACCGTTCTCCACTGCGGTCTTGGCCAGGCTGCGTGTCTTGAAAAAGCGCGCTGCCCAGAGCCAGACATCCAGCCTGACCGTCTTTGCGTGTTCCGGCTCCAGATTCATTCGTATCGGCGTCTCGTGTCTTGCGCGAGGATGCGCACCAAACAGGGTGATGTGGTCAAGCACTGCGTTGTCGGGAACACTGGCGTTGCTGTCGACGCCGCGGGTGTGCTCTGATTGCGTCAGATTGATTGCGTCAAACCGGATGTTTGGGCAACGGCCAGGAACTCAAGCACCCGGGTAAGCGGCAAGATGTACGCGTTAGCGTGGCTGGAAATGGAGCGCGCACTCGTCAAGTTGCCATAGGCGGCGCCTCAGATGGCAGTGAAGGCGTGAGAATGACGCAGCGATCACCTGCCGCGTCCGCCTGTCGATAAACGCATTGTTTTGTGAGCCGCTCCTGTGCACCCCGCCTTGCCGGCCAATACCCACGACCGCGCGATCGCACCGACACACTGCCCGTCGGCGACCGCCACGTAGCGAGCCCTGTCGATGCGTCGGCACCGTCGATCACCAGTACCTCACAGGTCAAGGCACCGCTGACGCGCAACACCACCAGCCGCGAGCTGCGAAGCACGCCTTGGCGCTGTTGTGGGGAGCTGCATCGACGTGCAGGGAGGATGCTCCGAGAGGCGGTCAAAGGGCTGCCCCACCTGGCGCACCGGTAAACACAGCAACTGCGCATCGGCCGATCGCCACGCCATGACCTGGTCGCAGTCCAGACACCCTGCCCTGCAGCCGGGCTCACCCGCGCAATGCTAGTGTGCGCAGCTTCTGCGCGACGATCTACTTGCAATGCCCAAATCCGCTGTCCTGACCGAAGGCCCGATCGGCAAGAGCCTGCTGTTGTTCGCCCTGCCGATCATGGCTGGCAACATCGCCCAGTCGCTCAACGGCTCGGTCAATGCCATCTGGATAGGCCGCTATCTTGGCGAGGAAGCGCTGACCGCCGCAGCCAACGCCAATAGCATCATGTTCTTCCTGATCGGTTCGGTGTTCGGCATCGGCATGGCCTCCACCATCCTGATCGGCCAGGCCATGGGTGCACGCGACATCGCGCAGGCACGCAAGGTGATGGGCACCAGCGCAAGTTTTTTCGGCGGGCTGTCGGCGGTGATTGCCGTGGTTGGCTGGTTTCTGGCGCCGCACCTGCTCACCGCCATGGGCACGCCAGCCGCCTCGCAGGCGCTGGCCGAAGACTACCTGCGGGTGATCTTCCTGGCGATGCCAACGCTGTATCTGTTTGCCTTTCTGTCGGCGGCATTGCGCGGCACCGGCGATGCGCGCACGCCGTTTCGCTTTCTCTTGCTGTCGGTGCTGCTGGATATCGTATTCAACCCTTTGCTGCTGTTCGGCATCGGCCCGTTTCCTGCACTGGGCATTGCCGGCGCGGCCTGGGCCACGCTCATTGCGCAGGTGGCTGCGCTGGCCGGCCTGCTGATCTATTTGCGCAAGAAACGTCATATGCTGTGGCTGGGGCGGCGTGACCTGCACCTGTTCCGGATCGACCCTGCCATCCTGCGCGCACTCATCGTCAAGGGCGTGCCGATGGGCCTGCAGATGGTGATGATCTCGCTGGCGATGATTGCGATGCTGTCGCTGGTGAACGGCTTCGGCACCGACACCGCCGCCGCGTTCGGTGCCGGGCTGCAGCTATGGAATTACGTGCAAATGCCGGCCATGGCCGTCGGCGCCGCCTGTTCTTCGATGGCCGCCCAGAATGTGGGTGCCGGCCTGTGGTCGCGCGTGGATGCCATTGCACGCACCGGCATCGCCGCCAACTTCCTGATGACCGGCCTGCTGATTGCGTTGTTGATCGGGTTCGACCGCTGGACCCTGGCCCTGTTTCTGCCCGAAGGCAGCGCCACGTTGGAGGTCGCGCGGCACCTCAACCACATCGCGATCTGGTCGTTCCTGTTATTCGGCGTCAGCTTCGTGGTGTCGGGCGTGGTGCGCGCCACCGGCGCGGTAATCCCGCCATTGTTGATCCTGGCGTTTTCGCTATGGGGCGTGCGCGTGCCCTTGGCCAACCTGTTGATCCCGCATTTTGGGGCTGATGCGGTGTGGTGGAGCTTCCCGATCAGCTCCACCTGCTCGATGCTGCTGTCGCTGGCGTATTACCGCTGGGGCGGCTGGCGCAAGGCGCGCATGCTGGCCACGCCAGCGCATCCATCGGCATTGGCTGCCGCCGCTGAAGTGCCCGCGCACCCGGCTTCGCCAGTCGCCGACCCGGCTCCGATCACCGCATCCGCGCAAACACGGCAGCCTTGAACAAGCCATCGCCACACGACGGATGCCGCGATCGATCCTGCTCAACGCATGAACCCTCAATCCTTGAAAGAACACAGCAGTTGAGTGAGCGCTTCTAGAGCGGGAAGCTGTCGAACCGCGAAACGCCATGCCGGCCGACTTCGCGGTTAGGAGTTAGGAGTTAGGAGTTAGCGATTTTTGCCCGCCTGCTGCATCAGAGCGATCGGCCCGGTACACGAACTCCCCGCCTATGTCGTTGCCTGCTGTCTGCCGACGGCGAATGCCAATGAAAGAAGCCCGTCGCCTGAGAGGACTATCCACGACCGAGCCTGGGACAACTGCTACCACGGCCCGCGCAACCTCCCGCATCACCCTTGTACTGCATCGCCAAACGCAAACGGCCGCCCAAAGGCGGCCGTTTGGCAGTGGCAGATCGAAGACCTGCCCGTGTGGCTTACTCGGCCTTGGCAGCAGCCTGGCGAGCGGCCTTGGCCTGTGCAGCAGCGGCCAGATCTTCCTTGATGCGGGCAGCCTTGCCTTCCAGACCACGCAGGTAGTAAAGCTTGCCGGCGCGAACCTTACCGCGACGCTTCACTTCGACCGAGTCGATGATGGCGCTATGGGTCTGGAACACACGCTCGACGCCGAAGCCGTGCGAGATCTTGCGCACGGTGAACGCCGAGTTCAGGCCGGCATTCTTGGTACCGATCACGACGCCCTCATAGGCCTGCACGCGCTCGCGGTTGCCTTCCTTCACCTTGACGTTCACCACAACGGTGTCGCCCTGGTTGAATTCCGGCAGCTTGCGCTGAATCTGGGCGGCTTCGAAGTCAGCCAGGATGGTCTTGTTGAGTTTGCTCATGATGGGCACCGCGTGTCTGGTGATATTGGACCGGCAGTCGCCGCACGGCGATTGCTCGAGGTTCGTAAGAGGGCCAGACGCAAGGCTGGCCAGCAAGCCGCATATTGTACCCCAATCAATCTTGCAAGAGCTAGGGGTGAGCCCTCATTTCTCGTCGTCCCGGGCGAGTTCGCGGCGAAACTCGTCCAGCAGGCGGCGATCGTTCTTATCCAACCCGCCCTCGTCCAGCAGGTCCGGGCGACGCAACCAAGTCCGGCCCAGCGATTGCTGCCGGCGCCAGCGCGCGATGGCGGCGTGGTTACCCGACCGCAGAACATCCGGCACATCGCCCCAGGCATGGGTCGAGGGATGGCTGTAGTGCGGGCAATCCAACAGGCCCTGTGGCCCTTCAAAACTGTCCTGCGCGGCAGATTCGGCGTCGTTCAACACCCCGTCCTGCAAGCGCGTCACCACATCCACCACGACCGCGGCGCCCAACTCGCCACCGGACAATACGTAGTCGCCGATGGAGATTTCCATATCCACTGCCTGCGCCAGGAAGCGCTCGTCCACCCCTTCATAGCGCCCGCACAGCAGCACCATGCGCGGCAACTGTGCCAGCTCGCGGGCGAGCGGCTGGGTGAGCGGCCGCCCCTGCGGGCTGAGGTAGATCACCGGTGCAGGCCGCGGATCGGCGGCTTGTACCGCGTCCAGGCAGGCCCGCAACGGCTCGATCAACATCACCATGCCGGGCCCGCCGCCGAACGGGCGGTCGTCCACGCGGCGGTAATTGCCCTGCGCATGCTCGCGCGGATTCCAGCCCTGCAATTCCAGCAGGCCACGCTCCTGCGCCCGCCCAACCACGCCGAACGCCGCGCATTGCGCGATGAACTCGGGGAACAGGCTGATGACGTCGATGCGCACGTAAGAATCGGAAATCGGGATTGGGGAAGTGGGTAGAGCAAGAGCGAAGCCGAGGCACCGCCTTGATCAGAAATCCGGGTCCCAGTCGACCACGATCAGATTGGCCTCGAAGTCCACCGATTTGACGAACTCGGGAAACACGAACGGGATCATCCGTTCGCGATCGCCGCGCACGACGACCACATCGTTGGACCCGGTGGAAAACAGATGCGACACCGTGCCGAGCTTGACGCCCTCGACGGTTTCCACCTGCAGTTCTTCCAGATCCACCCAATAATATTCGTCGGGATTGGGTGGCGGCAACGCGCTGCGGGCGACGTAGATCTCGGTACCGTGCATGGCCTCGACCGTATCGCGGTCGGTCACGTCCGGGAACACCGCAATCAGATTCTTGCCCTGATCGCGTCCACGCACGCCGCTCACGACGGTTTCCTGCCCCGACGGCGAACGCACGATCCACGGTTGATACCGGAAGATCGCACTGCGCGGCTCGGTCCAGGACTCGAGCTTCAGCTCGCCCTTGACACCAAAAGCGCCGACAATCCTGCCTAACAGGATGCGGCGCTCGGTCGGCTTCATCTGTGTCGACTCCGGGCCAGGCAGCGATGCCCGGCCCTCAAGATCAGGCCGCAGCGGCCTGGGACTTGGATGCTTCGCGATACAGGTTGCGCACCTTGTCGGTCAGCTGTGCGCCCTGGCCGACCCAATGGTCGACGCGTGCAACGTCCAGCACGATGCGCGGTTCTGCGCCCTGCGCAACCGGGTTGTAGTAACCCAGACGCTCGATGTTGCGGCCGTCGCGCGCGCTGCGCACGTCGGTCACGATGATGTGGTAGAACGGACGCTTCTTGGCGCCGCCGCGGGTCAGTCGAATCTTGACCATGGTGTCGTTTTCCTGATTTGCCCAGTCGCCAGAGTGGCGCGGTAAGCCAGCGATTATAGCGGGCTCCGGCAGCGAAGCCAAGCCACCTTTCGCCGGCACCGCAGATTGCTCAGATCCTTTGCCAGGCATGGGTTTGCAGGGCCCGCTCCAGCAGCGGCAGCTGCGCCGCATGCGGACCCCAACGTGCCGGCCCCAGCGCCACGATGGCCTGCTGCCCGCGCGCATTGCAGGCGAACGCGCCATCAAAACGGTCCAGCTCGCTCAGCTCCACCGGGCGACTGACCTGGGCGATGCCCAGCGCCTTCAGCCCGGACTGCAGCAACTGCTGCCGGGTCCCCAGTAGCGCCGGCCCTTGCGGCCAGACCACCCCGCCGCGCTCCCACAGTCCCAGATTCCAGAACGCCCCCTCCAGCACCCTGCCCTGCTGATCCTGCAGCACCACATCGTCGTGGTCGGCCTGCATGGCCAGGCGGCGCAGATGCAGCAATGGGAAGGTACCGACATGCTTGAGTTCCGGCCGCTCGCGCACGTAATCGGTCACCTGCACGCGCAGCCCGGTCTCCGGCATGTCCGCTGGCGGCGAGATGGCGACCAGCACATCCAGTGCGACCTCGCGCAATGGATTGCGGAAATCGTACTCGGGCGCGAACACGGTGACGCGCAGGCTGGCATCGGCCATGGCCGATGCCACCAATGCAGCATGCAACTGCGCCCGCAGCCGATCCGCTTCCAGCTCCTGACCAAACAGCGCGCGGCTGCCTTCCTGCAGACGCTGCAAATGCAGGTCCAGCCCCAGCGTGGCACCGTCGCGCACTTGCAGCGTGGTGAAGTGGCCGTAGTTGATCAGCGCCGCAGCACCGAGCTGCTGCACGCTCGCCGGTGCGCCGTTGCAGAAGATCAGCGACATAACAGCGCCTGCGCCTGCGTCCACCACTGCGTGACCAGTTCACCGGCCGGCTGCGCGGGCGCCATCCATGCCGATTGGCCTGCCCAGGCCTGCATCGATGCCAGACGGTTGTCGCGCGCCGCTGCCTGGCGCATCGCTGCGGTCAGGCCGCGCTGCACCGGATATGGGGCAGGCGGCGGCGCATCCGCAGCAGTGGCGGCACGCACGTAAGAGGTGAGCAATGCCCGCCCCAACCGGCCTGAAAACGCGCGGGTTGGCTGGGTATCTTCCGGCTCGGCGTCCGCCAATGCATCGGCCCAGGCGTCGGGCAATGCCGCTTCGGGGGTGCGTAGCAAGCCGGTGCCGATCTGCACCGCGCTCGCGCCCAGCGTCAGCGCGGCAGCGATGCCGCGCGCATCAGCAATGCCGCCGGCGGCGATGACCGGAATCTCCAGCTGATCGACAAGCCGCGGCAGCAAGGCGAACAACCCGGTCATCTGCCGCTCCGCATGACCGGCATCGAACGCGCCGCGATGGCCGCCCGCTTCAGCCCCTTGCGCAACCACCGCATCCGCGCCTGCAGCCTGCGCCGCACGCGCTTCCTCCAGCGTGGTGGCGCAGGCGAACCAGGCGATGCCGGTCGCCTTCAGCCGCGCAATCTGGTCGGGCCGGAACAGGCCCATGATCGAGGAGGCCACTGCCGGGCGGACAGCGAGCAAGGCGTCGAACTGCGCATCGAAGTCGGCTGGGGTGGCATCGCCTGCGGCCTCGGCCACCGGCGGGCCCCACTGCGCAAGAAAACCGCGCAGGCGCGACTCCGCATCTGCATTGCGGACAGGGGCCGGATCGGGAATCCACAGATTGACCTGCGCAGGCCCGTCACCAGCCTGCCGGAAGGCGTGCATCCACGCCACGATGTCCTGCGGCTGCGACAACACCGCCCCCATCGCGCCCATGCCACCCGCGTTGGCGACAGCGGCCGACAGCGGCACCGGGCAGGCGCCGGCCATGGGACTGAGCAGGATCGGAACGCGCAAGCCAAAGCGCTCGCAGAAGGTGGCGACGTTTGAGTACGGGCCTTTCAACGCGAGCGACTGTGTCATGGCGACCTCAGGGATGCTCTTCGAGCAGTTGCACGATTCTGGGCCACTGCATCTGCCGCGCCAGGTCCAGCGCGGTTTTTCCCGAGGGCGTGCGTAGCGACGCATCCGCGCCGTACTTGAGCAGCAACGAGACCGGCTGATAATTGCCAGCCAAGGCATCGCGTTGCAAGAGCGTCCAGCCAGCGTCGTCGCGGAAATGTGCCATCTCAGGCTGGTCGCGCAGGCCCTGGTCGAACTGGGCGGTCATGTTCTCGCTCATCGGATGCTCGCACTCGGACGGATCCTGCTCCGCTGCGATGGGCTGAGCCGGCCTGCTGCCAAACATCTTGCCGAACAAACCGCCTTTGCGCTCCTGCACGCGCGCAGGCACCAGGCGCACTGCGCCCGGGCCGCCGAAATCCAGGCCCCAGGCGGCATCGTGTTCAGCGCGTTCGTCCTGCGACATCGTGCGACGCATCGCATCGATGGTGTGGCCGCCGTACGCCAGCCCGTCGCTGACGTACATCCAGTCTTCCAGTTCGCCAATGGGCGCAGAGACAGCGTCGCCTGCGGTCAGCCCCGAGATCCATGCAGGGTCGTTGAGCAGGTTGCCGGACAGCTGGTCGCCGTCGAACTGCACGTCCGATACCCACATGTGTTCGTGCGAAGGCGCACCAATTGCAGAAGCGTCCGTGGCAAACGGCAATTTGATCGCCGCCAGCGACAGCGCCGGCACGATCCGACGATATTCCCAGGACAGTTCCCGCCAGAAAAATTTGAATGTCGCGCGTGCATCGGCATACGCCGCCAACATCGCAGCGTCGTCCTGGGCGGGGTAAACAAGGCTTTCGGTCATCTATCCATCTCGAAGGCGAACTGGGCGCCACGCGTGGAAGGCGCAGTCAGGCTGCGGCGAGATCACGCCAGCGGCGCACAGCCTGGCATCATCTCAGAAAGTCTTCGCCTCAACGGCTTGCATGCCGGACCTACAATCAGCCAGCGCGCACGCCATTGGCGCGTCGCAGCTTCGTCGCAACGACGCAAAGGGCCAGACCTATCACGTCAATCTACCGAGCATCAACGCGATGCGCGGCGCACTCGCAAGCAATTGGGCAGACTCAACGGAACGGCATACCGCCGCGGCCGCCCATGGCGCCCATCATGCCCTTCATGTTGCGCATCAGGCCCTTCATGCCGCCGCCGGCCAGCTTGCCCATCATCTTTTCCATCTGCTGGTACTGCTTCATCAGCTTGTTGACGTCGGCCGGCAACATGCCCGAGCCACGTGCAATACGGGCGCGGCGCGAGCCGTTGAGCAGGGCCGGGTTGCGGCGTTCCTTCTTGGTCATCGAATTGATGATGGCGATCATGCGCGGCACTTCCTTGCCGGTGACCTGCTGCTTGACGTTATCCGGGATCTGGCCCATGCCCGGCAGCTTGTCCATCAGCCCATGGATGCCGCCCATGTTCTGCATCTGCTCGAGCTGTTCCTTCATGTCGTTGAGGTCGAACTTCTTGCCCTTGGCAACCTTGGCGGCGAGCTTGGCGGCCTTTTCCTGGTCGACGCTGTGCTCGACCTGCTCCACCAGCGACAGCACGTCGCCCATGTCCAGGATGCGGCTGGCGACGCGATCCGGATGGAACACATCCAGGCCGTCTGTCTTTTCGCCGGTACCGACGAACTTGATCGGCTTGCCGGTGATGTAGCGCACGCTCAGCGCGGCACCGCCGCGGGCGTCGCCGTCGGTCTTGGTCAGCACCACACCGGTGAGCGGCAGTGCCTCGCCGAAGGCCTTGGCGGTGTTGGCGGCGTCCTGGCCGGTCATCGCATCGACCACGAACAGGGTCTCGGTAGGGTTGACCGCGGCGTGCAGCGCCTTGATCTCGTCCATCATTGCCTGATCGATCGCCAGGCGGCCGGCGGTATCGACCAGCAGCACGTCGGCAAAGGACTTACGCGCATCGCTGATGGCCGCACGCACGATGTCGACCGGCTTTTGCGAGGCATCGGAGGGGAAGAACAGCACGCCGACCTGCTCGGCCAGGGTCTTGAGCTGCTCGATCGCGGCCGGGCGATAGACGTCGGCCGAGACCACCATGACCTTCTTCTTGCGCTTTTCCTTCAGGTGCTTGGCGAGCTTGCCGACCGTCGTGGTCTTGCCCGCACCCTGCAGGCCGGCCATCAGGATGATGGCTGGCGCCGGCACATTGAGGTTGAGGTCGGCCGCGGCGGCGCCCATGACGGCGGTGAGCTCGTCGCGCACGATCTTGATCAGCGCCTGGCCCGGGGTCAGCGACTTGAGCACTTCCTGGCCGACCGCGCGTACCTTGATGCGCTCGATCAGCGCCTGCACCACCGGCAATGCGACGTCGGCTTCGAGCAGCGCGATGCGCACTTCACGGGTGGCTTCGCGGATGTTCTCCTCGGTCAGGCGGCCGCGGCCGCGCAGGCGCTCCATGGTACCGGAGAGACGTTGGGTAAGGGACTCGAACATGCGCAAAGGACCGCGTAAGGGGAAACGGGCACCGATTATAGCGGCACCGGCTGACGGCCTGCCCCGGTCAGCGCCCCGCCAGGTACCAGGGCCCCGGCGTGTCCCGACATGATCAGCTCGCTCAAGCCGGCCGCGCCACCGCCAGCCCAACGACGCTTCAGGTCAATGCCCGGACCCCAGCTGCTTCGCTGCCAGCCCCTCAAATCTTGCGCGCCCCGGCTACTGCTTACCGAATCCCGATTGCCGAATCCCGAATCCCCGCCCACCAATATGCGAAACTTCCACGATGACAATCGTTCTCATCGCGTTCGCGTTGTATCTGCTGGCCGCGGCGCTGCTCACCCGGGCGGTGCTACGCGACGGCAACCAGGCACCTGCACACTGGCTGGCGCCTGCACTGGCGGCGGTGGCACTGCATGCCGGGTACCACGTGCTGGTAGCGTTCCGCACCGCCGGCGGGCCGGACATGCATTTTTTTGCAGCGCTGTCGCTGTGCGGCCTGGGCATGGCCGCGTTGACGGCAGTGTTTGGCGGCCGCGGGCGGATGGCAGCGGTGGGCGTGGTGGTGTTTCCGCTTTCGGCGATCCTTCTGGCCTGTTATCACTCCTACGGCCACGAGCCGAGCGCGGACCTGGGCTGGCGGCTGGAGTTGCACGCCTGGATGGCGCTGCTGGCCTACGCCACGCTGGGCATCGCCGCGTTGCTGGCGATCATGCTGTGGCTGCAGGAGCGTGCGCTGCGACGCCGCGACTTCCATACCTGGCTGCGGGCGTTGCCGCCGTTGACCGAACTAGAAACCTTGTTGTTCCGCACGATCGCGGTCGGCTTCGTGTTGCTGAGCCTGACCCTGTTGACCGGGCTGCTGTTTGTGCAGGATTTCCTGGCGCAGCGGCTGCTGCACAAGACCGTGCTCAGCATCCTGTCGTGGATCGTGTTCGGCGCACTGCTGGTCGGCCGCTGGCGCAATGGCTGGCGCGGCACCAAGGCAGTGCACTGGACGCTGACTGCGATGGCATTGTTGGTGCTGTCGTTCTTCGGCAGCAAGTTCGTAATCGAACTGGTGCTGGGGCCGCGTTGATGGCGGTGGGCGTGCAACTGCTCCGCACCTAACCTGGGGCGGGACGGCACGCCGGATGTGGACAACTTTGGGTCACTGCACGTTGATGCCACCGCCCCATGACCCACGCATCGGGCGTTTCGGCCAATGCGCGGACCATACGCCATCGAGTGCAGGCGGAACGGCTTGCCGCTGCGGCGTCTATCGACAATCAGGGTGACCTGACTGCTGTATGGATCGGCGTGCGATGGCGTGCGCGTGCAATTCCACTGCATCGCTGGCGCCCAACCAGCGAGCGCGCACTATGCCCAAACGGTTAGGAGACCCGGCCCCCTGTGCTGCAAGCAGCCGCCGCGCCGCCCGACCCCGTTCCGTTCGCTGAGGTGACCTTCAAGCATCCAGCGCAGCACTGACCACATCCCAAGGCTGGTCCGGGCCAGGGCTGGCGAAGCGATAGACGATGCGGCGGCGGTAGGTCTCGCCCGGGCGCAGGATCGTGGACGGGAAGTTGGCGTGATTGGGCGCGTTCGGATAGTCCTGTGGCTCCAGGCAGACCCCGCGGCCCAGGCCCGGGTGATGGGCGTCCAGATGCTGCCCCTCGTAAAGCTGCACTGCCGGTGCATCGCTGTGGATGCGTAGCGCCACGCCACTGTGCGGCGAGTACAACTCGGCCACGCGGTCCGCGCCGTGTGCCAGGACCAGGCACTGGTCATAGCCCTTGCCGAGCACCACCTGCGGATGCGCGGGGTCGATGCGGTCGGCCAGCGCAGCAGGCGTGCGGAAATCGAAAGGCGTATCCGCTACCGAGGCGATCTCGCCGGTCGGAATCGATTCGGCATCCACCGGCAGATAGCGGTCGGCAGGCACGCGCAACACCTGTGACGCTGCCCGCGTGTGCGGGTCGCCCGACAGGTTGAAGTACGGGTGATGGGTCAGGTTCAACGGCGTCGCGGCATCGCACTGTGCTTCGAAGTCCAGCTGCAGGCGGCGCTCGTGCAGCGCCAGACGCGCACGCACTTGCAGATTGCCGGGGTAGCCTTCTTCGCCATCGGGCGAGTCGTAACCCAGCAGCACGTGATCCGGGGCCTGCTCCAGCACGCTCCACACGCGTCGGCCAAAGCCACGCAGGCCGCCATGCAGCTGGTTGCGCCCTTCGTTGGCGGCGAGCAGATGCGTCACCCCATCCAGGGTGTAGCGCGCACCGGCAATGCGATTGCCGAAGCGGCCCACCAGGATATTGAGGCTGTCGCCATCGGCCGCATAGGCAGACAGGTCCGGCAAGGCCAACAGCAGCGGCACCACGCCCTGTGCGGTGGTCAGCCGCAGCGCATGCAGGATGCCGCCATAGGTCAGCACCTCGGCCTCCAGCCCGGCGTCGCTGCGCAGGGTAAGCGCGTGGACCTCGACACCGTCTGGCAACTGCCCGAACACTCGCTGCATGAATCGCCCTGCCACTGATGGAAGCTGGCGAGCATAGCCGTGTCACGCATCTGCCGACCATGCCCTTGCGCACATCTCGGCGGCAAGAGGTTCGCTGCCGCACACCAGCGCACCGGCCGTGCTTGCCTGTATCGCTCGCGCTGCAGCACGACAAGCAACGGCGCCACGCACTACGCTACCGCGGCACTGCTGCTGCGGCAGCGCGTGATCAACCCCAACGACCAACCCAGGAGCGCCAAACGATGCAGTGGATTTCCCTCACGTTGCGGACAGCATGCGGGCGGCTGGCGCATACCGTCGTTGCGGCCGCCCTGGCAACCAGCGTGGGTAGCGTGTCGGCGGCCGAGGTCAAGGTGACCGGGACGCTACGTGTGGATCAACCGGGCGCCCAGGTCTCGCGGCAGCTCTTTGGTCAGTTTGCCGAGCATCTGGGTACCGGCATTTACGGTGGCGTGTGGGTCGGCGCAGACTCCCCGATTGCGAACACACGCGGATACCGCAACGACGTGCTCGCTGCATTGAAAGCCATTGCGGTACCGAACATCCGCTGGCCGGGCGGCTGCTTTGCTGACGAATACCACTGGCGCGATGGCGTCGGCAACCCGGCCAAACGTCCGATCCGCGTCAACACGCATTGGGGTGGTGTCGAAGAGTCGAACCGGTTCGGCACCCATGAGTTCATGGATTTTACCGAGCTGCTCGGCACCCAGGCCTACATCGCCGGCAACGTGGGCAATGCGGCGCCGGACGAGATTGCGCAGTGGACCGAATACATGACCGCCCCCACCCGCTCCAGCCTGGCCAACGAGCGTCGCGCCAATGGCCGCGATGCGCCCTGGCAAGTGCCCTACTTCGGCGTGGGCAACGAGCTGTGGTGATGCGGCGGCAATATGCGGGTGGAATACGCCGCCGACGTGTATCGACGCTACCAGACTTTCGTCAAGGCGCCAGCCAATCAGCCGCTGCTCAAGATCGCCCCCGGCCCCAACAACGACGACTATCACTGGACCGAAGTGATGATGCGCGAGGCCGGCACGCTGATGGACGGCCTGAGCCTGCATTACTACACCGTGCCAGGTGGCTGGCCGCCGCGCGCGTCGTCGACCGACTTCGACGAGAGCGCCTGGATCGACACGCTGTCGCGCACGCTGGTGATGGGCGAATTGATCACCAAACACAGCGCGATCATGGACAAGTACGACCCAGGCAAGAAAGTCGCGCTGGTGGTCGACGAATGGGGCACCTGGTATGCCGGCCTGCCCGACGCGAACCCGGGCTTTCTGCATCAACAAAACAGCCTGCGCGATGCCCTGGTGGCCTCGTTGAACATCGACATCTTCAGCACGCACGCCGAGCGCGTGCGCATGGCCAACATCGCGCAGATGGTCAACGTATTGCAGGCGATGATCCTCACCGATGGCGACAACATGGTGCTGACGCCGACCTACCACGTGTTTGCGCTGTACAAGCCCTACCAGGACGCCACACACCTACCGCTGCAGTTGCAGACGCCCGAGTACCGCCACGGCGACGCGCATGTGCCGGCGGTACACGGCTCAGCAGTGAAGGCGAAGGATGGGCATGTGTATGTCGCGTTGACCAATCTGGATGCAACTGCCGCAGCGACTGTCACCGTGGACGTGAAAGGACTGGCCGCACGCCATGTCGATGGGCAGATTCTGACCGCGCCGGCGATCACTGCACATAACAGCTTTGCGCAGCCACGCGTCGTCGAGCCGAAGGCATTCAACGGTGCGCGTCTGCAAGCGAAGGTGTTGACGGTCGCGCTGCCCGCGCACTCGGTGGTGATGCTCAGGCTGCAGTGAGTGCGCCGTCGCGGCTCACCGTTTCAAGAGCGCGTAGCAAACGACTGCGCGACCACCACGCAGGCCAGGTCGGCGCTCGAAATCAGGTAACACGCGCACTCACCGTGAGTGCGCCATCCACACGCCTTGCGCCGCTCGATACGTAGGTGGAGCGATCTAAACCGATGTGGGCACCGATATCGGCAGCGCGTCCGGTTCGACGGCGCGCCATTCTGGCGGCAGGCGCTCGAGTAGGTGCGCCATAAAGGCGCGCACCTTCGGGGTGAAGTCGCGGCGGTCGGCGACGCAGAGAAACAAGCGCAATGGCTCGATCGCCGGCTGCATGGTGTCGCTGCCATCGGGCAGGAAGAGTGCCTGCAGCTTCCCGTGCTGCAGGTAGGGCTGCACGACGAAGGCGGCCAGCCGGGTAATGCCGCCGCCGGCCACCGCCATGGTGGCCAGCGCGTCGACATCGTCGCTGACCATCGCCTGCCCGAGTTGCGGTTGAAACCGCACGCCGTTGCGCACGAAGTTCCAACGCAGGAAGCGCCCATCGACCGGGTAACGCAGCAACAGGCAGTCGTGATACTTGAGCTCGTCCGGGTGCGTGGGCGTGCCGCAGCGGGCCAGATACTCGGGCGCGGCGCAGACCACGAACGGTACCTGCGCGATGCAGCGTGCCACCAGGCCGTCGTCGAGCTGCGCTTCGATGCGCAGGCTGACATCGATATTCTCCTGCGCATGCTGCACCACGCGGTCGGTGCACAACAGTTCGATCTCCAGCTGCGGATACCGTTGCCGCAGCGCAGGCAGCATCGGTGCCAGGACATGGCGCGCAAACGCGGCAGTGCTGGCCACGCGCAATCGCCCCGCAGGTGCCTGCTGCGGGCCGGCCACGAGTTGCCGCGCACGCTCCAGGTCGCGCTCAAGCTGCCGCACTTGTTCGAAATACAGCGCACCGCGCTCGGTCAGTGCCAGGCTGCGAGTGGTCCGATGCAGCAGGCGCGCGCCCAGGTGCTGCTCCAGCCGGGCAATGTTCTGACTGACCGCGGCGGCGCTGACGCCCAGCACCTTTGCCCCGCCGGCGATGCTGCCTGCGTCAACAGTGCTGACGAAACTGCGAATCGACTGAATAATATTCATTTATTGAGCAACTATTCCCGAGCCATTCGTAAGATCTGCTTACGTAAGCCGCAAGGTTACGCGATCTACCCGGCCAGCGACGCGCATTCTAGAGTTGCCCTACGCCGCTGGTTCGCGGCCATCGAGGTCACCGCATGTCGTCATCCCCACCTTCTTCCGCACTGGCACGCCCGCGCTGGAAGCTTGGCGCACGCGCCACCCCGTTTGTGTTTGCGTTCTATATGGCCGCGATCATGGCGCTGCTGATGTGCATCGTGATTACCGGCGCCAACACCGGCCTGGCGCCGGGATTCGGATGGCGCGTGCTGGACGCCTACCGCATTGCGATGCCTACCGCGTTTTGCTGCGTGCTGGTCGTGCGGCCGTTGGTGATCCGCCTGGTCGCGTGGACCGTGCATGCGGGGCACTGAGCAGTGCTGGTAACGCTGATGGTCGCCGCCGGCATGAGGCGCCGATGTCCAGAGGGACTGTCTGCGTACGACGCTCGGATGTCCTAAGCATGCTGCAAGCGCTTGCATGCGTCCTGAAAACCCCGGGGCTTCGGCTGGTGTAGGCAGGCCTGGATCTTCGAGGCATACCCGCTTCTGGGGATCGGCGATCGCAACAGGCTGCTGCCGCGCAACATGCAGCAGCAGCCTGTTGCGACCGTCGTCATACCGATGATGGAATATTCCAGAATGAACACCACGGAACGGAAACACGCCGAACAATTGCTTTGACTCTGAAGTAAGCGCTGCGCAGCGTTGCTCCTCCACGGACACCGGTCCATCGTTGGAGTTACGCATGAGCGTCGTACGCAGCGTCACCCTGCAGTTCGCTGTTGTGCTGGGCCTCGCACTGACACCTTGCGCACAGGCGCAAACCCTGGTGTGGGAAGACAACTTTAATGGGCCGTCCATCGATGGCAGCAAGTGGACCTACGACGTCGGCAACGGCTGTCAGCTTGGCTTGTGCGGCTGGGGCAATGGCGAGATGCAGTACTACACCAGCCGCCCCGACAACGCGCGCATCGAAAACGGACGGCTGGTGATCGACGCGCGCCGCGAGGCGTTCGGGGGCATGCCCTTCACCTCGGCGCGCCTCAAGACCGAAGGCCGCATGCATTTCAAATACGGCACGCTCGAACCGCGCATCAAGACGCCGGTGGTCGGCAACGGGCTATGGCCGGCGTACTGGATGCTCGGCACCATCGGCGTGTGGCCGGGGCGCGGCGAAATCGATCTGATGGAAGCCGGCATGGCTGCGGCGATCGCCAACGGCGCCGCCAATCGCCGTATCGGTGCCGCCGTGCATTGGGACTACAACGGCTCGCAGGCCGACTACGACACCAGCTATACCAGCCCGGTGAATCTGCACAATGATTTTCATGTGTATCGCATGACCTGGGACCCGCAGTTCATCCGCGTCTCGATCGACGGACAGCAGTACTTCGAATTTGCGATTTCCAACATCGAAGGCGCCTCGTTACACGAGTTCCATCAGCCGCACTATCTGCTGCTCAACCTGGCCGTGGGCGTCACCTACACCGGGGTGACCTCACCGGCAGCGGTCACCGCGCTGCTACCGGGCAAGATGGAGGTCGACTACATTCGCCTGTATCAAAACCCCGGTTCGCAACTGTACGTAGGCGCCCAACATACAACGCCGGCCGGACGCTTTGGCGTGTTCACCGACCAGGCCGATACCAGTGCGCGATTGACCTTCGGTCAGGACGCCGAACTCTATCTCTGGAACAACCTCAGCCCGATCGCGCAGGCACCGTTCGAAGGAGGCAATGTCATGGCATATCGCGCCAATGCCGGGGCCTGGTACGGGTTAGGAATTCAGAGCGATTACCGCAATCTGGCTGCCTACGCCGGTGGTGAGCTCAAGCTACAGGTAAAGACCACCACGGCATCGACGTTCAAGATCGGGATCAACACCAGCTTTGGTGACAGCTGGGTGGATTTTGCCGCCGGCGGCAACCAGTACGGACTGGTGCGCGATGGCGTCTGGCACGAGGTGAGTATTCCGCTCAGTGCGTTCCACGACCTGGATCTGCAGGCGGTGAAACAGCCTTTCATGCTGGTTGCCGATCCACCGGCAGCACCGGTGGAGATCGCCATCGACAAGGTGTACTACCAGAGTCGTTGAAGCCGCCGCAGCTGCTTGCTGCCCCCAGCGCTCAGGCGTTGGCGGCAGGCCCCTTCAATAGATCGATCAGCTGACGCAGACGATAGGGCTTGGGCAGGAAGTCGACGCCTGCCGGCAGCGGCGGCAGCTGCGCCTTCGCAAACCCCGATGCCAGAATGACGCGCGCCTGCGGCAGCAGCTGCGCCACCTGCTCGCTCAGCTCAATCCCCGACATGCCGTTAGGCATGCGGACATCGCTGAACACCACATCATACGGGCCGCTGTCGCGCAGCATATGCAAGGCGTCTTGCGCATCGTCAGCGGTGTCGACGTTGATGCCTGCATCGCGCAGTGCCTCGCCGATCAACTCGCGGAGTTCTTCTTGATCTTCCACCATCAGCAGACGCAGGGGTTCAGTCATGCTCGGCCTCCTCGATGGCCGGGAGAAACAGGGTGACAGTGGTACCGCACCCAGGTGCGGTTTGAAGATCGACAAAGCCACCGGATTGGGACGCAAAGCCATATACCTGGCTCAATCCCAGGCCGGAGCCTTTGCCGACATCCTTGGTGGTGAAAAACGGCTCACTGGCGCACTGCGCCACCTGCGCCGACATGCCGGGGCCATTGTCGCGTACTGCAATACTGACGTAACTGCGCACTGCGCCCTGCGGCGCCGACGGTGCGACGCGTCGCTGCGCAGCGGTGATCAGGGTGATGGCACCACCGGCCGGCATCGCATCGCAACTATTGAACACCAGATTGAGCAGCGCAGATTCCAATTGGCTGGGGTCCACGCGCACATCGGGTAGCGCATCGGCAAAATCCAGCGAGAGTGCCACCCCTGCCGGGCAGGCGCGGCGTAACAACTCAAGCGTCCGCGTCACCACCGCGTTGGTGGGGTGCCGCTCCGGAACGAGGCGCTGCCCGCGCGCGAAGGCGAGCAGCTGGCGAGTCAGCAAGGTGCCGCGATCCACCGCGGTCTGCGCCGCCTCCACCAGCATGCGCGTGCGCGCATCGTCGCCGGCACGCAGCGCGATCAGATCCAGGCTGGTCACCATCACCGTCAGCAGGTTATTGAAATCGTGAGCCATGCCCAGCGTCAGCCGCCCCAATGCGTCGACTTTCTGCGAATGCAACAGCGCCTGCTGCGCTTGCTGCAGCAGCCGTTGCGCTTCGTGACGGTCGGTGACATCGCGGGTGATCTTGGCAAACCCGACCAGCACGCCAAACTCCAGCACTGGCTCGATCACCACGCTGGCCCAGAAGCGGCTGCCGCCCTTACGTAGACGCCACCCTTCGGCGGCCAGACGTCCCTGTCGCTTGGCAATGTCCAGATTCTGCATTGGCTCACCGCGCTGCACATCTTCGGGAAGATAGAAGCGCGAAAAATGCGAACCAAGCACTTCATCGGCGCAATAGCCTTTGATGCGCTCACCGCCTGGATTCCAGCTACGCACGTAGCCGCCGAGGTCGAGCATATAAATCGCGTAATCGGAGACGCTTTGCACCAATAGCTGACATTGTCGGCTGTCGTGCGACAGCGGCCCCGCGTTATCGATGGGCGTTTCCGTCTCCATCTCGCGAAGTTTCCCCGCAAAAGCGCGCGACCTTAGTGATGCAAACGTGAAGACTGCGTGCAAGCCAACCCGGCTGCAAAGTGTCAAAAAACCGGCGATTGGCGCGTGAAAGTTATCGGCTACCATGACCGCCCTCCCAGTTAGGTGCGCGTGCCCCATGCAAAACATCTCGACCACACGCGACCGCTGGATCTGGGTCATTGCGGGGGGCCTGATGGCTGGCACGCTGGGCGTGGAATTGGTCACTCCGTTGGGATATGCGGTGTGGCTGACCTATTTCATGGCGGTGGGCGTGACGGTATTCCAGAACCGGCCGCAGGTGCCATTGGTGGTCGGCGTGCTGTCGTGCATCTTGCTGGCGATCGGTTTCCACCTGGCGCCGCCCAGCACCAATTCGAGTTTCTCATCGATCAACCGCAGCATTGGTGGCGTGTCGTTTGTGGCGATGGCGCTGGTAGTGAGGCAGGCAATCGGCGCGCGGCGCCAGGCCGAATTCGCGCTATGGCTGCAACGGGCAGAGAACACGGTCGAAGCGAGCCTGCGCGGCGATCAAAGCCCTGAAGATCTGGCCGATGCAGCGCTGCGCGCCTTGTGCGATACGTTGGATGCCCAGGTCGGCGCGCTGTATCGCGTCGAAGGCGAGCGCCTGCGCCTTACCGGCGGCGCGGCTCTACCGGTCGACATGCCCAAGACGCTGCCCAGCAACGCCGGACAATGGGGCGAGGTATTGCAGCGGGGCACGGTGCGACGCGTGCACGGTGTGGATGCAGGGCATTTGCAGATTGCCTCCGGCCTGGGCCAGAGTGCCTGCCAGGAATTGCTGCTGGCACCGGTGACTGCCGATGGCCGCGTGATCGGCCTGGTGGAACTCGGCCGTGTCAGCGATGCACAGACATCCGGAGCACGCGAGCAAGAGCTGCTTGTCCGCTGCGGCGAAAACATCGGCGTTGCGTTGCGCACGGCGCTGTTGCGCGCGCAGCTGGTCAGCTTGTTGGAAGAAACCCAGCGCCAGAGCGAAGAACTGCAGACGCAGCAGGAAGAACTGCGCGTAGCCAACGAAGAACTGGAAGAACAAAGCCGCAGCCTGCAGCAATCGCAAAGCGATCTGGAGCAGCAGCAGGCAGAGTTGGAACAGACCAACGTACAGCTCGAAGAACGGACCCAGGCACTGGAAGCGCAGAAGCAGGCCTTGCTCATCGCACAAGGCCAATTGGTACGCAATGGCAACGAACTGGCCACCGCCTCGCGCTACAAGTCGGAATTTCTGGCCAACATGTCGCACGAACTGCGCACCCCGCTAAACAGCGCGCTGATCCTGTCCAAGCTGCTCGCCGATAACAAGGACGGCACGCTCAGCCCCGATCAGGTGAAGTACGCGCAGGCGATTCTGTCGTCCAACAATGATCTGCTGGCACTGATCAACGACATCCTGGATCTGTCCAAGATCGAAGCCGGGCACGTGGAACTGGCCGACGAAACCGTCGCCACCAGCTCGGTGCTGCAACGGTTGCGCGACACCTTTGAACCGTTGGCGCGCCAGAAGGGCCTGACCCTGGAGATCGGTGCCGACGCCGGCGCACCGACGCAGCTGGTCGTGGACAACCAGCGTCTGCAGCAGATCCTCAAGAACCTGTTGGCCAATGCCATCAAGTTCACCGAGCGTGGCACGGTGAGCCTGGCGATCCAGGCAGGCGCGCCGGGCCGCGTGCTGTTCAAGGTCAACGACACCGGCATTGGTATTGCGCGCGAGCAGACCGAGGTGATCTTCGAAGCGTTCCGTCAGGCCGACGGCAGCACACGGCGTCGCTATGGCGGTACCGGCTTAGGCCTGTCGATCTCGCGCGACCTGGCGCAACGCATGGGCGGCAGCATCAGCGTGGACAGCGAGCCGGGGCGCGGCAGCTGTTTCACACTGGAAGTACCCACCGACGGTGCGCCGGCGGAGGAGGCAAGCGCCGCCGAGGCGACCTCACCCACGCCATCGAGCGCGACCAACGCTGCCCTGCCGTTGCATCGCTCCTCCGGCATGACCATGTCACCGCGGCTCAGCGCGCACTCCGCTGCGATCGCCACTGCAGTCCCGCTACCCATTCCCGCGCCGACCGCTGCGCCACAGCAACGCATGCAGGACGACCGCGATCGGCGCAGCCGTCCCGGCCGCCTGATCCTTGCGGTGGAAGACGACACCCGCTTTTCGCAGGCGCTGGTGGACCTGGCGCATGAGATGGACTTCGATTGCGTGGTCGCCCCCAATGCCGAAGAAGCACTGCAATTGGCTGCGGAACTGCGCCCGAGCGGCATCCTGCTCGACATCGGCTTACCGGATGCGTCCGGCCTGAGCGTGCTGGAACGCCTCAAACGCGACCCGGCCACCCGCCACATCCCGGTGCATGTGGTGTCGGCCTTGGAACGCAGCCAGATCGCGCTGGAACTGGGCGCGGTCGGCTATCTAATCAAGCCGGCCACACGCGAATTGCTCGCCGGTGCGATCCGTCAACTGGAAGACACCAATGCGCGGGCAGTGCGCCGCCTGCTCATCGTTGAAGACGACAGCGCCTTGCGCGAGAACCTGCAGCTGCTGCTGGCGCGCGACCAATTGGACATCGTTGCGGTGGGCAGCATTGCCGAGGCGATGGCGCAGTTGGCCAGCTCCACCTTCGACTGCATGGTGACCGATCTGGCGTTACCCGATGGCAGCGGCTACGACCTGCTCGAACGCATGGCCGGCAACGACGCAGTGGCGTTCCCGCCGGTCATTGTCTACACCGGGCGCGCACTGACGCGCGACGAAGAGCAGCGCCTGCGCCGTTATTCCAAGAGCATCATCATCAAGGGCGTGCGCTCGCCCGAACGCCTGCTCGACGAAGTCACGCTGTTCCTGCACAGCGTGGAAGCCTCGCTGCCCAGCGACCAGCAGCGCTTATTGCGCGAAGCGCGTCGCCGCGATGCGGTGCTCGACGGCGCCACCGTGCTGCTGGCCGAAGACGACGTGCGCAACATCTTTGCGCTGTCCAGCGTGCTCGAACCGCTGGGTGTGACCCTGGAGATCGCACGCAATGGTCGCGAAGCGCTGGAGCGCCTGGCCGAGCGCGAGGTGGACCTGGTGCTGATGGACATCATGATGCCGGAGATGGATGGCATCACTGCGATGCGCGAAATCCGCGCTAATCGCCAGTGGCAGGATCTGCCCATCATCGCGCTGACCGCCAAGGCCATGGCCGACGACCGCGAGCGTTGCCTGGAAGCCGGTGCCAACGACTACATCGCCAAGCCCATCGACGTGGACAAGCTGGTGTCGCTGTGCCGGGTCTGGTGCTCGCGGCAATGAATCCGGTGGAACTGTTCGATCTGGAACTGCGCGTCCTGCTGGAAGCGGTGTACCAACGCTACCACTACGATTTCCGCGATTACGCGGTGTCGTCGTTACGGCGGCGCATGCGCCATGCCATGGCGCGTTTCGAGTGCGCACGTGTGGCTGACCTGCAGCACCGGTTGCTGCACGAACCGGACACCTTTGCGCAGGCGATGCAGTTCTTCACCGTGCAGGTATCGGAGATGTTTCGCGACCCGGCGTACTTTCGCGTGCTGCGCGAACACGCGGTACCGGTGTTGCGCACCTATCCCTCGATCAAGCTGTGGGTGGCCGGCTGCAGCACCGGCGAAGAGGTCTGGTCGCTGGCGATCCTGCTGCACGAAGAAGGCCTGCTGGAGAAGGCCGTCATCTACGCCACCGACATCAATCCCGAAGCGTTGAACATGGCCGAAGCCGGCGCGTACGGCATCGACCGCATCGCCCAATTCAGCCGCAACTATCTAGATGCCGGTGGCCGTGGATCGTTATCGGACTACTACACCACCGCCTACGACGGCGCGGTATTCGACCGTCGTCTGAAGCGCAATATCGTGTTCGCCGATCACAGCCTGGCCACCGATACGGTGTTCTCCGAAGTACATCTGGTGTCGTGCCGCAATGTGTTGATCTATTTCAACCGCACTCTGCAAGACCGTGCCGTGGGCCTGTTCTTCGATGCGCTGGTGCACCGCGGCTTTCTGGGCCTGGGCAGCAAGGAATCGCTGCAATTCGGCGCGCATGCGCAGGCCTTTGAAACCTGCGCACGCGAACAGCGCCTGTATCGGAAGGCCGCATGAGCGGCAGACCTGTGCACCGGCAGTTCGATGCCATCGTGATCGGCGCGTCCGCTGGTGGCGTGATGGCGCTGCAGGCGCTGTTGTCGCACCTGCCCGCCGATTTACCGATGCCGGTGCTGGTGGTGCTGCATCTGCCGCGCGACCGCACCAGCCATCTGGCCGAGCTGATGGATGCGCGTTGCGCGCTGCCGGTGCGCGAGGCGGACGACAAGCAGCCACTGCACGCCGGCACCGTGACCATTGCCCCGCCGGACTATCACTTGCTGGTAGAGACCCGCGACAGTCTGGCCCTGTCGATGGACGCGCCGGTGCTGTTTTCGCGCCCGGCGATCGACCCCTTGTTCGAATCGGCTGCGGACGTCTTTGCCGAGCGTCTGCTGGCGATCCTGCTCACCGGCGCCAGCAGCGACGGTAGTGCCGGGGTCGCCGCGGTGCGCGCAGCCGGCGGCACCGCCTGGATCCAGCTGCCCGATGATGCCGCGTCTCCACTGATGCCCGCCTCTGCCCTTGCCCACGCCGGCGCCGATGCGGTGCTGACCCTGCAGGCGATCTGCAGCCGACTGGAAGCCTTTCACCCATGAACCTCACCGCGACCGGCCTTGCTGCACAACGCGACGAACCCGCCAAACTCCTGATCGTGGACGACGTGCCGCAGAATCTGGTGGCGATGGAAGCGCTGCTGCAGTGCGACGGCATCCAGGTGCTGTGCGCATCGTCCGGTGCACACGCGCTGGAACTGCTGCTCGAACACGATGTGGCGCTGGCCTTGCTCGATGTGCATATGCCGGAAATGGACGGCTTTTCGCTGGCAGAATTGATGCGCGGCTCGCAGCGCACGCGGCATGTGCCGATCATTTTCCTGACCGCCTCGCCGAACGATCCGATGCGTGCGTTTCAGGGCTACGAAACCGGTGCGGTGGATTTTCTGCACAAGCCGATCGAGCCGCACGTGATCCTGAGCAAGGTCAACGTGTTCATCGAGTTATACCAACAACGGCGGCTGCTCAAGGCGCGCAATGCCTCACTGGAACGCGCACTCACGCTCAATGAAACCATGATGGCGGTGCTCACCCACGACCTGCGCACGCCGCTGTCAGTGATCCTGTTGTGCGCGGACAAGCTGAGCCTGGACGTCGATGGCGACAGCTCCGCTGCACGCACGCTCGAACACCTGGAAAACAGCGCGCGGCGCATGGCGCGCATGGTCGAACAACTGCTGGATTTCTCGCGCCTGCGCACCGACGGGCTGTCGATGCAGTTCGGTCCCTGCAATTTGGGCGAGGTGGCGCACAGCGTCGTTGGCGAGGTGGCGCAAGCCAACCCGCACACCACCATCGACCTGCGTACCGAAGGCGACCTGGACGGCGACGGCGACGGCGACCGGCTGGCGCAGGTGGTGTCCAACCTGGTGGGCAATGCGGTGCTGCATGGCGGCAGTCAACCGGTGCAGGTGCATCTGGATGGCCGCGAGCGCGACGTTGTGCGGCTGTCGGTCCGCAACGCCGGGCACATCCCCGACAGCCTGATGCCGCGCCTGTTCGAACCCTTCAAGGCCAGCTTCCATGCCAGCCAGGGGCTAGGGCTTGGGTTATTCATCGCCGATCAGTTCGTCAAGGCGCATGGCGGTACGCTGCAGGCCCGCAACGAAGATGGCGATGTGGTGTTCGAAGCGAAGTTGCGACGGCACAATCTGGCGGCCTGAGCGCAGCGCGGCGGCAGGCACACACCTGTCGTCCTTCGAGCAGACGCAGCATCGGTGCGCGGCGCGCCTTGCATCCGCGCAGTGTGTGAAACGATTGCGCTGGCCCCGCCTCGATCAACGCATCTTTGCCTAATAGCTCGGCGCTTGGACTGGCAGGCTCATCCACCGCCGTTGTACACCGGCCGCCGCACCCAACCGAGCTCAGCGATTTCCTGCGGCGGTATGCGAGCGCGAGCAGTGCTCGCTGCCACAATGCACCGTATGCTCGCAACCATCGCGCCAGCCCCCACGCCTGGACGTCTGCTTCCACGTTCTCGATCGCACCAACATCTGTTCGTCATCATCAGGCGCACGCCGTGCGCCATGTCAGCGGAGGCGGTTATGTCGTATGTCGATGGGTTTGTTCTTGCAGTGCCTGCAGCCAACAAGGATGCGTTTATCGAGCATGCCCGCATGGGCGATTCGATCATCCTGGAGTACGGCGCGTTGCGTGTGATGGAGTGCTGGGGCGATGATGTCCAGCGCGGTCAGTGGACCGACTTCCAGCGCGCGGTCGACGCCACCGACGACGAGATCGTGGTGTTTTCGTGGATCGAATGGCCGGACAAAGCGACTCGCGATGCGGGCATGCGCAAGATGATGGACGACCCACGCATGGACCCATCGGTCAACCCGATGCCCTTCGATGGCAAGCGCATGATCTATGGCGGCTTCGTTCCGATCGTGGCAGTTGGGCAATCTGGCTGAACCACGTAACGCGCGTTGGCATGCGTGCTGCCAATGGCGGCTGCATGCCCGCGCGGCCGTCGGTCTACTTGCACAGCGTCTTCCGCCGTGACCGTTACACTGGCGATATGCAGCTGCACTCGCCGCCAGCGATAGCCGTGCGTCGCCACTGCACTGCCTGTCCATCGGAGACCACTGCATGACTGACGCACCACTGCTGATCGCCTGCCCGAGCTGCGCTGCCATGAACCGCGTGGCGCGCGCACGCCTGCGCGATGCGCCCAACTGCGGCAGCTGCCATCGGCCGTTGTTTCAGGGGACACCAGTGGCCTTGTCAGCTGCGGATTTCGACAAGCACGCCGTGCGCAGCGAGTTGCCACTGGTGGTGGATTTCTGGGCGACGTGGTGCGGGCCGTGCCTGAGCATGGCACCGCAATTCGCCGCCGCCGCCGCGACGCTGGAGCCGCAGGTGCGGCTGGCCAAGGTGGACACCGATCTGCATCCTGCGCTGGGCACGCGTTTTGGCATCCGTAGCATCCCTACCCTGCTGGTCATCCGCGGCGGGCATGAAATCGGCCGTCATTCCGGCGCGGTGAGCAGCGCGCAGATCGTCAGCTGGGTACGCTCGGTGCTCGAGAACCACGCATAAAAAAAGCCAGCTGCACACGCGCGCAGCTGGCCTTCTTCCATGCACGCGTTGGCGTTGCGGCGTGCGCCGCAACCAACGGATCAACCCGCGATCACTGCCAGTTGACGTTGACCGACACGCCTACAATGCGCGGCTCGTTGTAGACCGCGGCCATGTAGTTTTCGATCACGCCCTTGACGTTCTTTTCGTTGGTGATGTTGCGTGCGAATGCCGCCACTTCCCAGGCACCGTAGCCGCCGGTGTAGCCCAGCTTGAGACCGCCTTCGAAGTTGCCGTCGGCACGGAACTCGGTGGAGTCGTACAGCACGAAGCTGGTCTCGCCCTGCTTGTTCCAGTCGGTGGACACGAAGAAGGCGCCATCGGTACCCATCGGGATGTCGTAGCGCGCGGCCAGGTTGAGGTTGTACTTAGGCGCATTGGGCAAGGGGTTGCCGTCGATCTGCGCGAAGGTGTTGGCACCGACGCGAATGGTGGGGTCGTTGACCGTGCACACCACCACGCCATTGAGCGCGCAGGCCTGCGCAAACACCCGCTTGTCGTTGATTTCGCTATGCAGCAGGCTGAGGCCGGCGGTGAGCGACAGGTTGGAGATCGGGCGCCAGTCCAGATCCGCTTCCAGACCGTAGGCCTTGGCTTTGTCGGCATTGAACAGCACGCCATTGCCATCCGAATCGTTGCCGTTGAGCTGAATGTCATCGACGGTGTAGGTGAAGCCACTGACATTCAGGCGCAGCCGGTTCTGGAACAGGCTGCTCTTGATGCCGGCTTCCCACGACAGGATGGTTTCCGAATCGGCAGTAGTGAAGTCCGAATTGAACACCGCGCTGCGGCCCTGGATGGTGGGGCCGCGGAAGCCGCGTGCCACGCGCGCATACACGCTCAGGTCCGGGTTGAGTTCATACATCGCGCTGAAGTCCCAGCTGGGCTGGGTGTCGGACATGCGCACATCGCGACGGCCGCGGTAAGTCACCGCACCGGCCGCAGTGTCGGCGGTCTTGAGCAAACGGGTTTCCTTGGTGTCCTTGGTCTGGCGGATCCCGGCGGTCAGCGTCAGCGCATCGGTGGCCTTGTAGCTGAGCTGGCCAAAGCCCGCCCACGAGGTATTGGTATTGCGCAGCCGCACCCAGTTGTTGGGATTGCGCGCAGCGGTGCGCAGAAAATACGCACGCTGATAGAAATCGGTGGTGTCGCGGCCATCGAAATAGAACGCGCCCACCTGCCACTGCACCGTGTCGTCGCCCTCGCTGGCCAGGCGCAGTTCCTGGGTGTACTGATCCAGGTCGCGAATCTGTCCCATCGACTGGCCGAACCCGTTCGGCACGCCGTTGACCGGATAGTTGGCCGCCGCGCCGCCATCGGTGTCGCCACGGCTGTAGCCGGAGGTGGTTTCGTAGGCGGTGATCGAGGTCAGCGAGACGCCGCCGAAGTCGTAGATCGCCTTGATCGAGCCACCATCGGTCTTGTAGGCCTGCGGATTGTCGTTGGCTTCGTCGTAGGCCACGCGATCGCGTGGCACTTCGACCTTGTCGCTGCCGCGCGTCACCGCATTGCGCAAAAACAGCGTGGATGTGCCATCGTAATCGCGGGTGTGTACCGAGCCCAGAAGCGAGAACGCTTCGTTGGGCTTGAGCAGCACCTGCAGGCGCGCATTGCGGTCGTTGTAGCCGCCCATCGCGTCCTTGCGCGGCGTGCGCGTGCCATCGGCGCTGCTGCCGGCAAAGGTATTGTCCACCCAGTCGTCGCGGTGCTGGTACAGCGCCGACACCCGGAACGACAGCACATCGTTGATCGGCCCACCGAAGCCGCCGTCCAGCGACACGGTGTTGTAGCTGCCGTAGCTGGCGTCGACACGTCCGGTATAGGTATCGCTAGGTTTGATCGTGTCGAACTTGACGATGCCGGCGGTGGTATTGCGGCCGAACAAGGTGCCCTGCGGGCCGCGCAACACTTCGACCTGGTCCACGTCATAGACCGGGTTGGACTTGAGCACCACGTGCTCCAGCACCACGTCGTCCTGGATGATGGACACCGGCTGCGAAGCACCCAGATAGAAGTCGATGTTGCCCAGGCCGCGGATATAGAAACGCGGGAAGATGCGCCCGGTGGTGGTCTCGGCGTAGAAACCCGGCACGCGGCCGGACAGCGCCAGCAGCGTGTCGTCGCCGCCGGCAGTGAACTCGCGCATCGCCGCGCCCTGCACCACGCCTACCGACACCGGCACGTCCTGCAGGTTCTGCTCGCGGTGCTCGGCGGTGACGGTGACCGCGTCCAGCGCGGTGGGGCTGCCCTCGCCCTGGCTGGTCGGCACTTGCTGGGCCGATGCGGCGGCGGCCATCGAGGCGAGCAGCAGAGCGGCGCAGGCGCGCGCCAGCGGCGTACGTTGCGGTGCACGCGCATCGGAATGCGCAAGGACGGACGTCAGCGACGGAGAGACAGGCGAGTACAACGACATGCGGGTTGATCCTTGGATAAAGACGCGAAGGTGAGTCCGTTCGGCATGGGCCTGCCAGAAGGAGGCGCAGCGTGGCGCCGCGCGCACGATATGTCAGCAATGTTGCAGCGAAGTGGCAGGCGCACCGATCCGCGCCCACCGGCCACGTTACGCACAGCCATGCCACTCCACGCGCGGGACATGGCAAAACGTCATGCCCGGCCCGGCTGCGAGCTGTCATGCTGCCGCGAGGCTGGCGCCATGCCAGTGGGCGCGTATCGGGGGAACTGTCGTGAAACGAGTCGGATGGATAGTGGGCCTGATGGCCACCGTGAGTTGCCAGCTGGCCTACGCCGGCAGCGCGCTGATCACCCAGGTGGATTATCAGGGCGATGACGGCGGCCCGTTGCCGACCGAGGCGCAGTACCGCAATCCGGTGCTGGCGGGGTTTTATCCGGACCCGTCCGCGATCCGGGTCGGCGACGACTTCTATCTGGTCAACTCCACGTTCGGCTACTTTCCCGGCCTGCCGGTGTTCAAGAGCAGCGACCTGGTGCACTGGAACCAGATCGGCAACGCGATCGATCGCACCGACCAGATCGACTACGGCCGCGACGAGCTGACCCGTGGACTGTTCGCTGCCAGCATCAGCTACCACGACGGCACCTTCTACATCGCCAACACCTGTTTTTACTGCGACGGCGGCAACTTCCTGATCACCGCCACCGATCCGGCCGGGCCCTGGTCCGACCCGATCTGGCTCGACGCCAAGGGCATCGATCCGTCGCTGTTCTTCGACGACGACGGCAGCGCCTGGCTGGTCAACAACGATGTGCCCGCCGGCAAACTGCGCTACGACGGGCACCGCGCCATCTGGCTGCAGCAGCTGGACCTGGCCCGCATGAAGCTGATCGGCACGCGTCAGGTGATCGTGGATTCCGGCTTTCAACCGGCCACCAACCCCGAACACATCGAGGGCCCGCATCTGTTTCGCCGCGATGGCTACTACTACCTCACCGCGGCCGAAGGCGGCACCGGCGAGCAGCATGCGCAGATGATCTACCGCAGCCGCCAGATCACCGGCCCCTACGAGCCCTGGAGCGGCAACCCGGTGCTAACCCAG
Source organism: Xanthomonas vesicatoria ATCC 35937 (assembly GCF_001908725.1). Taxonomy (NCBI): domain Bacteria; kingdom Pseudomonadati; phylum Pseudomonadota; class Gammaproteobacteria; order Lysobacterales; family Lysobacteraceae; genus Xanthomonas; species Xanthomonas vesicatoria. Next base: position 4,509,248 of record NZ_CP018725.1, on the reverse strand, counting down.
CGCGACCTGGATCCGAGCCGCAGCGCACCGATCACGTCCACCGGGCACGCGCAGTTCGTCGAGCTCAAGGACGGCAGCTGGTGGGCGGTGTTCCTGGGCACCCGCCCGTACCAGGGCAACCACTACGCGCTTGGCCGCGAGACCTTTTTATTGCCGGTGCAATGGCGCGACGGCTGGCCGCAGGTGTTGCCGCATGGCAGCGCCGTGCCGCCGGTAGGCACGCGTCCCGTCTTGCCGATCGGCACCCAGACCCTGCCCACCAGCGGCCCGCTGCAATGGAGCGAGCGCTTTCAGCAGGCGCGCGTGCCGATGCAATGGATGACCATTCACCCGCCCACCCAGCCGTGGTACCTGCCCGGCCCGGCGGGATTGCGCATCACCCCCTCGCCAGTGGCGCTGGGCGATCTCGGTCGCGGTCAACCGGCGTATCTGGGTCATCGCCTGCAGCATCACCACGCCACGCTGGCGGCCAGTATCGATGGCAGCGCGCTGGCAGTAGGCGAACAGGCGGGCCTTGCAATGGTGGCCAAGGAAAGCCATTTCCTGGCGGCCATGCTGGTGCGCGATGAAGCCGGCGCGTCGGTCGTGCTGTATCGCCGCGCCGGTCTGCAGGACCCCAGCACCGGCCGCGTGCTGGCACGCGCACCACTACCCGATACAACGCAGCCGGTGCAGCTGCGCTTCGCACTAGACGGCGCACGCGTGCATGTGGATTTCGCGGTAGGCAGCGGCCAATGGCAGACACTGCTCGACCAGGGCGACGCCACGCTCCTCAGCACCGAGACGGCCGGCGGGTTTCTGGGCGCCACGTTCGGGCCGTACGCATACTCGCGTTGATTGCCGGCACGCGCACACCGCAGTGCCGAGCAATCGACGCGATGCAACGCGAGCAGGAAGCACCGTTGCTTAAGTTGTCTGTGCCTGGCGAGGGCCTGATCGAATGTGCCGCTGCGGAGACGATTTATCGCATCGGTGCCGCAACCGCAGCGTCGTGCCCCAGAGTCGTCGCATCCCGTGGTCGCAGCGCATCCAGTCGCAGCAGCGCGCGGGACAACGTGCTTTAGACGGGCCCCAGCACGCTGCTGTCGAGCATCTGCCCCACGGTATTGAGCAGATCGTTGAGGCTGAAGGGCTTGGGCAGCAAGGCCATGCCGTCGGCAAGAAACTCTTGCCGCGTCACGGCGTTTTCGGCGTAGCCGGTGATGAACAGAATTGGCAACCCCGGGCGCAGCGTGCGCGCTACGTCGGCCATGTCGCGACCGTTCATGCCCGGCAGGCCGACATCGGACACCACCAGATCGATCTGCACATCAGTGCGCAACTGCTCCAGTCCGCCAACGGCGTCTTCGGCTTCGATCACCTGGTACCCGGCGTCGCTGAGCACCTCACTCACCATCATGCGCACCACGTCGGTGTCGTCCACCAGCAGGATGCGCGCATTGCGCGAGCGTGGCGTGGTCGGCGCCGGTGCCGGCGGCAACTCGCCTGCCGCCAGCCCGCGCGGCAACAACAGCGCCACCGTGGTGCCCTGGCCGATCACGCTGGTAATCCGCGCAGTCCCGCCGGACTGGCGCGCAAAACCATAGGTCATCGACAAGCCCAAACCGGTCCCTTCGCCGATGGGTTTGGTGGTGAAAAACGGCTCGAATACCTGGTCGAGAATCGCCGGCTCGATGCCGCTACCGTTGTCGATCACGTTGACGGCCACGTACTCGCCATCGTCCAGTTCCGGGTCGTTGAGCGCAGCGTAAGCGGCAGTCTGTACGCGGATGGCGCCTTGCCCACGCAACGCATCGCGGGCGTTGATCACCAGGTTCAGCACCACGTTCTCGAGCTGGTTGGCATCGGCAATGGCGACCAGCGAGGCATCGGCAAGCTCCAGCTCCAAGGCGATGTTCTCGCCGATCGAGCGATGCAACATGTCTTCCAGCGAACGCACGCGCAGGTTGACGTCGAACGGTTGCGCATCCAGCGATTGCTTGCGCGCAAACGCAAGCATGCGCTGGGTCAGCGCCGCCGCCCGGTGCGCAGAGCCGGTGGCAATTTCGGCCAGCCGCGGCACGCGCTCGATGCGGTTGGATTCCACCGCCAGCTGGATCATGTCCAGACCGGAAATGATGCTGGTCAACAGGTTATTGAAATCGTGCGCGATGCCGCCGGTGAGCTTACCCAGCGCTTCCATCTTTTGCGCCTGCAACAGCTGGATTTCGGTGCGCTGGCGCTCGGCGATCTGGTGCGCCAGTTCAGTGGTGGCAGTATCCAGTTCCTGGCGCTGCTCGCGCTCGCGCAGCCGCCGTTCGGTGACGTCTTCCACCAGCAGCAGACCCAGATCCGGCTCGCGGTACGGCGACACCCGCCATTCGGTTTCGCACAGTTTGCCGTCACGCAGGATCGATAGCGTGCCGCTCCAGCGTTCGCGCTGCGCCAGTGCGCTGGCCAACGCCTGCACCGTGGCTGTTTGATCCAGCCCGGCGGCACCGATCGCATCGGCCGGCGTGGCGTCGCCGATCAGGCGCTGGAAGGCCGCGTTGAGTTCATGCGTGTGCAGCGCGGCATCGACCACCGCGATCGGCGCACTGATGTGCTCGAAGATCTCGCGGAAGCGGGCCTCGCTGACCCGCAACGCTTCTTCGGCATGGCGCGCGCGCAACAGCGTGCGCAGCGTGGCGACCAGCACATTGGGGTCGACCGAATGGATCAGGTACGCATCGGCGCCGGCATCCAGGCCGGTGATCATATCGCCGGTGGCGATCGAGGCGGCCGACACGTGCACCACCGGCAGCAAGGCGGTACGCGGCTCGGCGCGCAGGCTGCGCACGATGTCGAAGCCGCTCATGTCAGGCAGGTTGACGTCCAGCACCACGCCGGCAAACGTCTGCGTGGCCAGCTTGTTCAATCCTTCGGTGCCGGTGCCGGCTTCTTCGACCACGAAGCGGTGAAACTCAAGCACGCGCCGCACCGAATAGCGCGTTACCGCATTGTCGTCGACCACCAGAATGTGTTGCTTACTGCTCAAGTGCATTCTCCGCTGCCAACGTCACCGGCAGAACCACAAAAAACTCCGACCCCTGCCCGACCACGCTATTGATGCCCACCCGGCCGCCGAGCAATTCCGCAAAGCGCTTGCAGATCGACAACCCCAGACCGGTCCCGGTCAGGCGCTTCTGCAGCGGCGAGTCCACCTGTACAAAATCTTCGAACAAGGCATCGTGAAGCTCGGGCGCGATTCCGATACCGGTGTCCTGCACGCTGAAACGTACGTGGTCCGTGCCTTCAAGCTGCGCCAGCACGCGCACATGGCCTTGCGGGGTGAACTTGAGCGCATTGGAAATGAAGTTACGCAGGATCTGCGCAAGCTTTTTGTCGTCGGTGTAGAGCATCGGCAGCACCGGCGGATCTTCGAAGATCAGCGTGGTGGTGCCCACATCGGTGAGCGGACGGAACATGCCGCGCAATGCCGCGAACAGATCCATCAGGTCGAACCAGCCCGGCGAGATGGTGATGCGGCCGGCTTCGATCTTGGCCAGATCCAGCAGGTCATCGACCATTTCGGTGAGCTCACGCGTCGAGGCGCTGACAAACCGCACCTGCTTGAGTTGCTCAGTGTTGAGCGGGCCGTCCATGCCGTCTTCCAGCAGCCGGGTGATGCTCAGGATCGATCCCAGCGGGGTGCGGAACTCGTGGCTCATGTACGACAGGAAACGGCTTTTGAGCTCGGACACCTCGCGTAGCTGTTCGGCCTGCTGGTCGAGTTCGGCGTACAGCGCCAGCACCCCCTGGTTGGTCTCTTCCAGCTCCTCGCGCAGTGCCTGATTCTGCTCGCGCAAGGTCGCCAGTTCGGACATCAGAGCGTTGCCCGGTCCTGCATCGGATGCGTTCATTGCATGCCCCCCAGGCGCATGACGAAAATGCACGCATCGTCGCGGCCGCGCGCGTAATCGCGTAGCAGCACGGCCGCAATGATGCGTGGATGGCGCGACAGCAACCCTGCGTGATCCCGCAGGTTCCAGCGGGTCTGCAGACCGTCGCTATGCAGGACCAGCAGCTTGCCCGCAGCCTGCGGAAAGTCGAATGGCTTTGCCCGGCGAAACTGCACGCCAACGATGCCCGGATGCGATGGCATGCCACGCACACCATCGCCGTCGCACAACGCTGCCGCAATATTGCCAACGCCGGCAAAGCGCACCTGCCCGCTATTGCCGTCGAACTGCATGACCGCCGTCGCGCCGCCACGGCTGCCGGACATGCCGGCATGCATCCGCGCCAGGCGTTCGTCCGGCTCGCCACTGGCACTCGCAGCGATGCGGGTGCCGGCATCGGCGGCATCGGCCGCGCCCGGACCGTGGCCCAGGCCGTCGATCATGGTGACGGTGACGCGTTGCGCATCGATGGCCATGTGCCAGGCATCGCCGCACACTACCTCGCTGTGCAACGGCAGCCGGATTGCGCCATACGGCAGATCGGGCGTGGCGCTTGCATTGGCATAGACGCGCGCAAGCACCACCGCACCGGTGCGATCCGAATACGCATCCAGCAGCGCCGCATGCCGCTGCACCACGCCCAGGCCATTGCCGGGGGTGCTGCCGGTGGAATAGCCGTCCGGCAGGCAATCGGCAAGCACGAAGCCCGGGCCCTGATCGAGCGCACACAACTCCACGCCGATGCCATCGCGGCCGGCAACGCTGCACAACTGGATCAGCCCGCCGCCGCCGTGGTTGAGCAGATTCGTCCCCAGCTCGGTCGCGACCAGCGCAACGCGGCCGCAAGCACCCTCATCGAACCCATTGGCCTGCGCAAGCGCCACCGCATCGCGGCGCACCTGCCCCACCTGTGTCCCTTCCTCTACGGGGATGATCTGGGTGAGTGCACCGGCGACATTCACTTCCATTTGGTGATGGTGATGCGCGTGCCCTTGCCGGCCCCACTGTCCAGCACAAAGTCGTCCACCAGCCTGCGGCTGCCGGACAAACCCAGCCCCAGCCCGCTGCCGGAGGTCCAGCCGTCGGTGAGCGCAAGATCCAGATCCGGGATGCCAGGGCCTTCGTCGCGGAAGGTCAGCTGCACGCCCTTGCGGATGCCGCTCTCCACCAGCGCCCAGTCCATATCGCCGCCGCCACCGTAAATCACCGTATTGCGCGCCAGCTCGCTGGCTGCGGTGACCAGCTTGGTCTGATCGACCAGCCGCAGACCACACTGCACCACCAGCTTGCGCACGGTTTGCCGTGCCAGCACCACATCCTGCTCGGTGCGAACCGGTTGCGAGCCGGTGGTCATGATGCGGTGCCGGATTGCTGCAACAGCCGCATGCCGCGTTCGACATCCAGCGCCGTGCGCACCGCCGGCAAGGTCAGTCCCAGTTCCACCAGCGTGATCGCCACTGCCGGCTGCATGCCCACCACCACGGTACGGGCACCCATCAACGTGGCCAGCCCGGAGATGGTGCTGATCATGCGGCCGATGAACGAGTCGACGATATCCAGTGCGGAAATATCGATCAGCACCCCACGCGCGGAGGTGGCACTGATCTTTTCCGACAGATCTTCCTGCAGCTGCAGCGCGAGCTGGTCGTGCATGTCCACCTGGATGGTGACCAGCAACAAATCGCCCATCCGCAGGATCGGGATGCGCTCCATGTCAGAGCGCCTTGCTCACGGTCACACCGGTGCGCTTGAGCGCCAGCGCCAACGCATCGGCCAGGTTGGCCTTGGTCACGATGCCCTGCAGATCCAGCCCCAGATGCACGATGGTCTGCGCAATCTGCGGGCGCACGCCGCTGATGATGGCATCAGCGCCCATCAGCCGGATGGCGGTGACGGTCTTGAGCAAATGCTGGGCGACCAGCGTGTCCACGGTGGGCACGCCGGTGATGTCGATGATGGCGATTTCCGAGCCGGTCTCGACAATGCGCTGCAGCAGCGACTCCATCACCACCTGGGTGCGCTGCGAATCCAGCGTGCCGATCATCGGCAGCGCCAGCACACCGTCCCACAGTTTCACCACCGGGGTGGACAGCTCCAGCATCTCTTCCTGCTGGCGCGCAATGATGTCTTCGCGGGTCTTCTGAAATGCCTTGACGGTATACAGGCCAAGACGGTCGAGCAGCTCGGACAGCGCCCACAGTTGCTGCGCGAGATCCTCCGGGGTGCTGGCATATTCGCGCTGCACCAGCTCGAACAACACGCGCTTGAGCGAGAAAATGAAGTTGGCGGTTTCCTGGGAATCGAAACCGCGGGTAGCACGATCGCGCGACAGGTTTTCCAGGAAGCGCCGCACTTCGCTCCACTCGGCGCTATCGAGACTGCTGCCGTCGTCCTTCAACGAGGCGGCCAGCAGACGCAGGAAGTCCGCGCCCTGCGCCTGCAGATCCTGCCGGGAAATGCGCGCATCGTTGCCAAGGCCTGAGCCCAACCAAGCGGCCAATAACGCCGCTTCCTGGCCACGGATCGCGTCGATCGAGCGCTGCTGCAATGCCACCATGAGATCACCCGCCAAAGTAGGAAAAGAGTTACGCATGCGGGCTGGACTGCGCCCTGATCGACGCGGCGCCCCCACGCCGATGCGCAGCAGAGTAAAGCAATTCAGTTTCGGCAACCAGCAACCAAACCTGTAGCGGTCAGAGGACGCTAGCGGCTGCAGTTTGACATTGCAGTGCAAGCACCGAACGTGCGCCGGAACACGTCGTGGGGATTGAAAAATGGGGACCGGGCGCTAGCTATCGGCAGTCGGCACTTTGGTGTCGGATGTCCGCAGGCGGCAGATGCGCGTGCGTGACTGGTCGCCGGTGCGTGACCTGAGCCAGGACGCCTACCGGCCGCTCAGAGACTGCATGGCGCCGCAGTGCGGTGCCGCTGCGCTGGCGCGTAGGGCCTGCGGGTGAACGCACGCGCCAGGAAGGCGCGCCTGACGCCAGTGCCGCGCGATCCAGGGCAACGGCCTTGGCGTGAATCAGCGCATCGGCGAGGAGCTTTTGAACGTCGCCACGGGTTTCAGCAAAGCTGCCGCCCTTATCCGTAGGTTCACTGGAGCGCGACCCAACTGCAGCTGATCGACGACGGACTGGGACGTTGCCGCGAACGCGACAACGTATTGCTCAAACCAGGCGTGTCCCACTGCAATCGTTGCACGCGCGGCAACCAATGCAGCGCCGTCGGCCGCGCAGACTGCACGGACGGCGCGCAACCCAGCACGCCAATCCCGAATTGCACTCCCCCAATCCCCTGCGCCGCCCAGCGACACCCCGGCCTGGCGACGAATGGAGCGCTGCCTTAAAGCCCGTAGCGCTCCACCGTTTCCAGGTGCGGACGCGTGTCCTGCTCGCAGGCTTCGGCCAGCCGCAGCCAGCACATCGGATGCGACCAGCGCGAGGTCGTGCATCGCAGCACGCGATGCAGTTCCTGCGGCGCGACGTTTTCCGGAAGCGCCACGGTAAACAACACGCCCGGCAGCCCGGACGTTGCATCCTCCGGGTCGAACGCATCCGGGTGTTCCGGGTCGACCACGCGATAGTCGTCGCGGCTATGCAGCCACATCTTCCAGCCGCGCGTCTCCATATCTGCACGCATCGCCTCGACCACCTCGTCGCCAGGATGCACGCCGTCCACCAGCCAGCTGCTGCCATACCCACCGGTTTGCAGCACATGCACCTGCGCATAGGTCGGCACGAAGCGCGCACGCTCAGCCTCGTCCTCCGGCGCCGGATACAACAGGTCCGCGTCGAATACCACCCAGTCGCCCACATGCTGACGGCGATGGGCCGGTGCGTTTTCGATGATGCGCGCGGTCACCGGGCCGGTGCGGCGCGCGTAGTACTCGGCCACTTCGCCGTCGTCCACGCACCGCACGATCACCCAACCCCAGTCTTCTTCGATCACGCCACTGGTGCTGCTCAGTTCCATGCCGATTGCGGCAGCAGAGCTACGCACCGCATCCCAATCCTGCGCGGCACTGGCGGCGGTCATATGGTCCCAGTGCGCCGAGCGCGGTTCGTCCATCAGCGCGATCAGTTGGCGATAGACCTCGGCGGCCTCGGCAAAACGGCCGGTATTGAGGTAAATGCGCGCCAGCAGCCCACGCGCACCATGCGAGCCGGGCGAGAGTTCCAGCAGTGCGGTGCATGCCTGCTCCAGCGCCGGCCAATCGGCCAGCCGCTGCGCAAGCTGGGCCTCGCACCACAGCGCCACCACCGGCACCTGCGGCCGATACAGCAACGCCAGGCGGCGCACGCCGGCGTCATCGCCACGGCCCAGCAACAGATTCATCAGGCGGAAGGTCGGGCCGGTTTCGCGGTCGGCATGCCGCTCCACGAACGCCCACAGGAGCGCAATCGCTTGCTCGTCCGCGGCGCAGGCGCTCAGTGCGGATGCCGCGGTATCGACCAGCTCGGCATCGTCCGGAAGCTCGGCTACCGCCTGCAGCAACCATTGCGCTTCGCGCTCGGGATTGCGCACCGCATCGTCGCCCTGCGCGTTCAACCATTCCAGCAATTGCGCGGCAGGCACAGGTGCATCCTCGCCTGCCGATGCGGAGGCGATGCGCGCCGCCCAGGCATCCAGCGCCTGCGTAGCGCCACGGTCCTGCCGCAGCTTGGGCACATGCGCGCGCGCCAGCGCCAGATGCCGACGTGCGGTCCACACCGCACCGCGCTGCAGCGCCAGATCGATCGCGAGCTCGGCGGCCTCGATCAAAATGCGATGCGCACCGACCTGCGCGTAATGATCCAGCATCACCTGCAAGCGGCTGCCCAGGTCCCAGGTGTTGCGCTCGGGCGCGCGCGATACTAGCACCGCCACCGCGCGTAACCAATGCAGGCGATAGCGTGGCGCCACCTCACGCCATGGCAGCAATGCATCCATGGCGTCTTCATCACGTTGCAGCAGCGCCAGCGCGCGTGCCTTTTGCAGACGACGCGGCTGACTGCAGTTGGCCCATTCCGCGCCCTCGCGCGCGGCCTCGGCTTCGCGCCGTTCGATCAGCTCCAGCGCATCGGCTGCGCGCCCCAGCGACAGCAGGATCGAGATCCGCATGTCCGGCACGCCGTCGTAGATCTGGCCCCCGTGCGCCACGATGGTCTGCGACTGCTGCTCCAGATAGCTCAGTGCCGCATCGCCGCGGCCATCGTCGAGCAAGGCGTCGGCCTTTTCGCAGCTCAAGCACTGGTAGCACGACCAACTCGGGTCGATGCGCCCCAGGGTTTCATCGCAGACCTCGATACGCTCGTCCACCCAGCCCGGGCCGTCGATATTGGCGTAGCACGCCGCCAGATCCTGGGTGACGCACACCGATTGCGGGCACTCCACCGCATCGGCGCGATGCGCGCGTTCGAACAGCGCCACCGCATCGCCCAGCGCGCGTTCGCCTTCGCATAGATTGCCCACCCGGTTGCGCATTTCCCAATGGCCGACGAACACTTCCAGCCAGGGGTTGGCCAGCGTCTTGCCAAGCGCGCGCGCCTCGGGCAACAGCGCCTCGGCACGCTCGATCTGCAGGTCGCAGATATGGTCGGTCAGGCGCGTCAGCAGCTGTGCATTCTGCGGCTGCCCGGCTTCGCCCAGGTCGTCCTGCAGCTTCTCCACCCAGTTCCAGATTTCCATTGCATTGTTCCTTGAGTGCCGCGCTCAGCGCGCCAGCAATTGGGTCACGGCCTCGGCAAAGTCGCCGAACGCCTTGTTGAGATCCGAACCGCCCGATTCGGCGCCGCCGGTCTGCGGCTGCGCGCGTCCCTGTGCAGACACGATCACCTTGAGCGAACGCAGCAGGCGTGCGGCGACCGCGGCCTGGGGGTTGCCCGCACGCTGTGCGGCCAGCAAGGCCTGCAGCGCAGGATTGTCGAGATTGAGATACAACCGCTGGGTCTGACGCGCTTCGATCCGCGCAGTGAACTGCCGCGCCAGCCGCAGCGCAGCAGTCGACACCCGCTTGTCGTTTTCGTCCTGCTCCAGTCGACGCTTCAGTTCTGCCTCACGGTCGGGCACCACCACCAACGGCAGCGCTTCGGGGCTGAAACGCGCTGGCACCAGCGCTTCGCCATCGCCCAGATGCTGTTCCAGCCACGCCAGCTCGTCGGCCGGCAGCGTATCGAGATGGAACAACTGGCGGTTGCCATGCTCGGTGCCCAGCTCGACCAGGCGCACGCCCTTGGCTTGCGCCCAGCGACGCAAAAACGGCACCACAGCGTAGCGGTTGCCGTAGGCAACCGGCACACCCATCGCACGGAACAGCATTTCTTCGAAACCGCTGTCGCTATCCAAGATCACATGCACCGCGCCACGTGCCGGCAGTTGCTGCGCCGGCAGGTCGCCCTGCGAGGTCGGCACGCGCACATGCTCCAGCAGCAGGTCGAACAGGCGCTCATCACACAGTGCCGCACCCAGCAGGGCTTCGTTATGCCGCAGCAAAATGCGACGCCATGCTTCGGGCTGTTGTCGCGCCACGTCCGCCAGGCCCTGCACCAGCGCTTCGGACAGGGCGTGCTGCACCGAGCTGTACACCGTATCGCGCTGCAGATCCTCGCGGCTCGCGGTCGGCGTCAAACGGCTGGATTCGATCACCCCGCCAATGAAACCGGCCCACGGCGGGAGCAATTCGCGCGCATTGTCGTCCAACAACATGCCGCGCAGAAACACCGACAGATTGCGGTTGTCGCTGGTGCCATAGGTGGCGCCGTCCTGCACCCACAGCAATCCAACCGCATCGCTGCCGTCGGCGGCACGCACCGGCATGCAGCACAACGGTTCGAAATTGCGCTCGAAGCGCGCCGCAAACTCGCGTTGCCGGCGCCATGCCTGCACCGGATGCAACGGCACCGCATCGTCCATGCGCCAGGGCGGCGGCTCCGGGTTGATCGGCTGCGTATCGGCACCGACCCAGATCGGCTCGCGCAGCAACGCGCAGTAACGAGACAGGATCTCGTGCAGGCGCGCGTCCTGTGCCAACGCCAGATATTGATCATGCAGTTCCAGCACCACCTCGGTGCCCACCTGCGCGCGGGCCGGAATCGGGCTGACCGTGTATTGCTCAGCGTTGCTGGAGATGTAGCAATGGCCCAGCGCCGGGCTCTTGTAGGACGTGGTGCGCACGGTGACGCGTCGTGCCAGCACGAACGCAGACAAAAAACCCAATCCGAACATCCCGATCAGGCCGCTGTCTTCGTGCCCGCCCTGACGCAGCCCGCGGGTATAGCCCACGCCCACAGTGGCCAGAAAATCGTGAATTTCCTGCTGAGTGAGCCCGGCACCGGTATCGGTGATGCGCACGATGCCCTGGGCCGGATCGGCATGCACATGGATGCGCGATTCACCCTGCCAATCGGGCTGCTCCAGGCGGCGACGCAAGATCGAATCGTGTGCGTTCTGCACCAGCTCGCGCAAGGCGACCACTGGAGTGGAATACAAATGTTTGCTGAGGACGGACATCAGTCCGTTGAGATCAACGCCGGCGCGGCGGATCTGTGAGGCGTCCGTCGCCTCGGAGATATGATCTTGCATGATCGTCGTCGTTTCCTTGGCGGCCACGCCCATCCTCGGACGCGCCTCCTGGGTGGCAGTGCGAGCCGGCAAGGATAGCCGCAAGCCATCCTGCACGCACGTCTCACTTTGGCGCTTGCTCCAGCCTGTGTACAGCTGCGCAACTACGGCGGACGCCGCCTGAATCGACAATCGGCAACGCGGCATCACGGCCCGGCGCACATGCCGGGCCGTGACGTCGTCGACTAACGCTGCAGGGTTTCCATGGGTGCCTCATTGAAGTGCTGGCGGTAACCCTTGGCGAGTGCTGAACGGCTGCCAACGCCCCAACGACTGGCTGCCTGCAGGACGCTGCCGCAACCGCCTTCGGCCAGCAATTCGTCACGGATGCTCTGCATGCGGTAACGCCGCAGCACCTGGGTTGGCGACAGCCCGGTGGCCGACTTGAATGCCTGCTGCAGCGCGCGACCGGTCACGCCAATCTGCGCGGCCACTTCGTTGATCGACAGGTCCGAGCGGTGCGCGTTGGTGATCATGTAACAGTAGGCACGGCGGTACTTGGCCGGCAGGCGCGCGGAGATATCGTCGCTGACGTGCGCCGGAGTGCCGCTTTCCAGCAGACGCGGTGCCTGCACTTCACTGCGCAGGCACTGCACCGCGCCCAATGCGTAGCGGTTATAGAGCAACAGGGCCTGTTCGGTACGGCCCAGCGCCTGGCTGATCTTGGCCTGGCAGTACTCGAACTCCAGATTCCAGCGCGGCGCATGGTGCCGGCCGGCACCGGCCAGGGCACGCTCGGCCAGATCGGCACGACCGACCGCCAGCGCGGCCAGTGCCAGCTCTACCTGCGCGTCCTGACGCGCGCACGGCGGGCACCCGGTGGCTGCGGCCGGCAGCGCATCGATCTGCGCGTCGAAGCCAAAGGTGTCGCCGCCAGCGATCCGCAACAGGTTACGGACATGCCGCATCCGCTGCGCCAGCACCGGCATGCTCTCGGCCAGATCGGCGATGCAGGCGCGCAGTTCGCCGGGCTCGAAGGCATGCGAAGCATCTTCCTGGCGCAGCGTGGCCTGCCAAAACACATGGTCACTCATGCGATCGACGCGCCGGATACGCAGCTGCGCGATCATGTCCAGGCGCAGCGCGGTCGCAATGCGCAACCACTCGGACGCACCGGCTTCCAGCTCTGACAGCGCCTCGCGAGCACGCTCAAGCGTCTGCAGGGCCAACGTGCTCTGGCCCAGGTGAAAATGGGTCAGCGCCTTGCCAAGCAGGCCTTCGCCGCACAGGCAGGCCGGGGTGTCGCGGTCCATTGCAAGCTGCGCAAAGCAGTTCAGCGCAGCACTCAGGCGACGCTGGCTCAACATCAGCCAGGCGGTGTTGCGGCACGAGAGCAGCCGCAGCTGCCGCTGGTGACCACGCATCGCCTTCAGGGCGTGGCGATACGCGTCTTCGGCCTCTTCCTGGTATTCGAGAATCAACAGGGCGTCGCCGCTGGCACCCAGCAGGCAGACCTCGTCGTCGGAGGCTTCGTTGGCTCCTTGGCCATCACGGCGTTGTTGAAGATGTTGCAGACCTTGCGGCCAGGCACCAACCAGCATCCTGCTTGTATAGGTCGGAAGACGATCTGCGTAAGACAACGCAGAAATCGCTGCGAAGTAGGTTGAAAGGATCATGCCGGGCTCTCTCTGAGGGGGGCGAGCAAAAACAAACAATGCGCCGGTCTGGCTGGCGCAAACGATTGTATGCAGCGGATCCAATGGAATTTCCCACCTGCGGGCACCGCAAAAATCAAAAAACCTCACTCTGTCTTCCGGCGTAGCGACCGTGCGTTTTGCATATGCGGAATTCTTTCTTGCAGCCCACGCGCGTTGTCTAGCGCAAGACATTCGCCACCGTCTGGACACGCAGGGTGCTCGCGAAACGATTCGGGACCAGAAGGGCCTCTGTGCAACGTCTGCCAACAGGTCGCCCCAAGCACGATTTGGGCGCGTTTTGGCCAAATCGGACACGCATCACCGGCATGTCTTTTGCCAAGCGACTGTGCCGTTGTCTCACTCATAACCAAAGTCACTTTCGTGTCACCACCTCAGATCGAGCTATTCCCTGAAGAAGGGCAGCTCGTCGTAATCGCAATACCTTGGTCTAGACCTTTCCAACCAATTTCTTCTGCCTCCTCGCTCAGCCAGGTCTAGAACCAGCACCCACTGCTGCGACCAAGGTATGCACGGATGCGCCGGTGCATACCTGACTTGTAAGAACTGCGTTACGCATAAATGAGCGCACGTTAAAGGACACCGACCCAAACCCGAAGAAAAGTACGCGGCAATGAAACTTTCTACCATCGGAATGGTACATACCATTCGTCAGACCTCGGTCAGACCCTCCCCCCTTCGCAGCCGGATGGTATGGCAATGCACTTATCTCTCTCTGTGGATTTTGTGGCGATGTCCATCGCCCGTCGCCGGCATCCCACGCAGGTCCGGTACACCTGCCGGCATGGGAAGGCCGGCTAATGTCCGGCCATCCTTCCGGAAAGCATGGATCGGCTTTCCTGTTGACGCAGGACGCGCGCCTGGCATCCCAGGTGAACGCGAGCCTGGCTCCGCTGGCTCCGCAGATTGCGGTGTTTTCCGATGAATTGGAGCTCTTGCGCTGCTTGCGGCATTCTCCGTGCGACCTACTGATTTTCGATGCGACATGCGTCGCCTCGGACGACAGTTCGCTCCTGGCCTGGCAGCGCTGCCACAGCGGCCACCCTACGCCGCTGATCGTACTTGGGCGTTTCGATTGCCCCGCCGACATTCTGGCCTGGTACCAAGCCGGCGCCCAGGAAGTGTTAGCGCTCCCATTCAATTCGCACGAACTACAAGTGCGGGCGGCCATGACGATTGCCCCGGCACCGGAGGCCTGCCAGGAATCACAACGCCTCAACGTGGGCCCGTATCAGCTGATCCGCGAAGAAAACACCGTCTACCTGCATGGAAAGCCGATTGTGCTTACTGCACGCGAATTCTCGATCGCCTGGCTGCTCTTTTCGAGCCCTGGCGTCTGTTTCCGCCGCTGCCAGCTTGCCAAGGCGGTCTGGGGCAGCCACACCGAGTTCACCGATCGCACGATGGAGCAGCACATCTACAAGCTGCGCAAGAAATTGAAGTTGTGCAACCACAGCGGAGCGGTACGCATCAGAACCGTCTACTCGCACGGCTACAAGCTGGAACTTGCATTGCAGGACAAGGACCCACTCATGCACGGCAAAAACGCAAGTCCGAGCGCCGGACATCATGCGGCGGCTTGCTGAGCACTGATTCGGATCGGCCCATCGCAATGCACTTACGAGGTAAGTGCATTGCAGAGCGTGACGCTATCGCCGTGCATCAGCCATAGGGGCGCGATGTCCGCCTCTGCTTGTCAGCTCATGTTTGCATGTTTGCATGTTTGCATGCCCGATGAAATTCATTCCAGACCATTTAGTTCAAATAAAACCATCGTAAATCGACCAACGCCGGATTAGGCGGCAGCTCCTGCAGAAACCGTAAATCCTGGTCGACCCGCGGCTTATGCACTGAGCAATTACAAAAGCCGCCAATCGAATATCTTGTCTGCGACTTTTAGGACGCTCTTCGCCTGGCGGGCGAGCTAGGGGCGCCAACACAGGCGCCCGTACAACCGATTGCAATATCGGCGCCGTAGCAGAGCATCTCGCTCACGGCAACGACATCAGGGCAGCGAACAGAACGACGCGTAGCCGCCAGGCTGGAACTGGCTTGATGCAGACGCAATCCGTTGCCGTGATCATCCGGGCTGCGACATGCTCAATGCACCCCGCACAGCCTCGGCTCTGCTGGCCGGTGCCCGGAATCGGCCGATAGCACGCTTACACCAGGGCTTTGGTTCGCGGTCAACACCTGCACACACCGCAGGCTACGGTTGCCAGCCGCTCCAACCGCATAAACGACGATGGCGCAGGAAACTCCTGCGCCATCGTTCACTCCACATCGTGCGAAGCGATTACTGCTTCGGGCTCTCGCCGTACTGGTTCGGGCCCGGCGTGCCTTCCAGGCACATGAACACGAGCACGATGAAACCGCCGACGTAGGGCACGAAGCTGATCAGATAGAACCAGCCCGACTTCCCCTGATCATGCAGACGGCGCACGGTCACAGCGATGCTGGGCACGATTAGCGCCAGCACGAAGATCGCCATGATGGCACCGACCACCCAGGCCAGCGGACCGGGGCCGTTGTCGCCCCCCATCACCGCCGCTGCAATACCAAACATGATGCCCAGCACCACCAGGACGATCACCTGCAAGAGCATGAACATCCAGTATTCCTTGCGGCGCGAGCGACCTTCAAAGTCGGCGTAACGCTTGAGCGGCAACAACATCCATTCCATCGTGGTTCTCCAGTACGAGCAGTCAGCGGTGTTTGTGATCCGCTGCACAGTGCAACGGGCCGCGCATGGTGCCATAGCTGCACTCTGGTGAAAACGTTTTCTTCACACCCGAATACAAATTGCCGCTGCCAGCCGACAGACGGTTGCCGGCCCTTGTAGAGTCCGCCGGGCGCCGGCACCGTTGAACGGCGACGCCTTGGGCATGCCGACAGCCAACTCGGCCACGCGCCTGCCCGTCACCGTCCACATGGCGGCTGCATGCCTCAGTCGGCTGCGGCCTCCAGCGCCTGGCTCAGCCGCTCCACCGCGATGATCTCCATCCCCTTGATGCTGGCCGTCTTCGGTGCATTGGCGCGCGGCACGATCGCACGCTTGAAGCCATGCGTCGCGGCTTCCTTCAGACGGTCCTCGCCATTGGGCACCGGACGGATCTCGCCGGACAACCCGACCTCGCCGAAGGCGATCGTCTTCTCCGACAACGGCCGGTCGCGTAGCGAAGACAGCACTGCTAGCAACACCGGCAGATCGGCTGCCGTCTCCTGCACGCGAATACCGCCGACCACGTTGACGAACACGTCCTGATCACCCACCACAATGCCGCCATGCCGATGCAGCACCGCCAGCAGCATCGCCAGCCGGTTCTGTTCCAATCCCACCGCCACCCGGCGTGGATTGGACAATGGCGAGGCATCCACCAGCGCCTGCACCTCCACCATCAAGGGCCGGGTGCCTTCGCGGGTGACCATCACGCAACTGCCGGGCTGTTGGGTACTGCCGCCGGACAGGAAGATCGCCGACGGGTTGGAGACCTCCTTGAGGCCCTTTTCGCCCATCGCGAATACACCCAACTCATTGACCGCGCCAAAGCGGTTCTTGAACGCGCGCAGCAGGCGAAACCGGCTACCGCTCTCGCCTTCGAAATACAGCACTGCATCGACCATGTGCTCAAGCACGCGTGGGCCGGCGATGCCGCCTTCCTTGGTCACATGCCCGACCAGGAACACCGCCGTGCCGGTCTCCTTGGCAAACCGCACCAGCCGCGCCGCACTCTCGCGCACCTGGCTGACCGACCCAGGCGCTGCGGTCAGCGATTCGGTCCACAAAGTCTGTACCGAGTCGGCCACGATCAGTTTTGGCCGCGCCACGCTGGCATGCTGCAGGATGTTTTCGATGCCTGTTTCGGCCAGGGCATTGAGGCCTTCCAGCGGCAGATCCAGACGCACCGCGCGCCCAGCCACCTGCGCCAGCGATTCCTCGCCGGTGACGTACAGCACCGGCAAGGTGCTCGCCATGCTGGCCAGCGCCTGCAGCAACAACGTGGATTTGCCGATGCCCGGGTCTCCGCCGATCAGTACCACCGCGCCTTCGACCAGCCCGCCGCCGAGCACACGATCGAACTCGCCGATGCCGGTGGACACGCGCGCCTGCTCGGACTGCTGCACGTCCTTGAGCGCGGTGATCTTGGGCGCCTCGGCCTTACCGGCCCATCCACTGCGCCGCGATGCCGCCGGCGAGGCCTTGCCACCGGAGGGACTGGCACTTTCCAGTACGATTTCGCTGAGCGTGTTCCAGACACCGCATTCGGTGCACTGCCCCTGCCACTTGGTGTATTCGGCGCCGCACTCGCCGCAGACATAGGCCGTCTTCGCCTTCGCCATCGTCGTCTTGCCTGTTGTCGTTGATGCGACAGGATAGTGGCTGACGGTCTCAGCATGCGCGACGCCGCCGCATCGCGCGGCCGGCATGCTATCGGGAAGTTCTGGTTCTGCAGCCACGAAAAAGCCGCAGGATCGTCGGTGCTCGGCCCTGCGGCTGGGTGGGCGACATGCGCGCTGACGCGCGCACGTCGGGCACTTACTTGGCCTTATACAACTCGCTCAAACGGTCCGGCCTGTCGGCGATGCGTTCCAGATGCGGGTACAGCAAGCCGCCGTGATAATCGATGCGCACGGTGTCGTAACGATCACCACGCTTGACCAGCAACTCGATCGGCGCCGTGGTGCCCTTGGCCCCCTTGATGGCGTCTTTGATCACTTCACTGCTGAAGGCGCGGCCGTTGACCGCAACGATCGTGTTGCCGGCGATCAGACCGGCATTGAACGCCGGGCCGTCCCACAGCACATCGCTGATGTCACCCGAAGCTTTTAAGGACACGCCAAGCGAATAGGTCAGGTTGGCGTCCTTGTCCTCGCTCTCGTCGGCCTTGGTGGCCAGATTCGGCTCCTCGTTGTAAACCAACTTCCAGCCATTGGCTTCGATGCCGCCGTTCAACGAACCATGCCCGTCCATGCGGCTGCGCAACAGGCTGGCCCAGTCATAGGGCGCCACACCATTGAGCGTGGCCACGATGTCGTCGAAGGTGTACGGATTGACGTCCCAGTCGCCGTTCTTCATGCCGAAGAACGCCTTGCCGAAATCGTCGATGGAGCGCTTGTTGTTGGTCAGCGCGCGCAACTTGCTGTCCACTTCCAGCCACATCATCTGGCCGCCGGAGTAATAGTCCTCGGCCATCTGATAGTTGCGATATGCCTTGGGCCGGCGCATCGACATGGTCGGGTCGTTGGTGGTGTCCTGCACCGTGCGCCAGGCCATGCCGGGGCGCCCACGTTCGTACTGGGCCGCCACGCCAGCGAGCATCTCGCGCGCCTGATCCTGCGTCCATAGCCCCGAACGCGCGGCCATCACTTCACCCCAGAATTGGGTCTGGCCTTCGTACAACCACAGCAGGCTGTCGCCCATCGGCACATTGAAATTGGGCGTGGCCAGATCGGCGCCGCGACGGTACTTGCCGTTCCACGAATGGTTGAACTCATGTGCGAGCAGATCGCGTCCGGTCCAGCTCTTGTCCCACTCGGTGAAGTACGTCGGCACGCCGCTGTTTTCGCTGGAACGGTGATGCTCCAGGCCGATACCGCCCAGTTTCTTGGTCAGCGCCAGCAGGAATTCGTAATGGTCGAAATGGCGCGCGCCGTAAAGCTTGTCCATCTGCTGGACCAGCGCCGCATGCGCCTTGATCTGCTCCGGCTTGGCCTCCAGCGACTTGGCTTCGTCGGCAAACACGTTGAGATAGACCGGCTGCTTGCCGCCGCTCAACTCCACGCGCTTGTAGTACTTGCCGGCGAACATCGGCGAGTCGACCAGGTCGTCGAAATCGATCGGCTTGAAGGTCACCGTGTCGCCGACGCGACGATCGGTTTCCAGCGCGGTGGCATAACTCCACCCGGCCGGCAACGTCACGCTGGCCTGCGCCTTGATGTTGCGCGCATAGGTGCCGGCCGGATACAGCGCGGTGGTATTCCACTGCAGGTTGAGCATTTCCGGGGTCATCATCACCCGACCCTGGCTGGGCGCCTGCGGCGAGAGGAACTTGAACTCGGCCACCAGTTCGGCAGCGCCCTGCGGCACATCCACAGTGAAGGCGTAGACGTCGAATTGGTCGCGCTTCCAGGGCACTACCTTGCCATCGACCTTGATCACCAGGCCGGCCAGTTTATCGATCGGGCCGGTTGGCGAGTGATTGCCGGGAATCCATTGCGGATACAGCAGCGTCATCGGGCCCGGTTTGGCCGGCATGGTGGTCTTGACCTTGAAGATGCGGTGGGCCAGGTCGGTGGCGTCGACGTCGATCTTCAAGGTGCCGTCGAACGGCACGTCCTGCGGCGGCGCGGTTTGTGCGGCGGCAGGCAACGACAGCGCTGCCAGCAGCGACACGGACAACAGGGTGGGCATCTTCATCGCAACTCCGCAGGTGACCTGGAACAGGCAAGCCCACGATGCTAAGCGCCCACCACGGCTTCCCCGTATGCCATTGGTCATGTTGCGGGCGAAATGACACGTAAAAAAAGCCGCCAATCGCTTGGCGGCTTCTTCGTCAACGATGCGTCGATCCGGCGTGGCGCCGTCTCAATGCATCATGTTGACGTTCATGTTGTGCAGCACCCACAGCGAGCCGACGATCACGATGCCGATGATCAGCAACGAGAACAGGCCCACCTGCACGTTGGAACGCTGCTCGGGCGTGCGATCCATATGCAGGAAGTACACCATGTGCACCAGCATCTGCACGGCAGCCATGACTGAAATCACGACGATGGTGACGCCCTTGGAGAACGCCCCGCTCATCACCATCGCAAACGGGATGACGGTGAGGATGACCGCCATGACAAAGCCGATCAGGTAGGACTTCAGACCGCCGGCATGCGCATCGGCCGCGGTCTCGGTGTGGTGGTGATTGGCCATTACAGCGCTCCCAGCAGATAGACGACGGTGAACACACCGATCCAGATGATGTCCAGGAAGTGCCAGAACAGGCTCAGGCACGCCAGACGCGTGCTGTTGCGCGCGGTCAGGCCGTTCTTGGAGATCTGGATCACCAGCACCGCCATCCACAACAGGCCCGACGCCACGTGCAAACCGTGGGTCCCGACCAGGGTGAAGAAGGCGGACAGAAACGCGCTGCGACCCGGGCCGGCACCTTCATGGATCAGGTGGTTGAACTCCCACACTTCCATGCACAGGAAGCCGATACCCAGCAGCGCAGTGACCGCCAGCCAACCGTACAGGCCGCCCATCTTGCGCTTGTGCGCAGCGATCATCGCGAAGCCAAAGCTCAAGCTGCTGATCAACAGCAGGAAGGTTTCCACCAGCACGAACTTCAGGTCGAACAGCTCCTTGGCGGTCGGCCCGTCCACCGTGGCGCCGGAGAGCACCGCATAGGTGGCGAACAGACCGGCAAACAGCAGGCAGTCGCTCATCAGATAGACCCAGAACCCGAAGACGGTGTTGCCACCGCCGTCGTGATGCTCGTGGTCGTGGTCGTGGCCGCCCGCGTGGGCGGCGTGGTCAAGCGTGGTCGAGGAAGCCATGGTCATACCACCTTCGCGGCCTGCGCCGCCTGTTGCTGTTCGAGCAGGGCAAAGCGCGCGTTTTCGATGCGCTCCACTTCGTCGGCCGGCACCCAGTAATCGATGTCGTCGTCAAAGGTGCGCGCGATGAAGCTACCGATCATGCCCACCAGGCCGATGATGGCCAGCCACCAGATATGCCAGATCAGACCGAAGCCCAACAGCACGCTGAAGGCACCGATGTAGACGCCTGCGCCGGTGTTACGCGGCATGTGGATGGCTTCGTACTTGGACGGACGCACCCAGCCCTTGCCGTTCTGCTTGTCGGCCCAGAACTGATCGCGGTCGTCGATGTGCGGCAGCATGGCGAAGTTGTAGAACGGCGGCGGCGAAGAGGTTGCCCACTCCAGCGTACGGCCATCCCACGGATCGCCGGTGTAGTCCATATGCTCCTTGCGCTTCCACACGCTGTAACCGATCTGCACCAGATTCAAGAAGATACCCATGCCGATGATTGCAGCACCCACCGCAGCGACATACAGCCACGGCGCCCACTCGGGATGGTTGTAGGTGTTCATGCGGCGGGTCATGCCCATGAAGCCGAGCACGTACAGCGGCATGAAGGCCACAAAGAAGCCGACGATCCAGCACCAGAATGAGGCCTTGCCCAGCTTCTCGTTGAGCTTGAAACCGAACGCCTTCGGGAACCAGTAGGTCAGGCCCGCCAGGTAACCGAACACCACGCCGCCGATGATCACGTTATGGAAGTGCGCGATCAGGAACAGGCTGTTGTGCAGCACGAAGTCCACGGCCGGGATGGCCAGCATCACGCCGGTCATGCCGCCGATGGTGAAGGTGATGATGAAGCCGATCGTCCACAGCACCGGCGAGGTCATGTGCACGCGACCGCGGAACATGGTGAACAGCCAGTTGAAGATCTTCACGCCGGTCGGAATCGAGATGATCATCGTCGTGATGCCGAAGAAGGCATTGACGTTGGCACCCGAGCCCATGGTGAAGAAGTGGTGCAACCACACCACGAACGACAGCACGCCGATGCACGAGGTCGCATAGACCATCGAGGTGTAGCCGAACAGGCGCTTGCGGCTATAAGTGGCGATCAACTCGGAGAAGATGCCGAACGCCGGCAGGATCAGGATGTAGACCTCCGGGTGACCCCAGATCCAGATCAGGTTGACGTACATCATGGCGTTGCCGCCGCCGTCATTGGTAAAGAAGTGCGTGCCCAGGTAACGGTCGGCGCCCAGCAGCGCCAGCGCCACGGTCAGGATCGGGAACGCAGCGATGATCAGGATGTTGGTGATCAGCGCGGTCCAGGTGAAGATCGGCATGCGCATCAGGGTCATGCCCGGCGCGCGCATCCGCATGATCGTCACGAAGAAGTTGATACCGGTCAGCAACGTACCTAACCCTGAGACCTGCAACGCCCAGATGTAGTAATCGACACCGACCCCTGGACTGTATTCCAGCCCCGACAACGGCGGATAGGCCAGCCAACCGGTCTGTGCGAATTCACCGACACCCAGCGAGATGTTGATCAACGCCGCACCGGCCACGAACAACCAGAAGCTCAGCGAGTTCAGGAACGGGAACGCCACGTCGCGCGCACCGATCTGCAGCGGCACGATCAGGTTCAACAGGCCGGTCATGAACGGCATGGCCATGAAGAAGATCATGATCACGCCGTGCGCGGTGAAGATCTGGTCGTAGTGATGCGGCGGCAGGACACCTTCGCCACCGTTACCCGCCAGTGCTTGCTGGGTGCGCATCATCGCCGCGTCGGCAAAGCCGCGCAGCAGCATGACCAGCGCCACGATAATGTACATCACACCGATGCGCTTGTGATCCACCGAGGTGAACCACTCGTTCCACAAGTAGCCCCACAGCTTGTACTTGGTGATGGCGCCCGCGATCAGCAGGCCGAGCAGCCCAGCACCACCCAGCGCGACCATGATGATCGGCTCGTGGTACGGAACTGCCTCAATGGTGAGTTTGCCTAGCATCACTTGTCTCCAGAAGTGCACATGGCAACCGGCTCTGCAGCCGATGCCTGATGGTCGCCGTGGCCTTTGTTATGGCCCGGACCATTCATGTATTTGTCGACCAGCGAGCGGAACATGCCGTCCTGCACCGACGAGTAGTAGGTGACCGGATACTGTTCCTTATCGTTGCGATTGGCAGCCAACACCTGATACTCGGCGGCATTCAACGCGGTCGGCGATGCCTTGACCTTGGCCACCCAGGCATCGAAGCCGGCCTGGTCGACCGCGTGCGCCTTGAAACTCATCTTCGAAAAGCCATGACCGCTGTAGTTGGTCGACAGGCCGAAGTATTCGCCCGGCTCGTTGGCCACCAGATGCAGCTTGGTTTCCATGCCCGCCATCGCGTAGATCATCGTGCCCAGATGCGGAATGAAGAACGAGTTCATCACCGTGTCGGAGGTGATCTTGAAGTTCAGCGGCGTATGCACCGGGAACGCGATCTCGTTGACCGTGGCGATGTTCTGGTCGGGGTAGATGAACATCCACTTCCAGTCCAGCGACACCGCTTCGATGTTGATCGGCTTGACGTCCGAATCCAGTGGCCGGTACGGGTCCAGCGCATGCGACGAGCGCCAGGTCAGCACCGCCAGCACCAGGATGATCACGCACGGAATCGACCACACCACCACTTCGATGGCGGTGGAGTGCGACCAATCCGGTTCGTAGCGCGCCTTCGTGTTGGATGCGCGATATTTCCACGCGAACGCAATCGTCATCACGATCACCGGGATGACCACGATCAGCATCAGCACCACCGAGGTGATTAGCAGTTGCTTCTCGTCGTGGCCAATCTGGCCTTTCGGATTGAGGATGGCCGAGTTGCAGCCTGCCAGTAGCAGGAACGGCAACATCAGGCCTGGACGAAGTAAACGCCCGAGATGTTTCAGCGGAATCATCGGTCGATCCAAGTGCGAAGGAACGCCAGCCTCGTTCGTCGTATCCGTCCTGGGATGTTCCCGACGCAGCGGCCTTCCCGAAGGAGATGCGCTGCGCAGACCGAAGACACGGGTTAGCGCACTAATTTTAAACTTTGCTGCACCTGCACGAAACCCATTGGCAATGATCCGACGCAAGAAATGCGCACAAAATCGTGCGACATGTTGTCGCAGCGCAGCGCAAGCAAAGAGAGAGGCCATGGCGACCGTCGTTGCGGCCTACAGCGGCGCCGTCACGCATGCGCAGTGCGTGAAATACGCTGACAAACGCCAAAAACGCAACTGGGCCGGCCAAGGGCCGACCCAGTGCTCAAGCGATGGTGCCGGAAATAGGAATCGAACCTACGACCTACGCATTACGAATGCGCCGCTCTACCAACTGAGCTATTCCGGCGAGCCGTGCATTGTAGAAGCGGAGCCAGGGGATGGTCAATCGCCGCAGCGACGGCGGGCTGCGCGGACAGTGTTCCGTGCAGCGGCGTCCGGACGCAGTCCACCTTCATTCAATCGACGTCGGCCGCCAACGCACGGTCAGCTGACCAGACGCAGCCGCAACTCCTTGGGCAGCGCGAACACCATCGATTCGGGTTCGCCTTCCAGCTCGGCTACGTTGCCCGCGCCCAACTCGCGCAAACGCGCCAGCACCCCATCCACCAGGACCTGCGGTGCGGAAGCGCCAGCAGTCAGACCGATGTGCTGCTTGCCGACGATCCAGGCCGGGTCGATCTCGTTGGCATTGTCGATCAGGTACGACTCCACGCCGTCGCGGCGGGCGAGTTCGCTTAAACGGTTGGAATTGGAGCTATTGGGCGAGCCGACCACCAGCACCAGGTCGCACTGGCGCGCCAGATCGCGCACCGCATCCTGCCGGTTCTGCGTGGCATAGCAGATGTCGTCGTGGCGCGGCCCCTGCATCGCCGGATAACGCGCGCGCAGCGCCTCGATAATGCCCATGGTGTCGTCGACCGACAACGTGGTCTGGGTCGTGTAGGCCAGATTTTCAGGCTGATCGATCTGCAGCGTGGCGACCTGCTCGATGTCTTCGACCAGATAGATCGTTCCCGGACCGCGCTCGCGGCTCCATTGCCCCATGGTGCCTTCCACTTCCGGGTGCCCGGCATGGCCGATCAGCACCACGTCGCGGCCGGCGCGGCAGTGGCGGGCGACCTCGAAATGCACCTTGGTCACCAGCGGGCAGGTGGCATCGAACACCTTCAAGCCACGGCGTTCGGCCTCCTGACGTACCGCCTGTGAGACGCCGTGCGCACTGAAGATCACCGTGGCGTTGTCGGGCACCTCGTCGAGCTCTTCGACGAAGATCGCGCCGCGCTGTTTGAGGTCGTCGACAACAAAGCGGTTATGCACGACTTCGTGACGCACATAGATTGGCGCGCCCAGCGTCTCGATCGCACGCTTGACGATCTCGATCGCGCGGTCGACACCGGCACAAAAACCACGGGGATTGGCGAGCAGGACATCCATGGCGGGCATTCTACGGGAATGGAGAAGGAGGGGTCGGGCCAGGGGTATGCGCCGGCACCTGCGCTTCAGGGGCGATTCCCGGTTCCCGGCTCGCGCTTGCCGCTCTTGTCGAACAACCCGAACAGGGCAATCCCGATCGCGCCGCCCACGATGGCCGAGTCGGCGATGTTGAACGACGGCCAGGTATGGCTGCCGATGTACCACTGGATGAAGTCGACCACGTGGCCGTGCATCAGCCGATCGATCACATTACCGATCGCACCGCCGATCACCAGCGCATACGGCAGCGCGCTGCGCCATTCGCCGCGCGCGGTGCGCGACAGCCAGAACGCCAGCAAACCGCTGATGCCCACCGCCAGCGCGGTGAAGAACCACAGCTGCCAGCCGCCGGCATCGCTCAAAAAGCTGAAGGCTGCGCCGGTGTTATAGGTGCGGTACCAGTTCCAGAAACCGTCGATGACCGGCACTGCGGTGTATTCGGGCAAGCTGGACAGCACCCAGGCCTTACTCCACTGGTCCAGTCCGATCACGACGGCCGAGAGCACGAGCCAGATCAAGGCGGAGGGTTTGGGGCGTTGACTCATGTCGAAGGATCACAGTTGAGGTTGCTTCTCCTGAAACGGAGAAGATGCCTGGATGGGAGAGGAGATGTGGCGATGAGACGTACAAGCATGGCACGGGCGACGAATCCATCCGCTACCGACCGCTCTGCCCCTGCCGCGTGCGGCACGCTTGAGCGGGCGGACGTCCGTAGCTGAGCACCAAGCGCGGCACGTGAAGGAACGCCGCTGACTGCGGCAAAACCCGCCACGTCATGCAACTAGTTCACACCGCAGCAGCGGCCACGCGTGGCGGACCTTCTCTGCCACGCGCGCCTTGACAACACAGCATCAGAACCAGCGACGTTCCTCGCCAGGTCCCTCAATATTGCTGACACAACGGCAGCACAGTTCAGGATGCCGCGCATCGCTGCCCACGCTGGCCTGGTGGTGCCAGCAGCGCACACACTTGGCCTTGGTGGTCGGTTGCGCGCTGACGAAGATGTCGTCGGTGCTTGCCGCAGTCACGCTGACGTCGCCACTGATGAACAGGAAACGCAGTTCTTCGGCAAGCGGCTGCCAGCGTTCAGCGGTCTGCGCATCGGCGGCAACAGTGATCTCCGCTTCCAGCGCCGCACCGATCGCGCCATTGGCCCGCATGGGCTCCAGCACCTTGGCCACCTGCTCGCGCAGCGCCAGCAACTTTTCGAAATCTACGCTGGTCAGCGCGGCATCGCCGGGCAGCGGCGCCAAACCGTCGTACCAGGTGGCAAACAACACGTTGCCGGCATGCTCGCCCGGCAGATACCCCCACAATTCTTCGGCGGTAAACGTCAGCACCGGCGCCACCCAGCGCACGAAGGCTTCGGCCACGTGATACATCGCGCTCTGTGCAGAGCGACGACCGCGCGAGTTCTCGGCCATCGTGTACAGACGGTCCTTGGTGACGTCCAGGTACAGCGAGCCCAGGTCCACACTGCAGAAATTCAGCAGTGCCTGCACGATCTCGGCAAAGTCGTAGCGCGCGTAGGCGGAGACGATCTTCTCCTGCAGCTCGTGCGCGCGATGCACGATCCAGCGGTCCAGCAGCACCATGTCGTCCAGCGCCACCAGATGCTGCAACGGGTCGAAGCCATGCAGGTTACCGAGCAAAAAGCGCGCGGTGTTGCGCAGACGGCGATACGCATCGGCGTTGCGCTTGAGGATTTCCTGCGACAACGACATTTCGTTGCTGTAGTCGGCCGACGCGATCCACAGACGCAGGATATCCGCGCCCAGGGTCTTCATGATCTCCTGCGGCTCGATACCGTTGCCGGACGACTTGGACATCTTTCGGCCGTGCTCGTCCACGGTGAAACCGTGGGTGAGGCACTGCTTGTAGGGCGCTGCCTTGTCCATCGCCACGCCGCTCAGCAGCGAGGACTGGAACCAGCCGCGGTGCTGATCGGAACCTTCCAGATACAGGTCGGCCGGCTTGGGCAGGCCGCGGTCCACCAGCACCGCTTCGTGCGTCACGCCAGAGTCGAACCACACATCCAGGATGTCGGTGATCTTGTCGTAGTCGGCCGCTTCATCGCCCAGCAGTTCGGCCGCGTCCAGCGTGTACCACACGTCCACACCGCCCTGCTCCACCCGGTCGGCCACCTGACGCAGCAGCTCGGTGCTGCGCGGATGCGGTTCGCCGGTTTCGCGGTGCACGAACAAGGCGATCGGCACACCCCAGGTGCGCTGGCGCGAGATGGTCCAGTCCGGGCGCCCTTCGACCATGCCAGCGATGCGCGCCTGGCCCCAGGCCGGGTACCAGGTCACCTGCTCGATGGCCTTGAGCGCATCGGCGCGCAGGTTGGCCTGCTCCATGGAGATGAACCACTGCGGCGTGGCGCGGAACGCGATCGGCGTCTTGTGGCGCCAGCAGTGCGGGTAGCTGTGCTCCATCTTGCTGGCGGCCAGCAACACGCCGGTGTCGCGCAGCGCCTCGATGATGACGTCGTTGGCCTTCCAGATATGCAGCCCGGCCAATACGGTGTCGCCCAGCGGCGGCGTGGAGGGCAGATACACACCACGCCCGTCCACCGGGTTGATCTGCGCGGCGGTGTAACGCCCCAGCAGGCCGTACTGCTTGGAAACCTGATAGTCCTCTTGACCATGCCCAGGCGCGGTGTGCACGGCGCCGGTGCCTTCCTCGGCCGAAACATGCTCGCCCAGCAGCAGCGGGATCTCGCGCTCGGCATAGAACGGGTGATCGAGCAGCATCTTGTCCAGCACGACACCCTTGGCATGGCCGTGCACCGTCACTTCGTCCACGCCGTAGCGAGTCAGCACCCTGGGTGCCAGGGCTTCGGCCACCACCAGCCAGCGTGGCTGGCCACGGTCGGCCGGCCCTTCGACCAGTACGTAATCGAGCTCCGCGCCCAGGCTCACCGCCAGCGAGGCCGGCAGCGTCCACGGCGTAGTGGTCCAGATCGGCACTGCCACGCTCACGCCAGCCGGTAGCGTCGCTCCAAATGCGGCAACCACCGCCGCCGGATCGCGTGCCGGATAGGCCACATCCACGGTCGGAGAGACTTTGTCGGCGTATTCGATCTCGGCCTCGGCCAGCGCAGAGCCGCAATCGAAGCACCAATGCACCGGCTTGACACCGCGAGTCAGATGGCCGTTGTCCACCACCTTGGCCAGCGCGCGGATCTCATTGGCTTCGAAGTGGAAATCCAGCGTCTTGTACGGGTTGTCCCAATCGCCGACCACGCCCAGGCGCTTGAAGTCGCGCCGCTGCAGATCGATCTGCTCGGTCGCGTATTCGCGGCACTTCTGGCGAAACTCGGCGGCATCGAGCTTGACGCCGACCTTGCCGTATTTCTTCTCGATGGCGATCTCGATCGGCAGGCCGTGGCAGTCCCAGCCCGGGATGTACGGCGCATCGAAGCCAGCCAGGTACTTCGACTTGACGATGATGTCCTTCAGGATCTTGTTGACCGCGTGGCCCAGGTGGATCTGGCCATTGGCATACGGCGGACCGTCGTGCAGCACGAACAGCGGCCGCCCAGCCGCGTTGGCGCGCAGCTGCGCGTACAGCCCCTCGCGTTCCCAGCGGTCCAGCATCGCCGGCTCGCGCTTGGGCAGGTCGCCGCGCATCGGAAATTCCGTCGCAGGCAGATGGAGAGTGGCTTTGTAGTCTTGGGTCACGGGAATCTACCGTTGCGCTGCATGAGGTGATGTGCGGGGATGGTGCGAGGGAGAGGCATCGACAGCGTCTGCGTCTGCCGAGCGGCGCGGAGCACTGCCATGTTGCGCCTCGCCGGAAAGACCGACGGAGCGAGCGATGCGCGCATCGGCAGGCAATCGCGAGGGACTGGCCTTGAGCACGGCGCGCGCCTGCTCGGCGTCGCGATGCATCTGCACGGTCAACGCATCGAGCCCATCGAACTTCTCTTCGTCGCGCAGCTTGGCGACGAATTCGACTTCGAGATGCCGGCCATACAGATCGCCCTGGAAATCAAACAGGTGTGCTTCCAGCAACGGCTCCACGCCGGCCACGGTCGGGCGCGTACCGAAACTCGAGACCGACGGCCACGGCTGCTCGGACACGCCATGTACCCAGGTCGCGTAGATGCCCGATAACGCCGGAGTGCGCGGAAAACGCAAATTGGCGGTGGGATAGCCCAGCGTGCGCCCCAGTTGCTTGCCGCGCACCACCCGGCCACCGATGGCGTACGGGCGGCCGAGCAGGTCAGCGGCATGCACGAACTCGCCGGCACCCAGCAGCTCACGAATCCGCGTGGCGGAAATGCGTTCGCCATGCAGATGCACCGGCGTAATTTCGCCAGCCACAAATCCATACTGCTCACCCAACGCGCGCAGCAAGGCGATATCGCCGCCACGCCGATGGCCGAAACGGAATTCCGGGCCGATCCACACTTCTTTGGCGCACAGCCGGCCGACCAGGGCTAGCCGCACGAAATCTTCCGCGCTCATCTTCGACAAGCGGCCATCGAAACGGATCAGTCCCACGCTGTCGGCACCGAAGTCGTACAGGCCTTCGATCTTGGCGCGCGCCAGGGTCAGCCGCGGTGGCGGCGCGGCCGGCGCAAAGAATTCGCGCGGCAGCGGCTCGAAGCTCAACGCCACCGCCGGCACGCCCAGCGCACGCGCACGCGCGATGGCGTGCTGCACCAACGTCCGATGCCCCAGGTGCAGGCCATCGAAGGCGCCGATGCAGACCACGCTTCCGTGCGGGAACAGCGTCCCGCCCTCGACGTCTCTAAACAGCCTGCTCATTCCTCGATCCAAACAGATGCCGGCCTGGTGGCCGACCCTCGCTGATACATAACTTGTAAGTATAGCCGTGCCTGTCAAGCCGCATGGGCGCGCAGCGGACGCGCAAGCGCTCACCGGCACGACGCCACTCCGGCCTCCTGTACCCATCGTTCGGGCAGGCCGCGGCCGGCAAGCAACCACCGGGCGTAGCCGTCAACATGGGCCGCGACACCGCTTTCATGCCGCCCTGGTCTTATCGATTCCAGACATCGGCAACGCGCGCCCGGCCCTGCCGCAGAGCCCGAAACCCGGGCTCAGCTCTCGCGCAGATGCCGCGGCCGTAAGCCCAGCGCCAGCTGCGCCACCAGATAGGTCGCCCCACCGCTGCCGACCAGCACCGCCAGCCAGCCGATGCGGTCCCACTTCTCCATCACGGTGAACGATGGCAGCCACCACAGCAGACCCAACAGCACCACTACCATCGCCGCACAGGCCAGCAGCAGGCGCGCCGCATAACCACCCCAGCCCGGTCGGCGCTGGTACACGCCGGATTTGCCCAGCCAGTACCACAGTAGCCCCAGGTTGAGATAACTCGACAGCGCACTGGCGATGCCCAGCGCCAGATGCAGACCTGGCTGCTTGCCCAGCGCCTGCATCACGCCCTGCGCCTTGAGCTCGGGCGGCACCATGAGGTGGTACAGCACGGCCAGGAACGCGAAGTTGAACACCATATTAGCCACCAGCGCCGCCACACCCGCGCGCACCGGGGTGCGCGTGTCCTGGCGTGCGTAGAAGGCTGGCAGCAGCACTTTGAGCATCGCGTAGGCCGGCAGGCCGAAGCTCAGGCCGTAGACCGACATCGCGGTCATCTGCGTATCGAAGGCGGTGAACCGGCCGTGCTGGAACAAAGTCGCCACGAGCGGCTCGGCCAGTAGCAAAAGACCCAGCATGGCCGGCATCGCAATCAGCAGCGTGGTGCGAAAGCCCCAGTCCAACGCGCCGGAAAACGCCGCGCGGTCGGTCTTGACGTGATGTCGGGCCAGCGCCGGCAGGATCACCGTGCCCAACGCCACACCGAACACACCCAGCGGCAGTTCCAGGAAGCGGTCGGCCAGCGACAGCCACGACTGCGAGCCATCGCTCAGCCGCGCAGCGATCACCGTGTCCAGCATCAGGTTGATCTGCGCGATCGATGAGCCGAACAGGGTCGGAATCATCAACGTCAGCACCTTGCGCACATCCGGATGGCTCCAGCCCCAGCGCGGCAGCGTCAGCAGGTCGATGCCCTTCAACGCCGGCAGCTGGAACAGCAACTGCAATGCACCGGCCACCAGTACTGCCCAACCCAGCGCCAGGATCGGCACCTCCAGCCGTGGCGCCAGCCACAGGGCGCCGGCGATCATGCACAGATTGAGGATCACTGGCGTCAGCGCCGGAATCGCGAACCGGTGGAAGCTGTTGAGCGCCCCGCCTGCCAGCGCCGTGAGCGAGACGAACAGCAGGAACGGAAAGGTCAGCCGTAACAGATCGACCAGCAAGCCGTATTTCGCCGGGTCGGTAGCCGCGCCGTCGGAAAATATCGATGCCAGCTGCGGGGTGAAGATCAGCCCCAGCGCGGTGATCACCAGCAACATGCCGCCCAGGGTGCCGGACACGCGCGCCATCAGCTCGCGCAGATCGGCGTGCGGTCGGGTTTCCTTGACCTCGGTAAACACCGGCACGAAGGCGGTGGCGAACGAGCCTTCGGCAAACAAACGACGCAGGAAATTGGGGATCCGGAACGCCACCCAGAATGCATCGGTTGTTGCATTGGCGCCGAAGGTGGCAGAAATCGCCAGGTCACGGACCAGGCCGAGGACCCGCGACACCATGGTCATACTGCTGAACGAGAGCAGGCCCCTCAGCATGCGGGGTGCGCTCATCGGGAGTGCCTCTTGACAACTGACTTGACGTACATATCTGGGTCCATCATACTTTCGCGCTTGCTTTTTCCACCATACCGATTTTTCAGGAACCCACCACCGTGGCCAATATCAAGTCCGCCAAGAAGCGCGCCAAGCAGACCATTGTGCGCAATGAGCGCAACACCGGTCAGCGCTCGATGCTGCGCACCGCCGTCAAGAAGGTGATCAAGGCCCTTGACGCCAACGATGCTGCAGGCGCCGAAGCTGCTTTCGCCGTTGCCCAGCCCATCCTCGACCGTTTCAGCGCCCGTGGCCTGATTCACAAGAACAAGGCTGCGCGTCACAAGAGCCGCCTGACCGCTCGCATCAAGGCCATCAAGGCCGCGTAAGCGATCAGCTGCGACGTTACCGGAAGCCTGGCTTTCGGTAGCACAGAAAAACCCGGCCTCGGCCGGGTTTTTTGTGTGCTTGCGGCTGCACTTAGCCCGCATTGCGTGCCTCGAGCTCGTCCTCGCGCTGACGGTCGAAGAACGCCATGACGTCCTTCATGATCGGGAAGGTGCCATCGCGACCCAGCGCGGACACCAGGTACCACGGCGCGGTCCAGCCCAGCTCGGCCACGATGGTTTCGGCGGCAGCCCTGGCCTCGTCCTCGAACATCAGGTCGGCCTTGTTGAGCACGAGCCAACGCGGCTTCTTCAACAGCTCGGCATCATGACGTTCCAGCTCGCGCTCGATGGTGCGCACCTGATCCACGGGCGACACATCCACCCCTCCGTCCATCGGCGAAATATCCACCAGATGCAGCAATAGGCGGGTGCGCTGCAGATGGCGCAGGAACTGCGTGCCCAGGCCGGCACCATCGGCAGCACCTTCGATCAGGCCCGGCACATCGGCGATCACAAAGCTGCGGTAGGCCTCGACGCTGACCACGCCCAGATTCGGATACAGCGTAGTGAACGGGTAATCGGCGACCTTCGGCGTTGCCGAGGACACGGCGCGGATCAATGTGCTCTTGCCGGCGTTGGGGAAGCCCAGCAGGCCGACGTCGGCCAGCAGCTTGAGCTCGAGCTTGAGCAGCCGCTCCTCGCCCTCCTCGCCAGTGGTGGACTGGCGCGGCGCACGATTGACCGAGCTCTTGAAATGCATGTTGCCCAGGCCGCCCTTGCCGCCTTTGGCCACCAGCAGACGATCGCCATGCTGGGTCAGGTCGCCGATCACTTCGTCGGTCTGCACGTTGATGACCACAGTACCGACCGGCACCACGATGACGCGATCTTCGCCACCCTTGCCATAGGCCTGGCGGCCCATGCCGTTCTCGCCGCGCTGCGCCTTGAAGGTGCGCTCATGACGGAAATCGACCAGGGTGTTGACGTTCTCGTCGGAGACGATCCAGACGCTGCCGCCGGCACCGCCATCACCACCATCGGGCCCACCGAGCGGAATGAACTTCTCGCGGCGAAAGCCGACACAGCCATTGCCGCCATTACCGGCGGTCACCAGGATTTCTGCTTCGTCGACTAACTTCATGAGATGACAACCGGGAATGGAGAATGGGGAATAGGGAATCGGCACAGCGAATGGCCGCCTCCTGCCAGCAAGAATGCTTGCCAGCACGGTCGTGGAATCCGGTCGGGGTGCAGAATCGCTTTTTCGATTCCCTATTCCCCACTCCCAATTCCCGGCCGTCAAACGAAAAACCCCGCCGAAGCGGGGCTCTCCGTGTCGTTCGCCACCGCGCTGGCGCGGCCACGAACTGATCTACATGGAGCGGGCGATTACGCCTCGGCAACCACGCTAACGGTACGACGCTTCTTCGCACCCTTGACCGAGAACTCGACCTTGCCGTTGACCAGCGCAAACAGCGTGTGGTCGCGGCCCAGGCCGACGCCGGCGCCCGGATGGAACTGGGTGCCGCGCTGACGCACGATGATGTTGCCGGCATCGATGGCCTGGCCACCGAAGATCTTGACGCCGAGGTACTTCGGGTTGGAATCGCGACCGTTGCGCGAGGAACCTACGCCCTTTTTGTGTGCCATGACTGGTTCTCCTTACTTCTTATCGCCACCGGCGATGCCGGTGATCTCGATTTCGGTGTAGTACTGACGGTGTCCCTGACGCTTCATGTGGTGCTTGCGGCGACGGAACTTGATGATGCGCACCTTGTCGGCGCGGCCATGGGCCACGACCTTGGCGGTGACCGAGGCGCCCTTCAGCGCATCGCCCAGCTTGATGCCATCGCTATCGCCCAGCATCAGGATGGTGTCGAACTTGATCTCGTTGCCAGCTTCGACTTCGAGCTTTTCCACGCGGAGCGTTTCGCCCTGCGCGACGCGGTATTGCTTACCGCCGGTTACCAGAACTGCGTACATGACCAGGTGTTCCTCTGTAGTTATTATGGTCGCCTGACTTGCCCATGGGGCAGACAGGAGCGGGATTGTACTGGCCTAACGGGTTTCGGGTCAACCCGCAAGCAGGTCTGCCGCCGCGCACCCGAATCGGGCGGGTGGAACGCATCATCCGGCCGCCACAACGGCCCCGGCAGACTGGCATTTGGGGCAATTGCCCTCACTTAGGTCGGCGGGTAGGCTGATCGACTGCCACTCATTCCTGCTGAGCACGCTCGCACCACCGCCGGTTCGCCGGCCCGACATCGGATCCCCCATGGCGATGGATTTCATCCGCATCCGCGGCGCGCGGACGCACAACCTCAAGAACATCGACCTCGACCTGCCTCGCGACAAACTGATCGTGATCACCGGCCTGTCCGGCTCGGGCAAGTCGTCGTTGGCGTTCGACACCATCTATGCAGAAGGCCAGCGCCGCTACGTCGAGTCGCTCTCGGCATATGCGCGCCAGTTCCTCAGCGTGATGGAAAAGCCGGACCTGGACCATATCGAAGGCCTGTCCCCGGCGATTTCGATCGAACAGAAATCGACCTCGCACAATCCGCGCTCCACGGTCGGCACGATCACCGAGATCTACGACTACCTGCGCCTGCTCTACGCACGCGTGGGCCAGCCGCGCTGCCCGGATCACGGCTTCCCGCTGGAAGCGCAGACCGTCAGCCAGATGGTCGACCACATGCTCACCCAGGACCAGGAGCAGCGTTACATGCTGCTGGCGCCGGTGATCCGCGAGCGCAAGGGCGAGCATGCGCAGGTGTTCGAGCAGCTGCGCGCACAAGGCTTCGTGCGCGTGCGTGTGGACGGCGAGCTGTACGAGATCGACGCGGTGCCGGCATTGGCACTGCGGCAGAAGCACACCATCGAGGCGGTGATCGACCGCTTCCGCCCGCGCGAAGACATCAAGCAGCGGCTGGCGGAAAGTTTCGAAACCGCGCTCAAGCTTGGCGAAGGCATGGTGGCGGTGCAGTCGCTGGACGACCCGGCCGCCGCGCCGCATCTGTTCTCGTCCAAGTACAGCTGCCCGGTGTGCGATTACTCGCTACCTGAGCTGGAACCGCGCCTGTTTTCGTTCAATGCACCGGTGGGCGCTTGCCCGAGTTGCGATGGCCTGGGCGTGGCCGAATTCTTCGACCCGGATCGCGTCGTGGTGCATCCGGAGCTGTCGTTGTCTGCGGGTGCAGTGCGTGGCTGGGATCGGCGCAACGCCTATTACTTCCAGTTGATCGCTTCGCTGGCCAAGCACTACAAGTTCGACGTGGATGCGGTATGGAACACCCTGCCGGCCAAGGTGCGCCAGGCGGTGCTGTTCGGCAGTGGCGATGAGGTGATCAGCTTCACCTACTTCACCGATGCGGGCGGGCGCACCACGCGCAAGCATCGCTTCGAAGGCATCCTGCCGAATCTGGAACGTCGCTACCGCGAGACCGAATCGCCGGCCGTGCGCGAAGAGCTGACCAAGTACGTCAGCCAGCAGCCCTGCCCGGCCTGCAACGGCACGCGTTTGAATCGTGCTGCGCGCAATGTGTTTGTGGCCGATCGCCCGCTGCCGGAACTGGTGGTGTTGCCGGTCAACGAAGCACTGAACTTTTTCCGCGGATTGTCGCTGCCGGGCTGGCGTGGCGAGATCGCGGCCAAGATCGTCAAGGAGATCGGCGAGCGGCTTGGCTTCCTGGTCGATGTGGGCCTGGATTACCTCACCCTGGAGCGCAAGGCCGACACGCTGTCCGGCGGCGAGGCGCAGCGTATTCGGCTGGCCAGCCAGATCGGCGCAGGCCTGGTCGGGGTGATGTACGTGCTGGACGAACCGTCGATCGGCCTGCATCAGCGCGACAACGAACGCCTGCTGGGCACGCTGACGCGACTGCGCGATCTGGGCAACACGGTCATCGTGGTCGAGCACGACGAAGATGCGATTCGCCTGGCCGACCACGTGCTCGACATCGGCCCCGGTGCCGGTGTGCATGGCGGCGAAATCTGCGCGCAAGGCACGCTGCAGGACATCCTGGAGTCGCCACGTTCGCTGACCGGGCAATACCTGTCCGGCAAGCGCCGCATCGAGATTCCCAAGCAGCGCCACAAGCCCAATCCGAAGATGATGCTGCATCTGCGTGGGGCGACCGGCAACAACCTCAAGAACGTCGACCTGGATATTCCGGCCGGCCTGTTGACCTGCATCACCGGCGTGTCAGGATCGGGCAAGTCGACGCTGATCAACGATACGTTATTCACGCTGGCGGCCAACGAAATCAACGGCGCTTCGCACACTGTGGCACCGCATCGCGAAGTCGAAAACCTGGACCTGTTCGACAAGGTCGTGGACATCGACCAGTCGCCGATCGGGCGCACGCCGCGCTCCAACCCGGCGACCTACACCGGCATGTTCACGCCGTTGCGCGAACTGTTCGCGCAGGTGCCGGAATCGCGTGCACGCGGCTATTCGCCGGGGCGTTTCAGCTTCAACGTGCGTGGCGGCCGCTGCGAAGCCTGCCAGGGCGATGGCATGATCAAGGTGGAGATGCACTTCCTGCCCGACGTGTACGTGCCGTGCGATGTCTGCCATGGCAAACGCTATAACCGCGAGACGCTGGAGATCCGTTACAAGGGCTTCAACATCAGCGACGTGCTGCAGATGACCGTGGAAGATGCGTTGCGCCTGTTCGAGCCGGTGCCGTCGATCGCGCGCAAGCTGGAAACACTGGTCGATGTCGGCCTGAGCTATATCAAGCTGGGCCAGAGCGCGACGACGCTTTCCGGCGGTGAGGCACAGCGTGTGAAGCTGTCCAAGGAACTGTCGCGCCGCGATACCGGGCGCACGCTGTACATCCTCGACGAGCCGACCACCGGCCTGCACTTCCACGATATCGAAGCGCTGCTCGGCGTGCTGCACAAGCTGCGCGACGAGGGCAACACCGTCGTGGTGATCGAGCACAATCTGGACGTGATCAAGACCGCCGACTGGATCGTGGATCTTGGGCCGGAAGGTGGCCATCGTGGCGGCACCATCTTGGTGTCCGGCACACCCGAAGACGTGGCCGCGCATAAGGCGTCCTACACCGGGCAGTTCCTAGCCAAGATGCTGCCGTCGGTCAAGGCGCGCGAGACGCGCCCCGCCGCGATGGCCAACAAGCCTGATGCGCGCCCGCCGCGCAAGGTCAAACCGGAGAAGGTGGCCAAGGTCGCCAAGTCCGCCACCAAGAAGACTGCGAAGAAGAAGGCAAGCTGATGAGCGAACACAAGATCCTGGCACGCATCCCGATCAGCGTGCGCTGGCGCGACATGGACAGCATGGGCCATGTCAACAACGCCAAATACATTTCGTACCTGGAAGAAGCGCGCGTGCGCTGGATGCTGGGCGTACAAGGCGTGTCGATGACCGACCGCATCGCGCCGGTGGTTGCTGCCACCAACGTCAACTACAAACGCCCGCTGGTGTGGCCCAACGACATCACGGTGGAGTTGTTCGTCGAGCGCCTGGGCAGCAGCAGCATCACCATCGGCCATCGCATCGTCGACCAGAAGGACGACAGCGTGCTGTATTCGGACGGCAACGTGGTGGTGGTGTGGATCGACACGCAGACCGGCAAGAGTGCGGCACTGCCGGATGCGGTGCGCGCAGCAAGCAGTTGACGCAGGCCTGCGCAGACGCAGGTCCATGATGCACGGCGGCTTCGTCAATGGAGCCGCCGTTTTTTTGCTCGTCTCCCCGCATGCCGGCGAAGGCAGAATGCGCGGCACTGGAAGTGATGCAAGTGCAGCGATGACGCTGCTCTGCACGCGCCGCCTGCAGCCACCGCCGTCTATCATGGCCCGACCTTCAGGAGCCCCGAATGAGCATCCAGATCTTAGACCACGGCCGAGTTCGCGAAATCCGTCTGGCCCGCCCGCCGGTCAATGCACTGGATACCGCGCTGTGCCACGCACTGAGCGCTGCCGTGCAGCAGCTGGACGCCACGGTCGACGGGGTGGTGCTATCGGGGAGCGAACGCATTTTTTCCGGCGGCATGGACGTGCCGCACCTGCTGTCGCATGGCACCGACCGCGCTGCGTTGCTGGCCAGCTGGACGGCCTTCTTCGAGGCAGCGCAGGCGCTGGCCAATTGCCCGGTGCCGGTGGTCGCGGCGATCGGCGGCCATGCGCCGGCCGGTGGTTGCGTGCTGGCGCTGTGCTGCGATTACCGGGTGATGGCGCGCAGCGCCGATACCGCAAGGCCGTACACGATCGGCCTGAACGAAGTACAGGTGGGGTTGGCGGCGCCGGACGGGATCCAGCGGCTGCTGCGCCGCGTGGTCGGTGCGCATCGTGCCGAACGCTTGCTGATTTCCGGGCAATTGCTGCCGGCCGAACAGGCCGCACAGATCGGCCTGGTGGACGAGCTGGTGGACGGCGAGCTGGTCACCGCACGCGCGGTGGCCTGGCTGCAGGAGCTGCAGCAACTGCCACGGCAGCCGATGCTGGCCACGCGCGCGGTGGCCAGGGCGGATCTGCGCGCTGCACTAGCGCCGGAACTGATCCAGCTGGAGCGCTTCGTCGATGGCTGGTACGCGCCCGATGCCCAGGCCGCGCTGCGTGGCCTGGTGGCACGGCTGCAAAAGGCCTGATTAGCCCGTCGCGCGGTGGCATGCAGGCGGCCCGCTATAATCGCGGTCCGTCGCACGCCCAGGCCAGCCTCTTGTCCGCCAACGCCGAACCCGTCGTCTCCGAACTTATCAGCCTGCTGTCGCTGGAGCGCCTGGAAGACAATCTGTTTCGCGGTCAGAGCCGCGATATCGGCACCAAGTACGTGTTCGGTGGACAGGTGCTGGGCCAGGCACTGTCGGCCGCGCAGGCCACGGTGGAGAACGGCCGCCAGGCGCATTCGCTGCATGCCTATTTTTTGCGTGCCGGCAATATCGACCACCCGATCGTCTACGACGTCGACCGCACCCGCGATGGCGGCAGTTTTTCGGTGCGGCGGGTCACTGCGATCCAGCACGGCAAAGTGATCTTTTTCTGCGCGGCCTCGTTCCAGGAACACGAAGACGGTGCCGAGCACCAGTCGGCCATGCCGGTGGTGCCGCCGCCGGAAGACATCGAACCGGCCGCGCCGCTGGCGCCGGACGTGCTGGCGAACCTGCCGGCAAAGGTGCAGCGCTGGCTCTCGCGCGGAGGCCCGTTCGAGTTTCGCCACGTCTTTCCGCGCGACGAGCTCAAGCCCCCCAAGCGCCCACCGTTCCAGCAGATGTGGCTGCGCCTGAACGACCCGATCGGCGACGATGTCAGCCTGCACCAGGTGCTGCTGGCTTACGCCTCGGATTTTCAGTTGCTGGGCACCTCCACCTTCCCGCACGGCATCAGCTACTACACGCCGAATGTGCAGATGGCTTCGCTCGACCATGCGCTCTGGTTCCACCGTCCCTTTCGCACCGACGACTGGCTGCTGTACTCGCTGGACAGTCCCACCGCGCAGGGCTCGCGCGGCCTGGCTCGCGGGCAGTTCTTCACCCGCGATGGCGTGCTGGTCGCCAGCACGACGCAGGAAGGCCTGATCCGCGTGGTGCCCGATGGCAGCACGATTGCCGTGCCGGCCAAGGGTTAGGCGCAGATGCGTGGCATAGCTGTGGCGCGGAACCATGGATCGACGACGCGGGTGCCGGGCGCGCTGCCGGTTCGCCATCCAGCATGCGAGTTGCCACGACCCGCGCCGGCCTGTTAGTCGACACACGTGCGGCCTCTCAGCAATAGCGATCAGCGACACCCTTCTTTCATCTTGAACCGGCGCAGCACTGGCGCCATCTGTTCCGGACCCAACGGCGGTTTCCACCAGCATGCGCAAGATCTTCAGCAGTCAACGTATCGAAACCGCCGAGGGCGTGGCCAATCTCTTGCGCAACGCCGGCATCGACGTGCGCATGAGCAACGGCCGCTCGTATGAAAGCAAGCGTACCGGCCAGTTCAGCTACCTCGAGCAAGGCAACGCGCAAGCGTATCCCACCGTGTGGATCGTGCACGCCGACGACCAGCCGCGCGCGCGCGACCTGCTGCGCGAGGCGCGCCTGCTCGATACCACCCGCCGCGATCTGCCGAACGTGGAATACACCTTCCGCGAAGGCGAGAACGGCTCCAGTACCACCGCACGCAGCTGGGCGTGGCGCATCCGTCTGGTGCTGTTGCTGGTGATCGCCGCGGTGGCCATGGTTGTGGTGATGCGACACCGCAGCGCCCCGGTGCCGGTCGCTCCGGCAACGCAGCCCGCATCACAGTTGCCCCAAGACGCGACACCGCCGGCGGACGAGGAAGAGATGCGGGTGCGGATCCAGCCTGCGCGCTGAGCGCCCTTCAACATCGGATATTGAAGGGCATGCGCCCACGCAGCGTGACTGAGCGGCACTTCTTGACTGTATCTCAATGAATTTCATTGCCACGCTTGTCTGCGAGTATTCCAGCGGCGGTGCCACTGGAACAGTGCAGCTCCCGCACACGGCGCTTGAAGAGACCAGGAGAGCAATGCAGTGAAAAAGATCGTGACCGCAGGCTTGATGCTGCTGAGCAGCGCTGGCGCGCACGCGGAAGGGCTGACGTCCTCGCACG
Source organism: Xanthomonas vesicatoria ATCC 35937 (assembly GCF_001908725.1). Taxonomy (NCBI): domain Bacteria; kingdom Pseudomonadati; phylum Pseudomonadota; class Gammaproteobacteria; order Lysobacterales; family Lysobacteraceae; genus Xanthomonas; species Xanthomonas vesicatoria. Next base: position 4,468,392 of record NZ_CP018725.1, on the reverse strand, counting down.
ACGGCCAGACGCTGGCAGTGAGCTTTGGAGAACCCACCATTAAACAGGTGCTCCACTATCGCAAGATGTACGAGAAAAAGCCGTTTCCCGATGCGGAGATTTATTACTACGGCAACGGCATGTACAAGATCATTTCGCAAGGCGAAAACCATTATGGCGTCTACGTCCTGCAAGGCAGTTTCGACGACGAGACCTACACGGTGAAGTTCATCTCACTGCCCTCTCCAGATTGGGGAAACAAAACCGCATTCCATCAGCTGACCTTCGTCCGCGGCGGCAACGAAAACGTCTTCATTCAAAACGCCATCGTCGAGACGGGTGAAGCCATCGCGCAGCAGAACGGGATCTACACGCAGGAAAAGAACACACTCACCGATCCTGTCCACAAGCAGTGGCACAGCAAATGACACCCTTCACTGGCATTGCGCTGGAATGCCCAGCAACCGCATCGGCAGCACTCTTTTCGCCGGAGAGTTTCCCCTCGCTGCCGAAACGTGACGGCAGCGGCGATGCTGCACCGGCCGGAACACATCGGCACATCGCGCTGTCGGCATCCGTGCGACTCGCCGTTACGGCATGAGCTTGCCCTTTCCAGCTACCTGCTCCGCCATTGCAGCGTATCGGTAGCGCAAAAAAGCCTCCCTTGCGGGAGGCCATGGGTCGATCGGCGCCTTGTTGCATCATCCGTGTGACTGAAACGTCCTCACCGCTACCGTCGACGCGACACGTGTTCAGCCGCGTACCGCGTCAACACGTGCTCAGTTGGCCGCAGCAGGCTTGGCCGGCATCGCACGCTTGCCATGCTCGCCCTGCCCCCAGCGGCCATGCTCGCCACGCATCTTCGATGCGGCGTCGAATTCGGCCTTGCTCAACTTGCCGTCCTTGTCGGTGTCGGCTTTGGCAAACCACGCATCGCGATGCTGCTGCATGCGCAGCTCACGGTCGGCGCGATCGACAAAGCCGTCCTTGTTGACGTCCATTTGTTCGAAGCGTGCGGCAAACTTCGGGTCGGCCTTGGCTTCCTCGCGGCTGATGCGACCGTCCTTGTTGGTGTCGAATTTGGCCATCCAATCGCCACGTCCCTCGCGGCCCGGGCCGCGATGGCGCGGGCGCTCATCGCGCGAAAGCTTGCCGTCCTTATTGGTGTCCAGCCTGTCGAACTGCGCGGCAAGCTTGGGGTCGGCGGCCGCTTCGCTGCGATCGATGACGCCATCGTGATTGCTGTCGAGCTTGCCAGGACGCGGCGCATCGCCGGCAGCAGGCGGAGTGGCGGCGAACACGGCGCCGGTAGACAGCGCAGCCAGCATGGCCAGGGCGAGGAAAGGTTTGCGAGACGTCATGAGAAACTCCTGATTGTGGGAACCACACGCGGCACCTGCATGGGCCGCATCGCGTGGGTGGCGCATCCGGATAGGCCGTGCGCTGCCACCAACACCCACATCAACGGGCCATCGGCGTGCGCGTTGACGCGGACACCTGGCGTATTCATCCGGCGGACAGTCGCCGCTGTTGCGACGCACAGGCGCTATCCTGCGCGCATGGCCATCCACGCCGACACCCACGACGACCTGCGCCTGTTCCAGACCGGCGAGCATGCCTGCGGCTATTGGCCCGAGCGTCGTGCGCGCGATCTGGTGCTGGACCCGCATGACCCGCGCCTGGGGACGATCTATCCGCAGGCATTGGCGTGGGGCTTTCGTCGCTCCGGCGATCTGGTGTACCGGCCGCATTGCGAACGCTGCCGCGCGTGCGTGCCGGTGCGTATTGCGGTGGATGCATTTCGACCGGACCGCAGTCAACGCCGCTGCCTGGCGCGCAACCAGGATCTGGTCGTGCGGGTGGTCGCAGCCGAACGCACCGACGAGCAACTCGCCCTGTATCGCCACTACCTCAAATCCAGGCACCCCGGTGGTGGCATGGACGAGCATGGCGCCACCGAGTTCGATCAGTTCCTGATCGGCGGCTGGTCGCATGGACGGTTTCTGGAGATGCGTGAGCCGGCGGTGGCGCACGCGCCGGGGCGGTTGCTCGCCGTTGCGGTTACCGACGTCACCGAGCATGCGTTGTCGGCGGTGTACACGTTCTACGCACCCGAGGCGGCCGCGCGCAGCCTGGGCACCTTCGCGATCCTGCAGCAGATTCAATGGGCGCAGCGCGAGCGACGTGCGCATGTGTATCTGGGCTACTGGATCGACGGCCATGCAAAGATGAATTACAAGCGGCGCTTCAGCGCACTGGAAGCCTACGACGGTCGCCAGTGGCGCGGGCTACCGGCACACGCATCAGCGCCGTGAATCCCAGCGCGCGACATCGGCCTGTCGCATCCGGCATGCGAGAATCACGCGATGATCAGACCTTTTCTGTTGCTTGCGCTGACCGCGCTCTGCGCCGCCTGCACCCATCGCACCCCCGCATCGGCCGATAACGCCACCGGCGAACCTGTGCCGACACAGCTGCGCATCGCCACCTACAACACCTCGCTGTACTCCGACGAGGCCGGCGGCCTGGTGCGCGAACTGCAGGGCGACAGCGCGCATGCACGCAAGATCGCCGCGGTGCTGCAGCGCGTGCGTCCGGATCTGGTGCTGCTCAACGAATTCGATTTCGACCCGGACCACCGCGCTGCCGATCTGTTCCAGCAGCGCTACCTGCAGGTCGCCCAACCGGGTGGCGGCGAACCGTTGCGCTATCCGTATCGGTATCTGGCACCGGTCAATACCGGCGTGCCGAGCGGCCTGGATCTGGACAACAACGGCACCGTCGGTGGCGACGGCCGCTCGCGTGGCAACGATGCCTGGGGCTACGGGCTGCACCCTGGTCAGTACGGCATGCTGGTACTGTCGCGCTATCCGATCGATGCGCAGGCCGTACGTAGCTTTCAATTGCTGAAATGGAGCGCACTGCCTGGCGCATTGCGGCCACTGGATCCAGTCACAGGACGTTCGTTCTACAGTGATGCGATCTGGTCGCAGCTGCGCCTGTCATCCAAATCGCATTGGGACGTGCCGGTGCACACGCCGCTCGGTGTCGTGCATGCACTGGTGTCGCATCCGACGCCGCCGGTGTTCGATGGCGCGGAAAAGCGCAACGCAGCACGCAACCACGATGAGCTCGCGCTATGGCGTGCGTACCTGGACAACGCGGCCGACAGCAAGCGCTGGCTGTGCGATGACAAGGGAGTCTGCGGCGGCCTGGCGGCCGATGCGCGCTTTGTCATCCTGGGCGATCTGAACAACGATCCGATCGATGGCGCCGGCCGCCACGAAGCGATCCGCGCATTGATCCATCATCCGCGCGTGCTGCACTACCCCACCCCGCGCAGCGAAGGCGGCCCGCAAAAGACCGCCGAGTACGCCGCACAAGGCATCGTGCACACCGGCGATCCGCACCAGGTCACCGGCGACTTCGGCCCGCAAGCCGGCACCATGCGCCTGGACTACGTGCTGCCGTCGCACCAGTTCACCCTGCTCGGCAGTGGCATCTTCTGGCCGGCCAGCACCGCCCCGGAAGCGGCGATTGCCGATGGCAGTGACCATCATGCGGTGTGGGTGGATATAGCCGCAAAGTAAGCGGCCAACCGTGATTGCAGGAGGCATGATGGCGGCCCGTCGACGGCGCGTCACGGTTCGCACGTGCTGATGAGCTGGAGTGAACGTTTACTGCCTGCTAACCAGCAGTAGCAACGCTTATTTCAACTGGTGTAGATGCTGAGTCGATTGATACGGGACAGGCCGGGCCGGACTGGTCCGGCTTCACACCGTGGGTTTACACTCCAGTGAAATCCAAGTAGTGCAAGGAAATACGGATGAGACCAAATTTGAAGAATCTGCATGTCATCTTCCGAGGCTTATGGCTGTCAATCATCATCGCCCCGATGCTGTCTGCCTGTAGTGCAAGTGCACCAGCGCCTACCGATAAGAAAGATCTTTTTCTTGTCCAACCATTCCGCACTGATGGTTCTGACGAACATGTCCGCTTTGAGTTTGAGGCAACTCCTGAAAATATAAATATTACTCAATCATACATCGTTGGATTAACCCTGAGCCGCAAAGGTCCATTCGACCCGGTCACCATGTTAAATCACGGCGAGCCCCCATTGCGGTACGCACTGAAGGTCGAGGCATGCAAGTGGACGGGAGATCAATGCCTCAAGATAAAAACAGAAGACGCTTTTCAAGAATATATAAGGGAAGAACCCAGCAGGAGTGAATTTTTTGAATGGAGAAAAGGAAAGGATGATGTTAAATATATCGATATTGGCGCCCACACTTCAGACGTAAGCCAATGGGTGGTTTGCAGACTACCGCTGGAAAACTACGGCCGTTATCGTATTGATATTTCAGCGCAGCCGGGCAACCCAGAATTGAAAGACCCTACAGCGCAAATTTCAATCCAGAAGAGATGGACATCTTCCAAATAATCTCAATGTCTCGCATGGAGCAAAAGATGGATAAGCAAAGTTATACTTTGACAATTGTTATCGCAGCACCTGGCACTCCGTTATATAAGGATGGCAAGCAGCAAATGGTCGATGGTGAACCGGCCAGCTCCGCGCCAGGGCACATGTTTTTTATAATCGACGACGGCAGAGGTAAACCTACTAGCTATGGATTCGCCCCTATCAACCATGGCGAGATGAACGGCCCAGGGAAAATATATAATTCGGACTCTAAGGAGTATCATAACCCGGCCTACTCAAGGACAATCGAAATAAGCAAGGAGCAATATGAAAAACTGCAAAAGTTCGGTGAAGAACCGGAAAAGCTAGGCTTCGACAAAGAGTATAGGGACGTACGCAATAACTGCGTCGACTTTACTTGGGCCGCTCTCGATCATGCCGGACTGCATCGCAACAAGAGCATCGACATGAATGTACTTGCCGGCCCTGCTGGGCAACTACTTCCTGACGTTCGCATACCGTTGCCCTTCGAAGGCTTGGGGAAAGATGCTTACCGCCCCTTACGCAACATCCATGGAGTGGAAAGTATTGAAGCGCCGTTTCCAGAGAGCCCCCTAAACAAGGAAGTCCGGCACCCGCTTCCCGCAGACAGATCGATTAAACAACATATTTTGAGTGATGAGCGGCAACCACCCTCACTGCGCAATCCCGATCATCCCGGGCACCCGCTGTTTGCACAAGCTCAGTCCCATGTGCAAGCCCTGGATCAGGCAAACAACCGACAGTCGGACGCACGTAGTGACAATCTGGCTGGCTGTCTCGCGGTGCAATCCTGCAAGATGGGAATGGACCGCATAGACGAGGTGCGTTTGAGCGAGGACGCCTCACGTGCATTCGCGGTACAGAACAATTCCAAATCATTAGGACAGCACGATCAGTTGCGTGCCCATGTGGATACCGTCGCGGCGCTCAACACTCCCCTGGAGCAGAGCAGTCAGAGCTGGGTCCAAACTGCAGCGGAACGCGCACAAGGCGAACAGCAAAGGCAGATACAGCAAGAGCAGAGCCAGCCACAGCCTACCAGGGCTTTGACCTGAGACCTGGCAGTTACAGGTCATGCATCCCTACTCGTCCGACACCTTCAGTGGCGCGGACGACGGTCTATTGAATTGCTGTCTGACAGTGGTTGGTCTCACCTGCACGGATGTAATGTGGGTGTTAGCAGTCCGGCCGACGCCCACAACACCGCGCAAACTGCGTTCTTTAGTTGCTAAGTTGAATCGTCAACGCTGCCGCCGCTACACGCGCCTTCTCGCGTGCTGCATCGATGCTGTCGGCACGTGCCAGCGTGACGCCAACGCGGCGGTGACCGTCCACGCGCGGTTTACCGAACAGACGCAGTGCTGCGTCCGGATCGCGCAATGCAGCGGCAACGCCGTCGAATGCCGGCACGCCATTGCCGTGCGCAAGGAGCGCGCACGATGCCGACGGGCCGCTTTGACGAATCACGCCACCGTCTTCTGCGCCGACTGGCAGACCGAGGATCGCGCGCGCGTGCAGCGCGAATTCGCTCAATTCCTGCGAGACCAGCGTCACCAGCCCGGTATCGTGCGGGCGCGGCGAGACTTCGCTGAACCACACTTCGTCGCCCTTGACGAACAACTCCACGCCAAACAAGCCCCAGCCGCCCAGATCGTCGGTGATGGCTTTGGCGATCTGCTGCGAGCGTTGCAACGCGGCCGCCGACATCGGTTGCGGCTGCCAGCTTTCGCGGTAGTCGCCGTCCTGCTGCCAGTGGCCGATCGGGTCGCAGTACGAGGTGCCGCCGGCGTGCCGCACGGTCAGCAGGGTGATCTCGTAATCGAAATCGATGAAGCCTTCGACAATGCAGCGGCCAGCGCCGGCGCGTCCGCCGGTTTGTGCGTAGTCCCAGGCCGCGTCGATGTCGGCTTCGCTGCGCAACGTGCTCTGGCCCTTGCCCGAGGACGACATCACCGGCTTGACCACGCAGGGCAGGCCCACCGCGGCGATGGCTTCGCGGTACTCGGCGGCGGTGTCGACAAAGCGGTACGGCGAGGTCGGCAGACCCAGCGTCTCGGCAGCCAGGCGGCGGATGCCTTCGCGGTCCATGGTCAGGCGTGCGGCGCGCGCGGTGGGAATCACGCGCTGGCCCTGATCGCGCTCCAGCGCCACCAGGGTTTCGGTATGGATGGCTTCGATCTCGGGCACGATCAGGTGCGGCTGCTCTTTGGCGATCAGCGCGCGCAGCGCGGCAGGATCGAGCATGTCCAGCACGTGCGAGCGGTGCGCCACCTGCATCGCCGGCGCATTGGCGTAGCGATCGGCGGCGATCACTTCCACCCCGAAGCGCTGCAGTTCGATCGCCACTTCCTTGCCCAGCTCGCCCGAGCCCAGCAGCAGCACCCGGGTGGCGGAAGGCGATAACGGCGTGCCAAGAGTTGTCATGAGCGCAGGTCCAGAGTCGGAAAGGGGGCGGTCATTCTAACGGGCCGGCATGGATAACTTCGGCCGGCGTCCTTGCATGGACTGATATCAGTTTGATATCTTTTCATCTCGCCATCCAAGGAGCATCACTCATGAAAGAGAAGCCGATCGGCTCATTGCCGGGTATCCCCCTCGTCCTCGTTGCCGGTACCGGCCTCGTCGGCGCGGCCTGGTACGTCTTGACGGCAATGGCCAGCACCAGCATCACGGCGAGCGGGTTGATCGGGGCGAGCCTGGTCGCGGCGGCCTGCATCTTCATCCTGGCCGGGCTCTATACGCTGGAGCCGAACCAGGCCGCGGTGCTGAGCCTGTTCGGCAAGTACGTCGGCACGGCCAAGGACGCGGGACTGCGCTGGAACGTGCCCTTCTACGCCAAGCGCCGGGTCAGCCAGCGCGTGCGCAATTTCGAAAGCGGCCGGCTCAAGGTCAACGAACTCGATGGCAGCCCGATCGAGATCGCCGCGGTGATCGTGTGGCAGGTCATGGATGCATCGGAGGCGGTCTACAACGTCGACGATTACGAAAGCTTCGTGCACATCCAATCTGAAGCCGCGCTGCGCGCGATGGCCACCAGCTACCCGTACGACCAGCACGAAGATGGGCAGATTTCATTACGCAGCCATCCGGCCGAAATCAGCGAGCAGCTCAAGCGGCATCTGGATGAGCGCCTGACCCAGGCCGGCGTGGACGTAATCGAAGCGCGCATCAGCCACCTCGCCTACGCGCCGGAAATCGCCCAGGCCATGCTGCAGCGTCAGCAGGCCAATGCGGTGATCGCCGCACGCACGCGCATCGTTGCAGGCGCCGTAGGCATGGTGGAGATGGCCCTGGCCGAGTTGCAGAAAAACGGGGTGGTGCAGTTGGACGAAGAGCGCAAGGCGCATATGGTCAGCAACCTGCTCACCGTGTTGTGTTCTGATCGCGGCACTCAACCGGTGGTCAACGCCGGCTCGCTCTATTGAGGTGAAACGATGAATGTCATGGTGCCCTTGGTGGTTGCTCTGTCCGGTTTGCCCGCACTGGCGATCGCCGCCTCCATCGGTGCGGACGATGACGACCGCGCGCGCGGCCTGGGCCTGCGCTGGGCCCTGATCAGCCTGGTGATCCTGATCGGCGCCGCCTGCCTGTACTGGGCCGGCGATAACCGCGCGGGTGTCTACGCGGTGGTGATCGGCATGATCATCGGCGTCAACGTCCTGATCGTCTCGATGGTCATGCACCTGCGCCGTTACAGCGGCCGCGGTGAGCGCGAGTGAGCGAAAAGAAGGCCTACCCGCTGCGCATCAACGCTGATGTACTGGCGGCCATGCAGCGCTGGTCCGACGACGAATTGCGCAGCCTCAACGCACAGATCGAATACGTACTGCGCGACGCGCTGCGCAAGGCCGGCCGGCTGCCGAAGCCGCGCGACGACGAGGAATCCGAACCATGAGCACGTGCCGCAACGCGCGAAGCGTCGCCACCTCGTTGCCATGTATCAAAAGCTTCAACGGCGATGGCATTCAGGTCGCGGCGGCCCATGACAAACGCCCCCGGCATGCTTGCGGTCAGACACCCACGCGTTTTGCCAAGTGCTACGCCGCAGGTGCCATGAAGGAAGCCCGATGACGACGCGATCCGGCCAACGCCCCGGCAATGTTTCACAGCACACGACACGCACCGGTCATCGCCTGCATCGGCGCGATTACGCCGTCGCTCCGGTCGCACCCTGGGGACTTGCGCTGTGGCTGTGGCTCCCGTTGCTGGCTGTCGCGTGTGTGATCGCCGTAGCCCATGCGGACAACGTCCGCAATGGGCATCCTGCCGCCCTGTATGCCCACCTGGCACTGCTGATAGCAATCGCAGTGAGCTGCACCGTCGCGCATGCGCGACGCGGTCTCCGGCTACAGGACGACCGCTTGATCGTGCGCTCGACACTGTTCACCAAGCAGGTACTTGTCGACCAGATGCGGCTGGACACGGCGCGCGTGGTGGACTTGGCCGAGCACACTGCCTTCAGGCCAGGCCGAAAGTCTTTGGGCTTTGGCTACCCGGGCTTTCATTCCGGGTACTACCGCAGCAGACAGTCAGGCCCGGGGTTCTATCTGATCACCCAGTCAGCCCGCGTGCTGATCCTCCCACTCAAGGGCGGCAGCATGCTCGTGCTCAGCCCGGAACAGCCGCGCCAGCTGCTGCAGGATCTACAGCAACTGGCTGCGCAACGCACTTAGCCCTACCCTGTCGCGATGCGCACACTGCCGTCCCTGCTACTCAACACCACCGCCATCGAACTGGTGCCGGCCACCCTCCTGCGTGCCCGCAGCAACGCCGACGCACGCGTGCTGGCGCAGGCCGACTGGCTGCTGCGGCGCAAGTGCGATGGACACTATCTGGCAGCGCAACTGCCGCACGGGTTGATGCCGCTGGTGCCACGACTGGCGCGTGAGCCAGGCCTGGACGAGGCACTGGATCGGCTACAGAACGCCACGATGCGATGTCACCAAGGCGACGAGAGCGTTCTTGCGGTCGAGGGCTTGCAGCATCGCCTGACCCGGCTCGGGCTTGTTGCCGATGACTATGTCCAACGCACCGGCCTGCGTCTGATCGCCGAACCGGCAACGCTGCAGTTCGCCGGCCGCGATCGCTTCGGCCGGCCGCTCTGGCTCAGCGCAGGCGCCGCGCGTGGCTGGCGGCAACTGCGTGCGGCCGCGCTGCGTGCGGACATCGTGCTCGATGCAATCTCTGGGTATCGCAGCCACGATTACCAACTGGGCATCTTCGATCGCAAGTTCGCACGCGGGCTGACGCTGGAGCAGATTCTGGCAGTCAACGCCGCTCCCGGTTTCAGCGAACACCATAGCGGTGACGCCCTGGATATCGGCACTCCGGGCGAACCACCGGCCGAAGAATCGTTCGAGGCGACCGCTGCGTTTGCCTGGCTGGGCAGTCACGCGGGCCAGTTCGGCTACCGCCTGAGTTATCCGCGCCACAACCCGCACGGCATCGTCTACGAGCCCTGGCATTGGCGTTGGCACGCACCCTGATGCACGCCTACGCCAAGCCCGGACAGCGAGTGCCCTACTCCTGCGAGCGCGGGGTCGGCACTTTTGCCGCGACGCTGAAGTCGGCGATCTTCCAGAGATAAAACGCAGCGTATGTGCGGTACGGCCCCCAGCGCTGCCCGCGCTCGGCAAGTTCCTTCGGCGTTGGCATCTGCTCCTGTTTGTCCACGCGTTGGGCGCCCTTGCGCACGCCCAGGTCGTCGATGGGTAACAAGTCCGGGCGGCCCAGGCGGAACATCAGCATCATTTCCACTGTCCAGCGGCCGATGCCGCGTACAGGCACCAATGCTTCGACGATGGCATCGTCTTCCATGAAGGCGAGTTTGCGCAGCGAAGGAATTTCGCCCAACGCTTCGCGCCGGACAAGGTCGCGCAGTGCCAGCGCCTTGTTGCCGGACACGCCGCAGGCACGCAGGGCGGCATCGTCCACGCGCCCCAGGGTGTCAGCGTGCAGCCGGCTCGATCCAATCGCCACCTCCACCCGCGCAACGATCGTCGACGCGGCCTTGCCGCTGAGTTGCTGGAACAGGATGGCGCGCGCCAATGCGTCCACCGGGTCGAACGGTTTGCGCCAGCCCGGCTGCGGGGCAATGGGGCCAATACGCTTCATCCACGCACCCAGCGCGCGGTCGCGCCGGCTCAACTGCGCGAACGCCGCCTCCACATCGAATCCGCGGGCATGGCGCGCCATCTCAGCGCCTCAATGCGCCGATCGCCAGCACCACCCAGCCCAACATCAGGCTGACCCCGCCCATCGGCGCCAGGCTGGTCGGCCAGTGCAGCAAAGCACCACCGACCAGACTGCCGGCAAACAGCAACGTCCCTAGCAACAACAAGTACAAGCCAACTCGTCCGAACGCACGCGTTTCGGTGGCGCCCAGTACAACCAACACGGCGCCATGGCCGAATGCGTACAGCGATGCCAGTTGCAGCCGCGACTGCACCAACGCATCGGTCACGCCGTGCGAGGCATAGGCCGACAACCCCACCGCGATGGCGGCCAGCAAGCCACCGCAAAACGCCAGCAACGAGGGATGTTTCTTACGACGTTCAAGCAAAGACATACGGGTCACTTCCTGGCAGCGCCGTGGCGCAAAAAAAAACGCGCCGCAAGGCTGCGGCGCGTTTTCGTCTGGATCACGTCATCGTGGTGAAACGATTACTTGATAGCCCAGTAGACGTCGTAGGTACCGTCCTGCGTAAACGACTTGTCCACGCCGCCCTTCCAGGACTCGTACGGACGCTCGGTCACGTCGTTGCCGCTGGTGGCAGCCCAGGCACGCAGGGAACTACGCACTGCATCCAGGCCGGCCATGTGGCCTGCGTAGGTTGCAAATGCCGAACGGTGCGGCTTGGTGCGCTCGTACTTCACCGGTGCTTCGGACGGGATGTTGAGCTTGAGCTCTTCGCCCGTCGCGGCAACCGGCGTCGCGTCGACCGGCGCAGCAGCCGCTGCGTCGTCCTTCTTGGCATCGGTCTTGGCGGTGTCGGTCTTGGCGTCTGCCTTCGGCGCGCCACCGGCACGCTTGCGGACCGGCTGCACGACATCGAACGCGTACTTGTCGCTTGCAAAGTCGGTGGTCACGATCCGGACCGGACCAGCAACTTCCAGACCATTGGCGTCCATCACGCGCTTGATCCACTCCTGGTTGTCCTTGATCGACTTCTTGATCGTCTCGTTGTCGCGATCAATGTTGCCCGCGGTGACGACCAACAGGTCCTCGGCCGGCACATCGACGATCTTGAGGTCGCTCAACACCGGCTTGCCATCCAGCTGCGCGCGGTAGTCGAAATTCGGCACGGTGGCCAGTGCGGTTGCCAGACGCGACAGCCCCAGCTTCAGGTCGTCGCCCACGTGGCGGCTGACATACAAGCCGGCGTAACGACCGAACAGGTTCCAGCCGTACTTGACGCTGTAATCCTGGGTGATCTTGACGTTCTTGTTGTTCTTGCCGGTCGGAGCCAGAGTGAAATTGGTGACCTTGTCGTAGCCCTTGGTGGGATCTTCGATCGCGATCTCAACACGCTCGTTCTTGACGGTGTTTTTGATTTCCCAGCTGCCGTTGCCGATATAGCCCTCGGTGGAGCTGTATTCGACGCGTGCACCCTTGCCCTCTTCCGGGCCGGCCAGCTTCAGCTGGATCTTCGGGTCACGCAGCACAAGCGGGTTCCAATCCTTGAAACGACGGAAGCTGTTCACGGTGTCGTAAACAATCGTCATTCTGCGGTTGGTCTCAACACTCTCGGACATCTGCCGCTCCGAGGGCAACACCAAGCCCACCACGACAAACAAGCCAGCCACGATCCCCAAGGCGATCAGGAACTCGATAATACGGGTCATTCAGGAGGTCTCCGGGGCCGATCCCACGGCCGGGTTGAGTGAAGCGAAGCCACCATCCTAGCAGGCTTCGAGAAAGATGTTCAGTTGTGCGACGGGTAGCGCGGTCTTGCGGTGTCATCCAGCGCGCAAAACGCCATTGCGAAACTGCGCAATCGCAGCTGGCGCAAGGGTTTGCGCCGATGACGCGCAGTCATCATGCACATCGCGCGCTGCGTGCGTGTGATGCCGTGCCAGTCGGAGTTGCGAACGGCCGCTTCACCGCCCTACCCGGCGCGGCAGGGCGGCGTATTGGAGTGCATGCAGAGCGCGATGCCGCGTTACGCAGACTCACTGTGCGCCGGCATCGCATTGGGCCGGCGTGGCGGTCAGACCAGCTGCAGCTCGAAGGCCTTGAGCACTGCGCGGGTACGGTCGCGCACGCCCAGCTTGGAGAGGATGTTGGACACATGATTCTTGATGGTGCCCTCGGCCACGCCCAGCGAATTGGCGATCTCCTTATTGGAGAACCCGCTGGCCATCAGGCGCAGGATCTCCGTCTCGCGGTCGGTAAGTGGATCGGGCCGGTCCAGGCTGACGAATTCGTTGCGCATGTGCTCCAGGCCCGAGAGCAGGCGCTGGGTGACCGCCGGCTGCACCAACGACCCGCCATCGGCCACGGTGCGGATCGCGCCGACCAGTTGTTCCAGCGAGACGTCCTTGAGCAGGTAGCCCTTGGCGCCGGCCTTGAGCCCGGCCAGTACCAACTGGTCGTCGTCGAAGGTGGTCAGGATGATGGTCGGCGGCAAGGTGCCGTTGCGCGAGAGCATCTGCAGGGCTTCCAGGCCGGACATGACCGGCATGCGCATGTCCATCAGCACCACGTCCGGCTGGATCTGCGGAATCTGCTCCACCGCCTGCTTGCCGTCCGAGGCCTCGGCCACCACCTCGATGCCGTTGTCCAGCGCCAGCAGCGAGCGGATGCCCTGGCGTACCAGGGTTTGGTCATCGACCAGGCAGACACGGATCATCTAAAACACTCCTTGAGTCACGGCCGCAGGCATCAGAGCCGGCGCGCCTGGAACGCAGATGCGCAGGCCGAAGCCGTCGCCGCGCCGGGTTTGGATTTCCAGCTTCCCACCATACTGGCTGAGCCGCTCACGCATACCGCGCAGGCCGTTGCCGGGCGCCACCGCATCGGCGCCGTGGCCGTCGTCACGGGCGTCGATCAGCACGGTGTCCGCATCGCGCCGTACCTGGATCCACAGATTGCGCGCGCCGGCATGGCGCACCGCGTTGGTGATGATTTCCTGGGTGCAGCGCAACAGCACCTGCGCCCGCTCCGGATCGTCCAGGGTCAGCGGCTGGGCGATATCCAGGTGGATGTCCAGCGAGGGGACCTGGGTCACCAGCGGGCGCAGGGCCGCCTCCAGATCGATGGCGCCGCTGTCGCGCAAATGACTGACTGCCTCGCGCACGTCGGTGAGCAACAGCTTGGCCAGCGTGTGCGCCTGGCGCACGTGTTCCTGCGCCTGGCCTTCGGTGATGTGGCCGGCCACTTCCAGGTTGAGGCTGAGCGCGGTGAGGTGGTGGCCAAGCAGATCGTGCAGCTCGCGCGAGATGCGTGTGCGCTCGTTGATGCGCGCGCTCTCGGCCAGCAGGGCGCGGGTGGCGCGCAGCTCGGCGTTGAGCCGGCGTTGTTCCTCGCGCGCCTCGGTCTGTTGCCGGGCGACCAGGCTGGTAACGAAGATGAACATCGAAAAGCCGCCATACAGCAGCGACTGCATCAAGGCGCCGGACACCGGAAACCCGAGCAGCAGATGGTAGACCGGCAGCACCGCCAGCTGGCTCAGCACCAGCCAAACCACGCCTACGCGCAGCGGCAACAACCAGGGAATCACCCCCGCCGCCACCATCATCAAGATGCTGCCGAGGCCGGTTCGGGTGAGATAGCTGACTGCCAGCGCGCAGACCGTGAGCAATAGCAGGATCAGTCGGTCGTACCAGTGCGCGTGGCCGCCACTGCTCAAACCCCGCGTCAGCCAGAAATAGCTGACACCAAAGCCGACGAAGAACGCCGACATCGTGGCCGCCTCCAGCACGCTGCGGTGGCCGCCATCTTCGGCAGGCGCCCAATAGATGAACACCAACGGCATGGCGATCATCGCCCAGGTGAACAGGCCGGCGAAGCGCAGGACGCGCGTATGACTGAGGTATCCCAACATGCTGGCATCTTAGGCCCAAGCGCCGCCGCTGCCCTCTTGCCGGAAGTCATGCATGCACGTGGTCGCCTGCACGCCGCTGCCGGCAACGCTAGGTTTGCGCGCGCGTGTTGCCCTGCGCGAAGGTGACGTGCGCGCCGTCGTGCGCACGGCGGGTCGCCGCTTCAGGCCACGCATGTAATAATCCGACGCAGATCCGATTTCGGGTCGAGAGCGTTACCCCACGGAGTCCCAATGTCGATCGTTATCCGCGACGTGCGCGAGCACGAGCTCGATTCCGTCCTGGCCCTGAACAATAATGCCGGACTGGCGATCCTGCCGCTGGATTCAAACAAGCTGCAACGCTTCTACGAGCAGGCCGAATATTTCCGTGTCGCCGAGCGCGACGGCAATCTGGCCGGGTTCCTGGTCGGGTTCGGGAGTGGCAGTGCCCATGACAGCAGCAATTTCGCCTGGTTCCGGGACCGTCATCCGGAATTCTTCTACATCGACCGCATCGTGGTCGCCAGCCGCCGCCGCGGCGGCGGTGTCGGGCGGGCGTTCTATGCCGATGTGCAGAGCTACACCGAGCTGCGCTACCCACAGCTTGCCTGCGAGGTGTTCCTGGACCACGGCGCCGATGCGGCGTTGCTGTTCCATGGCAGCTTCGGCTTCCGCGAAGTGGGCCAGAACACCATGCCCGACGTGGAGGTGCGCGCCAGCATGCTGATGAAGGACATGAGCAGCTATCCGTGGGTCAAGGAGACCTATGGCGGCAAGTTGCCCGAGCAATTGCCGTGGGTCGGCCGGCCGAGGCATGCCGTGGCCACCGACAATCCATCGACGGGGACCTGAGCGTGTCGAGTGTGAATGTGGATTTTGAACAGGCCGGCGAACTGAAGATCGGCCAGGTGGGCATCGCCAACCTGCGCGTGCGCACCCTGGATGTGCCGCGCCTGGTGCAGGAAATGCGCGAGCGCGTGACCCGCGCGCCCAAGCTGTTCGGGCGGGCGGCGGTGATCCTGGATTTTGGCGGACTGTCGCAAGTGCCGGACATGGCCACCGCCAAGGCGCTGCTAGATGGTCTGCGCGATGCCGGCGTGCTGCCGGTGGCGCTGGCCTATGGCACCAGCGAGATCGACCTGCTCTCCCAGCAACTCGGCGTGCCGCTGCTGGCCAAGTTCCGCGCGCAGTACGAGCCGACCGCGGTCAGCCCGCCGCCGCCGCCGCCACCGCCACCGCCGCCGGTACGTGCCGAACCCGCAGCGCCGGTCGCGCGCCCGGCGCCAGGCCGCATGCAGCGCAACGCGGTGCGTTCGGGCCAACAGCTGTACGCGGAAAACTGCGACCTGACCGTACTCAGTACGGTCGGCGCCGGGGCGGAGGTCATCGCCGACGGCAGCATCCATATCTACGGTACCCTGCGTGGCCGCGCTCTGGCCGGCGCGCAGGGCAACCCGGACGCGCGCATCTTTTGCCGCGACTTCCACGCCGAACTGGTCGCCATCGCTGGCCACTACAAGGTGCTGGACGATGTTCCCATGGACCTGCGTGGCAAGGCCGTCCAGGTCTGGCTGGAGCAGGATCAGATCAAGATCGCTGCGCTTGATTGACGCGGCCCAACCACAGAAATATTCGGAGAAATCCTTTGGCTGAAATCATCGTAGTCACCTCCGGCAAGGGCGGCGTCGGCAAGACCACCACCAGCGCGAGCCTGGCCTGCGGGCTGGCGCGGCGCGGCAAGAAGGTCGCGGTCATCGACTTCGACGTCGGTCTGCGCAACCTGGACCTGATCATGGGCTGCGAGCGGCGCGTGGTGTACGACTTCGTCAACGTCGTGCACGGCGAAGCCACGCTCAAGCAGTCGCTGATCAAGGACAAGCGGTTCGACAACCTGTATGTGCTGGCTGCCTCGCAGACCCGCGACAAGGATGCGCTGACCCAGGACGGCGTGGAGAAGGTACTCAAGGACTTGGCCGCCGACGGCTTCGAGTACATCGTCTGTGATTCGCCGGCCGGCATCGAGAAAGGCGCGTTCCTGTCGATGTATTTCGCCGACCGCGCGGTGGTGGTGGTGAACCCGGAAGTGTCTTCGGTGCGCGACTCCGACCGCATTATCGGCTTGCTCGACTCCAAGACCCGCAAGGCCGAGGAAGGCAAGACCGTGCCGGCGTTCCTGCTGCTGACCCGCTATAGCCCGGGGCGCGTGGAAGGCGGCGAGATGCTCAGCATCACCGACGTGGAAGAAGTGCTGGGGCTCAAGGCCATCGGCGTGATTCCCGAGTCCGGCGACGTGCTCAACGCCTCCAATAAGGGCGAGCCGGTGATCCTGGATGCCGAGTCCCCGGCCGGCCAGGCCTACGACGACGCGGTCGCCCGCATCATGGGCGAAGAGCGCCCGATGCGATTCATATCCGTGGAGAAGAAAGGCTTCTTCAGCAAGCTGTTCGGAGGGTAAGCATGGGCCTGCTCGATTTTCTCAAGAGCAAGAAGAACACCGCCGAGACGGCCAAGAACCGCCTGCAGATCATCATTGCGCAGGAGCGCAACCACCGCGGCGGGCCGGATTACCTGCCGCTGCTGCAGCGCGAATTGCTGGAAGTGATCAAGAAGTACGTCAACATCGACGCCGACGCGGTGCGGGTTGATCTGGTCAAGGACGGCGAGCACGACGTGCTGGATATTTCTGTCGCCCTGCCCGAAGACGGCGACAAGTAACGCGGTCATCGCCGCCAGCGTGCGGGCCATCGCGCGCTGTGCGGCAATCGCCGCACCATCATCACGACGGTACCGTGTTCGCACGGTACCGTTTTGGTATCTGCCCCAGTGCGCGCCTGCAGCGCGCCCGACCGCGAGCGACTGCGCGTGACTTCTCATCCTGCTCCCACATCCCATACCGCGGCAGTGCTGTGCGTGGCCGATATCGGCCTGGACGCCCCGGCCGCCCTGCTGGGCCGGTATGGTTTGCGTCTGCATCGCGTGGCCGCGGGTGCGGCGATTCCGGGCAGTTTCTGGGGCGAACCGGAGGCGGGCATCATCGGCTGCGATGTCTATGTCCGCGACGACACGCCGGTGCATTCGATGCTGCATGAAGCCGGGCATCTGATCGTGTTGCCTGCCGACAAACGCGCCGCCGTGCATACCGATGCCACCGACTCGGTAGATGAGGAAGACGCCACCTGCTACCTGCAGATTCTGCTGGCCGAGCACTTGCCGGGCGTGGGCAGCGCGCGGCTGATGGCCGACATGGATGCCTGGGGCTACACCTACCGGCTGGGGTCTACCCGTGCCTGGTTCGAGCAGGATGCAGAGAACGCACGCAACTGGCTGAGCGAACGCGGGCTGCTGCCAGTCTGAGTTGACCGCACGACGGTGCAGGCTCTTTCACTCGCCAGCAGGCGGGGAGCCTGCAGGGGTTGGTTGGCGCAGGCGCAGGAACATCGTCTATGCCTGCAGATCACATGCCGTCGCAGCATGCGCCGCACCACACCGTCTTGCGATGCAGGCAGTGCGCATCCTGATCGCTATGCGTGCGCCGCCTCGCTCGCCGCGTTGGCACCGAACAGATCCAGCGTCGCGACGGTGCCCTGCCCTGCATCGGATTCGAGGCTGAGCTTCCAACCCAGGTGCTCGCACAGCCGGCCGATCAGCTCCAGGCCAATGCCGTTACCCTGCCGCGCATTGCCGCGTGCCAGGCGTGCGTAGATCGCGCTGATTTCTTCCGGCGTCATGCCGTGGCCGGGGTCGGCGATGCGCACCACGCCAGGCGCCGTTAACGCAATGCGGATGATGCCGCGGTCGCTGTTTTCGATCGCGTTGCGCAGCAGATTGCCGATGGCGGTCTGCACGATGGCAACCGGAGCGTTAAGGCTGCACGGCGGCAACGGCTCGATGACCAGCTGCAGATCCTTGTCTGCGCATAAATGCGCGTGGTCGGCGACGATCTCCGGAATCAGATGGTCCAGCCGCAACGTATCGCTGCTGCCCACCAGCCGGCTGGGGTCTTTCGCCAGCACCAGCAACAAGGTGATCAGCTGCTCCACCGATGCGCTGGTCTGTGCGATGCGCCGCAACTGATGGCGCACCGCCGGCGGGGTACCGGGTTGCTCAAGCGCCAGTTCCACCGCATTGCCGATCACCGCGATCGGCGTGCGCAGCTCGTGACTGGCGCTGTCGATGAAGGCCCGCTCGCGCTCGACAAACTGGCCATTGCGCTCCAGGTAATCGTTGAGCGCATCGGCGATGACGTATAGCTCGGCGCTGCCCTGCGCGCCCACGGCAATCTGCTGCGCACGCTGTTCGGGGCGCAGCGCGCCGATATCGCGGGCCAGCTCCACCAAAGGGCGCACCAGTCGTGCCATGGCATAGGCGCCCATCAGCAAGGTGATGCCGATCAAGGCAACGCCGGCGGCCAACATCCAGCGGGTGAGGAATTTTTCCAGCGCTTCGAAGTCGGTGATGTCCAGCACAAGCACGAGACGACCCGCCCGCGGCGTGTCGCGCACCATCAATGCACTCGGGCGGCCATCGATTTCACGCTCGTGCAAACCCGGATGCAGCGTGCGCAACACCGGCGGCACGGAGGTGCTGCCATCGAGGCGATACAACCGCAAGGTGTCCGAATCCTGCCAGTGGTAACCGGGACTTTGCGCGCTGCTGTCCAGGATGCTGTCCAATTCCGAATTGAGCAACGAGCGCCACACGCCATGCTCGGCGCGCTCGTGCAGGTATTGCGCGGTGCCGAACACAGCCAACGTCATCAGCAGGCTGTAGCCGAACAGCCACACCATGACCCGACGTCCCAGCGGGCGCGGCTTAGCCATCGGTGCTATCGCTGCTGGTCGGTTCGATGGCGCTATCGAGTTCTGCCAACCGGTAGCCGAGCCGTGGCAGGGTATGGATCAGCTTCTGCGCGAACGGGCCATCCACGCTGCGACGCAACTCATAGATATGCGAGCGCAGCATGTCGCCGTCGGGCGGGTCGTCGCCCCACAACGATTGTTCCAGGCGCTGCCGGGTGACGGCAGCCGGGCTGGCCTGCATCAACACTTCCAGCAATTTGCGGCAGGCCGGATACAGGTGCAGCGCCTGCCCATCGCGAGTGGCCTCCAAGGTGGCCAGGTCCAGTCGCAGGTCGGCCACCTGCAACAGCTTGCCGCGGCGGCGACCATTTGCGCGCGCAAGCAAGGCCTCGATGCGCACTTCGAGCTCGGGCAGCGCAAAGGGTTTGGTCAGGTAATCGTCGGCACCGGCACGGAAACCGGCGATCTTGTCCGGCAATTCGTCGCGTGCGGTGAGCATGATCACCGGCAGTTCGGACTGGTGCTGCTCGCGCAGGCGGCGCAACACCTCCGGCCCGTCCATGCGCGGCATCATCCAGTCCAGCACCAGCACGTCGTACTGCTGGGTGGTGGCCAGATGCAGGCCGGTGACACCATCGGGCGCCGCGTCCAGGGTATGCCCGCGCGCTTCGAAATAGTCGAACAGGTTGGCAACCATATTGCGGTTGTCTTCGATGACCAGCAGCCGCATGGGCGGTTTCCAGAGCGGCCCGACAGGGACGGTGTGCGCATCCTAACCGAGGCGAGCCGAGCCCGACCGTTCCAGCCGAACTGGCGCGCATTCCGACAAAATTCCGACCTGCTTGCCAGCTATCGTTCTGCCCCTTTTAATCGGGGCGTGCACGTGTCGCCTGCCAGCTCTGCCTCTCTCCCTCGTCGGCGCGCGCTGCTCGCCGCGCTGCTGTTGATCGTCGTCAGCCTGCTATCCGGGCTTGGGCTGCGCCAACCCAATCCGCCGGACGAGCCGCGCTTTGTGCTGGCTGCGCGCACGATGGTCGAAAGCGGTCATTGGCTGCTGCCGCATCGTGGCAGCGAGTTGTATGCAGAGAAGCCGCCAGTGTTCATGTGGCTGCAGGCGGCGAGCTATGAGCTGGTGCCGCACTGGCCGGTCGCGTTTCTGCTGCCCTCGCTGCTGGCCGCGCTGGCAACGCTCTGGCTGACCTGGGACATGACGCGCCTGCTATGGAACCGGCGTGTAGCCGGCTATGCGGTGCTGGCGTTGTTTGCAGTGCTGCAGTTCGGCCTGATGGCCAAACGCGCGCAGATCGACATGGTCTTGGTGGCGCTGACCACACTATCGCTATGGGGGTTGCTGCGGCACGTGCTGCGCGGGCCAGATTGGCGCGCATGGACGCTGGGGTTGTTTGCCGCTGGCGTCGGCACGGTGACCAAGGGGGTCGGCTTCCTGGCGCTGTTGCTGTTACTGCCGTGGATGGCGCTGCCACGCCGGCATTGGAGCGTGCTGCCGGCGCGTGCACAGGCCGGGCGCAGCTGGTTGCTGGTGCTGCCCGCATTTTTGGCTGGCACTGCGGTGTGGCTGGGGCCGCTGGGCATCGCGCTGCTGCATAGCGACAACCTGCAATTGCACGCATACGCGCACGAATTGTTGTTCAAGCAGACCGGCACGCGGTATGCGCACGCCTGGCATCACGTCAAACCGTTCTGGTACTACCTGCAGGTGATCGCCACGTTGTGGCTGCCGGGCTGCCTGTTGTTGCCGTGGCTGCTGCCGGCATGGTGGCGCCGGCTGCGACGCGGCGACCCGCGCTATGTGTTGCTGCTGGCGTGGAGCGTGCTGGTGCTGCTGTTCTTCAGTGCCAGCCCGGGCAAGCGCGAGGTGTATATCTTCCCGATGCTGCCCGCGCTGTGCATGGCGGCGGCCCCATTGCTGGCCGGGCTGCTGCGCCGACGCGGTGTGCGCGTGCTACTCAACGCTTATGTCCTGCTGCTTGCGCTCGCCGGATTGATTCTGGGTGGCGGCATTGCGCTGCATCTGCACTGGGCAGAAAACACCGCAATAAAACGCGGCATGGAGCTTGCGTCGTTGCAGTCGGTGGGATTTTGGCTAATCGGTCTTGGCATCGCAGGCCTCGCGGTGATGGCATGGTCGCGCGGCCGCCGCGCGGGCACTGCAGTGCTCGTCATGACGGCGGCGCTGTGGCTCGTCTATGGCCTGGGCTTGATGCCGGCACTGGACCCTTACAGTTCATCCGCGCGGCTGATGCAACGCGTCGGCCAGCGTATCGGCCCGCATGCCGAACTGGGTATGCTGGCCTGGCGCGAGCAGAACCTGCTGCAGGCCGACCGCGCAGTGACCGACTTCGGCTTCAAGGCCGGTTGGCAGCAGCAATGGGACAAGGCAGGCCCGTGGCTTGCGCAAGCGCCGGAAAAACGCTGGTTGTTCGTGCTCAAGCAGGCTGTACCGGCATGCATCGACCCGGCGCAACGCATCGATATCGGCGAGTCCAATCGCAATCAGTGGCAATTGGTGCCCGGCACGGCGTGGCATGCCGGTTGCATAGCCCCTACGACCGACGCCGAACAAACCGGTAGTGACAGCGATACAGACTGAATGCCGTCCTTGGGTTAACGACTGGGCAACTTCATTCCGACCGCTCTCCGACATCCGGGTTTCGAAGATGCCGGGCATTGACACAGGCCGACATCTCGATGACCACGCTCCCCGTCCATGCGCCAGTTCTGGCGCGCACCGCCCACGATGTGCAGACGCGCTTTTTGGTTCGCCACCTGTGGCTGCCGCTGGCGGGCGTGCTGCTGGCCAGCGCGCTATTGATGGGCGCAGGCGGCGATCAATGGGTTGCCGATGCGCTGTACCGGCTGGAAGGCGGGCACTGGCTGCTCAAGGACCATTGGTTCACCAGCGGAGCGATACATCGCGTTGGCAGAGGGCTGAGTACGGCTTCCGGTGTCAGCGTCGTGATTCTGGCGGTGACGGCGTGGTGCAAGCCGCGCCTGCGCAAGCTGCGCTGGCCGCTCACCTATCTGGCTGCATCGGTCGCCTTGTCGACCTCGCTTGTGTCGCTGCTCAAGTCATGGACGGCGATGGACTGCCCCTGGGATCTGAGCCGATATGGCGGCACCCGGGCGATGATTGGGCTGTTCGAATCGCGCCAGGGTACTGCCGCGTCCGGTTGCTTCCCGGCCGGCCATGCCAGTGCCGGCTATGCATGGGTTGCGCTGTACTTCTGTGCGTTGTCGCTGCGTCCTGCCTGGCGCTTGCCGGGTTTGTCTGCAGGGTTGGTGGCAGGTCTCATTTTCGGCGTTGCGCAGCAACTTCGCGGGGCGCATTTCCTGTCGCACGATGTATGGTCGTTGGCAGTGTGCTGGCTGACAGCACTGGCTTTGTATCGTGTGATGCTGGCGCAGCCGCATCGCACGTCTGATTCGATGTTGCCATCGGGGGATGCAGCATGAGCACCTGGTTGCCGGAACCGCGTGGGCGCACCAGCGCACGCGCGCTGACCTGGAGTACCCGGCCGACCGTATCGACCGAAGCGCTGGTGCTGCTGTCGAGCCTGTTCTTTGCGTTGGTGTGCAATCAGTTGTTCTGGCGCACGGCCATGGCCACGCATCCGGGCAGTCTCGGGTTTGCCATTTCGTTGATGGCACTGCTGGTCGCGGTGCATGCGCTGCTGTTGGGCTTGCTGGTGTGGCGCTGGAACGCCAAACCGCTGTTGACCCTGCTGCTGTTCACCACCGCACTGGCTGCGCATTACATGGACAGCTACAACGTCTATCTGGATGCGGACATGCTGCGCAATGTGCTGCATACCGACCACAAGGAATCGCGCGAACTGCTCACGCCCGGGCTGATCGTGCCGATACTGTGCTACTTCCTGATTCCTGCCGTGCTGCTGTGGCGTACACGCCTGCGCGCGCGCAGTGCCGGCAAGACGCTGCTGGTCCGGGGAGGATTTTTGTTGGCGGTGGCGATCGTGGGTGCCGCCGGCGCCATGTTGTCGTCGCAGGATATTTCGGCGTTGATGCGCAATCACCGCGAAGTGCGTTACCTGGCCACGCCGATCAACTACATCGTCGCGTTGCGACAGAACCTCAAGTCCGAGTCGCCGATCAAGCATGCGCCCAAGCAGCCGATCGAACACGACGCCACCGCCACGCCGCGCGCTGCAGGAAGCCGCCCGCGCTTGCTGTTAGTGGTACTGGGCGAAACCGCGCGTGCGCAGAACTGGGGCCTCAGCGGCTATGCGCGCCAGACCACGCCAGAGCTGGCGCAGGCAGGGGTGATCAATTTCCCGGACATGCATTCGTGCGGTACCAGCACCGAAGTCTCGGTGCCCTGCATGTTCTCGCCATTCGGCCGCCGCGATTACAACGAAGACATGATCCGCGGCCACCAGTCGTTCCTGCACGTACTTGAACACGCCGGTATTTCCACGCTGTGGCGCGACAATCAGTCCGGCTGCAAAGGCGTGTGCGACGGGCTGGAGATCCAGAAGCTGGATGACGCCACCACGCCGGGGTTGTGCGCCGATGGCCGTTGCATGGACGAAGTCCTGTTAGAAGATCTGGCGGCGCAGGTGCGTGCCAAGCCCGGCGACCGCGTGGTGGTGCTGCATCAACTCGGCAGCCACGGCCCCAGCTATTTCGAACGTTACCCGACGCAGTTCGAGCGCTTCAAACCTGTGTGCAAGACCGCGGATCTGGGTAGCTGCAGCCGTCAGGACATCGTCAACGCATACGACAATTCCATCCTGTATACCGACCATTTTCTCAACCAGGCCATTCACACCCTGCGCGGCTTGCAGGACTACGACACGGCGATGATCTATCTCTCTGATCACGGCGAATCGCTTGGCGAAAAGGGCCTGTATCTGCATGGTGTGCCGTATGCCATCGCGCCGAAGGAGCAGACCCACGTGCCGATGGTGATGTGGTTCTCGCCCGAGTTCGCGCGTGATCGCGGCCTGGATGAAACCTGCCTGCGCCACCGTGCAGGGCAATACACCGATCAGGACGCGCTGTTCCCATCGGTGCTTGGATTGATGCAGGTCAAAACCAGCATCTATGCGCCCGAGCGCGACCTGTTCGCCAAGTGCACGGGCGCGACGTTGCGCTGATCGGTAGCGCCTGCAGCGAGCCCGCCCCTCGCATGCGTGGCGGGCGTTGCCTCTTGCCCTGAATCCCGGCGCGCTCTAGCCTTCGCCGGACTTCACTGCAAGGACCACCCGTGAATCCTCGTTTGCTGTTGCTGGCGCTGACTCTGGTTGCCGGCACCCTGAGCTTGTCGGCCTGCCGCCGGGATGCGGCACCGCCAGCCACACCCGCCGCGACCAAGACCGCGCCGACCGAAAGCGCCGACCAGTTCGTTGCGCGCATCAGTGCCGAGTACAAGGCCGCCTACCCGGAAGTCACTGCGGCGCAGTGGCTGTCGTCGACCTACATCAACGGTGACTCGCAGCTGCTGGCTGCCAAGGCCAACGAGCGTTCGCTGGCGCAGCTGGATCGCTGGATCGAACAATCCAAGCAGTACACCGGCACACCGATGTCGGCCGACGGTGCGCGTGCGCTGCAGTTGCTGAAATTAATGAGCGCCCTGCCCGCGCCGCGCGACCCGGCCAAGCTGGCCGAGCTCACCCGCATCGCCGCCAAGATGGAAGGCGATTACGGCGCCGGCAGTTACTGCGTGGGAGATGGCGAACAACGCCGTTGCCGCCAGCTCGGCGAGCTGGAACAGGTCCTTGCCAGCAGCCGCGACTACAACGAACAACTCGATGCCTGGCAGGGCTGGCATGGCACCGCGCAGCCGATGCGCAAGGACTACCAGCGCTTTGTCGAGCTGGCCAACGAAGGCGCACGCGGCAATGGCTTTGCCGATGTCGGGGTGATGTGGCGCAGCGGCTACGACATGCCGCCGGCGCAGCTGGCCAGCGAAACCGACCGCTTGTGGGAGCAGGTCAAGCCGCTGTATGCGCAGCTGCAGTGCTACGCGCGCGGCAAGCTGGACACCCAATACGGCAAGGACAAGGGCGAAGTGGCCGGCGGCCTGTTGCCGGCGCATCTGATGGGCAATATGTGGCAGCAGGACTGGAGCAATCTGTGGGATCTGCTGCAACCCTACCCCGGCGCCGGCGACCTGGACATTACCTCTGCGCTGGAAAAACAGTACCAGGGCAATCTGAGCGCGGTACTGGCGCGCAACACCGGCGGCGACGGCGGTGCGGCGGCGCGTTTCAATGCCGAGCGCGAAGCGCAACTGCGCACCGCCAAACAGATGACCGAGCGCGCGCAGGATTTCTACACGTCGCTGGGCATGCCCAAGCTTCCTGAGAGCTATTGGCAACGCTCGCAGTTCATCAAGCCGCTGGACCGCGACGTGGTCTGTCATGCCAGCGCCTGGGACATGAACATGGGCGGCGAGCCGAACCAGAATATCGGCGCGGATGTGCGAACCAAGATGTGCATCAAGCCCACCGAAGAAGACTTCACCACCATCTATCACGAGCTTGGCCACATCTATTACGACCTGGCCTACAACCCGCTGCCGCCGCTGTTCCAGAACGGTGCCAACGACGGCTTCCACGAAGCGATCGGCGACACCATCGTGCTGGCGATGACGCCAAAGTACCTGCAGTCGATCGGCATGGTCGGCGAACAGCAGGCCGGGCGCGAAGCCTTGATCAACTCGCAGATGCGCATGGCTTTGAGCAAGGTCGCCTTCCTGCCGTTCGGTTTGATGACCGACCGCTGGCGCTGGGGCGTGTTCGATGGCTCGATTCCGCCGGAGCGCTACAACCAGGCCTGGTGGGAACTCAAAGCCAACTACCAGGGCGTGGCGCCGGTGACCGCGCGTGGCGAGGAGTTCTTCGATGCCGGCGCCAAGTACCATGTGCCGGGCAACACCCCGTACACACGCTATTTTCTGGCGCATATCCTGCAGTTTCAGTTCTACAAGGGGCTGTGCGATGCAGCCGGACATCAAGGCCCGTTGTACGAGTGCAGCTTCTACGGCAACAAGGATGCAGGACAAAAATTCTGGTCGATGTTGCAACGTGGATCGAGTCAACCTTGGCAGACCACGCTGAAGGAGCTCACCGGCAGCGACAAGCTCGATGCCGACCCGATGTTGGATTACTTTGCGCCGATGAGCGAATGGCTCAAGCAGCAGAATCAAGGCCAATTATGCGGCTGGCAAGCGAAGGCGCCTGCTGCCGCGAGCAACGCGCTTGCGCCTGCCGCGCTGCACTGAGACCTCGCGTTTGCTGCGGCATGCGGCGGCCATCACCTTGGTCGCCGCATAACATTCCCTTGATAAACGCCTGAAACGCTGAAGATATACTGCGCGCCCGCTGCACCGGCGCAGCATGCAGGAAGCATTCTCATGAGCAACGCCTCCACCGGCCCAGACGCGCGCGATGTGGACCGTAACAAGCAGGTCATCGACGATGCGAACGGCCGCGCATTCAACCCAACCTACAGCAGCTCCAACAGCGAATACGCGGCGACAGTAGGGGGCGGCACTGTGTCGGTCAACCCGGCAGAACAGTCTGCCAAATATGCGCATAGCAACGAGCAGAGCAGCGGCTCGCTGAGCGCAGGCATTCTCAGCGATACCGGCGCGCAGACCACGACTTTCAGCCTTGAGGCCGACGCGCAGACCGGTCAGCAGCAAAGCCTGCAGTCCAAGCTCGGCGACAGCAAGCTGAGCGTCGAGGCCGGCGCCAGTGCCGGGCAGCGCATGCGCTACGCGCTGACGCTGCCGGGTGTGGACCAATCGCTGGAGGCCGCCAGACAGGTCAATCCGCTGCAGCCGGAGAGCCTTCCGATCGGCGCGCGCGCGGTGATGGACACCCAGACCTTCGTGCAGCGCGAATCCTCCGCGAGCCTGCGCGGGCTTGCCACGCAAAGCGAAATTACCGAAGCCAGCGGTCGCAGCTACATGATCGAACGCGTCGACGAGCGCCACGTGCGTGTGGTGACCGGACCGAACGCAGCCATCGAGGCGGTAAATGCGCTGGGCGTCAAGGCCGGACCGGCCCAGGCCCTGCTCGGACGCGCCGATTCGCTGGGCCAGTCGCAAGTGAACAGCGCGCAGTTCGACTTGGCCGATCCGCGCGCGCGCGCGGCCATGGGCGAGTTCGTGCGCGAGGGCAAGCTGGCGCCAGGCGTGCCCGGCGTCGATGAGATGCAGACGCTGGAGCGCATCGATTTCAGCTCGCAGCAGCGTCTGCAGCTGGAACTGGGCCCGCTCAGCGCCGATGTGGGCGGCAACCGCAACGAAGGCAGCCAGGTGCGTATCAGCACGCCAGGCCAGGACGGCTACACCCTGGTGCAACAGCTGCACTACGGCGACAACGTACCGCTGACGATCGTGCGCCAGTACGACGGCAACGATGCCGAACGCGTGGAGCAGCGCAGCTACCGCTTCGAAATCGATGGCGACGTGGCCGCACCGGGCTTGTTGCAGCGTCTGGGCGGGCGCAACGAGGCCAGCGAGGAAAAGGCGATCGCCCAGACCCTCAACAGCGCGTTGAGCGGCGAGATGACGGGCGCCGGCGCGATTGCGCCAGGGCAGAAGACCACGCTGGAATTCAGCGAAGGGCAGATGCAGGCGCTGCGGGAGCAGACCCGCGCCAGCGCCGACGCCGGCAAGATCGGGGGCAGCGCGCTGACCTCGCTGGTCGGCGACCGCCACGCTCCGGCGCAGTCGCCCGAGCAATTTGCGATCGCGATGGCCCGCAACGTGGGCGGGTCGCCTTACGCGTTTGCCGAGCGGCTACAGCGCATCGCCGATGGCGCCGACGGGAACTACGACGGCCAGCTGCAGCGTGTCGATGCCACGGTTCTGCCGCGGCCGACCGACGCCACCCCGACGCTCCCGGATCCGCGCGATGCAGCGCACCCGGATCATGCCCTGCTGCAGCAATGCACGGCGGCAGTGGGGCGCCTGCAAGCGGCACCCGGCCCTGCGGCAGGGATGGATGGCGAACGCCTGGCCTTGGGGTCGGTGGTGGCCGCACGCGAAAATGGCTTGCAGCGGGTCGATCACGTGCTGCTCGGCAACGATCCTGCGCGTGGCTTCGTAGTGCAGGGAGCGCTGGACTCACCCGCACATCTGCGTGGCAGCTTCGATGCCAAGGCTGTGCAGGAGGCACCTGTGGAAGCGAGCCTGCAGCGCCTGCAAGCGCTGGAACCCGGCACGCAGCGCGATGCCGCTACCCAGGCGCAGGTATCGCAGCAGGAAACGCAGCGGCAGGCACAGGCGCGCTGAGGCCGCGCGCCGGGTAAACGCACACGATAACGCAGGTCGAAGAGTTCGATCACGTGGCCAGCCGATTCATTGGCGCCGGCGCGCCGGGTCAATAACAAATGGTTGGCTGGCCCGACGACCTTGCTGCGCGATACAGCTGCGGGGCAGCGCCTACATGCCAGAACCGATGCCCGCCTGCTGCATACCCTTGCAGCAGGCCTAGCAGCCCAGTGATCGTTCAAATACGCCGTGCACCTGCGCGCGCCAGCGATGGCAAGCAGTGAAGATCACTCAATTGAGCTTGGCGCCGCCCTGCAAGCGCTCGCTCAACCTGGCCTTGAACTGCTCGAATTCCATGCCGTCGGCCTGGGCTTCAGCATGCGCAGCATCTTTCAGCGCATCCGAATACGTCAGGCGCACGGGAGTGCCCTGGCGTTCGTGCAGCTCGGCGGCGCGCATGATCAGCGTCAACACCTGCGCGGCGCTGGTACTTTCGCCAGCGATGCGCCCGTCCATCCCCAGCACCCATTCGCCGTCGCGGCGGACGATGCCGGCCAGCAACGTGCGCTGCTGGTCGCGCAGTTCGGCATGCGCCTCGATCGGTGATTCGGCGGTGGCCTTGGCAGCGGCCTGATTGCGCTGGCGCTCGGCGGCGCGCTTGCGGGCATCGCGGCGCAACTTGGAATCGGTGGACATGCGGGCTCCTGTAGGGTCAAAGATGGTTGGCCGGCTCCAGAGGCACTGCCTCGGTAGCCTGGCGGTGCCGCAGACGGCGGCCGCTGCGGCGCTCCCAGCGCCAGAATAGCCAGCCAAGTAGGAAAAAACCGGTCATGCCGATCGCCAGGTGCCGCGGGTGTTCACTCAGCAGCGGCGACAGCACCCCGGCCACCACCGTATTGGTCATGAGCTGAGTGAAGGCCTGCAGGGAGGAGGCCAAGCCCCGCTGCTGCGGGTACATGTCCAGCACCGCCAGCGCCAGGATCGGGAAGATCAACGCCATGCCGACACCGGCCAGAAAGATCGGCAGCACTGCCCACGGCAGCGCGATCTGCGCCACCGACAAGGTATAGCCCAGGTTGGCGAGCGCGGCCACGCCGCAGCAGATGAAGCCGATGCGGATCTGCCGCACCGGGTTCATCCGGCCGGCCATGCGCCCGGACAGGAACGAGCCCAACGTCATGCCGCCGATGGTGGGAATGAACAACCAGGCAAAGTCGCCTTCGCCCAGGTGCAGGTGCTGCATGATCAGCACCGGCGCCGACGCGATGTACAGGAAGATGCCGGCAAAGTTGAACGCACCGGCCGCGGCCAGGCGCTGGAAGCGCGGGTTGAAGCCGATCCGCACGTAGTCGTGCAGCAGGCGCTTGAGCTGCAGCGGTGTGCGCGCTTCCACCGGGTGAGTTTCCGGCAGCCAGATCAGCGTCGCGATCAACAGCACCAGCCCGAACACCACCAGAAACCAGAAGATCAGCGGCCAGCCGGCACCGCTGAGCAGGATCCAGCCGCCGATGATCGGCGCAATGGCTGGCGCGATGCCGAAGATCATCGACACCTGGCTCATCAGCCGTTGCGCGTCCGGGCCATGGAACAGGTCGCGGATCACCGCCCGCCCGACGATCATGCCCACGCCGGCCGACAGCCCCTGCAACGCGCGGAAGGCCAGCAGCGTGGGGAGGTCCTGCGACAGGGCGCAGCCCACCGAGCCGGCGATGAACAGCACCAGCCCGCCCAGGATCACCCGCTTGCGGCCCCAGGCATCGGACAGCGGCCCGTGTGCGATGCTCATCACCCCGTACGCCAGCAAATAGATGCTGATGGTCTGCTGGATCGCCACCTGGTCCACCGCCAGGCTGCGGCTGAGCCGCGAGAACGCCGGGAAGATGGTGTCGATGGAGAACGGGCCGAACATCGCCAGCCCGGCAAGCAGCAGCGCCATGCGACGGGTGGAGGGCGTGGTGGGGGGCATGCAGGGATCCGAAACGTGGTGCATCCGGGGCACACACCAGCGTCGGCCTGGTGCGGCGCCGGGATGAGCGTGAGGGCGCCGATGATAGGCGCTTGCGCCGACAAGGTTAAGCAAGCCCAAGTACGCGGCGCGTTGCCGTGCGTCCCCGCCCGCGCGCAAGCCGGCGCGGAGCCACGCTATAATCGCCGGGCAACACGGTGGGAGAAGCGGCACTGCCGCTGCCGAAGGCGCAACAGCCCGTAATCGCTCAGGCCCGATACCATCCGCAGTACAACTCTGGAGAGACCGGCCGATGCCGGCGCCGAAGGGGCACGGAACGCAGGCAGGCCGCAGGCCAGGCCGCGTTTTTAAACTCTCAGGCAAAAGGACAGAGGGGCGCGAGGAAGACCGTCGCTGCGACGGGTCGTGGTGCGCGTGCGCATCGGGCCGGTTTGGGGACGTGTCGACCATTCGTCTGCCCCCTGCCCCGGATGCCCGCCATGTCCCAGACCTCGTCTTCCCTGCGCGACCTCGAACACCACAGCGCGTTCGTCGAACGCCACATCGGCCCCAACGACGCAGAAATCGCGCAGATGCTGGGCGTGGTCGGCCACGCCTCGCTGGATGCGCTGACCGACGCCATCGTGCCGGGCAACATCAAATCGCCGGCCGCGCTCGCGCTGCCCGAGGCGATTACCGAAGAAGAAGCGCTGGCCAAGATCCGCGCCATCGCCAGCAAGAATCAGGTACAGCGCACCTTTATCGGCCAGGGCTACTACGGCACCCATACGCCGAAGGTGATCCTGCGCAACATCCTGGAAAACCCGGCCTGGTATACCGCGTACACGCCGTACCAGGCAGAGATTTCGCAGGGCCGCATGGAAGCATTGATCAACTTCCAGACCCTGTGCGCAGATCTGACCGGCATGCAGATCGCCAACGCCTCGCTGCTGGACGAAGCCACCGCCGCGGCCGAAGCGATGACGCTGGCCAAGCGGTCGGCCAAGTCGAAGTCGGACACCTTCTTCGTGCACGACGCGGTGCATACGCAGACGCTGGAACTGCTGCGCACGCGCGCCGAGCCGCTGGGCATCGTGTTGCGCGTCGGCACCCCGGAAGAAGCCCTGCAAGCCGAATGCTTCGGCGTACTGCTGCAATACCCCGACAGTTTTGGTCACATCGGCGACCACGCCAAGCTGGCCGACGCGGTGCACGCGCAAGGCGGCCTGGTCGCGGTGGCCACCGATCTGCTTGCCCTCACCCTGATCGCCGCGCCAGGCGAATGGGGCGCGGACATCGTGGTTGGCAACTCGCAGCGCTTTGGCGTGCCGTTCGGGTTTGGCGGCCCGCATGCGGCATTCATGGCCTGCCGCGATGCCTACAAGCGCTCGATGCCGGGTCGTTTGATCGGTGTGTCGATCGATGCCGCCGGTAACCCGGCGTATCGCCTCACCTTGCAGACGCGCGAACAACATATCCGTCGCGAGAAAGCCACCTCCAATATCTGCACCGCGCAGGTGCTGCTGGCAGTGATGGCCTCGATGTATGCCGTCTACCACGGCCCCGATGGCCTGACACGCATCGCACGGCGCACCCATCGCCTGGCCGCGATCCTGGCTGCCGCACTGCGCAGCGCCGGCGTCACTGTGGGCGAGCATTTCTTCGACACCCTGCACGTCAAGGCGATCGATGCCGATGCCATCCACGCCCGTGCACATGCGGCTGGCATCAACCTGCGTGCCATCGACAGCGAAGCGGTCGGCATCAGCCTGGACGAAACCAGCACGCGCGCCGATGTGGTGGCGCTGGCGCAATTGTTCGGTGCCCAGGCGGACATCGACGCGCTGGATGCGGCCACCGCCGATGCGTTGCCGCAAGGTCTGCTGCGCACCAGCGCCTTCCTGACACACCCGGTGTTCAACACCCACCACAGCGAACACGAACTGCTGCGCTACATGCGTTCGCTGGCCGACAAGGATCTGGCGATGGATCGCACCATGATCCCGCTGGGCAGCTGCACCATGAAGCTCAACGCCACCGCCGAAATGATCCCGGTGACCTGGCCCGAATTCGGCGCGATCCATCCGCTGGCCCCGGCCGAGCAGTCGGCCGGCTATGCGCAGCTGATCGACGAGCTGGAAGCAATGCTGGTCGAATGCACCGGCTATGACGCGGTGAGCCTGCAGCCCAACTCCGGCGCGCAGGGCGAATACGCCGGCCTGCTGGCGATCCGTGCCTATCATCGTTCACGTGGCGAGGCGCATCGCGATATCTGCCTGATTCCCGAATCCGCGCACGGTACCAACCCGGCCTCTGCACAGATGTGCGGCATGACCGTGGTGGTCACCAAGTGCGACGCCAACGGCAATGTCGATGTCGACGACATTCGCGCCAAGGCGGAGAAGTATTCCGATCGCCTGGCCGCGCTGATGATCACCTACCCGTCCACGCACGGTGTGTTCGAAGAGGACGTGGTGGCGATCTGCGACGCGGTCCATGCGCATGGCGGCCAGGTCTACACCGACGGCGCCAACATGAATGCCCTGGTCGGCGTGGCCAAGCCCGGCAAGTGGGGCTCGGATGTGTCGCACCTCAACCTGCACAAGACGTTCTGCATTCCGCACGGCGGCGGCGGCCCGGGCGTGGGCCCGTGTGCGGTGAAGTCGCATCTGGCGCCTTTCCTTCCCAAAACGCTGGGCGGAGAAGGCGACGTCGGCATGGTCAGCGCGGCCAGCTACGGTTCGGCCTCGATCCTGCCGATCAGCTGGATGTACGTGACCATGATGGGCAGCGGCGGCTTGCGCAAGGCCACGCAGGTGGCATTGCTCAATGCCAACTACATCGCCAAGCGCCTGGCACCGCATTACAAGACGCTGTACACCGGCCGCAATGGGCTGGTGGCGCATGAGTGCATCCTCGACGTGCGGCCGCTGGAAAAGACCAGCGGCATCGGTGCCGAGGACATCGCCAAGCGGCTGATCGACTTCGGCTTCCATGCGCCGACGCTGAGCTTCCCGGTCGCCGGCACCTTGATGGTGGAACCGACCGAAAGCGAATCGCAGCACGAGCTGGACCGTTTCATCGACGCGATGATCCAGATCCGCGAAGAGATCCGCGCCATCGAAGACGGCCGCCTGGACCGCGACGACAATCCGCTCAAGCACGCACCGCATACGGCAACGCAGGTGTCGGCCAGCGAGTGGACCCACGCCTACCCGCGCGAGCTGGCCGCCTTCCCGCTGCCCAGCCTCAAGCAGCAGAAGTACTGGCCACCGGTGGCGCGGGTGGATAACGTCTACGGCGACAAGAACGTGATGTGCGCCTGCATCCCGGTGGATGCCTACAAGGAAGACGCCGCCGTCTGAGCACGTTGCAGACGCAGTCACCATCAAACCCGGCCGGTAACACGGCCGGGTTTTTTATTGCGCCCTGCGATGCGATCACGTTGCGCGAGATCGGCGCCACCTGCGGCCGCGCGCCCCTTGATGCCCATCGTTGCGCGCACCATCGACCTCTTGGGATCGATGCTGTCGCTACCGTCGCAACCCTCAAGACTGCCAACATCGGCCGAGACCGCACCCGCGGACATGCGCCGCGCGTCAACGCCAGCATCGCCCTGGTTGCGACCACCTCCGCATACGGCCTACGCAGTGTGGTTCCGTTTGCCTGGCCTACACGCGTGTTGGGCATGATGGCGAACGCCTCCCACACATGGCAGACACTCGCTCATGCTTGCACTGAAACATCTGGGCACCTTGGTGTTGTCAGCCAGCCTGCTCATCGGCTGCACGCCACGTCGCCCTGGCGAGGTGCCGGCGCTGGTGCATGCGCCCGATGCGCGCGCCGAGGTGGTACGGACCGATAGCGGTGCAGTGCGCGGTGTGGCCAGTGCACACGGCAAGGCGTTTTTGGGCGTGCCGTTCGCCGCACCGCCGGTGGGCGCATTGCGCTTCCATGCACCGCAACCGGCAGCGGCCTGGAAGGATGTTCGCGATGCCACGCAAGCAGGGCCGGCATGCCTGACACGCTATGGCTTTGGGCAAAAGAACGTTTCCGAAGACTGCCTCACGCTCAATATCTACGCACCGCCCGGCCCTGCGCCCGCGCATCCGCGCGCGGTCATGGTGTGGATCTACGGTGGCGCATTGGAGCTGGGCAGTAATGCCGACTACGACCTGAGTGCATTGGCGGCGCGACAGAATGTCATCGTGGTAGCACCCAACTATCGGCTGGGTGCTTTCGGATTCCTGGCGCACCCCAGTCTGCGTGGCGAAGGCGAAGGTGCGTATGCGCTGCTGGATCAACAGGCCGCATTGCGCTGGGTCCAACGCAACATCGCCGCATTCGGCGGCGACGCGCACAACGTCACCGTATTCGGCGAATCCGCCGGCGCATGGAGCATCTGTTACCAGCTTGTGTCACCAGGGGCGCGTGGGCTGTTTCAGCGTGCAATTCTGCAGAGTGGCAGCTGCCTGACTGCTGATTCGAGCGTGCCACGCCATGACGCCGAGCGCGGCGGCACCCGCATGGCGCATACGCTCGGCTGCGTGCAGGACGCGGATGCCGCCGCATGCCTGCGGGCACTTCCCGCCGACGCAGTGGCCCATGCAACACCGCAACGCCGCGGCTTGACCGGCAGCGATGCCTGGGCACCAATGACCGGCGGCGATGTGCTACCGGCAACGCCCGCCGAAGCCATCGCCAATGCGCAGCATATGCAGGTTCCGGTACTCATCGGCAACAACCGCGATGAGGGACGCCTGTTCGCGCAACTGCTGTCCTACATCGGCAAGCTCACGCTGCGCAGCGGGTATGAAGCGCGTATCCAGCGCATGTATGCGGCGCCCGCACCGATCATGGCGCACTACGCGGATGTTGCGGCGCAGTCGCGCTGGGAGGCGTTTGCCGACATCGTCACCGATGGCGGCCTCGCCTGCCCGACGCGCCGCCTGGGGCAGGCATTGCGCGTGCATGCCGCGGTGTATGCATATGAGTTCGACGACCCGCAGGCACCGTACGGCCTGTGGCGCTTGCCGTTCTCGCGCCCGTTGGGCGCGTTTCACGCCTCCGAGCTGGTATATCTGTTTCAGCGCCCCTGGGTGCTCAGTGGCGACCCGCAGTTCGGTGCCGCGCAGCAGGCCTTTTCCAACACCATGCAGGACTATTGGGGCGCATTCGCCCGCACGGGCGACCCCAACGGTGGCCGGCGGCCACCATGGCCGCGCTTTGATGGCGACACGCCGTTGACGCTGTCGCCGCGCAGGATCGGTGCCACGCCCGACTTCGTACAACGGCACCGCTGCGCGTTCTGGGATGCAGATGCGCAGGTTGCCGTGCTCCCGTTACGCGCGCCTTCGCAGCAACATCAGTCGGACCTCACACGCGATGATCAACGATGAGCGCGTCGCCGCAGCAGCGAAGCACGCCGATTACACAGCCGGCTTCGCTCAGTCGCCCGCAATAACGTTACGGGAGTGCTCCATGTCCACATCCACCTCACCCCTCTGCCCCGACGTACTGTTGCGCACCGGGCGTCGCGTCCCGGCGCTTGGTCTGGGCTCCTGGAACCTGGGCCAGGGCCGGCATCCACCGCAACAGGAGATCGAGGCATTGCAAACCGGCCAACAGCTGGGCATGCGGTTGATCGACACTGCCGAGATGTACGGCAATGGGCGTTCCGAACAGTTGATCGGCCAGGCCATGGACAGCGCACTGCCGCCGTATCTGGTGTCGAAGGTGCTTCCCAGCAATGCAAGTGCGCGTGGTATCGCACGCGCCTGCGAAGCCAGCCTGCAACGGCTAGGCGTGCGCACGCTGGATCTGTACTTGCTGCACTGGCGCGGCGGTAGTGATCTTGCCGAAGTCGTCGCCGCATTCGAAGCCTTGCGCGACGCCGGAAAGATCCGCGACTGGGGCGTCTCGAACTTCGATGTGGACGATATGCAGGACCTATGGCACATCGATGGCGGGCAGCGCTGCCTGGTCAATCAGGTGCTCTATCACGCCGGTAGCCGCGGCATCGAATTCGATCTGCTTCCCTGGTGCGTCGATCATGAAGTCACGGTCATGGCGTACTCGCCGCTCGGTAGCCGTGCACTGCTCGATCACCCGGTGCTCCATGCCATCGGTGCACGGCGCGGCGTGGCAGCCACCGCGGTGGCATTGGCGTGGGCGATTCGCAGCGGCAAGGTGATCGCCATTCCCGAATCCGGGACGCCCGCGCATGTGCGTGACAATGCCGCAGCATGCACCTTGCAGCTGGACGCGCAGGATCTTGCTGCGCTGGATAGCGCGTTTTCGCCGCCCACGCGTAAACAGCCGCTGGATCTGCTGTAGATCTATCATCCAAGCCCGGTCACGCGTCGCCGCACATGTGGCGGCGCTCGCATCACGCGCGTGCACCAGTTGGCAATGCAGAGTGCACGGCCGCGCACGCTTCGTGCTGCGACAAGCGGATGTGTGAGTGTTCGTTCGCATGCAGACACATCTATTTAACAGCGCCGCTCCCAGGCTCGACCGGATCAGCTCGCATCCAGCCCGCCAACGTGGAGTTCCCCATGGCCAAGTCCCCAAGCAATCCCGTGCAGATTTCTGCTGCCGTCAATCCCGCAAGTGCCCAAGAATCGCGCGGTTCTGGCGACGAACTGCACCAGAAAGCCGGCGGCTCGCATCCGCAACTGACCACCAACCAGGGAATCCCGGTTGGCGATAACCAGAACTCGCTGCGCGCGACGCCGCGCGGACCGACGTTGCTGGAAGACTTCATCCTGCGCGAAAAGATCACCCACTTCGATCATGAGCGCATCCCCGAGCGCATCGTGCATGCACGCGGCAGCGCCGCGCATGGCTATTTCGAGCTGACCAAGTCGTTGAGCCAGTACACCACTGCCAAGATCTTCACTGAGGTGGGC
Source organism: Xanthomonas vesicatoria ATCC 35937 (assembly GCF_001908725.1). Taxonomy (NCBI): domain Bacteria; kingdom Pseudomonadati; phylum Pseudomonadota; class Gammaproteobacteria; order Lysobacterales; family Lysobacteraceae; genus Xanthomonas; species Xanthomonas vesicatoria. Next base: position 4,431,003 of record NZ_CP018725.1, on the reverse strand, counting down.
GAAAAGACACCGTTGTTCACTCGCTTTTCCACCGTTGCAGGCGGAGCCGGCTCGGTGGACACCCCGCGCGATGTGCGTGGATTTGCGGTGAAGTTCTACACCAAGGAAGGCAACTGGGATCTGGTGGGCAACAACATCCCGGTGTTTTTCATCCAGGATGCGATGAAGTTCCCGGATCTGATCCATGCAGTGAAGATGGAACCGGACCGCGGCTTTCCGCAGGCCGCCAGTGCGCATGACACATTCTGGGATTTCATTTCGCTCACCCCCGAATCGATGCACATGATCATGTGGGCGATGAGCGATCGCACCATCCCGCGCTCACTGCGCATGATCGAGGGCTTCGGCATCCACAGCTTCCGCTTCCTCAATGAAGCCGGCGAGAGCACCTTCGTCAAGTTCCATTGGCGCCCCAAGCTGGGTCTGCAATCGACCATCTGGGACGAAGCGGTGAAGATCGCTGGCGCCGACCCGGACTTCCAGCGGCGCGATCTGTTCGAGTCAATTCAGAACGGCGATTTTCCGGAATGGGAACTCGGCGTGCAGCTGTTTACCGAAGCGGAGGCCGACGCATTCCCGTTCGACCATCTGGATTCGACCAAGGTCATTCCGGAAGAACTGGTGCCGCTGCAGATTGTCGGCCGCATGGTGCTGGACCGCTGGCCGGACAGTTTCTTTGCCGAAACCGAGCAGGTGGCGTACTGCCCGGCCAACATCGTGCCCGGCATCGACTTCAGCAACGACCCGTTGCTGCAAGGCCGTCTGTTCTCGTACCTGGATACGCAGCTGAGCCGCCTGGGCGGGCCCAATTTCCACCAGATCCCGATCAATGCACCCAAGTGCCCGTTCGCCAACAATCAGCGCGATGGGCATATGCAGATGGGCGTGCCGAAGGGACGCGTCGCCTACGAACCCAGTTCGCTGCAGGCCGATGCGCCGCGCGAAGCGCTGCGTGGATTCCCCAGCCATGTAACACCTGCGGAAGATGGCGCAAAGGGCCGTGTGCGCGCAGAGAGCTTCGCCGATCACTACAGCCAGGCACGGATGTTCTACCGCAGCCAGACGGCACCAGAGCAAGCGCATCTGGCCTCGGCACTGGTGTTTGAGCTGTCCAAGGTCGACACCGCGCACGTGCGCGAAGCCATCGTGGGGCATTTGCGTCATGTCGACCCGGCGCTTGCGCAGCGCGTTGCAGACGGCATGGGCATGACCAAGCTGCCGCCCGCACCTCCCGCAGCAGTGGCACCGACGGATATGCCGCTGTCGCCCGCGCTGCAATTGATCGGCAAGATGAAAGACACCCTGCAGGGGCGCACGGTGGGCATCCTGATCCACGACGGCTCGGATGCCGCAGCGATCAAGGCCGTGCGCAAGGCCGCCGAAGCAGCCGGCGCCATGGTGAAGATCGTCGCGCCCAAACGCGGCGGCGCCAAGCTCAGCGATGGCAAGCAGTTGGCCGCCGACGGCCAGTTGGCCGGCACGCCGTCGATCGTGTTCGATGCAGTGGCTGTGCTGCTGTCCTCGGAAGCGGCCAAAGTGTTGACCAACGAATCGGCGGCACTGGATTTCGTCAGCAACGCCTGGGCCCATCTGAAGGCGATTGCGTTTGACGATGGCGCGCAACTGCTGCTCAAGGCGGGCAACGTCGGCAAGGATCCAGGCATTGTCCCGGCTTCCGATACCAAGGCATTCATCGCCGCCGCGAAGACGCGCCAGTGGGCACGCGAGCCGAAGGTGCGCATGCTGGCGTAACCGCATTAGCGCAAACAACTCCAGGCGCGAGCGACGTTAGTGACGTCGCTCGCGCCCTAGGTGCAATACCGATAGGCATCGCTGCTCTTCCGCTCGGTGGTAGCGGTTTTCCAATGCCGATAACAGCAGCTCTAAGTTGCGATGCATTTCGATGCAATGCCCAACCGTCAGGCATCTCGCTTGACTGCGTGGAGATGGGTCTTTGATTGGACGTGCGCCCCCCCCCTAACCCAAGAAAGATCAGAAATTATCAGTCACGGGAAGCGTCCCGAACGACCTTAGCCAGATGCATCAGCACCATCGGGCGCGAGGCGATGAATCAGAGCGCAGATCTTCGAAGATGGCTTAAAGACCGCGCTTGCGAGTGAAAGCCGCGGCATCGCCAGGGTGACAACCAACGATTCAGACCTGTTCGCATCTACATGCGCACCAGGCACTGCCGAATCGAAGAGAAGGTGTACGCCAGCGCGCGTCGAAAAAACACCTGACGTTACGAATTCAAGCGTGGGCAATGCACTGTGCAACGCTGATAGCAAGGCATCTTCCGACGGCGCCCAGCGCCATCGGACAATGAACACGGCCTCATCGCGTTCGATCAGCGCTGTCCGATCAGGCTCATCGCCCAACACCAGCGCGCACCCGGAGGCGGTCGCCACCAGACCCATGTCGTCATCGATCCAGCACGCACGCGCGTAGTCGGTTGTGCCGCTATTTGATAGAGCCGGGGCAGTTCCTGACCAGCCGGGCAAACACGCCGCATGCATCAGAACAAGTGGCCCGCCAGCTGATTCAATCCATTGCAGCTGCCTCATCTTTTCCTCGACAGGGACTAAAAACGGCCAAACATAGGCGTGCGATGGCGCGGCTGTCATTCGATCGCAGGCAGCGGCATGTGCTGCTGCGCATTCGCCAGCGCGCGGTACTCGCGTGGCGTCATGCCTACCGCCAGCTTGAATTGCCGCGCAAAGGCGCTTTGATCGCTGAAACCGCAGGCATGGCCAATTTCGGTCAGGCTCTTGTTTCCGTGCAGCAGATGCATGGCCATCTGCAAACGCAACTTGGCCAGCACCTGCTGCGGGGTGAGCTGGAACACCTTGCGGAACGAGCGTTGCAGCTTGGACATCGAAAACCCGGTGATCTCCACCAATGCCTGCATGCGCACGTTTTGCGCGTAGTTGGCGTTGAGGTAGGCCAACGCAAGCCTGAGTTTTTCGTACTGCGATTCGTGCCCGTCCTGCGGACCGAGATCGCGCGAGATGCCGATGATGCCCTGCACCTTGCCGTCGACCAGCAGCGGGCGCTTGCAGGTGAGGCACCAACCCGGTTCGCGATTGGCGAACAAATGCAGTTCGAGCAGGTTATCGATCACCTCGCCAGCGAGCACCTGCTCATCCTGATTGGCGTAGTTGGCGCCCAGACCGCTGGGATAGACCTCGGCGACGCGCTTGCCGATCAACTCCTTGCGCGACTTCAGGCCCAGGCGCCGCAGCATGGTCTGGTTGACGTGGGTATAGCGACCCTCGCGGTCCTTGACGAAGAACAACACGTCCGGCACGGCATCGAACAACGCTTCCAGGTCGGCAGGATCGATGCTCTTCATGCAAGAGGATTCATGCGGTACGGGGGACTCGGGCCAGGAGAGGCGAAGCGATGCGAAAGACGCACCGACGCCCGCATACACCGCCGGTGCGCAGCGCGATGATACGCCGCACCTATCGCTGGCAGGCGCTCAGCGCGGCTGTTCGGCCACAGCACCGCTGATCGCGGCCGGGGCGTCCTTCGGGGCATCGATGGACGCGCTGGTGGCGCCCATGCGATCGGCCGGCGCCCGCTTCGCAGTCCAGTTCTGCACCACTGCCGCACCCGAGTGTGAGCCCACCTGCACGCGTAGACGCGCGCCGGCACGAGGCGCCACAAATTCGATTTCGCAATCGCCCGCAGCCATGCAACTATCTGCCGCCAGCGGATCTACGGGCTGCCAGCCCTGCTCGGCAATGGCCTGCGAGAACGCGCGGTAGTTCATACCCTGCTTGAGCGTCGCCGGCAACGGCACCAGCAGCTCGCTACTGGCGGCGTCTGTCGGGCTGGCAGCGCCAGACACCGGCGCGTGTGCAGGCACCGCCGCCGTCGGCCGCGGTGCAGCGCTCCAGGCAGGGCTGAAGATCAGGGCGAGCCCAAGGAAAGCGGGGCGAACGAACGTGCGCATGCGAAAGATCCTTGCGATCCTGGCAGGGAGTGGGAAAGTTAAAGAAGCGCTATTTTGACATGCCGACATGACGACAGGGCGATGGTGCCCGCGCGCGACCAGCCGCCATTTCATCGCCGGTTACCAAGGGGGGGAGCCGCAAGCGCACTCGACTGCAGCTGTATCGGCAGCGCGTCGCGCCACTTGAGCGAGCGCTACAGAGCAGCCGTTTTCGCGGCATTCTGCGCGCGGTTGCCTCATAGAGGTTTGTGTCGGACGTGCCCCATGACCCAAGCCCCTTCCTCACTCTATGCAATTGGCCAACTCTGGCGCTGTCGTGGCAGACATGCAGAGGAGATTCCGCTGTTGCTGATCAACCGCATAGACACCCATCCACTTGGTGGACAGATCCTGCATACCACTATGCGTGAGGTGCGCATTCGCAGGGCAGGCGGAGAAGACAACATCCTGCGCACCCTGCCGCACGTTCCGCTGATTGCGCAAACATTGGAGCGCAGCGAGGCGGTCTTGATCGGCAACGATGAGGTCGGCGAGACGTACCTACCTGGCTACATCCAATGGAAAACTGCATTTGATGCCGGGCAAGCAGGCTCGTATGGCATCGCAGTGGCTGAAATTCAGGACATCGTGGAGCGGCATCTGGCGCAACGCGCAAGCTAACTACCCGCGGCCGCACAAGGAAGCCAGCGCGCCGACCGCTCGAGAGAAGGGGCAAGCACCGCTGCCCATCCATCAGACATGCTAGTGGCCGCACGTTCCTGTAGCCATCATGTGATGTGTTTGCCTTGCGGAGGCACCGCACTGCCACGCCGCTGCTTGCGACGTGGCAGTGCGCCGACGCATTACTGGCCGATGTGCTGCTTCAACCAGCCATTGACGGTGTCATGCCACAGGATGCTGTTGTCCGGCTTGAGTACCCAATGGTTCTCGTCCGGGAAATACAGGAACTTGGAGTCGATGCCCTTGCGCTGCAGCGCGGTGAATGCGGCCAGGCCCTGCTCGACCGGGATGCGGAAATCCTGCTGGCCGTGGATGACCAGCATCGGCACCTTCCACTTGTCTACGTGCAGCACTGGATTGAACTTCTCGTAGCCGGCCGGGTTCTGCCATGGGGTGCCGCCGTTTTCCCACTCGGAAAACCACAACTCTTCGGTGGCGTAGCCCATGGTGCGGTTGTCGAACACGCCGTCGTGGTCGACCAGGCACTTCCAGGGTTGATTCCAGTTGCCGGCCATCCAGTACACCATGTAGCCGCCGTAGCTGGCGCCCAGCGCACAGGCCTTGTCGCCGTTGAGGAAGCCGTATTGTTTCTGCGCGGCAGCCCAGCCCTTTTGCAGGTCTTCCAGCGGGCGGTCGCCCCAATGCTGGCTGATCGCATCGGTGAAGTCCTGGCCGTAACCAGTGGAGCCGTGGAAGTCGATCATCACCACCGCATAGCCCTGGCCGGCGTAGGTCTGCGGATTCCAGCGGTTGCTCCAGCCGTTGCCGAAGCTGCCCTGCGGGCCGCCGTGGATCAGGAACGCCACCGGGTAGGTCTTGCCTTCTTGGTAGTTGTACGGCTTGACCACGTAGCCGTGCACGGTGTCGTTGTTCCAGCCCTTGAACTGGAACTGCTCGTAGTCGCCGAATTGCACGTCCGGAAGCTGCTCCTCGGCACTTTGAGTGATAGCGCGCATCGCGTGCGCGCCCCCATCGTTTGCGCCGATAGGTGCCGTAAACAGCTGATTGCCTGTCTTCAGCGAATTGGTCATGACCGCCAATGTGCCGCCTTTTACGTCGAATTCGGCAACGCTGTTGCCACCAACGATCTGAGACACGCTGCCATCGGCGATCTTAATTTCGAACAGTGGATGCTGACCCATTTCCTGTGCCGGCACGTACAGGGAGTCGCCGTTGGCCGATACCTGGATGCTGTCGGCCGAGCGATCCCACTTCGGCGCGATCTCGCGCGTCTTGCCGCTGGCCACGTCCATCGCCATCACGCCGAAGCGGTCGGCCTCGAAGCCGGGGCGCTTCATTGCGCGGTAGTACAGCGTTCTGCCGTCGGCACTGAACACCGGGCCGGCGTCCCATGCCGGGTTGGCCGCAGTGAGATTGACCGGCGCGGACTCGCCGGCCGCATCCAGGCGATACAGGTCGAAGTTGGTCTGCCACGGCTCGTCGTTGCCAGTGGGCTTGGCGGCAGACTTGGCAGCCTTGCCGGCCTCCGGGCCATGCGGCTGCGGAATGCGCACGCTGGCCACCACGCTGGCGCCGTCGGGCGACCAGGTGTAGTCGTCGTTGCCACCGAATGGCTTGGATGGCGCATCGCCGGCCAACGTGGCGCTGATCGCCGAGGCGCCGACCACCGGCTTGGCGCCGCTTGCAGGCAGCTCGGAGACGAACAAGGTGTTGCGACGGCCATCGTTCCAGGTGTCCCAATGGCGCACGAACAGTTGGTTGTACACCACGCCGCTGGCCTTGGCATTCTTGACGCTGGCGAGCTTTTTCTTGGTGCAATCCAGGTCAGACCCGCAGTCCTGAAACACGCCCGCACTGAAGGCGATGCGCTTGCCGTCCGGGGAAAGCTTGTAGCTGTCCACGTCCACCGCGAACGCGGTGAGCTGTTGCGGGGTGCCGCCGGCCAGCGCTTGCGCATACAGCTGCTGGCTCCCGGACTTGCTGCTGAGGAAGTACACCGTCTTGCCATCGGGCGACAGCGCCGGACTGTTGACGTTCCAGCCTTCGGGGGTGAGCCGCTTGGGCGGCGACAAATCGCGGGTGCGCAGGTTGCGCACCCACAGGCTGGTGGCCGGTTTGCCATTGGCGGTCTTGGCCTGGCGCTTGGCGAACAGCACCACGCTGCCATCGGGGCTGAGCGTGGGCGAAGACACCCGGTCCAGCGCCACCATGTCGCGCACATCGAAACCGCGCGCGGCGGCAAGGCTTGGCAAGGCGGCCAGCAAACACAAGGGCAATACGGCGTGACGCAGCTTCATCGAGAGTTCCTGCAACGGCAAAACGTCGATGGTAGGCGTTGCTGCGGCGCACGCGCAAAGACTTGCGCTTGCGTCTGCCTGCGCGGTCGCGTGGGCGTGGCCGCATGCATGGAATCGCACGCATCGGCACGGCGACCAGACCGCCAAGGCGCGTGTTGTCGAACGCGCATGGCCGTCGCACGTGGCGGCAGGGTCCATGCGGCTAGCAAGCTGATCGCCGGCCAGGCGCGCATGGCGCGTAGGCGCAGCGTTGGACAGGCTGCGTTGAACACGTGATTGCGACAGTATCCGCTACGCGGAGAAAGGCTTCCCCTGCGGTCGCACCAGCACGGCGTTGGACGCGTTGGCGCATTGCGCATGGCCACGGGCGTGGTGCTTGGTGACGCTGCAGCGATGCACCATCGGGCGTTCCAGATCCAGCTCGCCCGAGGCCAGCTGATTGGCGAAGTCTCAAACATCTGCAATGCCCGGCGTACCGCCTACCGATGTGACGAGGCGCCAGTCGAGCTGCCGCCTCGTCACATCGGCCATCCTTCTCAAGCAGTGTGCACGTACCAGCAGCGCACCCCGCCCCGGCCTATTACACGCATCAGAAGCGGTGCGACATCCCCACATACACCTGCGCATCCGGGGTGCGGTCGTTGAGGCCGAAGTTGGCACCCACGTCCAGCTGCAACAGCGGGTTGATCAGATACGCCGCGGCGATGTCGGCCGAATACTGCTCGATGGTGTCGGCAGGGTCACGGTTGATCGAGGACCACACTTCCACCGCCATCGACAGCTTCGGCGTCAGCGGGCGGGCCAGGTTGATCGCATTGATCACCGCGACGTGATTACCGCTGCCATCGCTGTCGGCCAGCCAGTCGAGCTCCGGGCCGAAGGTCAACGAGAAGGCGTTGGGCAAAGCGAAGTTGATCGGCAAAGCGATGCCGCCTTCCCACTCGTCGTTGCCCAGACCGGTGCGCGCGGTGGGCGCCTTGACGAACGGCAGCACCGCGACGGTGGCGGTCTCGCTCTCGTAGAACCGCGCCTTCATGCGCAGATAGATGTCGCCGCCCCCGCTCAGGCTGCTGCGTGCACCGGTGGCGCGATCGGTGGTCTTGACCTGCAGTTGCGGCGCCCAATTGAGCTGTAGATCGATGCGGTCACTGACGCCGTACTTGAGCGTGGGATTGGTGAACACCGAGGTTTCGACGCGCGTGCCGGGCTGGCTGTCGCGGGTGTAGCTGCCGATGTCGGTTTCCAGCTGCCAGGCACCGGTCGGCACGGTACAGGTGGAATTGGACTTGGTCGGCCGATCGGTGCATAGGGCCGCTTCGGTGGCGTCTTGCGCCTGCGCTTGAACGGCCAGCCCGCACAGCACGCCGGCCATGGCGATGGTCAGCAGCGGAGTGCGCGCTGGGCGGGATGAGGAACGGGGAATAACAGTCAGCATTGCAGTAGCTCCATGGCAAAGCGCTGGATCGATGACACGACACCAGCAGTGAGTGGGTGGGGGTGCACGTGGAGAGGCGGATCGACTGCACGATGCCGGAATGGCAGCGTCCGCTTGGTCCTATCGAACTGTCGAGTTCGTCAGGCAAAAAGCGGCCATAACCGCGCTTTGGAGGCGGCGTACTGTGATTGGTCTAACGTTTTTGTCGGCAGCAGCGGCGGCGCGATGGCCTATGGCGCGAAGATCAGCGGTGTCGATCGAGGCATGCAGCAGCCGTAGCGCATCATCCGTGCGGGAGACGGAACGATACGAAGCGACGGCATAAAGGCGCTATGCATCACGGCTGGACCTGGCATAAAGCCGGCGCAAAGACGGGCTGCAGACCAAGAAGTTCCGTCAGGGACGGCCGATGGGGTCTGCGGCGGCGGTGCGCGGTGATGGTGCAGGTGGCAGCGGCACGCGCTGCGGGCAGGTCACCTTGCACGCCTGCCGGGACGGCGCATGCATCGCATGCGCCGTATGTGTCGCAGGCTCAGGCCGCCTGTTCGCCGCGCTTGCCGACGCGGTACAGCAGCCAGCCGACCAGGGCGAGAATGACCAGGCCGATCCATTGATTGAGATGAAAACCTTCAGGCAACGCAAGCACGTCCTTGTTGTTCGTGATCACAATCGGCAGCGCAATGCCAATACCCATCAGGGCCTCGCCAGTAATCAGTCCGGCAGCAAACAGCACGCCCGGGCGATGAACGCGGTCGCGGCCTTCCTCGTCGTCCCCGCCAATCTTGTGAAACCGTTCCACCAGATGCGCGATCAAGCCACCAAGGAAGATCGGCACCATCAGTTCCAATGGCAAATAGATTCCGATCGCTGCAGCCAGTACCGGCACGCGGAAGCGCTTTCCGGTTCTTTTCAACCACTCATCTACCGCGATGATCGCCGCGCCCACACCAGCACCGATGGCGATAATGGCCCACGGCAGCTGACCTCCAAAGAGCCCTTTTGCCACCGATGCCATCAGCATTGCCTGAGGTGCGGGCAATGTCTTTGAGCCGATACCATAGGCTGCTGCAAGTAAATTAAGCACCGGCGCCATGATCAGAGCGCACGAGAAAGCACCGATAGCCAGCATAAACTGCTGCTTCCAAGGTGTGGCGCCCACTAGGTAACCCGTTTTAAGATCCTGCAGGTTGTCGCCGCCCACCGCCGCCGCACAGCACACCACCGCGCCGATCATGATGGCCGCCACCGCGCCCAGCGGTGCGGCACCGATACCCACTGGCACCAGACCGTCCTTACCCAGCAACAGCACCAGCACCGCCGAGGCGAACAGGATGGTGGAGATGGTGATGCCCGACACCGGGTTGTTGGACGAGCCGATCAACCCGGCCAGATAGCCGGACACCGACACGAACAGAAAGCCGGCCACGATCATGATGATGGTCATCGGGATCGACACATGCCACTGCTGCACGATGGCTTGATACAGGGCAAGCAGCGGCAAGGTGCACAGCACCAGCGCCACCAGCATCCACTTCATCGGCAGATCGCGCTCGGTTTCGGCGACCACGCCACCACCGCTCTTGCGCGCGGCGGCAAAGCCGCTCTTGACGCCGGAAAACAGCGATTTGCGCAGCGAGAACAAGGTCCATACGCCGCCGATCAGCATCGCGCCGACGCCCAGGTAACGGATCTTGGCGCCCCAGATGCCGAATGCCGCATCGGCCGCCGGCGCATCGACCAGGCTCTGTGCCAGCGCCGGGTCCGAGCCCATGAAGAACTGCTGATACAGCGGGATGGCGATGTGCCAGGACAGGATGGAACCTGACAACACCACGATGCCGACGTTCAAGCCGACGATGTAGCCCACGCCCAGCAGCGCTGGCGACAGGTTGGTGCCGATATAGCCCACTAGCCGGCTGCTGCCCAGGTAGGTGGCCTGTGCCCAGGTGTCCGGGATCACGCGCAAACCGCTGGCGGCGGCAAGCTTGACCAGCGCGCCGATGGCACCGGAGGCGGCCAGGATCTTCAGACCCGGGCCTGGGTTTTCGCCGGCCTTGAGCACTTCGGCCGCGGCCTTGCCTTCGGGGAACGGCAGCGGGTCTTCGACGATCATCGAGCGCCGCAGCGGCACCGAGAACAGCACGCCAAGCAACCCACCCATACCGGCGATGCCCAGCACCCACCAGTATTTGAAGTCGGGCCAGTAGCCCATGATCACCAACGCGGGGATGGTGAAGATCACCCCGGCGGCGATCGACGAACCGGCCGAAGCACCGGTCTGGACGATGTTGTTCTCCAGAATGGTGCCGCCGCCGAGCAGGCGCAGCACGCCCATCGACACCACCGCTGCCGGGATGGCCGTGGCAATGGTCAGACCGGCAAACAGGCCGAGGTAGGCGTTGGCGGCCGAAAGCACCACCGCCAGCACGATGGCCAGTACGACGGCGCGGAAGGTGAGCTGGCGCGGTTGCGCGTCATGGCTCATTGGGCATTCCCCTATGGGCAAAAAATCCGTACCACGCTAGCGCCTGCGCCGATGCGAGTCCAGCTGCGGCGCGGCGTGACAGTGTGCGTGCTGTGGCGGGTGGGCTGCATAGACGAGGCGAAGACACTCACTCGAGCGACGTATCCCAGGCCTCGCAGGGCGAATGGGAATCCAGTTCCGGCACGTCGCCAGCCCTTTCCTCACACCCCAGGGGAAGGATATGGCTCGTTGCCCTAGGCGTACCGCGCTTCGAGTTACGGAGGATGATTGCTTCGGCTTTATTTCGACCGAGAGCGGCATTGCGGCAACGGTGACAGCGCATGTGCTTTTGAAGCTTCGTTTCCGGGCTTCCGTCGCCTCCCATTCCGCTTCGTCGGATGTTGGTTCCTTATTTGGAGACTGCCCCCCCACTATCTTGCGTAAAGAGTCGCAGCAGCTTGCGGACGCAACATCATCTCAACACGTCAAGGGAGTGGCAGCACATGGGTCGTTGGCTTTTTCTTGTCTTTCTTAGCCTGTCATTTGCAGCGAAAGGCGTTGTCATTCGTGGCGATGTTGACGATTCGAAGTATCGGATCGATCGCGCAGAATTTCCGGCACTGGCCGACCTGCCGGGCGAAGGACATGGTGTTCTCATCGCGCCGAAATGGATCCTCACCGCCGCTCACGCGGCCCCTATGGAAGGCATGCCTACAGAGGTGACTGTCAATGGGAATGCCTACAAAATCGCGCACGTCCTGCTCCATCCCGGCTACAGGCCGATGCCGGATGCGCTAGCGCAGCAAGCACTGAAGTCCGGCGACCCTTCAAAAATCCATGCTTTTCTGGCGAACTCGGACGACATCGCCTTGATCGAACTGGAATCTCCGGTGGAGCGGGTTGCACCCACGATGCTGTATCGCGGCGATGACGAAGTCACGCAAGTCACCATGCTGGTGGGAAAAGGGGCCACCGGTGACGGTGACCATGGGCAGCGTCCCGACGCTCCGCATCGTGGCGCGCTGAGGCGGGCCTACAACGTCATCACCGGTGCCAATGCCCGTTACCTGTGGTATCGATTCGACCCTCCCGCGCGTGGCCTGCCTCTGGAAGGCGTACTTGGAAGCGGGGACAGCGGTGGCCCCGTCGTCGTGAAGGCTCAGAGCACTTGGCAGCTCATCGGCTTGGCATCCTAGATCTCGGCGGTTCCAGAGCACGCGCTAGAGGCTGGCTTCTATGGGCAGATGGCATACAACGTCCGTGTCTCGCGATACATCGCGTGGATCGATGAGGCGATGTGCGTGGCAGATGGCACATGCGCAAAACCTCGCCAGCGTCTGGATCACTGAGGCGCCCGGCGGCGACCGGCTCACACTGGCCGCGCCTACCGTCAACGCGCGCGCCGCCAGAAAGATCGCAACGTTTACATCGGCCGCATCGGTGTCAGCACTCGCCGCACTGCCAACTGCACCAGTCACACACCTGGCGGCCGCTGACGCCGCCAGGCCGCTCAATACGCCCGAATCGCAAGGGCGGTACCGGCGTATCGTCAAGGCGATGGCCGGCACCTTAGTGACTCAGTGCAGCAACTCGGCGAATGCGCGATCGGCCTCGATGACGTCGGGCAAGGTGGCGAACAAGCCATCCAGATCGACACCGTCCATCAGCGGCCCGCGTAGCGCGTCCAGTACCTGCGCGGTGGCGCCACCGTGTGCGTGCAGCGCATCGGAGACCTGCACTGCCTGGGCGACCAGCAGCGGCATGCGCGCACCGTCGGGCGCGGCGGCCGGGCGCACCTGGTAGGCGATGGCTTCCTGGATCACCGCCGGCAATTGCCAGCGACGCACCAGTTCGGCGCCGACTTCCGGGTAACCGAATCCCAGTTGCAGGGTTTCTTCGGCGGCATGAGCAGCCGATGAGGTGTCGTGATTGATGCGGCTGGCGTAGTCCGGCGCGCCGGACTGGATCAGCAGCTCGCCGATGTTGTGCATCATCCCGCAGGTGAAGGCGGTTTCCGGGTCCAGGCCGTGCTGGCGCGCCAGCAGGCGGCAGATGCCGGCGACTTCGAAACTGTGCCGCCAGAACGCCTTGAGATCGAAGCCTGGGCCGGCACGGAAAGCACCTGTCATCGCCGAGGCCAGCACCAGGGTGCGCAGCGTGTTGAAGCCCAGCCGCATGGCGGCGTCTTCTACACTGGTTGAATCGCGCAGGCCATGGAAACGCGCAGAATTGGCCAGCCGCAACACCTTGGCAGCGATCACCGGATCGCGCTCGATGTTGTGCGCCAGTGCATCGATATCGGTTTGCGGATCGTCGAATTGACGGATCATGTCCTGCGCCACCTTGGGCACGGTGGGCAAGGTGTGCAACTGGTCGAACAACGCCTCCAACTTCATGATCGCCTCGTGGTTGAACGGATAAGCCAGCGCGGCTGGCAGACCTGCATGGTGTAGCACACAGCGGTTGGCTGTCGGTGACCGATGCGAAGCTATTCATGCACGCGTACGGATTTGCGTTGGCAGCAGTATCGCGCACGGCGGGGGCGATGGCACGGGCCAGCGAACTCGACAGGTGCGCCCATGCGATTGCCTGCCAGTAGCCGCAGACGGAAGCGCTGGATCAGTACAGTGGGCGAGACGCAGCATTGCACTGGGCGCGACGGCAGCCTGCGCGGATAACGCATCGTTGCGTGCCCGGACGCCTTCGTTCGCTGGCAGTCAATGGAAATCGCGCGACGGCAGCTGCATCTCGCCGAGCAAATCGCTGAGGTCGTACAGGTCGCCGGCAATCAGATGCTCCACGTCGTCCACGCGCTCCCAGCGGCCACGCACGGCGAGCAGGCGCGATTCGAGCAATGCGCGGCGCCGGCGTAGCACCAGATGCGACCAGACGATGACGTTGATCATGCCGTGTTCGTCTTCCAGGGTAACGAAGATGGTGCCCTTGGCGGTGGCCGGGCGCTGCCGCTGGGTGACCAGCCCGGCCACATGCACGCCACTGCCATGGCGACGACCCCGCAGGTCGCGCAGACCCAGGATGCGCCGTTGTTGCATCTGCGGGCGCAGCAGCGCCATTGGGTGCTGGCGCAGGCTCAGACCGACCGAGCGGTAATCGGCAAGGATCTCTTCGCCCGCACGCGGGGCTTCGAACTCCACCGGGCGCTCCTCCGGGCTGCCCGGCAACAGCGGGCGCCGCGCCTCCACGCCGGCCATGGCCCAGCGCGCGGCATTGCGGTTGCCCACCATGCCCTGCAAGGCCCCGGCTTCGGCCAGCGCTAGGCGCGCTTTTTCGTCGAGTGCGGCGCGCAGGCAGAGATCGCCGATATCGGCGAAGGTCCGTTGCGTGCGTGCAGCGACGATGCGCTGTGCCACCACTTCCGATAATCCAGCGACCTGCCGCATGCCCAGGCGGATCGCCGGTTGTTCGCCAGGATCTGCGTCGCTGCGCCACGGCCGGCCGCCCACCAGGGTGTTGTCCCAGTCGCTGTGCAACACATCCACCGGCAACACCTCCACGCGCGCGCGCTCGGGGCTGCCGCGGCGCGCGTCCTGCACGATCTGGCTGGCCGAATAAAACCCCATCGGTTGCGCATTGAGCAGCCCGCAGGCAAATGCCGCCGGCTCGTGGCGTTTGAGCCAGCAGCTGGCGTAAACGAGTTTGGCGAACGAGGCGGCATGGCTTTGCGGAAACCCGTAGGAGCCGAAGCCTTTGATCTGCTCGAAGATCTGGTCGATGAAGGCGGAGGCGTAGCCTCTTTTCTGCATGCGCTCGCGTACGCGGGCGCGGTGTTGCTCCATGTCGCCACCGCGACGCCAGGCCGCCATCGAACGGCGCAGGTTGTCCGCTTCGCTCTCGGTGTATTCGGCCGCATGCATCAGCAGCTCCATTACCTGTTCCTGGAACAGGGGAACACCTAGGGTCGGCTTGAGGATGTCTTCCACTTCCGGCGATGGATAGTTCACTTCTTCGCGGCCCTGCCGCCTGCGCAGATACGGGTGCACCATGTCGCCCTGGATCGGGCCGGGGCGCACGATCGCCACTTCGATCACCAGGTCGTAGAACACCGCAGGCTTGAGCCGCGGCAGCATCGCCATCTGTGCGCGCGACTCGATCTGGAACACGCCCACGGTGTCGGCGTGCTGGATCATCTTGTAGGTGGGCGCATCCTCGCCCGGTAGAGTGGCAATGCTGTAATCGCGCCCGCGGTGCCCGCGTACCAGGTCCAGCGTCTTGCGGATGCAGGTCAGCATGCCCAAGGCCAGGCAATCGACCTTGAGCAGCTTCATGGTTTCCAGATCGTCCTTGTCCCACTGGATGATGGTGCGGTTGGCCATCGCCGCGTTTTCCACCGGCACCAGCAGCGATAACGGCTCATCGGAAATCACGAAGCCACCGACATGCTGCGACAGATGACGCGGGTGATCGCGCAGATGCTCGGTGACTGCAAGAATCTTGTTGATCAGCGGGTTGGCCAGATCGAACCCGGCTTCTTCGATGCGCTGTTCCATCGGCGTGTCGCCGTTGCCCCAGCCATAGCAATTGGCCAGCAACGCGATCTGGTCCGGCGGCAGGCCGAAGGCCTTGGCCACATCGCGCACGGCGCTCTTGCCGCGATAGCAGATCACCGTGGCGGCCAAGGCGGCGCGCTCCCGGCCGTATTTGTTGTAGACGTATTGCAGCACTTCTTCGCGGCGTTCGTGCTCGAAGTCCACGTCGATGTCCGGTGGCTCATCGCGTTTTTCGGAGAGAAAACGCGCCATCAACAAACGGGTTTCGTCCGGATTGACGGCCGTGATCCCCAACGCATAACACACCGCCGAATTGGCCGATGAGCCGCGCCCCTGGCAGAGAATCTGTCTGGAGCGCGCAAACCGCACCACGTCCTGCACGGTCAAGAAAAACGCCTCGTACCGCTTTAGCGCGATCAGCGCGAGCTCTTTTTCGATGTCTTCGCGCACCTTGGTCGAGATACCGTCCGGCCAGCGCTCGCGGATGCCTTCCTCGGTGAGCTGGCGTAGGTAGCTGGTGGGCGTATGCTCTTCCGGCACCAATTCTCTGGGATAGCTATAGCTGATCTTGGAAATATCGAAGGTACACCGCTGCGCCAACTCCACCGTGGCCTGCAACAGCGCATCGGGATAGATATTGCCCAAGGCGCGCCGCGTGCGCAGGTGGCGCTCGCCATTGCGGAACAGATGCGCGCCGCATTCGGCCAGCGGCAGCGTGTGGCGGATGGCAGTCAAGGTGTCTTGCACAATGCGCTCGCGGCGCTGCGCCATATGCACATCACCGCTGGCCAACGCGGTCATCCCCAATTGCTGCGCCAGCGCTTGCAGGGCCTGCAAGCGCGCGACATCGTCCTGCTCGCGATGCAATTCCACTGCCAGAAACGCCCGCTCGCCGAAAACCTGCTGCAACCACGCCCCCTGCCCCACCTGTGGCTGCGCGCCGGGCAACCACAGCGCAAACACGCCCGGCGCCACGTCGCGAAACTGCGCCTCCACCTCCGCGCGCCCCAAGCGGTAGGCGCCCTTGCTTGCCGCACGCCGCGCGGTGGTGATCAGCCCGCACAACTGCGGGTAACCGTGCGCGTTTTCCACCAGCAACACAAAGCGCGTGCCATCGACGAGGGTGAATTCACTGCCGACGATCAGCCGTACCCCGGTCGCGCGCGAAGCCTCCAGGCCACGCACGATGCCGGCCAACGAGCATTCGTCGGTGATGGCCAGGGCGCTGTACCCGCAATCGCGCGCGCGCGCGAACAACTGCTCGGCGCTGGAGGCGCCACGCAAAAACGAAAAGTCCGACAGGCAATGCAGCTCGGCATAGTCAGGCAGGCCATCGGCGAGCAGCGCGTGGGTGATGTCGTCATTGGCCGCGCGTAGCCGTGACGCGACATTCCAGGCACGCGGCATGCGCCCGCCCGGCGTGTCGCGGTCCACGCCATCCACAGCGTCATCCCAGCTCATGCACGCACTCCTGTAACAGTGCACGGGCACTGCACCCTGGTTGCAATGCCAAGCAGATCGCCTGGTTGCAGCCACTGCTTGGCGTCATGGTGCTGGGCGCGTGCGGCAGTGCGGCGGCGACCAGCCAGCCACCCATGCTGCATTCCGGCAATGGCATGCGTGGGATCATGCAAACCACCCATGCAGCATCCAGCCCTCCACATGCCCGGGCGCGGCGAACACCCAGCCACGGCGGCCGCGCGCGGTCTCCACCACGTAGTAATCGCGACGCGCCTCGTCGTCCCACCAGCCGCTTTCCAGACGCTCCGGGCCGGAGACTATGCGCAGGTGCGGGTCGTGCAGCGGCACCGGTTGCGGCAGCAGCCAGGTAGGGCGCGGCGGACGTGGTGGCGCGGCAGTTTCGCGCACCGCATCGCCGATGGCGCGACGCCAGGCACGTTCCGGGCGCGGGTCGTTGGCTGGCAGCACGCGGTACACCGCCTCATCGCCCAGCCGCGCACGCAGCCGTTCGCGCAGTTGCGGCCACTCCACCGATTGCTGCGCGCGTTGATCGAACAGGTCGCGCATGGCCGGCACGAATGGCGGCAGTTGCCGTGCCAGCAGGCGCATCGCCACCACCGGCCGCGGAATCTCCACCCGCTCCAGCCGGTTGCGGGCCAGCTCGAACAACAACGTGGGCGCACGCTCCGGCGTCAGCAACCCGATTTCCACATCGGTGGCGCCCTGTTCGTGCTCCAGACGCAGCAAAAAGCGTTGCACGCCGCCATCGCGAATGGACAGATACGTACACAGATCGCCGATCAACCTGCGCAATGGAAACAGCAGCGCCGGATGGGTTTCCACCTCGTAGCCCAGCTCCACCCGTTGGTCGAAATGGTCCGGAGGCGCGTAGCACTCCAGTGGGTCATCGACGTTGCCGTAGAGCCGATCCAGATGATCGAGCAGGCCCGCGCCGAAGCGTCGCTGCAACCCGTCGCGCGGCAAGGCACGTACCGCCGCGAGCGTGCGCACGCCCATGTGCTGCAGGCGCTCGCCGATATCGCCTGGCAATGCGGCGCGGCGCACTGGTACGTTGTCGAGCGTGCTGTGCAGGGCCGGCAACTGCGTCACCGCCATGCCGTCGCGCAGGCCGGCCAGCACGCGTGCGGCGCGCGGTGTGGGTGCCAGGGCAAGCCGATGCTGGAAGCCCAACGCCTGCAATTCGTCGCGCAGGCGACGCTCGAAGCGCGGCCAGGGGCCGAACAGGCGAAAGCTGGCGCCCGCCTCCAGCACGATGGCACGCGACCATTGCTGGCTCACCAACGAACTGTGCCGGTACGCCCAGGCCGCCAGAAACCGCTGCGTGCGCGCTTCGTTCTGCGCGTCGTAATCGATGGTGCGTACCTGCGTCATCAACGCATGCGCTGCCGACAGCCGCATGCCGGCCTTCAGCCCGGCCGCGGCAGCGGCGGCATTGACCGAGTGCAGGCTGCGCAACTGCGCCGGGCCTTCCACCAGCACCAGTGGCGCCTGCGGCTCTTCAAGCCGCCGTAGAACGGCGTCCAGCGCCAGCTGGGGCAATAAGATGCAGGCCCACAACATGCGCGCGGCTCAATGCGCCAGCCGCAAGGGCTGCGAAGGCACCTGACCACCGCGGCACTTGCGCACCTGCCAGGCATCGCGCTCGGGCAGGAATTCCAGCCGCAAGGCCGCCGGCGATGCATTCACCGCATGGCGGCGATCGCGCAATGCAAACGCGCAGCAATTGCCGCTATCGGCCGCCACCTGCAACCGGCGCAGCGCACGCGCATCGCCGGTCTGGGGCCACCCCAGCACTGCGGCACAGGCGCCGCTGCGCAGGCATTGTTCGAACGCCCACAAGGCGTCGCGCGGCTCGGCCTGCACCACTTCCAGATACTCCAGCACCACCCCGCCCGCTTGCCAAGCCGGCGCATACGGAATGAACGGCGGCGCCACCAGCATCACCCGGCTGCTGGCGCCGGTCATCCGCGCCAGCGTGGGCAACAACAAGGCGATCTCGCCGATGCCATGCGCAGGCAACAACAACTCGGTCAATGCACGCCGCGGCCAGCCGCCATCGGGCAGCAGCGCATCCAGGGCGGCATGCCCGGTGGATTCGCCGCCATTGGCGGTGGCGGTGCCTTGGCCTGCACGCCATACCGTGCGCGCGGCCAGCAAGGCGTCCAGCGGCATGGCCAGCGCGGCATTACCGTGTTGTCGCAGCTGCACCGGCTCGCTCATCTCAGCCCTGCCGGATCAGGCCGCAATACAGCCCTTCGATCGCGAAGTCGGCATCGGCCGCCACCACGATCGGCGCATGCGCGCGGTTGCGCGGCAGCAGGCGGATGCGCTCGGGCCCGCGCTCCAGGCGCTTGATGGTGATTTCGCCATCCACCCGCGCTACCACGATCTGCCCGTCGCGCGCCTCGTTGCTGCGATGCACGCCGACCAGGTCGCCATCCAGGATGCCGTCGTCGATCATCGAATCGCCCTGCACCTTCAGCAGGTAATCCGGGCGCAGCGAAAACAGCGTACGGTCCAGCCATAGCTGCCGCTCCAGCCCGATATCCGCCCCGATCGGCACACCGGCCGCCACCCGGCCCAGCACCGGCAAGGCCAGCAGGGCATCGCGCCCGGCGCCGCCCGGCACGCGGATGCCGCGCTTCTGGTTGGGCAGCAGTTCGATCAACCCGGCCTCGGCTAGCGCCTGCACGTGCTTTTGCGCGGCATTGCGCGAGGCGAAGCCGAACGCCTGCGCAATCTCGGCCAGGCTGGGCGATACGCCGGCCTGGGCCTGCTGCTGCAGGAAGGCCAGCACCGCAGCACGTTTGGGGGGTAAGGGGGTCATGGAAGATGAGGACCGCGCGGGACAAGGTGTACATTTGTACACTTATCGGTCGCAACAGGCGAGATTGGCTGGTGCAGGTTGCTGACTCGCTTCAGCACGCGTGGCTACGAGCTTGAGGCTCCGAGTTATGACTTTGGCACTAACACGTCCGCAACAGCTATCACCGACCGCGCGCGTCTACTGGATTTGATGAAGTGGCCCGCAAGCGTGACCCACGGGCTTGCGCGCTATACCCGTTCGTCGATGGCACAAACGCACTGCCCGTGTTTGCCATCGGGCGTTTCTAGCGCGCACTGCAGCCGAGCTCACGGCGTCGCAGAAGTATGTCGCCATGATGAGATTGGCCGGTGGCGCAAGGAGCGAGGCGACTTTGCCCACTGATTGCGCCCACCTATGCGCCTGTAGGCAGAGCCACAGGTCGTCCGCCCTCAGTGCTTGACGGCTGACGTCGCATACGTGCGGCTCGAATGCATGCAGGCATTGGTGCCTGCACTTTGCCCGTCGCGCTTAATCGGCCTGCTTACGCGTCTTGGCGGCTTTCTTGGCAGCCTGCTTGCGTACAGCCGGACCTTTGGTTCTGGCTGCCTTTTCCGCGGCCGCCGAACGATCGCTGACGGTGCGTTTTTTTGCGGCCTGCCTGGTCTGGGTCGACAACGCATGCTTGCCGACGGTCTTCTTGGCCGTGGTCTTCTTGCTCGCCGTCTTCAAGGCTTTCTTAGCGCCTGCCGAACGCGTGGGCGAGGTGGGCGTATCGGACGTGGCGGCTGCCTTGTCCTGGGCGGCTTTTTTCTTGGTGGCTGTGGACGCGGACTTGGACGGTGCGGCATCCACGCCATCGCGGCGCGCCTTCGACAGACCGATCGCGATCGCCTGCTTGGTGTTCTTGACGCCATGCGCGCCCTTGCGCACCTGGTCGATTTCTTCTTTGACGTATTCGCCGGCTTGCGTGCTTGCCGACTTTCCTTCGCGCTTGTCCTTGGCGGCCGCGCGGCGCGTGCTGGCTTCTGGCATGAGACGTTCCACAGCGTGAGTGATGGCTGGATGTAGCAAGCCCGGCGTCAATGCACGGTGGTTGTCGCGCTCACAAAACGTTGAAGCGCCAGCACCAACCGGATGCAGCCGGCCGGCAGTGCATTGGCGCCTGATGCGGCAACGCGTTGATGCAAACGCCAACGCCGGTCTACGACTCGCCGGCCGGCAATGGTTCTCCTTGCGCGTCGTATGCAGGCGGGTGATAGAAGTTCACCGTTTTTAACGGGGTGGCGCCGGTGTTACGGATCTCGTGCACCTGGCCGCGTTCGATCGCAATCAAGCTGCCGGCCTGCAACGGATGCGTGTGTCCATCCACCACGGCCGTGCCGCTGCCATCGACCACATACACCCATTGATCGGAACCGCGGTGACGATTATCCGGCCCACCTTCGCCATCGCCGGGCGCGATCACCATTTCGGCGGCCTGCACCTGGCGCACCGAAAACAACACCTTGAACGCTTCGGTCAATGTCAGCTGCGCGCTCTGCATGCGGCATCTCCTCATGAACTGCGGCGATGCTGGGCGCACCTGCGTCAACGCGTTGGCAACATGGCTACCGGCCGCGGCAATACCAGGTCCACACCTGCTCGGGCAGATGCGCCTGCAACGGCAGATCCAGTACGCGGTAGCCATCGAGCACATCGCGCAGCGCGCGTTGCGCCGGTGTCGTTGCGACCAGGCCATCCAGTTCGTCCGGGCTCAGCTGCACCGCAGACCAGTCGTAGAGCCGGTCGATCCGCTGCGCCATTGCTGCCTGCAGCCAGTCGTGCAGCACGAACACGCGGTACCCGTGCGTCTGCAGGTCCGCCACTGCCAGCTGCAGCGCGTCACTCACCCCACGAAACCACTCGGTATGCCCACCGGCGATCGCACGGATCGCCATGGGCGCCGGTGCGTTGTGGGCAAGCAGCGGACGACGCAACTGCAGCTCCAAATCACGCGCATCGCGCTCGCGTTCGGTTTCCACCAGCAGACCCCGCTCCAGATCGAAAAAATCGAACCAGCGCGGATGCAGGCTGCCGATGCGCCCCAATGGATCGCGCGAAAAACCGATCTTGCAATGGTCTTCCCACTGGCACGGAAACACATAGGTAAAACAGCGGCCATCGGTCGCGACGGGTGCAGTGCTGCGCCGCGTACTCATCGCCGGCCTGCACGTGCGCGCGTCGGCACAGCGGCGCGCACCGTCTCCGGCGCCTGCTCCCAACCGAACACACTGCGCCCGCCGAAGCGATGCGACGCAGCGCGTTCCTGCGCGATGTAGTCCTCTACCGTGGGGCCCTGCGCAGTGGCTTCGAGCCGGCGTGCCTGCGCATCCAGCCGCGCAATCGCCTGCAGCCGTTCCTCGTTGCCCAACTTGGCCTGCTGCATCGCGTGTTTGAGCACCCCGATGGTGTGGTCGAGCACATGGGTCGGCACCGGAAACGGCTGCCTGTCCTTGCCGCCATGGGCCAGCGAAAAGCGCGCCGGGTCGCTGAACCGGCACGGTGTGCCATGCACCACCTCGGCCACCATCGCAAGCGAGCGCAACGTGCGTGCACCGACGCCAGGCACCTGCAGCAAGGCGGTGAAATCCGTCGGCCCCGCCTCCGCTGCTGCAGCCAGACTCGCGTGCAATCGCCGCGCAATTACGTTCTCGCTGCGCACCTCATGGTGATCGGGCATGGACAGATGCGGCTGCTGCGCCGGCTCCCAGGCATGGCCGGCAAACAGATCGCCGGTCACCGGCGCTTGCACCGCAGGCGGCGCAGGCGCGGCCGCATCGGCGATGCGCTGCCACTGCCGGGCCAGTTGATCCGGCGCGGTGGTGCGCAACAACGCCACCTGCGCCTCACGCGAAGCCGCGGCGCGCTGGTCGGCGAGGTTGACGATGTTGCCTTGGTGCCTGCCGTCGATCGCCGCATGCGGCGCATCGACAAAACTGCTCAAGCCTTCGGAAAGCCAATGATAACGGCGCGCCTGCTTGCGCTCACCATGCATGCCCTGTTGCACCACGACCCAACGCCCGTCGTCGCTGACGATGAAGCCATGCAGGTACAGGTCGAAGCCATCCTGCACCGCAGCGCTATCCACCTTGGCCACCAGGCGGCTGGCCTGTGCCAATGCGGCGCCATCGAGCCCGACTGCGTCGCCCACTGCCAACAACTCGGCAGGTGTAGCGCGCGAATGCCGGCCGCGCCCGCCACACACATGGATACCAAGCTCGCCAGCCAAGGGCGTCAGTCCGCGCTTGAGTGCGCCAATCACGCTGGTGGTGATGCCGGACGAATGCCAGTCCATCCCCATCACTGCGCCGAACGATTGAAACCAGAACGGATGGGCAAGCCGCCGCAACAATTCATCGCGCCCATAACTGTGCACGATCGCCTCGCACATCACCGCGCCCAACCGCGTCATCCGCTGGCCCAGCCACTGCGGGACGCGCCCGCCGTGCAGCGGAAGATCCGCACTGCCGCCGCGCCGGCTCATTGCTGCCACTGCTGATTCATGCGGCAAGGATAACGGCGATGCGTCGCAGCAGCTGGGACGCATGCGCGACAGCCGGCAGATATATCTGACGAATTCAGCTCGCCACGCCAGCGCGCGAAGCGTGCAACAGATGCGCGCAATGCATGCCCGCACGGGCAGGAGTGCAACCGTCACAGTGGCGCAGATCACCGCCACCGGCCGCATCGCATCGGCATCAATCACCCATGTGGTCACTCAGCGTTGACCACATCGCCGTCAAGGTGGTGTTCCTCCTCAAGCCATCGCCACGGGGTTCGCATGAATGCCACGCCCGCCACCGCCCATGACACGGCGCCGGCAACCGCTACTGCACACGCACCGACCTATCCGGTCAATCTGCGCATCAATGGTCAACCCTATCAATTACAACTGGAAGCCTGGATCAGCCTGCTCGATCTATTGCGCGACCGGCTCGATCTCACCGGCAGCAAAAAAGGCTGCGATCATGGCCAATGCGGTGCCTGCACGGTGCTGGTCGACGGCCGCCGCATCAACAGCTGCCTGACCCTTGCAGTGATGCAGGACGGCGCCGAGATCACCACGGTCGAAGGCCTGGCCGATGGCGAGCAGCTGCATCCACTGCAGCGCGCCTTCATCGCACACGATGCCTTCCAGTGCGGCTATTGCACGCCGGGCCAGCTGTGTTCCGCAGTCGGCCTGCTCAATGAAGGCAAGGCGCATGACCGCGACCAGGTGCGCGAGCTGATGAGCGGCAATCTCTGCCGTTGCGGTGCGTATCCGCAGATCACCGACGCGGTGATGGAAGTGATGGGCAAGCCCAGCGACAGCAGCGACAGCGCTGCCACGCCGTGGACGCCCGGGACGGTGCCGGCATGATCCCGCTCAGCTACGCGCGCCCGGACAGCGTGGATGCCGCGCTCGCCGCCATCGCACCGCGCGGCAACGACCCGCATCCGGTGCCATCCGATGCGCCGGTGCGCCTGATCGCCGGCGGCACCAATCTCACCGATTTGATGAAGCTGCAGTTGATGCGGCCCAGCAGTCTGGTCGACATCAATCGCCTGCCGCTGGACAGCATCAGCGCGCTGCCGGAAGGCGGCCTGCGTCTGGGCGCGCTTGCACGCAATGCCGACACCGCGTATCACCCCGACGTCGAGTCGCGTTACCCACTCTTGAGCGCGGCAATCCTGGCCGGCGCCTCGCCGCAGATCCGCAACATGGCCAGCAATGGCGGCAATCTGTTGCAACGCACGCGCTGCATGTATTTCTACGACCGTGCCACACCTTGCAACAAGCGTGCTCCGGGCAGCGGGTGTTCGGCCATTGGCGGGCTAACCAAGTACAACGCCATTCTCGGTACCAGCGCACACTGCATCGCCACGCATCCCTCGGATATGTGTGTGGCCTTGGCAGCACTGAAT
Organism: Xanthomonas vesicatoria ATCC 35937; assembly: GCF_001908725.1. Taxonomy (NCBI): domain Bacteria; kingdom Pseudomonadati; phylum Pseudomonadota; class Gammaproteobacteria; order Lysobacterales; family Lysobacteraceae; genus Xanthomonas; species Xanthomonas vesicatoria. The sequence continues at coordinate 4,406,428 of NZ_CP018725.1, read as the reverse complement.
GCGGTGGTGCATGTGCAAGGTCCACACGGCGAACGGGACATTGCGTTTGCCGACTTCCATCGCCTGCCCGGCGATCACCCGGAACTGGACAGCACCCTGGCGCCAGACGAACTGATCGTGCATATCGATCTACCCGACGCGCAACGCTTTGTCGCCCACAGCGCTTACTTGAAAATCCGCGAGCGCTTGTCGTATGCGTTTGCGCTGGTGTCGGTGGCTGCCGCGCTGGATTTAAGAGAGGACGGCAGCATCGGCGAGGTGCGTGTTGCCCTCGGTGGGGTGGCGCATAAGCCGTGGCGCAACCCCGATGCAGAAGCGCAGCTGGTGGGTTTACCTGCCACGGCAGACACGTTCGCAGGTCTGGCCGATGTCTTGCTGCAGGGCGCAAAACCGCAGGGCGAAAATGCCTTCAAGCTGCCTTTGGCGCGCCGCGCCATCGTGCGCGCACTGGAGGTCGCACGCGAGGGCACCATCGACAACCGCGGGCGCACCAGCGCGCTGGAGGAATCGCCATGAACGTACGCAGTACCGATCTGTCCAACAGTGAATTGACCCCGCCGGTCGCCGATCATGGCACCGGCTTCCGCCCCACCGGCACCGGTGTGCCACGTATTGATGGGCGTGCGAAGGTGACCGGCCAGGCGCGCTATGCGGCCGAATGGCCGGTGCCGGATCTGGCCTATGGCGTGGTGGTTAGCAGCAGTATCGCCAAGGGCACCATCGTCGGCTTCGATCTGGCCGCCGCACGCGCGGTGCCGGGTGTGCTGGAGATCGTCACCCATGAAAATCGCCCGCACATGCGTGGCATGGACCTGTTTTACAAGGACATGACCGCACCGGCCGGCTCGCCGTTTCGCCCGCTGTACGACAACACCGTGCTCTATAGCGGGCAACCGATAGCGCTGGTGGTGGCAGACACGTTCGAGGCTGCGCGCCATGCGGCGCATCTGGTGCAGGTGGAGTACGCCCAGGAGCCGCACGAAACCAACCTGATGACCAACCTGGACCGGGCGCACAAGCCCAAGTCGTTGAAGGCGGGATTTTCGCCACCGCCCAAGGACAAGGGCGAGCCAGACACCGCTTTCGTCAACGCCGCCTGTCAGGTGCAGGCCGATTACTACAGCGGTGTGGAACACCACAACCCGATGGAGTTGTTCGCCTCCACCGTGATCCGTGAGGACGACGGCCACTTCACCATCTACGACAAGACCCAGGGCTCGCAGAACAGCCGCTGGTACGTGTCGCATGTGTTTGGCCTGAGTAAACGCAAGGTCACCGTGCGCAATCCATATGTCGGCGGCGCGTTCGGCTCCGGCCTGCGGCCGCAATATCAACTGGCGCTGGCGGTGATGGCGTCCATCATGTTGGACCGCTCGGTGCGTGTGGTGTTGACACGGCAGCAGATGTTCACGTTTGGCCATCGTCCGGAAACCGTGCAGCGACTCAAACTTGGCGCCGACCGCGATGGCACCCTGCGCGCCATCTGGCACGAGGCCATCGCCGAGACATCGCGGATCGAAGATTACGTCGAGGTGGTGGTCAACTGGAGTGGGCAGCTGTATGCCTGCGATAACGTGCGCCTGGGCTACAACCTGGTCAGCCTGGATCAGTACAGCCCGATGGACATGCGTGCGCCCGGCGCCACCCACGGCGTCCATGCGCTGGAAGTGGCGATGGACGAGCTGGCCTACGAGGTAGGGATCGATCCACTGGCGTTGCGCTTGAAGAATTATGCCGAGGTCAATCCGGCCGACGACAAGCCGTTTTCCACCAAGGCGCTGCGCGAGTGTTACCAGCAAGGCGCCGAGCGCTTCGGCTGGGCACAGCGCCCGCTGCAGCCGGGCGCACGCAAGGAAGGCAGCGAATGGGTCGGCTGGGGCATGGCGACCGGGCAGTGGGATGCAATGCAGATGTTTGCGCGCGCCCATGCCGTGCTGCACGCCGATGGCCGCCTGGTAGTGAGCAGTGCAGCCAGCGATATCGGCACCGGTACCTATACGGTGATGGCCATGATCGCTGCCGAAGCGCTCGGTCTGCCGCTGGAGCAGGTGACCTTCAAGCTCGGCGATTCGACGTTGCCTGTCGCACCCATCGAAGGCGGTTCTTCGCATGTCACCACGATCGGCTCGGCAGTAGACGGGGTGTGCGGCAAGTTGCGCACGCGGCTGCTGCGCTTGGCCCAGGCCCTGCCCGATTCGCGTTTTGCACGGGCCAAGCTGGACGATGTGGTCTTTGCCGATGGCACGATCGCGTTGCGTGCCGATGCCAGCAGCGCCATTGCATTACCGGAGTTGCTGCGCGCCGCCGAACTGGAGCAGGTCGAAGACAAGTTCCTGTTGCTGCCCAATGTGCTCAAGCAGCGCAAATACACCCGTGCCACGCACGGAGCGGTGTTCGTGGAAGTGCGCGTGGACGAAGAGCTGGGCACCGTGCGGGTGACGCGCGTGGTTAGCGCGATTGCTGCGGGCCGCATCCTCAACCCCACCACTGCACGCAGCCAGATCATCGGCGGCGTGGTCTGGGGCATCGGCCAGGCCTTGCACGAACATACCCAGTCCGATCACCGCTTCGGCCGCTTCATGAACCACGATCTGGCGCTGTACCACGTTTCCGCCAATGCCGACATCCACGACATCGATGTGATCTTCGCCGACGAAGACGACCGCGTAGTCAGTAGCCTGGGCGCGAAGGGGGTCGGCGAGATCGGTCAGGTAGGTGTGTCGGCAGCGATCTGCAACGCCATCTTCCACGCCACCGGCAAGCGCATCCGCAGCACGCCAATGACGCCGGACAAGGTGATGGCGGACTGAAGCCACCCGCTGCGGAATCTGATGGTTCCGCAGCACATGCCATGGCATCTGGTGACGGCTCGACATCGCACGGTGTCGAGCCCGCTGTTCAATCGGGGCCGCTGCACAAGCGCAGGCTCATTGCCACTGAAAGAAGATCAAACAGCACAGTCTGGCGACCTCGGCACGTGCCATCACGCACAGTGATCGCTGCAGGACATGACCTTGTCCTATGCGTCGGCTAAGCAAGCGCAACACACGTCCAGTGCCACCAGCCCGCGGACATCAACTGCGATAGCCAATTCAGCGCGGCGCAGCGCCGACACGCACAAGCCATCCCACCTGAGTGCCACCGGCATCACCGTCCCCGCACGGCCTTGTGCTTACCCGGTGTCTGCGCATTCCCCGCCTGCACCGTGGACCAATGCCATGGTGATCAGCCCGGCAATCAAACGCCGCAGCACCGCTTCATTATCCGCCGAGGCCTTGAGGCTGGTCGTGGCAAGTCGCAGGATGTAAGCAAGATCGGCCGCGGACATCGCACTGTTTGCGTGTACATGCGGGCTGAGCAACCGCACCAGCATGGCTTCCATCTGCTGGTACAGCGCATCCAGCGCGGCGGGCGCATACACCCCGCAGTTGGCCACCAGATCGATGCCGTTGTCCGAGTCGATCACCGCTGCCACCGGCTCCAGCACCCAGATATCGAACAGATGCCGTAACTGGGTCTGCAGGTCCTGCGTATCGCGCACGCGCTGCAGTGTTTCGGCCGTGCAAACGTCGCGCTGACGCGCCACCATCGCGGCGAAGATCGCCTCCTTGTTGGCAAACGCGGCGTACAGCGACGGCCGCGACATCTGCGTGGCTTGCGCGATATCGCTCATGCTCACCTTGCGGTAGCCGTGCCGCAAAAACAGCTGCAGCGCGATATCCATGACGCGCGCCTGCTTGCTTTCGGCAGGCGCCGCGACAGTGGCAGTCGCCTTCTTCGATGACTTTACACTTGACATTTTTTGTAAATACGTAAATCTTACAAGTTCTGCCAATTGTAAAGCACAGCCACCGACATGACCTCAACCAATCCCACCACCCGCGGCGCCAGCCGCACGACCCGCGCCTATGCGGCGCTCGAGAAAGAAGGCGCCATGGTGCCGTGGCAGTTCGAGCGCCGCGCAGTACGCGCCACCGATGTCGCGATCAAGGTGCTGTTCTGCGGCGTCTGCCATTCGGACCTGCACTCGGTGAACCAATGGGGCAGCGAGTACCCACTGGTCCCCGGCCACGAAATCGTCGGCGAAGTCATCGAACTCGGTGCGGACGTCGAAGGATTCGCATTGGGGCAGAAAGTGATGGTCGGCACCATTGTCGATTCCTGCCGGCACTGCGCGCCTTGCCAGGCCCACGAGGAAGTGTATTGCCGCGAGTTTCCGACGCTGACCTTCGATGGCGTGGACCGCGTAGACGGCAGCCGTACGCGCGGCGGTTATTCGGAGTACTACGTTTCCGACGCCCGCTTCGTCTACCCATTGCCCGACGGCCTGGACCCGGCCGCCGCCGCGCCATTGCTGTGTGCCGGCATCACGTGCTTTGCGCCGCTGCACCGCTACGGAATCGGCCCCGGCCACACCGTAGGCGTGGTCGGCATCGGCGGGCTTGGCCACTTGGGCATCAAGTTCGCGCGCGCCATGGGCGCGCACGTGGTGGCCTTTACCACCTCGCCGAAAAAAGCGGCAGAAGCCCAACGCCTGGGCGCGCATGAAGTGGTGCTATCGACCGATGCGGCGCAGATGGAGGCACAGGCCTTCCGTTTCGACTTCATCCTCGACACCGTCTCGCGCAGCTATCCGATGAACGACATGCTCAAGGCACTGAACCTGGACGGCACCTTGTGCACGCTGGGCCTGCCCGACCAACTGGATTTTCGCCCGGTCTTGCTGGCCATGGGGCGGCGCAAGGTCACCAGCTCAGGCACCGGCGGCACCGCCGATACGCAGGCGATGTTGGCGTTCTGCCAGCAGCACGGCATCGTCGCCGACATCGAGTTGATCCGCATGCAGGACATCAACGGCGCCTTTGTCCGTGTGCACAACAACGATGTGCACTACCGCTTCGTGATCGATCTGCAGGCATCGGCCTGGTAAGCCGGGGCCGTGGTGCAATGCCGGCGCGGCACGCACGTGTGCCGGCACTCCGTCCGGACGCTGCGACGTGCTTCCGGGCCACCGGCCATGCCTTGCCGAAACTCCCATGTCGAATGCGAACCCGACCCGCACGCGGGGCACCACGCTGATGTAGCGTGGGCGCATCTTCCGCCCAGCAAGGCTCTGCATGCCTCCGCGCACCACTCGCCGTCAATTGCTCCGTGGTGCGGCCACGCTCGCAGCGCTTGCGCGCATTCCGGCCGGGTGGGCACTGCCGCCGGGGCCAGCGCGTGGCCCGGCCTTTATCGAGACGTTGATCGCACGCATGAGCGTGGAAGAAAAGGCTGGCCAGCTCAGTCTTTTCAGCTCCGCAGAACAGGTCGACAAGGCGATCGTCGCCAACCCCCTGAGCAAGGACGCGGCCGGACGCAGCCAGCTGGCTGCGGCGCGGGCCGGGCGCTTGACTGGCGTATTCAACGGCTCCAACGTGCGCTGGCATCAGCAGTTGCAGCAGGCCGCACTCAAAAGCCGCCTGCAGATTCCCTTGTTTTTTGCCGCCGATGTGATCCACGGTTTTACCACTGTGTTTCCGGTGCCGTTGGCCGAAGCAGCCAGCTTTGAGCCCGCGCTGGCACAACGCACCGCACGTGCCGCAGCGATGGAGGCCAGCGCAGTGGGGATCGATTGGACCTTCGCGCCGATGGTGGACATTGCCCGCGATGCGCGCTGGGGCCGCGGCGTGGAAGGCGCGGGCGAAGACGTGCTGCTGGCGCAACACTTCGCGCAGGCGCGGGTGCGTGGGTTTCAAGGCGATGCCGGTCTGTCGCATGCCGACGCGCTGGCGGCCTGCCCCAAACACTTTGCCGCCTATGGCGCCGCCGAGGGAGGGCTGGATTACAACAGCGTGGATATCTCCGAGCGCACGCTGCGCGAGGTGTATCTGCCACCGTTTCAGGCCGCCTTTGTAGCCAGCGCGGTCACCACCATGGCCGCATTCAATGCATTGTCGGGCGTGCCGGCAACCGCCAATGCCTGGTTGCTCGACACGGTACTGCGGCAGGACCTGCGCTACAGGGGCCTGGTGGTGTCCGACTTCACTGCCGATCGGGAGCTGGTCGCCCATGGCGTGGCCGCCGACGACCGCGACGCGGCGCGGCTGGCGTTTCTGGCCGGGGTGGATATCAGCATGGAAAGCGGCCTGTATCTGCAACACCTGCCCGCGCTGGTCGCCGCCGGCGCGATCTCGATGACAAGGCTGGACGCATCGGTACGCCGGGTGCTGGGCTTCAAGGCGGCACTGGGCTTGTTCGACGACCCATTCCGGCGGATCCAGCCTGCACGTGCGCAACCACGGCAGCGCCGTGCAGACACCATGGCCCTGGCGCGCGAAGCGGCGCACAAGTCGATGGTATTGCTGAAGAACGACGGCGAGCTGTTGCCGTTGCGACGCAGCGGCCAACGCATTGCACTGATCGGGCCAATGGCGCGCGACTGGGTCGATCATGCGGGGCCATGGAGCCTGTTCGACCAGGACGATCGCGACAACACCCTGGCCACTGCCATGTCGCGCGCCATGACGGACCCGCAGTTGCTGCAGGTCGTGGACGGCAGCGGCTTCGATCACCCGCTACCCGGCGGCGTGCAGGCCGCGGTGGCGGCCGCGCGCAGTGCCGACGTGGCGCTGCTGGCGATCGGTGAGCCAATGACCTACTCGGGCGAGTCGCAATCGCGCACCGAGATCTGCATCCCCCAGGTCCAGCAGCAGTTGCTGGCCGCGGTGGTGGCCACCGGCACGCCGGTGGCGGTACTGCTGAGCACCGGACGCGCGCTCGCGCTCCAAGGCCCCGCACTGCAGAGCGCGGCGATTCTGGTCACCTGGTTTCTCGGCTCGCAAGCCGGCAATGCGATGTCCGATATCGTGTTCGGTGTGCAGGCGCCGTCTGGCCGTTTGCCGGTGAGCTTTCCGCATGCTTCAGGCCAGGTGCCCTACACCTATGCGCATCCGCCCAGCGGTCGCCCCAATCTGGATCCGCACAGCCTGCAGCCGTACACCACGCACTACAGCGGCGTGCCCAACACAGCGTTGTTTCCATTTGGCCATGGCCTGACCTATGGACGCATCGCCTACAGCGATCTGCAGCTGAGCGCGCCGCAGATGATGGCCACCGGGAGCCTGCAGATCACCGTGCGCATCAGCAACCGGGGCAGCCGCGACGCCGACGAAGTGGTGCAACTCTACCTGCGCGACCGCGTTGCCAGCGTCGCCCGCCCGGTGCGCGAGCTCAAGGACTTCCGCAAAGTGAAGGTGCCTGCCGGCGGCAACGTCACCGTGCAGTTCTCGCTACGCCGCAGGCATCTGGTGTTTGTCGGGCAGGCAATGACTGCGATCGTGGAGCCGGGCCTGTTCGATGTCTGGGTGGCCCCTTCTGCGGAAGCGGCGGGCGTGACTGCGAGCTTTGAATTGATGGGCTGATGCATGCCGCGATGACCAACGTGGCGGCGCTGGTCATCGGCACGGCCTGCACGTGGAGTCGCTACGTCCAGATCGCTGCCGGCTGCACGCGCCTGGTCGACGCGCCAACCATCGACGCCGCTGCCGCTGCCCTCGCGCGATCCTGCAACGCTGCCGATCCGCGCATCGCCCGTGTGCCTGCGCGGTCAGGACGGCGTTCAAGCGCGCCCGGCGCACGCAGCGCTGCTCATCGGCCAAGGTCATTGCTCATCGCCCAAGGTGATCTCATCGCCAGCACTGGCCGCTGGCGCAGCATCGTCGGCAGAAGAGGCCTTCAACATCGCCATCATGGCAGCCCGCGCCTGGTCACCTAGGTCGCGCGCACGCGTCATGGCCTGCTGTGCGGCACGTGTGTGTGCATCGATGTCGCGCAACGCATCAGCTTCTTCAAGCAGCCTGGCGCGCAGGCTGTACACCAGTGAGAGAAGCGCGCCAATGCGATCACGCGTCTCGGCCCATTGCTGGCGGACCCGGCTCAACTTCGTTTGCGCATCTTTCAAGGCCCTGGCCGCCTCAACCGTGCTGGCGAGGTCGTTCGCCGAAGCAGCGGCGCTCGACGTCTGCATCTGCAGTGCATGCAGCGCCTGGCGTCGGGTGTCAGTATCACGCTCGGCATCTTCGACCGACTGGCGCTCCAGTTCAGACACGCGCTGCAGATCCTTCAAACGCGGCAGCAGGTCGTTCAGCCTGTCGTCCACGTCCTGCAGTTGCGCCTCTTGCGCGTCATACGCCTGTGCGGTCCGACGCAGGAGGTAGTGGACCGCCTCAACCAGAGAGGACTCGCCCTGTGCAACCTGCTGCAGGAATTCGAACGCATGCTGAGCTACCGCAATGTCCTCAATCCCGCTGCGTCCGGCCATGTGGCTGCGCAGGCGACCGTGCGCCTGGGCGAGCGCGTGATCGGCCTGTTCCACCATGGCGCCATCAGCCTGCAGCGACGCAAGCGCCTGGCGCAAGCTCCACGACGCGAGCGTCGCGTTGTTCATGTCCTGGCCCGTCGGCCCAAGTCTGGCCAACAGCCGGTCGATGCGTTCACCTGCCTTGGCGTGGGTCAGGCCCACCGATTCCAGCAATGCAGCGCAGGTGCGGCGCTGCGCCTCAATGCGCTGCGTGTGTTCTTGCAGGCGCGCCAATTCGCGCGTCAGCGCGCGCAGGTGAGGACCATCCGGCAGCATGCCCGCCTGCAGAGACCGTTCGAACGAACGGTCGCGCGCCTCCTGCAAACCGGGGCGTTCACCTCGCGGAGAGACCGGGCCGGGTGGCGGCACCTGCGCCGGCTGACGTTGCCCAAGCGCTTGCACGCCGGCCTGCTGCAGGCGATCCAGTGGGCGGCGCAGCGCACGCGCACCGGCTTCGAGGACTTCCGCCCCTTCGATGCGATCGTACAGCCCGTAACGGAACTGAATCTCCGCCTCGAACAGTTGGTGCGACGCCACCGAAGTGGCCGCCACATTCAACAGCGGCAGGCCGACACGGCTGGTGACCGGATTTTCGTCGGTGTTGTGCACGGCGATGGCCGCAAGCCGGTACAGATCCGGCGATTGCTGCGCAGCGATGAGAACGTCCTGCCAGGACATACCCTCGCTGGATGCCGGCAACCCCAATGCCGCTGCCGCCTGTGCCTGCTGCCTGGCGGCCAGCGCGTCGTTGATCGCCACCATGGCCTGCGGCCGCATCTCAAACACGAAGCGGACCTGATTGACATGCGGGATGTCCTTGAACCTGCGCAACACCTCCCCCAACCCGGGAATCTTGCGTCGCATCTCAGCAACGTCGCGCATCTTCTCGCCCAGTGCGTAGTGGCCGATGGCATGACTGATCACTGCGTCGAGCGATTCGCGCCCGAACATGTTGATCTCCACGCGGGCGCCGGGAATGACGCGTGCGCGCTGCTGGATGGCGGCGGCGTCCTGCTGCCGCAGCTGGTGCAGCATGTCGACCACTGCTGCGCGCTCGGAAGCCGTGCCGCCTCTCCATAACGATGCCGCCGCAGCATCGGTCGCCTGGGCGGCGAGCGCCCGCTGTTGTGCCAGGACGGCCCCGCCAAGCGCCGCGCCGGCTTCGATGGCCAGTGCGCCACGCCCCTGGATACGTTCGAGCACATTGCGCAGCACGACACTGCGCTCTTCCGGCGTGGCCGGATACTCCATCGCGCCCAGTTCGGCGCTGCTTTCCGGAAAGATGGCCTTGAGCCGCGCACGCAACGCATCCCATCCCTGCAGCGTCACCGGCTGCGCTACATGCGTATCCAGAGTGCGCTTGTAGCTGGCAGTGCCCAATAACGGACCGGTGCGCGTATCGTCCAGTATCGCGTCGGTTGGCAACTGCACGTCGCTGGACGCCACCCGCACCCCTGCCAGCTGCAGTGTGCCGGCACCGGTGGCGGCATTGACCAACCGCTTGAAATTGCGCCCCAATACCGATGTCAATGCGCCGCCTAGATTGATGCCGCCATTGACCTCGGCATTGATGCCCACGCGGCCCTGGAATTCCAGCCCGATGATGTCTCGCCACGCGTGGTCCAGATGCAATTCCATCTGGCTCCATTGCACACCGATCTGCGCCGTCATGCCGAACGGTAAAGATGTCGAAACCGCACTGCGCGGGTTACCGGTGGCTGCGCCCGGTGCGACTGGCTGTTTCGCACCATAGGGATGCCGCACTGCCAGCGGCTGCCCAGTCAGGTTGACGTTGAGCGACGCATTGAAATTGGTTTCGAACAGATCCAGGCCGATCGCCCCCTCATCCACGCCTGCACGTAACAGGTGGGTGGTCTCGCCGGCATGCCGGTCGAACAACAGTCTGGCGAATTCGGGGATGGTGTCCGGCGACAGGATGACCGCCGCGCCCACGCCATGTTGATAGGTTCCGCCCATCCCGAGATTGGCCGCGCCTCCCCAGGTTCCAGACACCGTTCGTGCCGGGGTGTCGACATACACATACTCGCCGGTTCCCGGGCCCGGCCGAAGATCGATACGCAGGCCCGCGCTGCCGGACACGGTCGCTTTTGCGTGGCGCACGAAGAAGGCCACCAGGCCCGCGTCGCCGTCCTTCGAATCGCCGATGCGCTCGACGCCCAGCGCGTGGATGGCCTCCCCGCCCATACCGACATTGATCGGATTGACCTGCGTCCATTGCGCCGACCCGAGCGAACCGCGCAGTTCGGCCGAGCGCACCCGACTCGAGAAGAAGGTGCTGCGATTGAACAGGTCCTGCAGCACGTCGATCATGCGCGACGCCATTTCATCCGGGGTGCTCCCCGGCGGCAGGCCAAGACTCTTGAGCAACTGCAGCTGGCGGGCACTGCCGGGCGTGGTGACCTCCTGCCGAAAGGTAGATACCACATCATCGAATGCCTCCAGTTCGCGCCAGGACGACAACCCCAGTTTGGCCAGCGCATGCAGCCCGGACTGCTGTCGCCGGGCGTCGGCTGCCTGCAGCGCCTGCGCGTCGCCGACGCCCAGCAACGTGTTGTACTCGACCAGGCCCGCAAGCAGGCATGCGCTGCGCAGCGCATGCGGCGCATCGGACGCGTTGGTGGCGTGATCCTTCTGGGCCGGCAAGGCGACATGGGCGGTCTTGAGTCGATGGCTGACCTCGCGCAGCTCGGCAAGCAGCGCCTGCTCAATGTCGCTCAACGCCTGCGGATGTAGCGCTGCGCCGCCGGCCAGGGCCGCGATGCAACGGTCGAATGAGGGCAGCAAATCGTGGCCTGCCTGGAGCGCAACGCGCATAGCCGCTGAATGCGCCCGCCGCCAAAGTTCGGCGGCGCGATAACTGGCCGTCGAACTTGTGCGCTGGATGGCGGCCCCGTCCGCCATGGAAAAATCGGCGGCCAGCGCACCCTCGCGGAAGCCGATCTTGCGCAGATCGCGCAACAGACCGGCCAAAGCCGTTTCGCGCAACGCGACCAGCTGCGCATGCTGGTCGGGCGAAAGCCCGTCGACCGGTTGGCGCAGACACGCCGCATCGGCAATGCGCACCTCCGCAAGCACCGGCAAGGTCTCGAACAGTTCCAGAGCAAGCGACTGCGCCTGCGCCGCCTCGTGGCGGAAGCCGGCAAGCCGCTTTTGCTGCGCAGTGGGTGGAGGTACAAAGCCAGTCCATCCGGCCGCCGTGCGCACGGCGCCGCAGGCCATGTCGACGACCACCTGCGCCAGCGCGGTGGCCTGCGCGCGACCGCTCTGGGCCAGCACCTGCGCAGTCGAGCGCAAGCGCAACGGATCGGTGGAAGTGGTGCCCAGCAAGGTCGTGCTGATCGCGGCGTCGTGGTCGGGCGTACTGATCCGGCTCGCCTGCTGCTGGTTGACATGGGCATTGGTACCGGACTGGGTACCGGCAGCAGCCGCCTCGTCGGGTGACGGATAGGTGGCAACGCGTGCCGCCTGGCGGGTGCCATCGGCAGCCGTCATTGCCGGCAACACGGTGTGCCAGCGCGCGCCGAGCTGCAATTGCAGTTGCCCGGTACGCGTACTGCGCAGCGCACCTGGCGGCGGTAGCGTCTGTGGCAGGGTGATCGGCACCGCATCCCACTGCCCGTGCTCGCCCAGCCGGTATAGCTGCGCAGGCCCTTCGCCGGAGTGGTCCAACGCATACAGCACATCGTCCAACCCGACGGCGATGGCCAGCGGGCGCGGCAACGCGGGCATGCCGACGCGCTGGCCTTCCGCATCCACCTTGATCAACGTGCCCGACGCCGTCAGCACCACCGCGCGACGGTCTGCATGCACGGCCGCCTGGACGAGATCTTCGTCGAAACGGGCGATCGACCTGCAGCGCACCTCCACCACGTCCGGCACCACGGCCAGCGGCCCACCGGAGGGCGTGCTGGGCACCGCACCGGCCGCCAGCCAGGTCGTCCGCCCGGGCAGTGTGACCTCGACCAATCGCGGCGGCGAAGCCAATAGTGCAAACACCGGCCGACGATCGACGAACCCACGCGGACCGGTATGCAACGAGACAACACCGGTCAGCGGTGCGCCATCGGCAAGCGTCAACCGCTCCCATGGCTGGTCCGGCGCGGGCGAGTAGTGCAGCACCCCGTTCAGATGCCCCAACCGGGCATGCCCATCCAGCACCACTGGCGACTGTATCGCCTCATTGGCGGGCAGCTGTAGCCCTTCGCTGCGCATCAGCAGAAGCGGGCGATCGAGCATGAACGCCGGCTGGAATCGCGCCTGCCCTGCCGGCCGTTGCAGCGAGATGCGGTGCCCGGCGCTGTCTTCCAGCACAAGATGCACACTGTTGTCGGTGGCCAGCCCCATGGACGTAACCGCCCATCCGTCCAAGCGCTCCATCCGATCCGGCAGGGTCAGGCGCTGCGCAACGATCGGTCCTGTGCCGCGCAGATCCGCCTCATACACACGCCCCTTGTCATCGAGCATCAGCGCAGTGCCGGCGTCAGGATGTGCCAGCGGCAGCACATCGACCGGCAAGGCAGGCGTCGATTCGAACGCCGGGCCGCCAGGCACCGGACGCAACAACTCCACCACCCGTCCGGGCGTGTCCTCATCGCAACGCCGCAGCACGCCGTCATGCAGCATGCATGGTCTGCTATCGGCATCGAAACGAAGCACGGCACCGTCCGGCAGATTGCCCACGCTGGCGGATATCTGGTCGCTGCCGGCGCGCCAGCAGTGCGCACCCGCCTGCAGATACACGGCGCCATCGGCTTGCTGGCCAAGCATGCGGATATTGGCAGCCGCACGACACGCCGCAGGGAGCGGAACCGGTACCCAGCGCCCGCTCGCATCGGCACGATGCAACTGATTGGCACGATAGGTGAAGCACTGACCGTCGGTCGCCTGCCAGATGCCGGTCAACAGGCCGATCGGCGGGTCGGCAAGCTGGCTGGCGATCCGGTCGGCGGTCGGCGCCGTGCCGGTGCGGCGTTCGACGTCCGGATGCACGGTCAATCCTGCGATCAGCAAGCCCGGCGTCGTGGTGAAGAACGCCTCGTTGCGTGGCATCCGCGGGTCCTTGGGGTCGGCCACATAGCGCAGCAGACGTCCACCGCCGCCCAGCGCCGATTCGCTCTGGATCGCCGGCCGACGCGCAAGACAAGCCTCGATCATGCGTGCGACATCGCCATCCGACGCCGAGGCGCCGTCAACCTGCACCCCGGCACGCCGGCCCTGCTGCGACGGGGAACTGCGCCGGCGGAGCGCTGGGGCCGAGCTGCTGGACGCGCCCGGCCTGACCGGCAACGCGCCCAGCGCATGCGGCGGAGACTCGGGGGAAGCTGCGCGCGGTGAGGGTGTGGTCGGCACCGGCGTGTCGACCGAATCTGGTGTCGGCAGCAGCAGCGGCCGCGACGCACGCGACGAAGCGATGGAGTGTGGTGTGGTCATCGAACGATCCAAAAAGTGGGATGCTCGGCGCGACGTCTGCAGGGCAACGCCTCACATCGTGTGAAGTACCAGAGGTGTGCGTTTCGATCAGGCAGTCGCATGGATGCCTGACAGCGCGCAGCGTGCATAGGCAATCCATTCGGCTTGATCGGTAACACCCAACGGCGCGGGCAACGCCCAGGCCCTCAAGTGGCGCACTGACGCATGGCCAGTTCAGTCCAAACGGCGAGCCCGCCAGAGACGCGCGCTCACGCGGGCGCGGCACACCCTGGGTGTGCACGCGATTGAAAACACTCACGCCCCCGAGCGTGACGCTGTTGCCTTGCTGCGATTAAGCGCATGTCGTCCTCCCTCCCAGAAGAGATGACATCCCGTCAGGATGTATCGCTGCGGACGCGTCGGGCATCCAACGTGCCGCTGTTTCGCTGGTAAAGTAATGCGCTGCGCATCGCGCGGAATGTCGAATGCGAAGCGCCGCGCGAGATGGCGAAGCAAGGCATCGCTTGAATTCCGACCGTATTGATCAGTTGCGACCTGCGTCGCCTAAACGATCAACGGCGCAAGAAATGCAGCTGTCCGGCTCTTGCCGTGTCGAGCCACCACCGCCGGCGTGCCTGCGACCACCACGTTGCCGCCCGCGCCACCCGCGCCCGGCCCCATGTCCAGCACCCAATCGCTGCTGGCGGCCACGCGCATATCGTGTTCGACCACGATCACCGTGTTGCCTGCGCCCACCAGCCCTTGCAGCTGGGCCATCAAGGTATCCACGTCGGCCGGATGCAGGCCGGTGGTGGGCTCGTCCAGCACATAGACGGTGTCGCGCCGCTGGGCGCGTTGCAGCTCGGTGGCCAGCTTGATGCGCTGCGCTTCGCCCCCGGAGAGTTCGGTGGCTGGGTGGCCAAGGCGCAGATACCCAAGCCCCACCTCACGTAATACCTGCAGCGGCCGCAGTACGCTGGCGTCGTCGGCAAAAAAATCCCCCGCCTGATCCACCGTCATTGCCAGCACCTGCGCGATGGTGTGGCCACGCAGTTCGATCTCCAGCGTCTTGGCGTTATAGCGCGCGCCATGGCAAGTGGGGCAAGGCGCGTACACGCTAGGCATGAACAGCAGTTCCACCGATACCGAGCCCTCGCCTTCGCAGGTCGCGCAGCGGCCCTTGGCGACGTTGAACGAGAACTGCCCGGGGTCGTAGCGACGGCGGCGCGCGGTGGGAGTAGCGGCGAACAGCTTGCGCACCGGATCGAACAGGCCGGTGTAGGTGGCCAGGTTGGACCGCGGCGTACGGCCGATCGCTTTCTGATCCACCCGCACCAGCCGACGCACCCGATCGAGCCCGCCAACGATCGCTCCACCCAACGGCACCTGCGTGCCACGCTCCAGCGGATCGAGCGCTTCGTCTTCCTCGGCCGGGGTTTGACCAAGGTGCGCGGCCAGCAGTTCCACCAATGCCTGGCTCACCAGCGACGACTTGCCCGAGCCGGACACACCGGTCACGGTGGTGAACACACCCAGCGGCAGGTCCACATCCAGGTCGCGCACGTTGTTGCGGGTGATGCCACGCAGCTGCAGCCATCCAGTCGCCGCACGCGCGTGGCTGTGCACCTGCGGCGGACTGCCGAACAGATAACGCCGCGTGGACGAGGCC
Source organism: Xanthomonas vesicatoria ATCC 35937 (assembly GCF_001908725.1). Lineage (NCBI taxonomy): Bacteria > Pseudomonadati > Pseudomonadota > Gammaproteobacteria > Lysobacterales > Lysobacteraceae > Xanthomonas > Xanthomonas vesicatoria. Next base: position 4,390,988 of record NZ_CP018725.1, on the reverse strand, counting down.
TCCACCTGCTCCAGTCCCGCGGGCGGGCCGCTGTACAGCACCTGCCCACCGTGCACGCCGGCCGCCGGGCCGACATCGACGATCCAGTCGGCGTGGCGGATCACATCCACCTCGTGTTCGACCACGAATACCGAATTGCCTGCGGCCTTGAGCTGATCCAGCGCGCCCAGCAAGGCCTGCGCATCGGCCGGATGCAGGCCCGCCGATGGCTCGTCCATCACATACACCACGCCGAACAGCTGCGAGCGGATCTGCGTGGCCAGCCGCAGCCTTTGCAGCTCGCCCGGCGACAGCGTCGGCGTGCTGCGCTCCAGGCTGAGATAGCCCAGGCCGAGCGCCTGCACCACGGCGATCCGCGCGCGTAGATCTGCGGCAATCCGTTGCGCGGCGATCGCCTGTTCCGGATGCTGCGCTGCGCCCTTATTTTTTGCCTGCGTCCGCACATCGGCATCGGCCGCCGGGCGCAACAGCTCGGCCACCTCATCCAGCGGCCTGCGCGACAGCTCGCCGATGTCCAGCCCCGCGAACGTCACCGACAGCGCCTCGCGCCGCAGCCGCTTGCCGTCGCACTGCGGGCACTGCGTGCTGATCAGGTACTGCGCTACGCGCTTTTTCATCTGCGCGCTTTGCGTAGTGGCAAAGGTGTGCAGCACGTAGCGCCGCGCACTGGTAAAGGTGCCCATGTAGCTGGGCTCTTCCTTGCGCTTGAGTGCGCGCTTGACCTCGTCCAGGTCGTAACCGGCGTATACCGGCGCCACCGGCTGCTCGTCGGTGTAGAGGATCCAGTCGCGGGTCTTCTTCGGCAGCTTGTGCCAGGGCAGGTCCACATCGACGCCCAGCGTGGTGAGGATGTCGCGCTGGTTCTGCCCGTGCCACGCACCGGGCCAGGCCGCCACAGCGCGATCGCGGATGCTCAGGCTGCGGTCCAGCACCATGGTGGCTTCGGTGGCATCGTAGATGCGGCCCAGACCGTGACAGGTGGGGCACGCACCGGCCGGCGTATTGGGCGAAAACCCGTCCGCATAGATGATCTCCTGCCCGGGCGGATAATTGCCCGCACGCGAATACAGCATGCGCAGGGAGTTGGAGATGGTGGTGACGCTGCCCACCGACGAGCGCGCACTCGGCGCGCCACGCGCCTGCTGCAAGGCCACCGCCGGCGGCAGGCCTTCGATGGAATCCACTTCCGGCACGCCGACCTGGTCGATCAGGCGCCGCGCATACGGCGAGATCGAATCCAGATAGCGGCGTTGCGCTTCGGCAAAGATGGTGCCAAACGCCAGCGACGACTTGCCCGAGCCGGAAACGCCGGTAAACACCACCAGCGCATCGCGCGGAATGTCCACGTCCACGTTCTTGAGGTTGTGCTCGCGCGCACCGCGCACGCGCACCAGGCCGGAGGATGACGAGGCTGCGCTGGACATGAGTGACACACCGACATTCGACAACGTACTAGCCTAGCGCGGGAGGCATGCAGCCGGTGTCAGTGTCAACGGCCAGTCCTGCAGCGCTTCAATCAACCAACGCGCTGATTGCCTTGGAATGCATCGGTCGCGGGCCCTGCAGACAAATCACAGCTCCCGTGCTCTGCGGCTGGCCACTCCGCACCGTTTCATTACATCCAAGCGGGCGAGATTCGAGGCGTGGCGTCGTTAGATGCAACATCAAACGCCCAGTCGGTCGAGGGCGCGGTGCCCTCATCGCTCGCGGGACACGCCGTGAACCCATCCCTGGGGGCTCGGTGGCGGCATCCATGCCGCCACACGGTCCCGCAGGCGGCGAGGACACCGCACCAAAAAATGGGTCGGTAGCCTTGTGAAAAGCTGACCATCTCACTGGTTGCATCGGCTTGCTGATGCAGGCCGCAACCACATGAGAGTTGAGCGCGTTAAAGGCACCTCATGCACTGCTTGCACCATGCACACCGACCATCTCGACTGGTCCTTGCCCGCTCACCGTCGCGGGACCTTACGCGGCATGGATGCCGCGTAAGAGCTTACAAGGACGTACTTGCAGCGTGTCCCGCGACGGTGGGCGGGCAAGGGCCCTGCAGCCAAACCGCAGCTTCCGTGCTCTGCGGCGGCCCCTCCGCACCGTTTCATTACATCCAAGCGGGCGAGATTCGAGGCGTGGCGTCGTTAGATGCAACATCAAACGCCCAGTCGGTCGAGGGCGCGGTGCCCTCACCGCTCGCGGGACACGCCATGAACCCGTCCCTGGGGCTCGGTGGCGCCATCCATGCCGCCACACGGTCCCGCAATCGGCGAGGACCGCACCAGGAAGTTGGTCGGCCATTTTATTGAAAGCGTTTCGCTCGGCTCACGCGGGGAACTGATCGGACGCAACCTGATCCGAACAACGCACGCCACGCCTTGCTTGCAACTACGCGCACCGACCACCTCGACAGGTCCTTGCCCGCTCACCGTCGCGGGACCTTACGCGGCATGGATGCCGCGTAAGAGCTTACAAGGACGTACTTGCAGCGTGTCCCGCGATGGTGGGCGGGCAAGGACCCTGCAGCCAGGCCGCAGATCAGCCGCTCTACAACGCGATCAGCCCAGCACGTGCGCCGGCACAGGCTGCTCGCCGGTCTCGGCCAGCGCCTGCATGCGCGTCACCACGGCCGTGAACAAGCGTGCGGTGGCGGCATCGCGCGTGCGAAAGATGGCTTCCAGCTCACCGTAATACCACAGCGTGCCTTCGCGCCCGGCAGTGAATACGTTGAAGATGTCCTGGCCCACGGCGGGGTTCTCCAGGTCCTGCACGATGGTGCGCGCGTTATAGAGCTTGTCGCAGCCCGATACCAGCAGCGCGCGCTCCGGCGTCTTGCGCAAGTGGTCCAGGTAGGCCAGCTTGCGCTCGCGCCAATCGTTCTTCCGTGCGCGCGCGGTGTTGTCCACCTCGGCCTTGTCTTCGGCCGTAGCGTCGGTACACGCCATCACGATGTCGGCCACCACATCGCCGAACTGCGCGCGGATCGAAGCCTCGTGTCCGCCGCCGCAGTCTTCCACCACATCGTGCAGCAAGCCGGCAATGGCCTGTTCTTCATCGCCACCGCACTCCAACACCAGCGTCGACACGCCGAGTAAATGGCTCAGGTAAGGAATCTGCGTCCCCTTGCGCACCTGTCCGGCGTGGGCGATACGCGCGTAGTCCACGGCCTGGGCGTAGCGTTCGGTGAGAGCGGTCATGGGGCGTCCGATGCGAGCGATGCCACATTATCGCCGAGCAGAACCACACGCAGGGTGAGGATGCTGCGATGCGCAATTTGCACTCAATGACGCGTCGTTGCGGCCGATAGGATTAGGCTCGATCCACGCCGCACGATTGTGTCTACGTCATGACCCAACTTCCTATTTGCAACGCCTGCCGCGACGGCCAGGAGTTTCCCACCGCTATCACCATGGCGTTCCAGCCGATCGTGGACGTCTCCACGCGCAGCATCTATGCCGGCGAGGCATTGGTGCGTGGCATCAACGGCGAGTCGGCCGGCAGCATCCTGGCCGCGGTGGACGCACGCAACCGTTACGCATTCGACCAGGCCTGCCGCATCAAGGCGATCGAATGCGCCGCGCAGATCGCGCTGCCGGCCTTGCTGTCGATCAACTTCATGCCCAATGCGGTCTACAACCCCGAGCATTGCCTGCGCGCCACGCTCTCGGCCACCGCGCAACACGGCTGGCCGTTGGATGCGATCATCTTCGAGGTCAGCGAGCAGGAACACCTTGCCGATCCGGCGCATCTGCTGGACATCCTGCGCACCTACCAGGCGCGTGGCATGAAGACCGCCATCGACGACTTCGGCGCCGGCTATGCCGGGCTCGGCCTGCTGGCCGACTTCCAGCCAGACCTGCTCAAGCTGGATATCGCATTGATCCGCGGCATCGACGCCGACCGCAGCCGGCAGGCCATCGTGCGCCACGTCACCCGCATGTGCGAAGAACTCGGCGTTGCGGTGATCGCCGAGGGCATCGAACAGCCGGACGAGTACCGCACCCTGCGCGACATGGGCATCCACCTGCAACAAGGCTACCTGTTCGCCAGACCGCAGATCGGCGTGCTACCGCAGGTCCAGTGGCCGGAGTAAGCGCTAACAACGATCGCGCAACCGCCAGGCGGCCGCGGCCTGCGCCCCGAATCGGCACGTATCACGCGTAGGGCGCGGTTCCGGCTGCGCCGCCCGCATCCCATCTGAGGGTCGCTCGCGACGTCTTGTTGGCCACTCTGGTTTCCGCGTGCAGGCGTGCGCACTGGTCAATCAGCCCAGCCCCGCAAAACAAGCTCAGAGCGGCAAGCATCAAGCGCTAGACCCATGCAAGCGGGGTTGCCGGGAAAACACAGCAGAGGGAATGCGCTCTTACGATTCCCGAATCCCCAATTCCCGATTCCCAGCGGCGCACCAGCGCCGCTCACACGTAGCGCGGAATCGGCCCCAGCTGCGGTGTTTGATCCGGCAGTTCCACTTCCACTTCGTCCACGTAGCACCAGCCCCAGCCTTCGGGCGGGTCGTAGCCTTCGATGATGGGGTGGCCGGTGGCGTGATAGTGCGCAGTGGCATGGCGGTTCGGGGAATCGTCGCAGCAGCCCACGTGGCCGCAGATACGGCACAGGCGCATATGCACCCAGGCACTGTCGATGGCGAGACACTCTTCGCAGCCGCGCGCACTGGGCGTGACGTCTTCGATTTGCGCGGTGTGGGTGCAATGGTGGCTCATGCGGTGGTCGACTCCTGATTGGCGCTGGCAAGCTCGGAGGCCGGCACCGGATTGGCCTGATGGGCGAGGTATTGATGGATCTGCGCAACCACGGCGGCGCCCTCGCCTACCGCGGCAGCCACGCGCTTGACCGAGCTGGCCCGCACATCGCCAATGGCGAACACCCCGGGGCGATTGGTTTCCAACGGCAGGCAGGCTGGCACGCCATCGCCGCGCGCGGTGCCGGTGATGACAAAGCCGCGCTTGTCGGTCTGCACGCAGTCCTGCAGCCAACCGGTATTGGGGTCGGCACCGACGAACAAGAACAGGTGGCGCAGTTCCACGCGTGTGGTTGCACCGTCTGTTCGCGTCCGCAGCACGGCCGCCTGCAAACCGCGCTCGGGGTCGCCCTCCAGTGCGGACACTTCGGTGCCGGTATGCAGCTGCACATTGGGCAATGCCGCGATACGTTCGATCAGGTATTGCGACATCGAGGCTTCCAGCCCGCTGCCGCGAATGATCAGGTGCAACTCCTTGACCCGCGGCGCCAGAAACGCCACTGCTTGCCCTGCAGAATTGCCGCCGCCCACCAGTGCCACCACGCCGCCCTCGCACAGGCGCGCTTCCACCGGCGAGGCCCAGTACGACACACCGTGGCCTTCGAAGCGCTCCAGTCCTTCGATGTCGGGGCGTCGATACCGCGCGCCCGACGCAATCACCACGGTGCTGGCCAGCACCTGTTTGCCATCGGCCAGGTCCAGATGCAGCGCGCCATCATCGCGCCCGCACTCCAGCGTTGCCGCTTCCAGCGGGATGGCCAACTCGGCACCGAATTTCAGCGCCTGGTTATAGGCGCGGCCAGCCAGCGCCTGCCCCGAAATACCGGTCGGAAAGCCCAGATAATTTTCGATACGTGCCGACGCACCGGCCTGCCCACCGATGGCGCGCTGATCCAGCACCAGCACCGACAAGCCTTCGGAGGCGGCGTAGACCGCCGTCGCCAGACCGGCAGGGCCGGCGCCCACAATCGCCACGTCGTAGCGCTTGTTCGGGTCGATGTCCGGCGTCATGCCCAGGCAATGCGCGGCTTCGGCATCGCTGGGCTGGCGCAACAGGCGGCCGCTGGGGCAGACCATCACCGGCAGATCCTGCTCCTGGATACCCAGCCGCTCGACCAAGGCGCGGCCTTCGGCATCGGACACATCCATCACCGTGTTGGGATAGCCGTTGCGGGTCAGGAAGCCCTGCAAACGGGTCACGTGCGGGTCGTCCGGTTCGCCGATCAGCACCGAGCCCGACGCATCCCCTTCGATCAGGCCGACACGGCGCAGGATCAGCGCACGCATCACCACTTCGCCCACCTCGGCCGAGCTGATCATGAGGGCGCGCAGATGTGCGGTGTCGAAGGGCAGCGCCAGGCAACCGTCCGGCCCGGCACGTCCGGCCGCCAGCGATGCGCGGCCGGCCAGCTGACTCACCTCGCCGGTGAACTGGCCAGGCGTGTGTTTGGTGATCGGCTTTTCGTTGCCCAATCCGTCGCGACGCACCACCTCGATGGCGCCTTCCAGCACCACCCATACCGGCGCGTGCGCATCGCCGACGTCGAACACGATCTCGCCAGCACCGAACCGCTGCGCCGGCCCGCTGGCGAAGCGCCGCGTGATCGCCAACTGGCCCACGTCCAGCTCGGGAAACATCTGATGGTGACGGGTATCGTCCAGAGGCATGGATCGGCGGCATTTGAAGGGGGGATTGCATGCAAGCATGGCCAGTGGTGACGGCAATGGCAATCACCCGAAATAGGCAATGTCAGGCATACCCGACGGCACAGACCGACAAGCGCACGCGAGCGCCTGCAGCTGCGCGAAATGATGATGTGTGTCGTCTTGCACCCGCCAGTGCTGCACCGAACACTACCGGGCAAACGGCCACAAGCGCACGCATCACCGCGGCGTCGGCTGCCAGTGCGGGCCGTGCTGCCCTGCCGCCATACGCTCGGCCGGGCGCACACGAAACACCACGCTCATGCGCTCGCCCACCGCCCGGCTGGTCTTGGGGATGCCATGGGTGTGCGTCAACTGCGAGGCATGGCTCATCGCCAACAAGCTGCCCGGCGCCAGCTCCAAGCCGACGGCACGGCCGCGGCCATCGTTTGCACGCAGATTCATGCGCCTTGCGGCCCCCAGCGACAGCAGCGCGATCGGATGCGGCGCAACCAGCGTGTGCAGCGCATCGTGGTGCATCGCCACGCTGTCGCGCCCATCACGGTACAGATTCAAGCCCACCGCGTTGTACGGTGCGGGCAACACCGCTTGAACCGTCTCCAGCAGGCACTGCAGCGGCAGGCCGGGCGGCAAGGCAGCGTCCAACCGGTAGGAGGCCAGCAAACGCGGCACATCCACCACGCGGTCGTACATCTCCCGCCGCTGGCTGCGCCAGTCGGCGCCATCGCGCAGCGCCGCAAAGCACTCCAGCGCCATTGCAGGAGTCAGCAGCTGCGGCCAATAGCGCACGCCGCCTTCGGCATCGTCCAGTACCTGCAAGGGCGCTGCGGGGGTGTCGAACAAATCCATCTGCACCATATGCGGGCGCGCCCACGCTATTTCAGCTGCGCGCTGTCGTGACGCAATGTGCAAACCCGACCAGTTCAGCTTTGCGCTGCGGCACGTGCACAACCGTCCGTCGTCGATGCCCCGCGCGCATGCTGGCGGCCTGACGTTACAGCGTCGCCTCTGCATTGCGGCGCGACTGCCGAGGCCGTCGTTGGCGGCGCGCCCAGCCGCGTAGACCGAGCTGCTAAAGAGTCATTGCCAGTGCGTCGCCAAGCAGGTGGCGCACATGGTGTTGGCCGCATGCAGCGAGACGGTGTTGCATGCTGCGTTCCAGCGCGGCGGCGCATGGCCGAATGCGTCGACACGACCGGTTGCGCATCGGTGGCAAGCATGCAGACCACGCAAGAAACAGGCGAGCGACCCGCAACGTTTCTTTGCACACATCGGTTGACGATAGCGGCGTTGCAATGTCGCCGACCCGTAAAGATGGATGCGATAAGACAACACATGGAATCAACCCCAGCGCGTGGTCGTCAGCGGCGCAGACGCATGCCACCCTCCTCGTGCACGCTTGGGACGCCACGCGATCGCTTACGTGCGTTCTAGGGGCATATCCGCCAATAGAGTCACAGCTAGCGGCCCCAACAACGACTGCGCTGCTTTGCATGGCGCAACGCCTGTGGCCGGCAGCGCCGCTGTGCTACGGTCCGGCGCTGCATCCGCTGGAGACGTTTCGCATGCCGCACAGATCGATCGCATCCTCTCCTCTGCGCTGGCTGGTAGTGCTTGCCGGTCTCGCTGTCACTGCCGGCAGTGCGGCGCCACGCGCAGCGGAATCTGCCTTCAGCGCGGTCGATCCATTCATCAGCACCGGTGGCGAAGGCCACACCTATCCCGGTGCCACGGTGCCGTTCGGCATGGTGCAGTTGAGCCCGGAAACGCAAATCAAGCCGCGCAAGGAGGCCTACGGCTGGGCGGCGGGATACCGCCATAGCGACAGCACAATCGTCGGGTTTTCGCACACGCATTTTTCCGGCTCCGGGCATTCGGACCTGGGCGATCTCCTGCTGATGCCCCAAGCCGGCGAGGTCAAGCTGGAACGTGGCGATGCCAGCACGCCCGGCAGCGGCTATACCGCGCAGTTCGACCATGCCAGCGAGCAGGCGCAGCCAGGCTATTACGCAGTGACGCTCAAAGACCGCGCTATCCGTGCCGAGCTCACCGCCAGCACGCGCGTGGGCGTGCACCGTTACACCTTCCCCAAGGGCAAGCCGGCGCATGTGCTGCTGGATCTGCGTACCAGCCTGTACGACTACCCCGGCAAGGTGCAGTGGTCGCGGCTGCGCGTGCGCACCGATGGCACCGTCACCGGCTTTCGCGAAACGCGCGGCTGGGCGCCGGGCAGGCAGCTGTACTTCGCCATGCGTTTTTCGCGCCCACTCACCGCCACGCAGCTGCACGACACCGAGCAGGACATCCCGTACAAGGGCTTCCCGCCGCCGGGTGACAAGAACCCCGCGCAACGTGCGCAGATCGAAGGCCGGCAACTGGTCGGCGTCTTCGATGTCGCCAACGACGGCACCCCGCTGGTGGTCACCGTGGCGCTGTCGCCGGTGAGCGAAGACGGCGCCATCGCCAATCTGCAGGCCGAAGTGCCGGACTTCGATTTCGACCGCGTGCGCGCCGATGCGCGTGCGCAATGGACCCGGGCGCTGTCGGCGATCGATGCGCAAGGCACGCCGCAACAACGCACCCAGTTCTATACCGCGCTGTATCACACCCTGCTCGGGCCCACGCTGTTCATGGACAGCGACGGCCGCTATCGCGGGCCGGACAACGCCGTGCATCAGGCCAATGGCTGGACCAACTATTCCACCTTCTCGCTGTGGGACACCTACCGCGCCCTGCACCCGCTGCTTACCCTGGTCCAGCCGCCGCAACGCACCAGCGACGTGGTCAATTCCCTGCTCGCCTCGCGCCGCGAGAGTGCCTACGGCATCTTGCCCGTCTGGGCATTCCACGGCCTGGAAACCTGGTGCATGATCGGCTACCACGCCGTGCCGGTGATCGCCGATGCCTACATGAAAGGCATCGGCGGCTTTGATGGCAACGAAGCGCTCGATGCCATGGTCGCCAGCGCCAACTACGGCCCCTATGACGGCATCGCGCAATACCGCGAGCTGGGCTATGTGCCCATCGACGAAGAAGGCGAGGCTGCCTCCAAGACGCTGGAATACGCCTTCGACGACTGGACCATCGCGCGCATGGCCGACAAGCTCGGCAAGCCCGCCATCGCCGCAGAATTCAGCAAGCGCGCCGGCAACTGGAAGCACGCCTTCGACCCGGCCACCAGCTACATGCGTGCGCGCACCCGTGCCGGCAACTTCCGCGAACCGTTCGACCCCTCGGCCAGCGGTTACGGCAGCGACTACACCGAAGGCAATGCCTGGCAGTACTCGTGGTATGTGCCGCAGGATGTCGCCGGGCTGGCGGCCGCGCATGGCGGCGACGACAAGCTGCTCGCGCGCCTGGATGCGGTGTTCGACGCCAAGGTCGACCCCAAGGTGTTCGAGCACATGGAAGACATCACCGGCCTGATCGGCTGGTACGCACACGGCAACGAGCCCAGCCACCATGTTGCCTATCTGTACGCCTACGCCGGCCAGCCCTGGCGCACCCAGGCGCGGCTGACCCAGATCATGGACACCCAGTACCACGCCGGCCCCGAAGGCCTGGCCGGCAACGACGACCTCGGCCAGATGTCGGCCTGGTACGTATTCACCACGCTGGGCTTTTATCCGGTCGCACCGGGCAGCAACCAGTACATCATCGGCCGGCCGTTCCTGCCGCGCGCCACGCTTAACCTGCCGAACGGCAAGCGTTTCAGCGTCATTGCCGACGGCGTGAGCAAGGCCCGCCCCTATATCGGCAGTGTTACCCTCAACGGCACGCCACTGACCCGCGCCTACCTGGCCCACCAGGAAATTCAGGCCGGCGGCGAACTCCGCGTGCGCATGCAGGCCACGCCGAACACGCAATGGGCCACCGATCCCGCGCAGCGGCCGTATTCGATGTCGGCGCCTGCGTCGGCTCAGTAACAGATCCCCATCCGCAACCCGCAAGCATCGCGCTCCACCACCGCCGGCAGACTGCCGGCGGTGCCAGCGGCAATGCGCTGCGCGCTCCAGCAAGCCACCAAGGCATCGAGTACATCGTCTGGCTGGGCGCATGCGCGCGGCACGCGCTCCAGCAACGATGCAACGCGCGCCGCACCGTAGTGATCGCCTAACAAGGTGCGCCGCTGTCGGTGCCCTTCGTCGCTTTTCTTGGGTGCCGCCAGACCTTGCCCGCCGGCAAGCGCTGCGAACGACACTTCCGGATGCACCTCGAAGACCCGCGCCGCCCATGCATGATCTGCGCGCAATGCAGTGTCCCAGTCGCGGATCTTGGGCAGCAACGCAAACGACTGCACACCGAAGCCGCGATGCTTCTCATGATCCAGCACGCGGTGCAATGCCGATGCGTCTGCCTGTGTTTCAGCCTGCAGGATGCCGCGCAACGGCGCTGCAAAAATGCTGCACGCACGGCGCCCGCCCACAAAGCGGCGCGCCTGCACATCTGCTGCACGTGGCGCGTGTTCAGCCAAACCCAGCGGAATATCGACGCCCAGCACCTCCACCTCGCGCAACGCCACCGTCAGCTCGGCCACCGTTGCGTAATACGCAAACGCCAACGCATCCCGGTCTTCCCATACCGCAATCCAGCCGCTGCGTGCGCCGTCCACGCCTACGCAATGGTGTCGTTTCATGTACTTGTTCTCGCCGATGACATGCGCTTGTTGACCGCCATGTAACGCAAAAACAGCTGTCCTGCGTCACGCGTTCACATGGTGCACAACATTTATTCACCCGTGCGCATCATCGCCATTCTCACACTGTGCTGCATCGGTGCGCTGCGTTGGATGCGTGCCGCGCCATCCCCACTGCAGGAGTCCGTGCATGACCAGCGCGAAAAACCAGTACGAAATGCAAAACCCGCTCACCCAATTCCCGCAGCCGAAGTTTCCGGACCAGACCCAGGAGGCGCCGGGCACGATCCATGCGCTGGAACCCAAAGCCGACCACGGCGAGCAAACGTACCAGGGCTTCGGCCGCCTGAAGGGCCGCAAGGCGCTGATCACCGGTGCAGACTCCGGCATCGGCCGCGCCACGGCCATTGCCTACGCGCGCGAAGGCGCGGACATCGTGCTCAATTATTTGCCGGAAGAAGAACAGGACGCGGCCGAAGTCGTGGCGCTGATCAAGGCCGAAGGGCGCAAGGCGATCAGCATCCCCGGCGATCTCAAGGACGAGGCCTTCTGCACCCAGTTGGTCGAACGCGCGGTCAAGGAACTCGGCGGGCTCGACCTGCTGGTCAACATCGCCGGCAAGCAGACCGCCATCAAGGACATCGCCGACATCACCACCGAGCAATTCGACGCGACCTACAAGACCAACGTCTACGCGATGTTCTGGCTGTGCAAGGCGGCCATCCCGCACCTGCCGCCGGGCGCAGCCATCATCAACACCGGCTCGATCCAGTCGTATCAGCCTTCGCCCACCCTGCTCGACTATGCCTCCACCAAGGCGGCCATCGTCAACTTCACCAAGGGCCTGGCCCAGCAGGTGGCCGACAAGGGGATCCGCGTCAACGCCGTCGCACCCGGCCCGGTGTGGACCGCACTGCAGCCCAGCGGTGGCCAGCCACCGGAAAAGATTCCGGAATTCGGCTCGGAAACCCCGCTCAAGCGTGCCGGCCAACCTGTTGAGATGGCGCCTCTCTACGTCATTCTGGCCTCGCAGGAATCGAGCTACGTCACTGGCGAAGTGTTCGGTGCCACCGGCGGCCTGCTGCTGTCTTGATCCGTCCGAAGGCAGAGTTTGAACGCGATGCCAGCGGCACCCTGCCGATCGCTGCCTATGCAGCGGTCGGCGACGGTCGCTCGGTGGCCCTGTGTGGGGCCGACGGCAGCATCGATTGGTGGTGCGTCCCAAAGATGGACTCGCCACCGCTATTCGACCGCCTGCTCGATTCCGGCCGGGGCGGCTACTTTGCAGTGACGCCGCACGACCTGCAGTACGTGCAACGCCGGTATCGCGACGGCAGCAATATTCTCGAAACCACATTCATCACCAAAAGCGGCACCGCGCGCCTCACCGAGTCGCTCAACAGCGGCGAGGCGGGGCGCCTGCCGTGGTCGGAGCTGGCACGACGCATCGAAGGCATCGACGGTAATGTCACCTTCGCGCTGGTGTATCGGCCCGGCACACGTGCCGGACAGGTCACGCCGTGGCAAAGCGATACCCCCAATGGCCGCGTGCATCACATTGGGCCCCTGATGACGATGCTGCGCTTCGATAGTGAGGCAGTGCGCGTCACCCACTGCGACGATCGCGGCGTGCAGGCCACGCTCACGGTCCACTCAGGCCACACCCAGGTCGTTGCGTTGTTAGCTGCCGAAAACGATGCCTTGCCGGTGCCATCGCTGGACGACATCAACGGCCGCATTGATCGCAGCGACGAAGAATGGCGCGAGTGGAGCGGCAACCTGCGGTATGACAATGGCTATCGCGACGCGGTGATCCGCTCTGCGCTAGCGCTCAAGTTCCTGTGGTTTTCGCCCACCGGCGCCATTGCTGCAGCGGTGACCACCTCGCTGCCCGAGCAGATTGGCGAAAACGGCAATTGGGATTACCGCTACGCCTGGGTGCGCGATGCCGCGTACACCACCAAGGCCTTCCTGCGGGTGGGCGCACTGGCCGACGCCAAGGCGGCCTTCAGCTGGCTGATGCGTACCATCCGCCGCCACCGCCCCGGCGTGCGCCCGTGCTACACCCTCGATGGCGAACTGGTACCAGACGAACGCCAGATCGACATCCCCGGCTATCGCAACACCGCCCCGGTGCGCGTGGGCAATACCGCAAACACGCAATTGCAGCTGTGCCTGTACGGCGACATCTTCGAAATGGCATCGCGTTTTCTCGATGCCGGCCACATCCTGGACCAGGAGGCGGCACGCCAGTTGTTCGAGCTGGGCAACGAGTGCGCCGATACCTGGATGCACAAGGATGCCGGCTTCTGGGAGCTGGACACCAACGAGCACTACACCATGTCCAAGGTGGAATGCTGGCTGGCATTGCGCCGTGCCAGCGAACTGGCCAAGGCCGGGCACCTGTCCACCGCCATGCTGCCGCGCTGGGAGCGTGAGCAGCAGCGCATCCTGGAGTGGATCGACACCCACTGCTGGTCGGAGGCCAAACAGTCCTACACCTTTTACGCCGGCACCGAGGATCTGGATGCCAGCCTGCTCCTGGCCTCACGCTTTGGCCTCGGCGGCCCGCGCCGCGCACGCATGATCGCCACGCGCGAGGCCATCGGCAAAGAGCTCGGCAGCGGCGCGCTGGTCCACCGCTACAGCGGTATGCAGACCCGCGAGGGCAGTTTCACCGCCTGCGCCTTCTGGATGGTGGAAGCCTACGGACTACTTGGCGAGCGCGAAGAAGCCAAGCGTCGCTTCGAGTGCTTACTCGAGCAACTGGGCAACGACGTGGCGCTGATGCCGGAGATGCAGGACGCCAGCACCGGGGAAGCGCTGGGCAATTTGCCACAAGGCCTGAGCCATCTCGCCCTGATTCACGCCGCGCTTGCGGTAGATGGCCAATAGCGCACCGCGAGAGGCACCCCAAGGCAGGTGGCGGCGTGGATACAAACTGCGCGAAGGGCGGATGCGATGTCACCCCGCCCAACGCGTTCGTTGACCACGGCAGTGTTTATTGCGTCATCACCACCGTCTGGATCGCATGCGCGGGAATCTCCAACTCGCTGGATGCCTCGCCCACATACAGGTTGTAGCGGATCGCCACATCGCTGGCATTCATCACCACCGTGGCCAGTGACCCATCGCGGTTCGCAAAGGCAGTCGTCATCAAATTGCTCCTGCTACTGGCCGCACTCACCCGCCGCGCACCCGGCCGGATGAACTTGGAAAAGTGGCCGATATACCAGTAGCTGGGTGTGTAAGTCACCTCACCCGTGCGCGTGTCCGCATGCACCGGTGCAAAGCAGTAATTGCCCACATGATTGGGCCCGCCATTCTGGTCGAGCAGGATGTTCCAGTCGGTCCAGCCCACCGCGCCGTGATTGAGATCGTTGATGATCGCGGTGCCATAGCGCTCGCCGTTGGGCCAGTACTGCAACTTGGCCGGGTCGAACTTTTCCACCGCCGCTTCGGTGAGCAGCAGGTGCTTGTCCGGGTACGCCTGCGCGACCGCTGCCACGTTCTCCACCATGGGCGCGAACCCGGCCCAGGTTTCGTACCAATGGAAGCCCATGCCCCACGCGTACTTGGCCGCTTCCGGGTCGTCGAAGATCACATTCGCGCGGTGCACCATCATGTCGCGGTTGTGGTCCCACACGATGATCTTGCGATCACCATAGCCGGCGCTGGACATGGTCGGCCCCAGGTGATTCTTCAGGAAGTCGCGCTCTTCCTCGGCGGAGAACAGCATCGACTCCCAGGTCTGCACCGCCATCGGCTCGTTCTGCAGGCTGATGCCCCAGATCGGAATGCCGGCCCTCTCGTACGCCGCGATAAACCGCGTGTAGTAGCTGGCCCAGGCCTGCGCATACTCCGGCAACAATTTGCCGCCCTTGAGCATGGTGTTGCTGTCCTTCATGAAAGCTGGCGCGCTCCACGGGCTGGCAAATGTGGTGAGCGTGCCGCCGGCCACCGCAATGGCCTGGCGCAGCATCGGGATGCGGTATTTCGCATCGTGCTTGACCGAAAAACTCTTCAGCGCGGCATCGCCTTCCTTGATGTAGGTGTAGCTGCCGCTGCTGAAATCCGAGCTATGGATGGTGGTGCGCGCCAACGTATAGCCGATGCCCTTTTGCGGGTCGTAGTACGCGGTGAGCAGCGCACGTTGCGCAGGCTTGGGCAGCTTGGCAAAGGTCTCCGCACTGGAATCGGTGATCGCCCCACCGATGCCCAGCAGCTCCTGGAATTGCCGCTGCGGATTGACGAAGATCGAATTTTCTTTTTCGGTCAGCGCGTGGCCTGTCCTGGGCGCCGCCACGGTACTGACCCGCATCTGCTCGCCGGCACCTTGCGAGGTGGTGTAAACACGTAACGCAGCACCGCCCGCTGCAGATGGCACCGCCTGCTCCGCAGCCATGACCGCACCTGACGCACTTACCAACATGCTCACAAGTCCCACTACCGAAAACGCCATCGCTCGCTTCACCGTGCACCCTCCCAGGTTGATCGCGCCAGCCTAACCGACCAACGCGCCGCAACATCGCGCCGCAAACGAGCGCAAGCGCGACTCTTTTTGTATCCGATCTTTCTTGTCGCACCAAAGGTGCATTCCCCCTTCAGGAGAAGCCGACGCGCAGCGCCGGATGAGGGGACATGCGCACGCGCAATCTGGGTAACGTAACGCAGCACACGACGCGACAACGCCGACGCTGCAGGACGACTACGCACTCTACCCTCGCCCCCTCTCTCTCGCGGGCGAGGGCTACGTAAGCGCTGCAGACCCGCTCGCCAACCGATCCAGAATCCCCGGCACTTCCGCTGGAATTTCGCGCGCCAGGAACCCGACTGTCCCGATCCGTTTCGACAACTGCTTGCCCGCAGCCGCGTGCACAAACACGCCCCACAACGCCGCGGTCAATGCATCGCACCCGCGTGCCGCAAACCCTGCAATCACGCCGGCCAGGGTGTCGCCAGAGCCGGACGTCCCAAGTCCGGGCACGCCGCCACGATGCATCCACAGCGCACCGTCAGGCCCGGCAATGAAACTGTCGGCACCCTTGACGATCACCACGCTGCGCATCTTCTTCGCAAATGCCACCGCGTACTCGCCCGGCGCCGCTTCCACCGCCGCCTTGTCGTCTCCGGCCAGCGTGGCCATCTCACCGGCATGCGGCGTCAGCACGAACGGGCGGCCCGGCGGTGCACGCAAGCGTGGCGACAGCGCGCCAGCATCCAGCACCAGCGTGCACACAGCCTGCGCAATCGCACGTTTGACCAGCGCAGCGGTGGTGCCGGTTGACACCATGCCTGGCCCGATCACCGCCGCATCGCACGCAGCCATGGCCGCATCCATCGCACGATGCCCGCGCACGATCTCGCCCTGGGCGTTCTGCCCCAACCCCAGCACCAGCGCTTCCGGCACCGCCAACGCCATCCCCGGTGCAATGCCTGCAGCCGTGGCGATCTGCAACTTGCCCGCGCCCGCCCGCAAGGCCGCCTCGCCAGCCAATAACGCGGCGCCTGGCACACGCATCGAGCCACCCACAATCAGCACGCGCCCACGCTGTTCCTTGTCGCCACCGGGCAATGGCAGCGGCATCGCGCGCAATGCCGCTGCGGTGAGCATCCGCACGCGTGCCGCCGCCATGTCAGCGCGCCCCTGCCGGACGATCGGACTCGGTGGTCACCGGCTCTTGCGCCAGTTCCGGCGACACGAACTTGGTGCGCACCAGCTTCAGCGATTGCCCATCGGCCGCGGCAACGTATTCGGTCACCCCGCAATTGGGCACATCGCCTTCTCGGTCGATGCCCAGGATGGTGGCCTCGTCCATCCGCTCGATCAGGTAGCGAAAGCAATTGACGATCACCTGGTGCCCCACGATCAACACACGCGCACCCACATGGTTGCGCTGCAGATCGCCGACGATGCTGCGCAGGCGAAAGATCACATCGCACCAGCTTTCGCCACCGGGTGGGCGGAAGTAGAACTTGCCCACCAACTTGCGCTGCTCCGCCAACTCCGGAAACGTCGCAAGAATGCCGGATGTGGTGTAGCGGTCGAGCACGCCAAATTCCTTCTCGCGCAGCCGCTCGTCCACGCTCACTGCATCGGCTGGCTGGCTCAACGCCCGCGCCACTGCCGCAGCGGTCTGCCTTGCGCGCACATAGGTGGAACTCAGGATCAAGGTTGGCCGCTCCTGCTCGGGCAGGCCCGCCATCCACGCACCCAAGGCGTCCGCCTGGCGCTGCCCCAATTCCGACAACGGCACATCCGCATCGCGATGCTCCAACTCGATCAGCGCCGCCCCGCTGGCCTCGGCCACATCGCGCGCCACATTGCCTGCGCTCTGCCCATGCCGCGCCACCCACAACCGCGCCGGCCACTGCGCCGACACACCGGCTACCGCACTGTTCTCACTCACATGCATCTCCTGCAACGAACCTCACATGTCGCACAGCGGCCGTGAAAAAACGGTTGATCACCACAGCTGCATAAACTGCAACGCAGCGCACGCAACACCCATGACCAATGGCCTATCGCCAAGCGAACGCAACGGATGGATAACGCAACGCCGCTATACTGCAGCCCCCCCGCCGACCCGCTCCCCATGTCCAACGTTCTGCTGCTACGCACGGCGAAAGAGCGCGAAGAACTGCGCCTGGAAGAGGTGCTGGACGCCACCGAACAGTGCATCGACGAGATTGGCCTGGGCGCCACCAGCTTCGAGCTGATCGCCGAACGCGCCAGGGTCAGCTGCGGCAGCCTGCTGCAACGCTTCGAAGACAAGGACGCGCTGGTGCGCGCATTGCTGGAGCGCAACTACATGCGCGCCATCCGCCAGATGTGGCTGGTGGAGCGCCCGGCCAACGTGCACGTGGTGGATTTCATCGCCGGCCTGCTCGAAGACTGGCTGCTGCAGGAAATCAACATCAAGCGCACCCGCATCGACCTGGAACTGCACCTGGCCACCCTGCGCGACCCGGTGCTGGCCGCCTTCATGCGCCGGCAGAGCGCATCGCTGATCGAACACCTCAGCGCCCTGCTCAAGCGCCTGCTCCGCGGCCACGCCGACCCGGCCAGCAGCGAACAGGAATTCCAGGCCCGCGTCTTCGCCGTCGCCGCCATGTGCGGCGGCCTGCACAGCGTGATGACCAGCGGCATGGAACTCAACCGCATGCATTTGCAGTTGATCCTGCGGGAGAGTTTGTCGGGGATTTTGAAGTCTGCGCCGGTGTGATCGGCTGCATCGTGCGGCGTGGCCGGCTGCGATTGCGCAGCTAATGCTGTGCGTCCGTGCCGGTTCCGAAATTCAGATCAGATAAGATCCAGCTTCATACCAAGGAAGGATGTCGATGCGAAATCGAATCACACCCAAGGTGGCGATGCTGCTCACGCTGCTCCTGGCGTTTGCGCTTACCAGCACTCCTGCACTGGCCATAAGTACGGTCGTCACCTTTCGAAGCGCTGACAGCACATACGAAGTCGGACTGTATGTCGGTGGTGGAAGCAAAGAAAACGACGGCATCGCCGGCGCCATGATCCGCTGGCCCGGCTATGAGCACAGTGACCTGCCTTTCACTGGCGCGAAGTACCACATGGATAAGGAACACACCCGCGCAAGCGCCAAATTCGTCAATCCAGGCGACCCAAAATACCCCCCTCTGTTTTACAGTCGAGATAGAGGGTAGAAGTGGTCGCCTGACAATTGGCAAGCAGGTCATTCCAGGCAGTGCATCCTGGATCGTGGGTCCTTACGCCTACCCGTAGCGACTCGGCAAACAATAGAGATCCATCGCAGGGACGAACGATGAAAACACACATACGCAGTCTATGGACCAGTCTGATCTTGTTGATCGCCGTGCTGACAAGTACGTCCGCTGGCGCCACCGGCGATGTCCTGTCGTTTGAAACAGGTACCGCCGGCTACAGCTTTCTGGTCTATAGCGGAGGCGGCCCTGGTGGCATCGGCGGCCTGGTCATGACCTGGCCGGACATTGCATCACGCGGGCTTCCATCGGAAAGCACGCAGTGGTACTTCAAGCCAACTGCCAACCACATGCGCATCGTTTTCACCAACCCCGAACGCACCGACTTGCCGCCGTCGTTCACGTTGGAAATCAAAGGCAAGCGAGGCACGCTCAAGTTCGACAAACGCACGATCAAAGGCAAAGCATACTGGCGTACAGGCTCACTAGCGGAATACTGATCGCCTTTCCCGGATAACAACGCACTGCAGATACAGCCGGCCGACACTGCGGCGCAGCGCCCCAGCCGATCGGCGTTGGCGGTGGCGGTGGCGGTGGCGGTGGCGGGCACATCGCCATGGGCGGCAATGGTGAGCAACTGATCCAGCGCATCTACCTGCTTCGCTTTGACGCCGAAAGCAAACGCATCACCTATAGATCAGCACTGCGTGTTTCCGTGTGCGCGGCAACGCCATCACTAATCGGTTCTTGCAACCTCCCCGGCGTCGGCAGCGTTGCCAGCAGGATCGGGCTCAAGGTGCGCGGGCCACTGTACCTGCGCCAGTGCCTGCGTTACCTGCTCGGCCAGTAACTCCAGGCAGAACGCCAACTCGCCCATGCAGATGGCAGGCTGCCTTGCCCGCTCTTCGGCCTGCGTGCGCGGCTGCGCCAGGCGCGCCAAAAAACGCATATGGTCGCGCAGCTGCTGCAAACGGTGCTGCGCGCCTTCTGGCAGGTAATAGCCCGGGTGTGACTGCGCATCTCGTATAACGTCCGACATGGCCTGCTCCTCATTCCATGGAATCAGCCCGCCCGCCGCAAGGCGACGGACGGGAAGTCGGGAGGCTCGAAACCGCGTACAGCCGGCGGGCGTATTCCCCTTGCGGGTGTTGTATTAGCCGCCCTCCCGACGCAGGCATCACGTCGGTTGCGCCCCTAAACAAACAGGCACAAAAAACCCACCGGTTTGTCGGAGGTGGGTACCGCTGTACGGGGAGTTTCGAGGCTCCGTGTAGCAAGACTGCTACCGAAAAATCCATACGTCAAGCATGGATAACGAACGCCGCTGTGAGCTGGAAAACGCATCATTGGCCAGCGGCAACGAGGTTTCCCCGTCGGAGCTCACCCGACTCGTTGCCATCAGACCGTGCCTAGCGCACCACAGATTCAATTGAACAAGAAAGCTGCCTGTGACTTCGTCACCGCACTGTTACCCGTCGGGACAAGTCCATGATCGCGCATCCAACCAAGCCACTTACCTAAGATATCCGGCGTGAAGCGCTCCTTTGCCTCATGCCAGTTGCTGCGAAACTCGTTGATCAACCACTCGTCATTGGGACGAAGCCCCCCAGCAAGCGCATCGTTCCAGACCGCGTATAGCGTTGCGACAGCCTCCAGATCGTCCGTCTTACGCCCTTCAAATAACGCGATAAGGCGATCCAACTCCTTCCGAGCAACGCCGAGTGCGGCAGCCGTCACTCCGACAGAACGATTGACATTATCCCCGATGTGATAGGAGACCTTTTCCTGCCCAGATTTCAGCACCTCGATCGAGGTCGAATACAGTCCTTCTTTGGCGGCACGCTCCTCCACTCGATAAATCGTCGTATCGAGCGGACCCGCAGCATGGCGACGATATCCATCCATCAAACCCAAGCCCAGATGGGAATCCGCCAAAAACAGCAACTTCATATGTGCCACGCGCCCAAAGGTGCGTTGTGGCGCGAGCTTTGAAATAAGGTAAGCGCTGAAGTCAACAACCTCGGCGCCTGACTCCTTTTCACCATTTAAAGCTTGGCCAATCAATGCATTGGCAAGGCTCCCATGCACTTGGCGGACCTCGCCGAGGCGAGCTTTGAGTTGATCGCACAGCGCCATCAGTTGATCGACTTTCGCGACGATGCGGCGTTGTTCGGCTAGGGGGGGAATCGGCAGCACAAAATTCGCCATACTTTCCTGATTGAGTTTTGGCATTTTTATTCGATTTTCTGCGACCCTAACCTGCTCAAGAAAAACCGCAGATAGAATTTCTTTAAGTAGAAATTCCGAGTTAATAAACGCATCTATTGGGTACATGTCCGCACTGCAAAGCCCGTCGAAATCAACTAGAACGGCTTTAGAAAGCGACGGGCGGATCTTCGAGTAGACAATCTGTCCGGCAAAGAATCGACTGTTCGGGCCTTTGACGCCAGAGTCTTTCACTGTTCTGTTGTCAGTGAGGCGGCCAGTTCCTTTCTCAATGCAGTCAGGGGCAACCTGGCGTAATGACGGGAAATCTTCGGGGCGAACTAGCTCGCCTTTGATTGCGCAGACATTCCCAAATCTCGTCCAGATCCAGCTGCTTGGCAGCTCGAAAAGAGCCTCGTCTTTCTCAATTTCCGACAGGACCTTCTGCTTCTTGATCTTGCCTTCGGCCACCAGCAGCGCCTTTTCCTTAGCAATCCGCCTAAGCAACTCACTGGCTGGCTCATCGCTTGGATCTTGCGGCACCAACTTGCCCATCACCGCCAGTTGCAGCAGGATTTGCTTGAGGGCGTCGATGCTGGGTTCGGTGGTGAACAGGGTGTGGAAGTGTTCGGCCAGCCGCTGCCAGCTTTGCGCAAAATCCTCGGCATTTCGGGCCTGGGTCAGGCTGTCCAGCAGCGCCTGCACCAGTTGGACGTGGGCGCTGTCGGCATCGGCCTGCCGGGCGTCCAGCCGGTCGCACAGGGCCATCAGCTCATCGACTTTGGCGACGATGCGGTACTGTTCGGCGAGCGGGGGAAGAGGAAATAAGGCTTGCCTACCGTCTTCGGTTCCTAGCCTAGGCATTTTCATACCGTAGCTTCTAGCATTCACATATCTGAGAAAGTACGGACTTTTCAGCGCACCCATGAAGTAGTTAGCTAAAAAAGGACCGTAGCATCTGAAAGGCAGAATCTCAGTTGTGCAAAATCCGTCTTCGTCAGCCACCAAAACTTTATTTAGATACGGCCGTAGTTTTCCATAGAGGACATCACCTTTATTAAAAAAATTTTTGTCGCTAAGCGAATTTCGCTCTTTAAAACGAGCCTTCTGCAAAAGTTTTGAGGTGTCTTTTTCAATATCTTCCAGATCGAGCACCCAGGCATCCTCTGGAATCTCTTCTTTTTTGACAGTAATACCAAAGTTGGTAATTTCGCCAAGACGAGCCCACTCCCAGGTCACCGGAAGTTCAAACGGCACCCCATCCCCGCTGATATCAGCGAGCGGCTTTTGTTTCTTAATCTTTCCCTCCGCCACCAACCGCGCCTTCTCCTCGGCAATACGCTTAAGCAACTCGCTGGCCGGCTCATCACTCGGATCTTGCGGCACCAGCTTGCCACGCACCGCCAGTTCCAGGATCAGCTCGCGCAGCTTCTTGATGCCATTGGGCGCGCCTGCCAGCAGCGGCAGGTTGCCGGTAAGCAGCGCCGTCATACCCGGCGCTCCAGCGCTTCGGCCAGCACCGCCTTGAGCTGGTCACGCAGCTCACTAATCTCGCATTGCAGGGCGGCGTAGCTGCGCAGCAGCTGGTTCGGGTCGTGACTGATCTGCTGGCCGACGTGCGGGTTCTTGCTGTCGAGATTCCAGTTACGGCTTTGCAGCTCTTTGAAGCTGACCTTCCAGGCAAACTTATTTTCCTGCCGTGCGGCAAAGCCATCTGCCTCGCTGCCCCACCAAGCCTCCTCGGTGGCGAACTCCTCGATGCGCATGGGCTTGGTCTTGGAGTAACTCTTGTAGCCAGCCGGGTATTGGTGCTCGTAGAACCACACGTCCTTGGTGGGCGTGCCCTTGGTGAAGAACAGCAGGTTGGTCTTGATGCCGGTGTAGGGGTTGAATACACCATTGGGCAGGCGAACGATGGTGTGCAGGTTGCACTCGGTCAGCAGCTTTTCCTTGATGCGGCTCTTGATGCCTTCACCAAAGAGGAAGCCATCGGGCAGCACCACGGCGGCGCGGCCACCGTCCTTGAGCAGGTGCATGATCAGCACCAGGAACAGGTCGGCGGTTTCGCGGGTGCGGAAGGCGGCGGGGAAGTTGCTTTCGATGCCGTCTTCTTCCATGCCGCCAAACGGTGGATTGGCGACGATACAGTCGACCCTCTCGCCCGGCCCCCAGCTGATCAGCGGGCGCGCCAAGGTGTTGTCGTGCTTGATCTGGCTGGGCACCTCGATGCCATGTAGCACCATGTTGGTGGTGGCCAGCAGGTGCGGCAACGGCTTCTTCTCCACGCCGAAGATGCTGGCCTGCAGGATGGCCTCGTCCTCGGAGGTGCGCACATAGCGTTGGCGCTTGTGCTCGATGGCGCAGGTGAGGAAGCCGCCGGTGCCACAGGCAGGGTCCATCACCTTTTCATGCAGCTTGGGGTCGACCATGCGCACCATGAACTCGGTCACCGGGCGCGGTGTGTAGAACTCGCCTGCGTTGCCGGCGCTCTGCAGGTCGCGCAGCAACTGCTCGTACATGTCGCCGAAGGCATGGCGCTCCTGCGCCTTGTTGAAGTCCACGCCGCTCTGGATCTTGTTGAGCACCTGGCGAATCAGCTGCCCGGACTTCATGTAGTTGTAGGCGTCCTGGAACACATCGCGCACGACAAAGCCCAGCGGCTTGCTGTGGCGAGGCGTCAGATCGCGCAGCTCGGGAAACAGGTCGATATCGATGAAGTTCTTCAGCTCATCACCGGTGATCCCTTCCGGATCGGCCGCCCAATTGCGCCAACGCAGGCGCTGCGGCAACGGCGAACGGTAGTCCTCGTGGATGAGCTCCCATTCCTGCTCACGGTCATCGAGAATCTTGAGGAACAACATCCACACCAGCTGGCCGATGCGCTGGGCGTCTCCGTCGACGCCAGAGTCCTTGCGCATGATGTCCTGGATGGATTTGATGGTGCTGCTGATCGACATCGTGTTACCTGTTGAATGATGCAAGTGCGTCCAGCCGCGTGAAGATCAACTCCTCGCGCTGGCGGTTGTTGTTGGAAGTGGCCTGAACGGCATAGCTGAAGTCGCGGTGGCGCAGGAGTTCGGCGATCCCTTGGGCGATATCCAGCTGCAATGCCGTGGACGCCTGCGCGACCTCATCGCACAGGCTGGCGCGGCCATCCACGACATTGAGGATGTCCTCGATATCCCGGCTGGCCAATGGATCACGGTTGCCGCGACCCCGGTAGGCCTCCAGCTTGGTGCCCAGAAAGTAGGCTGGAGCGACCACGCGGATCGTCACACCTGCCGGCAGTGCGTGATCGTACGCCTCACGCAACGCATCGGCGTACCAGCGATTGCTGAAGCCAAGGACGGCAGCGTCATCAGGCATGAAATCAACGATCAGGTCGCTGGCATGTTGATCGCGCAGGCGGGTGCGGCAGACGACGTCGTCGTTGGGCGAGGTGCGAAAGCCCTTACCGGCCAGCACCTGCTGCAGGCGGTACCAACTGCCCAAGCCCAGGACGTGCACGATCAAGTCGACATCTTCGGTAAAGCGAACAGCTTCCCGGCTTACCGCGTCTGTCATCAGCAGACCGGTGGTGCAGCCGCCGACGAAGGCGACTTCCAGCAGCAGATCCGGCCCAAGCGCTTCGGCCACGCGTGCCAGCATGTGCTGCTGGATATCCCAGTTTCCAGGCGTGCCCATTACGGCACCTCCCGCAGGTATTGGGTCAGCACACTGGCGGCAAGCGCCGACTCACGCTCACGCCCCAGCCGGATCGCATCCACCAGCGCCAGCATGGCGTACAGCTCCGCATCGCGACGTACGGCACGCGGCACGCTCTTGTAGAGCGGCTCCACGCGCTGGCCCTGCTCGCTGCCGTAGCCGTCCTCCCAGACGTAGATGTGTTCGCCCGCGGACAACAGACGATCGACCAGCACGGGCGCTGCGTGTGCCGTAGGAATGCCGCGGACAATCGGGCCCGGACGCGCCGGGAACACATACTTCAGCCCGTTCATCACAAAGCCCAGCAGGGCGCGCGTATTGGCGCGCGGGATGCCACTGCCGCGCTCGGCCAGGACCAATCCCACGTCCGCGCAACGCCGGAGCGCCTGACTGACTTCCGATTTGCTGATGCCGGTGGACTCCTCAAGGCCGCGCACGGAGAACGCATCTTCGGCCAAGCCGCTCGCCCCTTCATCCTCCTGAGCCGCCGACATGGCCCAGCCGCGCCAGTCATCGGGAATGCCGAGCGCTGCTTTCTCGCCGCCTACAGGGACCGATTGCTGGCGCTCAAGGCTGACCAGCTTCAGCAAGAGCACGATGTCTTGACTTTTCATGAGTAACGGAAAGGGCCCGTCCCCTGTCCTGAAACAGAGGACAAGGATACTATGGAACGCAGGTCAGGCAACGTCCGCACTGCTATATAGCTGGCTTTCCAGTTCAAGGATGGCCCGTTGGTAATTCGTCTTGCCGCCAAAGGCCGCCACAAGTTCGACCGGTGCTCCAAGGGTACGAAACGGATCAAGCTGCAGGATCCTGATGTCCTCGATGTGCTCCACCCCGGTGTCGGCGTACTTGTCCAACAAGCCTTCGAGTACCTGCCGCGCCTTGCCCTGATACCTGGCGAAGTAATTGCGCTTGCGCACACCCTCCGCCCGCTCCCTGCGCGACAGCGGCGGTTGATCAAAGGCCACGTGACAGATCAGGTCGAACGGATCGAGCGACTGGCCGAGTTTCTTCTCGACCTCGCCGGCCAGCTCTTCCCATAACACGCCCTGCGTGGCCAGCTCATCGATGATGGCCTTCTTCTGCTGGGCATCGCTCCAGCGCCGCAGGAAGTCATCAAGCGATGCGAACTGGCGCAGGACGCGCTCACGGGTGTAATCGCGCAGCGACTCGGTGATGAGCTTGCCATCGGATCCGTAATACAGGACGCGCTCGGCCACGACCGATACTGGCAGTTTGTCGATGACGTATTTGATGCGCTTCGGCCCATCTTCACTTCCGGTGGTGACGTCATCGCCGCCATCTGGAGGATCGCTGATCACACCGCTGTCGCCACCCTCTCCGCCCCCGATCTCAGGCGGTACCGGACTGTCATTGGGCGAGGGGTTGTAGATCACCTCCGGGTCTCCATCGAACGATGGATCAGCAAACAGTTCGGTCGCCTTCTTGAAATCCATGATGGTGAACCAGTACTTGCCGTAGTCCTCATTGATGCGCGTCCCGCGACCGATGATCTGCTTGAACTCGGTCATCGACCGGATGTGCTGGTCCAGCACGATGAGCTTGCAGGTTTGCGCGTCAACGCCGGTCGTCATCAGCTTGCTGGTGGTCGCGATGACGGGGTAGCGCATTTCCGGATTGATGAAATTGTCGAGCTCGGCTTTTCCTTCGTTGTCATCGCCGGTGATGCGCATGACGTACTTGCGATTTTCCGCGACACGCTGCGGATTGAGATTCACCAAGGCCTGGCGCATACGCTCGGCATGATCGATGTCGTCACAGAAAACAATGGTCTTCTGGAATGGACCGGTGGCAGTGAGGAATTCGGTGACTTTCTGCGCGACCAGATACGTCCGCGCTTCGACCACAAGCTGGCGATCCATATCCCGCAGGTTGTAGATACGATCTTCGATCAACTCGCCGTTTTTGTCGCGCATCCCTTTGGGTGGCCGCCAGCCCTGCAGATCGACATCGAAGTCGATGCGCACCACTTTGTACGGTGCCAGGAAGCCGTCATCGATGCCCTGCTTCAGCGTGTAGCTGTAGACGGGCTCTCCAAAGTAAGTACTGCTAGAGACCTCCTTGGTCTCCTTTGGCGTTGCGGTCAGGCCGATATGCGTGGCACCAGAGAAATACTCCAGGATCTCCCGCCACGCAGAATCCTCGGCCGCGCTGCCACGATGACATTCATCGATGACAACTAGGTCAAAGAATTCCCGAGAGAACTGCTTGTAGATGTTCTTGACGTCCTCGACACCGTTCACCGCCTGGTACAGGGACAGGTAGATTTCGTAGGACGTATCAATCTGGCGCTTGGTGATCTTGGTCATCGCCGTGCCGAACGGCTTGAAATCGTTGTTTTTTGTCTGATCCACCAAGATGTTGCGATCAGCCAGGAACAGGATGCGCTTCTTCTGGCGCGACTTCCAAAGCCGCCAGATGATCTGGAAAGCGGTATAGGTTTTGCCGGTTCCGGTGGCCATCACCAGCAGGATGCGGTTTTGACCATTGGCCACAGCTTCGATCGCTCGATTGATCGCATTGATCTGGTAGTAGCGCGGCGAGCGACTGCTGCCATCATCGTAGTAGGGAGACTCGACCACCTGTCGCGCGTCTTCACCAAGCCCCTTCCAGAGGCAATAGCGACGCCACAGTTCCTCTGGCGAAGGAAATTGGTCCAAAGTCAATTCGGATTCGACCTTGTCGCCGGTTGCGGTTCTATCGTGGAAAAGGAATCCGTCGCCGTTGCTTGAGAACACAAAAGGAACATCCAGCGCATCTGCATATCCCAGTGCCTGTTGCATGCCGGAACCAACGGTATGTTTGTTGTCCTTTGCCTCGATCACGGCCAAAGGAAGATTGGCACGGTGATACAGCACGACGTCGGCACGACGCGCCAACCCCCGGCTGTGCAGCTTGCCGCGAACGACGACACGCCCCTTGGTAAAAGCGACCTCTTCGCGCACCTGGAGATCCAGATCCCAGCCGGCAGCGACGATCGAGGGAATGATGAATTTCGTGCAGATATCGCGCTCGGTTAACGACGACTTGTCCATTCAATCCCCTGTGTCTCCATCTTCCCGCAATTGGCGACGCGCCCAGGCACAGACGCCACTTATCGATTGACTCGCCGCCTAATGATAGTCGTCTTCTCGCTGATGCCTGGCTGCCAAAACGGTGACGACCCGATCGCTTTCCACCTCAAACAGCAGCACGTAGCCGCTGGCACCGAAGCCGACCACCAGTTCTCGCAGGAACGGATCTGCTACCCCTGCCTTACGGCAGCTCAGAGGAGCTAGTTCAAGCACAGTGACGCCATCGCGGATGGCCTGCAGCGCGCGCTCGGCCACGGTGAGGTCGCCTTCAGCACGCTGGAGCAGCCAGTCGTAAAGGCGCGCCAGATCGTCGCGCGCTTCTTGAGTGAAGCGGACAGAAAATCCCACGTTGGCTTAGCCCTTGCGCGCCTTGTCCAGTTGGAACTGCAGCCCGGCCAGCACGTCCTTAGCGTCGATATACCGGTCAGACGCCTTGGCGCTGTCGCGCGAGGCCAGCCCACGGGCAATGAAGGCTTCCTGCTGCTGCCGCTGCTGCACCTGAGCGCGCACGGAGTGCTCGACAAAGCTGGAAAGCGTTTCGCCCTCCTGCAACACGGCTTCGGCCGCTTCGCGCAGCGCCGGGTCTACCCGGAGCGATGGAAGAGATGCGGATTTCATGGCAGGCCCAGTGCGTTGCAATTGCGATGCATCATCGCAAGCGGGCGGCGGTGCTTCAAGGTTTTCTTTGCAGACCTAATCCGATGGTGACGCATCTACGCCGACGCAATGGGCCGTGGACGCTGAAACACAACGCTTGCATGTGCCAGATGCCACCACGCGCTTGACGCTGCGACGCACCTGAGAAGCGCTCATACACAGTACTCTCCAAGAGATGACAGGTCGAGGCCCGGCCCGCCTGGGCGACCTGCTTGTGTGGCGCCACTAGATCCTTGGGCTTCAATTCCACAGCCAAGCCTGCCTCATTCCACATTCCGGAATATGGGATGGGGCGAACGGCGTGTTTGTGCAGGCAGTCTCAACTACACGCTGCCTTGAGCAGCGGTTTACAGGTCAAAAGCAAAAACACCAAAAGCTCTCACCCAATGCTTCGTGGCTTGACAGCCTCTTCCTGCACCACCCCTCTCTCCTGCGCCTGACTCTGCGCTTGCGCCAACGTACGCGCATCTAGCTCTTGCAGCTTTGCCAGCGATTGCTCTACCGGCGTATTGACGGCCACGTCGGTGGGCATGCTGGCGCGCAAGTGAGCCGGATTGCTGGGCTCGCCCTGCACCACGAAGACGGCGGCACCAGCCGGCGCACGCTGCGTTTGGTTGCTCAGCAGCACGTGGTCAATGCGCTCCAGCCCGTGCTCCTTTGCCAGATGGGCCAGGCTGGCGCTCATCCGCTCGCTGTGCGCATCGCTGGCGCGGCCCATGCTGGCATCCAACCGGCCAACCAAGGTGCTAGCCTGTGCATGCAACGGATGAGGCGCGAGGTGGGCGTCTTCCGCGTCTGCCTGTCGTGGCCTCCCAGGCATAGGCGCTGCAGGCCCGCCGTTCTGCCGCTGCGGCTGGGCTGGCGGATGCCCCCGCTCCTCCTGCCCTGGCTGTACTCCTTCACGCCCTCGCCCTTGGTCCTGATGCTGCTCCCGCACCGGCCCGTGTGTGGTGCTGGTCAGCACGTATTGCCAGCGCGTCTGCGCGGGGTTGCCTTGAACCGCCGCGATGAACCCATCGTACTCGGCTGGATGAATTGTCTGGCAGCCAGCCGAATCGGTACTGCCGCTGGAACCGCGATGAATCTTGAAGGTGTCGTTGAGATTTTGCACACCGTTGAGATCGGCTTGATCAAACCAGCCGTCCGCATTGCTATCCCGCTGTACCCCGCCCCGCCCTGCATCGACTGCCGCCTGACTTGGGCGTAATGCGTTGTCTTGGGTGCCTGGCCGGCTGGGATTTGGGTGCTGCCCCATCCGCATCTCGATGGTGCCTTCACTCAGGCGCCCGAGATCCCTGATGCCATCGGCATTGACATCCTCGCCTTCGATCTTCCTGGGCCTGGTGATGCTTTCAAAGCCTGGCGACGGTGCAAATGTCCTGTTCTCCATGCCGCCTTCCGCACGCGGGCGCCGCCCCATGTTGCCTGCATGATGATCGTACTGCGCAGTCGGCTCGGTGTTTGCTTGTTGGGCGACCTGCGTATGACGCGTTCCATCGGCATCCTTCCACAGTACGACCAGGCGGTCGTTGTAGACGCCCGTGCCGCCCTGAGCTTCGTTGATGGCAGGGGTTGCCGGATCGTCGCTACGCAGGCTTCCGGCATGCGCGCGATCCTGCATGGCCGCAAGCGTTGAGTTTTCCTGGCGAAGGCCTAATACCACGCGCTCGTTGGGTCGCGAGAGTGCCTCGTGCGCGGCTTCGTTACCTCTCACCTGTACGGTTTGACGCGGCTAGTTGCAAGCGTTGCAGCACACTGGCATCCGCAGCGACGACCGGCCCTTGTTGTTGATTGGCGATTGCACCGGCGGACGCTGCGCCGACGTAGCGATCCAGTGCGTCACGCACGATCTCTGCCTGGCCTTGTCTGCGCACATCAAGCATGCGCAGCGCCTCGGCCTGTCGATTGGCGTT
Source organism: Xanthomonas vesicatoria ATCC 35937 (assembly GCF_001908725.1). Taxonomy (NCBI): domain Bacteria; kingdom Pseudomonadati; phylum Pseudomonadota; class Gammaproteobacteria; order Lysobacterales; family Lysobacteraceae; genus Xanthomonas; species Xanthomonas vesicatoria. Next base: position 4,360,661 of record NZ_CP018725.1, on the reverse strand, counting down.
GAACAACGCAGAAATCTGGTCGGCAGTCGCACGGATGTCTAAATCGTTGGATCTCGCCATTTCGATGCTCCTTGCAGAAGTGGTCACTCACTGATGAAACGGTCCTCACCATCTGGATAATCCGCACATGCCTGTTCGCCTGTGCGCTGCTGGCGACACGGCCACTGCGCTCTAGCGACTCGTTCTACCAGCTCGAAGCGTTCGCCTGTCCACCGAAGAAAACCAAAATGGGCGTAAGACCCGACGCGCTTCTGGTCATCGGTGGCCAGCGGCTGGTCAGGATCGAATTCCATCAACCATCGCATTGTCGGCGCCAAGGGCAGCTTGTCATCGAACAGAAAAAGCTCCGAGCCGCCGTGGTCGTTTTGCCGCGCAACATCTTCTGCAGTCAGGCTAGGCTCTGGCGGAAACACCGCTGCACTGACATCGCGTGCGGTGCCGTCCTTGGTTACGCGATATGCCTTTCGCCCTTTACCTGACTGGCACGCGAGGCCAGCTTCGCCCGCGCCACATTTCACCGGCCAGACCAAGTACACCGTTTTGTCGGGATCAGCACTTTCAAACGAACGGATTGTCAGATCACCCGCCACCACGGTGAAGTCAGCGCGCCGTCCTAAGCCCGGTGCGGCCACGTACACGGCGTCGCGCAGGCGCGCTTCGCGCGCTTGCGGCGAGGCATCGACCGCATCTGCAGGCAGGGCAAGCAATGCAGCCGCCATATGCGCAGGTGCCGGGCCCTTGCAAAACCCGTCCCTTAGCAAAGGCGCAGGCGAGGAGTCCTGTGATTGCGTACGGTCCACACAGACGGCGCCCATCTGCCGTTCCAGTTTGAAGGGAACCCAAGGTGACGGCGTGGCAGCAGGCGCCTGAGGAAAAGACGATGCTTCGTGTGCACCACTTGGGGGTTTTGCGGCAGCCTGTTCCATCGAAAGCCGTGCACACCCAAGCGTCATGATGGGCAGCAGCGCGGTCGCCACGATGCAATGCGTCAGCTTCTTCACGGGCATCCTTGAACGGAGAGGGCGAACGTCCCGGACTTTGGCCGTATGAGCAGGCTCGGTCAAGTGATCGATCGCAGACGAAACCGGCTCAGCGGCGCTCCTATGTGAGACCGAAATAAGCGCTGCATCCCGCAACACTGCCATCTACTAGGGATTCAGCGCGAGCGTCCAGGTTGGACAGTATTCGGTTAGTTTGAAACGTTCAACCGACACGCTGCGTGCGGCTTCATGTGATCACCAGCATTGCAAAAGGAGGTTGAAGTGGCCCGTATTAAAGCCAGCCTAGAACATGGATGGGCCACAGGCGCTGCCCTGCCCTCTTGCTGATTCGCCGCACCAGTCATCCAGCGACAACTTCGCCTGAGCGACGGCAGATCACTACCGTCTCCTACCACCTGCCGATTGACCGTACCGTGTAGCGGCAAGTGCACCCCTATTAACGAGCAGGTGCGCTCACACCACCGCAAGCCCTCTGCCCCCGCCCGCACTGCCTAGCCACGCAGCGCCACCCGAAGCGCCTCCCCGCCCACCGCGCGCTCGCCAGCAGACGCTCCAGGCTCTGCCCATGCCGGGCGCTGGCGGACAGCCAGGCCATGGTGGTGCTGACGAAATCCGCCAACCGGTCCGCGTCTTCCGGCCGCTGCCTGGCGATGTGGGAGCGGATCAACTCCTGGGCGGCGACATGAAAGCCGCATGCGGCCTCGCGCGCCTGCGGGTCGTTGCTGCGCGTACCCTCCAGTACTAGGCAGCCGCTGGCAGCGGGGTCTGCGGCTTAGCAGCGGGCGGCGTGCTCTAGCAAGTCGGCCAGTGCGTCGGCCAGCGGTCGGGCGGTGTCCAGGAGTTGCGGCAGCGGGATGGCAACTGTCTGCGCGTAGCGGTCGAGTCAGCACACATGGCGAGCTGCCGCTGCACTGCCGACCTTGTGTCCGCGCGCATCTCCTGCTGGCAGCGCGTGATCGCATTCCGATGTCATGCGGCGCACTGCACATGCAATGGCTGAGCCCCTTGCTGTCGCGTTGATCGTGATTTGCCTATAGTTCGCGACGAACCCTGCAATGGATTGACCAATGCACATGATGTCATCCGGCCGGTGCCTGGCCCTTGCACTCGCCGTCGCTGTGGCCGGCAGTGCATGTGCACGGACGCCATCACCCGAACAAAAAAGGACTTCCCCTATGTCAGGCACCGTCACCACCGGCCGCACCATCAACGGGCACACCTATTCGGATGCACCGGTGGACGTAAAGCTGGGGCCGCATATCTTCCGCATTCCCGCTAACTACCTCGATAGCCAGATCGCACCATGGCCGGGCGAAGGCGTGACGCTGGTCATCGAATGGCCGGACATGCCCCCCACCCCGCCCGGCGCGCGGGCCAACCCGCGTACGAATGATTTCCGGAAGGAAATTTCCGTGTCGATCGACTATGTCGACCGTGTTCCCATCGAGGCATTGCTGGAGCGTTTCTCGTCAAACGATGGGCGTACAGAGGCAGGCTCAGTTGAACGGGGCAATCCTGTCGCCCGGCTCGATCTCCGCATCGCACAGCCTGAAGCATTCGGATTAACGCCCTATGCCATTGATGAGGAGAAGATGGCGGCCTATGTGAAAGCATATCAAGCCCACCACGGCGAGCCTCCGACGCGCAACCCTGCGTTTGAGGACGACTGGTACGTCGCGCGCGACTCCAACGGCAATTTGACCACGTTCATCAAGTGCGACAGCAAAAAATTTCGAGCAGATGGCGTTCAGCTGGAGGGATCTGAAGTAGTCCATGAAAAAGGGGCCGTTGCTGCAAGTTGCGTCCACTACTTTTCTGACATCGAAAACAAACTTTCCATCAGCCTCAACTACAAGCGTGCATTTTTGAAGGATTGGAGGCGCATGGAAGATGCGGTGAGAAACGTATTAGCCCGCACTAAAATCCAGTGATTAGCGTATTTACAGGGAGCAACCGGTGAGCGGATTGAATGAGCAAGATCTGGAAAGTCTTTCGAACTATGCAAATAAAGGCAATCGCGAGCTGTATTGGAACTATCTCTCGCAGCTTGAGGGAGCAGACGGCTATGGGACGCTGGCATTAGGCGTAGTGCGCAACGACAGCTTGCCAGGGCAAGTGGCTAACAATTACGCGCAAGACTATGCCAGGACACAGCACGATACTGGCTCGCGCTTTGCCAATGCTGAATTGAGCGAACGCCAGTGGGAAGAGTTCGGGCAGACGCTGCTCAAGAAGGATCTTGAGCTTCGACAAGCTTGGTTCGACAAAGAGCGTCCGGATATGGCCCTGAACCTTCCCGGCAAGGACGTCATGCGAGCACACGACCAAGCCTTCCTGGACCATGAGCTCGACCCCAACTGCTGGACCCCACGCGTCATCCTACAAGCGGCCCTGGAAAAAAGCGGCCCCCAGAAGCTGGAACAGATCTGGACCAATATGCTCGACAACGAGTACGCCGGCGCCACGCGCATCAGCAACACCGGCTACGAGACCTTTGCGCAGATGGGATTGGCAGCCGGCAGCCAATACCTGGCCAAGCTCGGGACGACCGAAGCAATCCAGATGCTGGAAGGCCGCTCCGCCGTCGACCCCAACGTCATCGGCAGCAACAGCTTCTATGCGATGTACTTCGAAAAAGAACACAAATGGGTGAATGTCAGCGCAGGCGGCGGGCATCTTTCCATGCGCGAAGAAACCAATCCCGGCCGTATCGCAGAACTCGACGATGCTCGCGCCGTGCGCCTGGAACGGCAGCAGAAAGCCACGCAATTTCACGAAGACGACCCGCACCGCTCGATCAGCCGCAGCCCGTTCACGGCATCGGCCGACGGTCTGCGCGATCAGACGCAGCCGCCCACCAAACTGGCCGATATCGGCCCTGATCACCGGGACTACCCATTGCTGCAGCAGGTACGCGCGGGCGTGAGCGCGATCGATGCGCAAGCCGGGCGCACGCCGGACGAGAACAGCGAGCGTCTCATCGCCAGCGTGATGACCCTCGCCCGCCAGAACAACCTGGACCGGGCCGACCATGTGGTGCTGAGCGAACAGACCGCCGACAGCCCGGCCGGCCGCAACGTGTTTGTGGTGCAGGGCGAGTTGAACAACCCCGCGCACCTGCGCGCCCACATACCGACCGACGTGGCCGTGCAGACGCCGGTGGAGCAATCGCTGCAGCAGCTGGAAGTGGCCAGCACCGATCGCCAACAGGCGTTGGCGCAGAGCCAGCAGGAGATGGACACCCGACAGCGTGAGAGTGCGTCGATACGCATGGGGTAAGCGCGATGCTGAGCAGTGGCAGCCGGGGTGCTGACCGCACCTCCCGGCGGCGCTCGCTCTGTCAGCGTGCCGTGGCGACATGCAGGCTAACCCGCCGCCATAGACACGCAGCCCACGGCATCCGCACAAAAAAAGCCCGGCATCGCCGGGCTGTCATCCGATGCAGCGAAGGCTGCACAGCGCGCGTCAATCAAGCCTTGCGCGCCTGCAACCACGCCCGGATCTGCGGCACCCGCTGGTCGCGCAGCTTGACCCGGGTCTGGATGGCGCTGATCGCGGTTTCCGCTTCGCGGCGCGAGGTGGGGGCGATGTACTTGTCGGCAAATGCCTTGATCTTGTCGACGGTCTTCAAGTCGAACGAGCCATCGGCCAGGCCGGGGTAGTAACGCGCACGCGAGGTGGTGTCGACCAAGGCGTTGACCTGATTGCGATGGGCAACGGCGAAATCGAACGCCAGCTCCGGGTGCTGCTTTGCTACCGCACGGATCATGCTGGCGGCATTGGTTGCCCCGGGCTCGCTGGTGAGGGCCAGCGCCAGGGCGCGCTCTGCCAGTGCCGGGTCCTTGGCCTGCGCCAGATAGAGGTAGTCCTCATCGCGCACCATCGCGGAGGTTTCCTTCTTCGCCATTGCCTGCAGTGCCTGCCAGGTGGCGGCATCGGCATGCCGGGCGACGATGCTGAGCACGGTGCTGCGCAACTCCGGCGACACCGAGGCGGGGTTGGCCTGGAAGGCAATGAAGCGGCGCTGCGCTTCGGCGATCACCGCGGGGTCGTCCAGCGAACCCAGGGACTTGATCAACTGCGCACGTAGTTGCTTGACCTGCGCCGAGTCGCCATCCCGCTCGTCCCAGCCATAGCGGGCGAACACCGGCGCCAGCCGCGCCAGCGCGTAGGCGCGCCAGGCGGTGCGGTCGGCTGCCGCGCTGTCGAACAGGTCATCCAGGTCTACAAAGGTTCGGGAAACGGTCCTCCACAGGTCCGGCGCGGCATCGGCCGGCAAACTGGCGGTGAGATCGAGCAGGTCCGCATCCGGCTGCAAGCCAACCGTTGCCAGTGCCGCGGTATCCAGCAGGACGCCGAGTTGGTCCGCCACTGGCAGCGTCGGCAAGCGCGCGGCCAGTGCCTTGAACTGCGCGGGCGTATACAGCGTGCGGTAGTAGCCCTTCTGGCCGGCGTTGACCAGCACCGGGGCATCGCAGCCCGGCAGGTTGAGCTGCGCGGTGTGGTTCACCAATAGGCGTTGCGTGTTGCCGGCGCCGTCGCGCACCGTCACCGGCACGTGCCATGTCAGCGGTGTCTTGCTGGGCCGATCGAGCGTGTATTCGCCCTGCTCCAACGTGAGCGTGGTGGTACCGGCATTGCAGCGGGTGCTGACCTTGATCAACGGCACACCCGGTTGCTGGGTGAAGTCGTGCGCAATGTCGATGAAGTGCTTGCCGGGCGCGACCTTGTCGATCTGCTGCCACAATTGGCCGGTGACCGCGTTGCCGTATTGATGCTGCTGCAGATACTGCCGCACGCCAGTGCGCCAGTTGTCCGAGCCCACATAGTCTTCCAGCATGCTGATCACCGCCTCGCCCTTGTCGTAGGTGATGGCGTCGAAGGCCTGGCTGGCCTGCTCCACGGTGGCTACGTGCTGCACCACCGGGTGAGTGGTGGCGTAGGCATCGAGCGCCATCGCGTTGCGGCTTTTGTAAGCCGGGCCGGTCTTGTCGATATCCCACTCCGGATGCAGCTTGGCGGTGGTGCGCGCCTCCATCCAGTTGGCGAAGCCTTCGTTGAGCCACAGGTCGTCCCACCACGCCATGGTCACTAGATTGCCGAACCATTGATGCGCGATTTCGTGCGCGGCGATGGTGAACACTTCCTGCTTGTCGGTGACGGTGGACACGGCCGGATCCAGCAGCAGATAGCGTTCGAAGGTGAAGATCGCGCCCCAGTTTTCCATCGCACCGAAGAACTGGCTGTTGCCGGGCGCGGCGATGTTGTCCAGCTTGGGCAAGGGATAGGGAATGCCGAAGTAGGCGTTGTATTCGTGCAGCACATCGCGCCCGGACTCCAGTGCAAACTGCGCCTGATCCACCTTTCCCTTCTGCGCGATTACGCCGATCTCGGTGCCGTTGTCGGCAGTGACGGTGGCACGCTCGAAGGCGCCCAGGCTGACGAACAGCAGGTAGGTGGACATCTTCGGCGAGGTCTGGAACGCGATACGGGTGCGGCCATCGGCGCTTGGCGTGGACGATGCCACCGGCATGTTGCTCACCGCCATCTGCCCGGCCGGTGCATGGATGACCAGATCGAACGTCGCTTTGAAATCGGGTTCGTCCCACGCCGGCACGAAGCGGCGTGCATCGGAATTTTCAAACTGGGTGAACAGCGCGCGGCGGGTGCCCTGCGCGGTGGGGTAATCCAGTGCGAACAGGCCATTGGCCTGCGTGCCGATCGTGCCGCTGTAGTCCAGCGTGAGCACGTACTTGCCCGGTGCCAGTGCGGCGCCGGTGGCGATGCTGGCGGTTTGCGCGTCGGCATCGGTGGTGACCTTGGCCGCCACCGGGGCGCGGCCTGCCGCGGCCAGCGTGGCCTTGCCGAAGCGTAGATCCGCGGCTTGCAGCACGATGGCATCGGTAGGCGCCAGCACCTGCACATCGATGCTGACCTTGCCATCGAAGGCCATCGCCTCGGCACGCGGGGTGATCTCGATGGCGTAATGGCTGGGCCTGGCGGTGCGTGGCAGCTGGGTGGTGATGGCCGCGGCGGCCGGTGCTGCCGTCCTGGCCGATGCCGGCTCTGCGGCATAGAGGTGGCTGGTCAGGGCAGTACCGGTCAGGACCAGCGCGATGGCGGTCGCCAGGGGAAGACGCATGGGGAATTCTCGTTAAGGGGGGCGTGGACCCGAGCCGCTCATGATCCCTTGCGCCCTTGTTCGTGCGCACCGCCGGAAGTCATGCCAATGGCTCAAGAAATGCGCAAACGCCAACGGCCCGGACAAGCCGGGCCGTTGGGTCTTGCTACGCGGTGTCAGCCGCTCAGGCAAACGGGTCCTGCAGCACCATGGTGTGGTCGCGGTCCGGACCGGTGGAGACGATGCTGATCGGGCAGCCGGCCAGTTCTTCCAGCGCGCGCAGGTAGGCGCGTGCAGCAGGCGGCAACTCGTCCCATACGGTGATGCCGTGGGTGTTTTCGGTCCAGCCCGGGAACTCCAGGTACACCGGGGTGCATTCTTCCCAGCCCTGTGCGTCCAGCGGCGCGTATTCGGTGCGCTTGCCGCGGTATTCGTAGGCGATGCAGACCTTGAGCTTTTCCATGCCGTCGAGCACGTCGAGCTTGGTGATGCACAGGCCGGAAATGCCGTTGATGGCCACCGCACGCTTGAGCGCAACGATGTCCATCCAGCCGCAACGACGCGGGCGGCCGGTGGAGGCGCCGTATTCGGCACCGCGGTCGCGGATGCCCTGGCCCACTTCGTCGTCCAGTTCGGTCGGGAACGGGCCACCGCCCACGCGCGTGGCATAGGCCTTGGCGATGCCCAGCACGTAGTCGATGGCATCGGCGCCCACGCCGGTGCCGGCCAGTGCGCCGCCCACGGTGGTGTTGGAGCTGGTGACGTACGGATAGGTGCCGTGGTCGATGTCCAGCAACGCGCCCTGCGCGCCTTCGAACAGCACCCGCTTCCCCTGCTTGCGCAGGTCATGCAGGATGCCGGCCACGTCGTACTTCATCGGCTGCACGTACTCGCCGAACGCCAGCGCTTCGTCGTAGGTTTTCTGGAAATCGACCGCTTCAACGCCCAGGTACTTGGTCAGCACGAAGTTGTGGTAATCCAGCGCGGTCCGCAGCAGTTCTTCCAGCTGCGGCGGGTAATGCAGGTCGGCGATGCGGATACCGCGACGCGCCACCTTGTCTTCGTACGCCGGGCCGATACCGCGGCCGGTGGTACCGATGGCCTTGCCGCCGGCGGCCTTCTCGCGCGCCTGATCCAGGGCGATGTGGTACGGCATGATCAATGGCGCGGCCGGGGAGATCTTCAGGCGCGAACGCACTTCCACGCCGGCGCCTTCCAGCTCGCTGATTTCCTTGATCAGCGCGGCCGGGGAGATCACCACGCCGTTGCCGATCAGGCACAGCGCGTCGTCGCGCAGGATGCCGGACGGGATCAGATGCAAGACGGTCTTCTTGCCGTTGATGACCAGCGTATGGCCGGCGTTGTGGCCGCCCTGGAAGCGGACGACCGCACCGATCTCTTCGGTAAGCAGATCGACGATCTTGCCTTTGCCTTCATCGCCCCACTGGGCACCGAGCACGACAACTGACTGACCCATGACGGGTGAACTCCTCAAGTTTTACTGCGGCCATCGGGGCCGCGGGATGGGACCGGTTCGGGGCGGGCGGCGCCACCGTGCGCGCGGCTCCATCGGGGAGCGTTGCAGCGGCGACCAGCCCGGACACGGAAAAAGCCGAACGGGGTGCTCTGGTTGGAGCGTGCCCGGCCGGCTTTTGTGCATTATCCGGGTTTCGGGTGACGTGCACTACCCCTGGCAGGCGGCGAACCGGGGGCTGGTCAGATTGCGGCTGGCTGTCGGGGGCCGGTGCGCCGAGCGCTGCAGGCCCCAGCCCGGGAGTATCACCGTAACGACAATCCCAATGGCTCGTAGGAGCACACCAGGGCGCGACAGGCATTCCCGGTACGCGGTCGCGCCCGGGTGCTCTCCTACGACGACAGGGACTTGGGGCAGCGATGCAGTGACCCATGCCTGTCTCGCCGCGACGGCGCATACGACAACGCCCGCATGACGCGGGCGTTGTCGGTTCAAAGCCGAGCGATTAGCGATCGCTCTTGAGGTACTGCAGGAACGGGTCGTTCTTGTCCAGCACCACCACGCCGTTGCCGTCGGTCATCGATTCGCGATAGGCCTCCAGGCTGCGGTAGAAGGCATAGAACGAAGGGTCCTTTGCGCCGGCCTGGCCGTAGATGCGGGCGGCATCGGCGTCGCCTTCGCCACGCAATTTCTGCGCATCGCGTTCAGCGTCTGCCTTGATCACCGTGCTTTCGCGGTCGGCTTGCGCACGGATGGTCAGCGCCTGCTCTTCGCCTTCGGCGCGCAGCTTGCTGGCTTCCTGCTTGCGCTGGGCGCGCATGCGCTCGTAGACGTCGGTGATCACCTGGCTGTCGGTTGGCAGGTCGATCTGCTTGATGCGCAGGTCGGTGATCTGCATCCCCAAGCCCTTGATCGCTCCGTTGATGCCCTTGAGCTGACTGGCGATCAATTCGCTGCGGTCGCCGGAGACCAACTGCTGCAAGGTGCGCGAGTTGATCTGGTTGCGCAGCGAGTCGGTGATGATCGGGGCTAGGCGCGAATTGGCCACGGACTCTTCACCACCGGTGGCGCGATAGAACGCCCGCACATCGGAGATGTAGCCGATGGCGAAGAAGTCCACGCTCACGTCTTTTTGCTCGGCGGTGAAATACCGCGCCGGGGCGGTGTCCAGCACCTGGAAGCGGCGATCGAACACGCGCACTGATTCCACCACCGGAATCTTGAAGTGCAGGCCGGGCTTGAGGTCGGCACGCACCACGCGGCCCAGGTTGAGCACCATGGCGGTCTGGTCTTCGCGCACCACGAACACCGAGCCCATCAGGGTCAGCAACACGGCGACGATCAGGCCGATGACTAGCGAATTCTTCATTGTTCGGTTCCCTCACGGCCGGTCGGACGCGGGCCGCGTTCCGGGTTGCGGATGGCCTCGCTGGTGGCGCTTTGCGGCGGATTCAACAGCACATCCTGCGGCACCATCGACGGCATGCCGCTATTGCCCGCGTTGCCACCGGTGTTGGCAGCCTTGCCGGAATCGGCAGGCAGCGGCACATAGATGACCTGGCGACCGTCGCTGCCGATCACCTTGCGGTTCTCCGACAACACCTTCTGCACGGTTTCCAGCCACAGGCGCTTACGCGTGACCTCGGGGGCACCGGCGTACTGCTCCTGCAGCAGGGTGAAGCGGTCGGCGTCGCCTTCGGCCTTGGAGATCACCGCCTGCTTATAGCCTTCGGCGCCGGTACGGGTGCGGGCACCCTGGCCGCGCGCTTCCGGCACCACCTTGGCAGCGTAGGCCTGGGCCTCGTTGATCAGGCGCTCGCGCACCTGCTGGGCACCGTTGACCTCGTCGAAGGCCGGCTTCACTTCTTCCGGCGGACGTGCGTCCGGCAGGGTCACGCCGGTCACGGCCAGGCCGGTGTTGTAGGCATCAAGCGCCAGTTGCAAACGATCCTTGGATGCGATCGCCAGCGGGCCGCGATTGTTGAGCACGGTATTGAGGTCGGACCGCCCCACCTGCTCACGCACGGCACTCTGCGCGGCCTGTTCCAGCACCAGATCGGCATTGCGCGAGCCGAACAGATACTTGCGCGGGTCGCTGATCTGGTACTGCACGTTGAGCGAGACGTTGACGATGTTCTCGTCGCGGGTCAGCACCGGCACCTGATTGCTGAAGGTCTTGATCTCGGTTGCATTGACCTTGCGCACCGATTCGATCGGCCAGGGCAGCTTGAAGTTGGGACCGGGCTGCAGGATGCGCGAGAACTGCCCGAAGCGCAGCACCACGCCACGCTGCTGCTCGCCGATGAGCTGGAAGCTGGAGAACAGCACCATCAGCACCACCGCGACCAGAATCCAGCGCCCCACGCCGCCGTCCAACAGCTCCTTCAACGGGGCGGGCAGATTGCCCCAGCCACCACCGTTGCCACCACCACGCGGGCCCCAGGACCTGCGACGGTTGGGATCCGGGCCGTCTCCGCCCTTGTTGCCGGGTGTGTTCCAGGCCATGCACGCTCCATGATCGAGGGGCTGTGCGGGCCAGTCCCGCAGTGCCGCCGTGTTGTTTGATTCGCCGATTCTACTAGATGGGGCAGACCGGCCGTTTTGAAAGGCCCTGATTGGTGCATCGGCGGTTTAGCCGGCGGGGTGGATCAGGGGCTTTGGGTGTTCCAGCCGGGTTGGAGCCGAGGTAGCGGCGCCAGGTTTCGGGTCGCAAGAAGTCGTCAATGCGCAAAATGGGCGCCGAGACCGAGGGCGCCGGGTAGACGCTCCGCTGGCCACAGATCGGGTCGCACAGACCAAGCTTGGCCAATGCACCAGTGGCTGCCGCTCACGCTCTTGATAGCTCGACACTGCGACCGCCCACAAGTGCCTCGATTCGATAGCGACTCTGCCGCGCTGATCCATGGCATCACGCGTAGGTGAGGCCACTACGCGCATCGGCGGATCGGCCTTGAATGGACGGCTAGTGCAGCAATGGACAGCGGTGATCGAAGGAGACCGGTGCTGTGGCACACAATGCATCGCTGCGCTTTACAGCGACTGCAGCGTCGCGCTTGCAGGACCGTGACTGGCTATCGGCCAACTAACTGATCGGGCTCTACGCCTGCTATACCGGCTCGGTGACCAGTGCGGCAGCCCGGCGTGTAGCGAGTGCGATTGCGGAGGCGCATTTCGGTCTCGTGCCGCAACTGCACGGACGCGATGATTAGGGGCGTGCTGTCGCCCTATGCCATCGACAGCGTGGGCAGCGACGGAGCACTGCATGCTCGCATGCGGCGGAGCGGCGAAACCACCAAGTCACCCCATCGGCGTTGCCGCACCCGGCGCGCCCGATAAGCGAGCGCGCGCATGAGCGCAGACAGCTGCAGTCCCGGTTGGCGTTGGCGCCGAGGCGATTGCCTGTCGCTACAGCGATGACCCTGGAAGCGATAGGCCGAGACTTCCGACCCAGTTGCCGCGGATGTCAGCGATCACGCCTTCGGCGGCTCTTCCTTCTGGTTGAAGACTCGCTCCATCACTTCCAGCAATTCGTCTTCTGAAAACGGCTTGGTGATGTAGGCGCGCGCGCCCTGGCGCATGCCCCACATACGGTCGGTGTCCTGATCCTTGGTGGTCACCAGGATCACCGGGATGTGCTGGGTGGTGGGCTCGCGCTTGAGCGTGCGTGTGGCCTGGAAACCGTTGAGGTTGGGCATCACCACGTCCATCAACACCAGATCCGGCAGCGACTCCTTGGCCGCTTCCACGCCGGCGGCGCCATCGGTGGCGGTGATGGTTTCGTGCCCCAGCTTCTCGACGATGCGCTGAATCCCCAGCAGCTGCGACGGCGAGTCGTCGACGATCAAGATGCGTGCCATGTGTTTCCCCTAGTGTGCGCGGCGAGTGTAGTGCGCCGGCTGCGCTTTCGGTAGCTGGGGGCGGTAGCGCGATGGTCGAAGGCGGTGCTGCGGCGCGGCGCAAGCCGTGCGCATCTTCGCAACCCTGTGTGCTGTGGTGGGCGGTGAGGGGTTGGAAGCAAGGCGCAGGCGATCCGTCGCGTATCGACTGCGCGTGCTGCCGCTCACTGTTGGAGGAATGCCCGAGTGCAGCTTCGCTCGCGGCGCGCAACTGATACGTGGACTGCCACCCGGCCAACGTGACTGACGCCGGGGGGGCGCCACCGGGCAGCCGTATCCTCACCCCCAACCCCTCTCCCGCAGGAGAGGGGCTCTCGAACCTCCTCGTGGGGGGAAGGCTCGCGCTTCGCGGCGGGAGGTTGCGACGGAGTTGTCGATCACGCAGGAGGCGTCTAGACCTGGCGCATCTGCACCCGGAAAGGCATTGGACCTAAGGTCTCTGGATCGCGCTTTTCGATAACGCCAGCAAAGTCACCAAAGAAAAACACTTGCACCTAGAAACATATCGACCTGGCGCCAAGGCTTTTGAAGCTAGCGCCTCTCGGACCTTGCGACGTTGACCAGGGAAAGGGATTAGACCCCAGCGCCTCTCTACAAAAAGAGAGGCGCAGCGGACCTCACACCGTCTCGCCGAAGGCCTTGGCCAGGTTGCGGTAGGCCTTTTTCTGGGCGTCGTCGGTGGGGGCCGGGGCCAGGACTTCCAGCTCCACGATCTGATCCCCCGGGGTGGTACCCGGCAGGCCGCGGCCGCGCAGGCGCAGCTTGCGGCCTGCCTCCGAGTCGGCGGGCACCTTCAATTCCACCGAGCCGCCCAGGGTGGGCACGCTGATGGTGGTGCCCAGCGCCGCCTGCCAAGGCATGACCTGCAAGGTGTACAGGATGTTGCGCCCGTCCACCTCGAACTGCGGGTGCGCGGCGTATTCGATCTCCAGCAGCAGATTGCCGCCGCCGTTGCCCTGCCCGCTCAGGCGAATCACCTGGCCGGGCTGCACGCCCTTGGGCACGCGCACGTCCAGCTGCTTGCCGTTGATGGTGATGCGGACGCTGTCGCCCGAATACACCGCTTCCAGCGGTACCGCCAGCTTGGCGCGGGTGTCGCCACGCGCCTGCGGCCCCGGCCCTGCGCCAGGACCGGCACCGCGCGGACGGCCACCGCGCTGGCCGGCGAACAGGCTTTCGAAAAAGTCGCTGAAGCCGCCGCCGGCACCACCGTTGCCGAACACCTCTTCATAGTCGAAGCCCTGCCCGCCACCGTAACTGGGCGGTGCCTGAAACTCGTCGCCCGGGCGATAGCCCTGCGCCTTCAACTGGTCGTAGGCCTTGCGCTTTTGAGGGTCGCGCAGCGCCTCGTAGGCTTCGTTGATCGCCTTGAACTTGTCTTCGGCGCCGGCTTCCTTGCTGACGTCGGGGTGATACTTGCGCGCCAATCGGCGGTACGCGGTCTTGATCTCCGCATCGCCCGCGCTGGGTTCGACGCCCAGCGTTGCGTAGTAATCCTTGAATTCCATCTATTCACCTCTGGAAAAAAACGGCCCGCAGCCAGGGCCACGAGCCAGTTCGAGAGGCAGACACCAGGTTGTGGCGGCCGTGCATGGCGCGGGGGGTGGGAGCCGCAGGCACGTGCTGTACCTGTCGATTCCAGACACCAACCGCGCCCGCGGGGCAGTCACGCAACTGGGTTGCTGGCCGATCTCTTCGCAGCCGGGCGGGCGACCGCGCCTATTCTACGGCGCGGCCGTCGCCGGGGAGCGAAGTCGGTGACCCGCTCCAGGGCCATTGCTCGGCAGCACATGCCTGGCAGCACGCCGCGATGCCGCGGCCCTGCAACCGGGATCGTGACCGGGCCTTGGGTGTCATGCACACCCCAAACCCCGGCCCCGGCCAGCTACCGCTGCACATACACGCGCTGCGATAGCGCTTACTGCACGGTACTACCGCTGGTGTCCTGCCCATTGCCGACCTGAATGCGGCGCGGGGTCGCGGCCGGGCGCTTGGGAATGCGGATTTCCAGCACGCCATTATGGCCGGCGGCCGTGATGCCATCGGCATCGGCACTGTCGGGCAGCGCGAAGCGGCGGTGGAAGCTGCCGTAGCGGCGCTCGATGCGCGAGAAGCGCTCGGTCTCGGTGCTGGACTCGCTCTTGCGCTCGCCCTTGATCGATAGGATGCCCTTGTCCATCTGCACCTCGATCTGGCTGGGGTCGATACCCGGCAGATCGGCATAGAGCACGAAGTGGTTGGGCTCTTCCTTGATATCCACGCGCGGCACCCATTGGGCGGTGACCACGGCCGATTCGTCGGTATCGCTGTTCTGTTCGAAGAAACGATCGAACACGTGCTTGATCTCGTTTTGCAGGGCGTGCGTGGGCCACTGGGGATAACGAACGATGTTCATTGCAAGCCTCCAAAAGGTTGGGTGACGGGCCGGCGGCTGCGGCATGCACCACCGCGCCGGCCATGTGCGTCAGATAGGCGTGGCCCTGCGGATTTCAAGCGCGTTGACGCGCTTTTCCCCTGCCCTTTTCTAGACTTCGTTCAGCCACAGGAGCCCCACCCCATGACCATCGCCGTTGGTGACAGCATTCCCGAAGTGGTGCTCAAGCGCATGCGCGACGGCATCGAAGCAGTCGACACGCATAGTCTGTTTGCCGGCCGCAAGGTATTGCTGTTTGCGGTACCGGGCGCATTCACGCCAACCTGCTCGGCCAAGCACCTGCCGGGCTACGTGGAGCACTTCGAGGAGTTCCGCAAACGCGGTATCGAAGTGTTGTGTACCGCCGTCAACGACCCGTTCGTGATGCAGGCCTGGGGCCGTAGCCAACTGGTTCCCGATGGCCTGCATCTGTTGCCCGACGGCAACGCCGAACTGGTCCGCGCGCTGGGCCTTGAAATCGACGCCAGCGGCTCGGGCATGGGCCTGCGCTCGCGCCGCTACGCGCTGTATGCCGACGACGGGGTGGTCAAAGCCCTGTTCGTCGAAGAACCCGGCGAGTTCAAGGTGTCTGCCGCCGATTACGTGCTGCAGCATCTGCCCGCTTAAAAAAACGATTCCCCCGTCCACTCAGAAGGAAAACGGCCAGCCATGTCTGATCAGCCAGCCACCACGACCCCCGCCGGTATCACCGATACCGCCACCTTGCGCGCACGCGCACGCCAGAGCATCGAAGACGGCGCCATTACCGAGAGCTACCACGCCGATCGCGAGAAAGTGATCGAACTGCTCAACACTGCGCTCGCCACCGAGTACGTGTGCACGCTGCGCTATTACCGCCACTACTTCATGGCCAAGGGCATGCTGGCCGACGCGGTCAAGGGCGAGTTCCTGGAGCATGCGCAGCAGGAACAGGCGCACGCGCACAAGCTGGCCGAGCGCATCGTGCAGCTGGGCGGCGAACCGGACCTCAATCCGGACACGCTGACCAAGCGCTCGCACGCCGAATACAAGGAAGGCACCGATCTGCGCGACATGGTCAAGGAAAACCTGATCGCCGAGCGCATCGCCATCGACAGCTACCGCGAGATGATCGACTTCATCGGCGACAAGGACACCACCACCAAGCGCATCCTGGAAAGCATTCTTGCTCAGGAAGAAGAGCATGCCGACGAGTTCGCAGACATGCTGGAAGGCTGGATCGGCGAGTGAGTGGCGTGCGTCGGTGCTGAGTGCGCCGATGCCACTGCATGGTCGAAGGTACAAACAAGACAGGGCGCCGTTGGCGCCCTGTCTTGTTTTGGACAACGTTTGGACAAAGTGTGGACTAGCTCAACCATGTTGCGTGTAGGAGCGCACCTGGGCGCGATGAAGCCCTACCAGTAACGGCTCCTTCGCACCCGGGCGCGCTTCGAGGAGCGCGACCACTTCCCCACTCAACGCAAGACGCGAAACCGCACCTGGGTCCAGGCGCCGTCGCTGGCCATGGCGGTGAGCGTGTGCTCCCCCACCTCGGCAAAGTCGCGCTGGAATCCCTGGCGCCCGTCGGTCTGTGCAATCCAGCGACCGTCCAGCAGCCAGTCGATGCGCGCCTCGCTGCCCAGCGCGCGCAACTGCAGGCGCACCGGGCGCGCGGTGTCGTTTGCGCGCGCCAAGGTGGCGCGGTCGCTCAGCCCATCGATACGCAGCACGCCGCCGCCGGTCATGCGCCCGTCCGGCAGACAGTCCGGTGCCAGTGGCGGCAACTGCGCGGCTGTACGTTCTGCCGCACTCAGCCAGGGCGACACCAGTGCCGGCCAGCGTGCCAACGCGCGTGACGTGCGCACGTGCGGCTGTGTGCATTCCTGCGACAGCCGCTGGCCGCTGCGCGCATCCACCTCGAACTGCAGCCGCCCGCTTTGCCACAGGCGCGCGTCGCGCTCGGCGAAGGTGGGTGGCAGCGCGCCATCCAGTGCATAGGCCTCGGCACGGCGGGCACACAGTGCCGGCGGCGTCTGCTCCAACGCGCCACCGAGCGGCCAGCAGATCTCCCTTGCCTGCACCGTTGCCGGCATCGGCAGCGGTGCACTGTCGCCGGCGTTGCGCGGCAATGCGTCGATGACTTCGAACATCAGCGGCAATGCGGTCACCGCACCGTACTGGCCGGGCAACGGCGTGCCATCCGGGCGGCCAACCCATACACCAACGGTGTAGCGCCGCGTACCGCCAATGGCCCAGGCATCGCGGTAGCCGTAACTGGTGCCGGTCTTCCAGGCCACGCCGGGGCGCGCGGCGGTGTCGAAGGTGCCGCTGCCGTAGCCGGGGCGTGGATTGCTCTGCAATATCTCCCGCACGATCCAGGCCGCACCTGGCGACATCAGGCGTCGGTCGATCCGTGCATCGTCCGGCGTGTAGCGCACGCGCCCGGCAATGCCGCCACGATTGAGCGACGCGAACGCGCCCACCAATTCCTGCAATTGCGCGCCGGTGCCGCCCAGGATCAACGCCAGCGATGGCGTGCTGCCACGCGGGAAGTGCAGCGCAATACCGGCATTGGACAGCCGCGCGGCAAAGCGTGCCGGGCCGATGCGATCGAGCAGATCCACCGCCGGCACATTCAACGACAGGCGCAATGCGGTGGCCGCGCTCACCGGCCCGTTGAAGGCGGCATCGAAGTTGCCGGGCCGGTAGTTGCCAAAGCTCTGCGGCGCATCCACCAGCAAGCTTTCCGAATGGATCAGGCCATCGTCCAGCGCCATGCCGTACAGGAACGGTTTGAGCGTGGAGCCTGGTGACCGCCAGGCCTGCACCATGTCCACATGCCCCAGCCCTTTGCGATCGCCGAAGCTGGCCGAGCCGACATAGGCGCGCGCTTCCATCGTGGCGTTGTCGACCACCAGCAAGGCGGCCGAGGTGCGCTCGGGCAATTGCGAAAAATACGTACCCACGCGTTCTTCCAGCGTGCGCTGCAATTCCACATCCAACGTGGTCACGATACGTGCAGCACGCGGTTGCGCGCTGTGCAGACGCTGCGCCAGCAGCGCGGCATGCAATGGCGGCTTCAGCGAGCGCGTGACCACCGGCTCGATGCGGGCATCGTCCACCTGCGCGCGTGACCACACGCCCAGTTCCACCATGCGGTCGAGCACCTTGTCGCGCGCACGTTGCGCCGCTTCCGGGTGACGGTCCGGGCGCAGCCGGCTGGGCGATTGCGGCAACACCGCCAGCAACGCCGCTTCGGCCTGCGACAACGCCTTGGCCGGCTTGCCCAGATACGCCCAACTGGCCGCGTCCACGCCTTCGATGGTGCCGCCGTAGGGCGCGCGCTCCAGATACAGGGTGAGAATTTCGCGCTTGCTCAGATGCGCTTCCAGCTGCAGCGCGCGCAGCAATTGCTTGGCCTTGCCCCACGGCGTGCGCGTGTGCGGGTCCAGGATGCGTGCCACCTGCATGGTCAGCGTGGAGCCGCCGGAGACGATGCGCCCGTGCCCCAGCCACTGCCCGCCGGCACGCAACAAGCCCCATGGGTTCACGCCGGGATGGCGCCAGAACCAGCGGTCTTCGTAGTTCAGCAAGGCCTGCAGATAGAGCGGCGACACCGTCTCCGGGCTTGCGGGATAGCGCCACACGCCGTTGCGATCGGCGAACGCGCGCAATGGCGTGCCGTCGCGTGCGACGACCAATGTCGAGGTATCGCGGGATTTGGGCAGCGGCAGCGGGAAGGCCAGATCCAGCAGCAGCAACACAGCGAGCAGCGCGGCCGAACTCCAGCGCAGCCAGCGCAACCAATGGCGGCGGCGGTCCTGTTGTTGCGACGCACGCGGGCGCGGCGGCGTCCGGTCCATCCCTGTCTGCGCCTGCGGTTGTTCGTCCATCGTGCAAAGCATGCAGGGCAAAACGCATTTCGGCCACTGCCACGCGGTGCGGGCGGCCGTCTTGCCATCGCCGGCTGATCAGCCGCGGCGCTAGGGTTGCTGCGCCCGGGCAGCGACGACAGTGCTGTGCAGGCCGGCAGGCCTGACGAATGCACGTAGCAACCCCATTGCCAGCAACACCGCCGACAAGCGCAGCGCCATCCCCAGCCAGCCACTGGCGGCCGAGTCGGACACCGCAAAGACCGTCCAGGCTGCGTTGAGCGAGACATGCAGCACCCATCCGCTCCAGATCGTGTAGCCATCCTGCGCGTCGACGATGGCAAACAGCAGCGCTCCGATCCCGGTGATGGCGAAGATCAGCAGTGCCTCCCCGCCACCACCGCCGGCCCCAAACCAATGCACGGCGCCGAACACCAGCGCCTGCAATAGCGCGGCCAACGCCGGGCGCCACGCAAGCGCACGAGAGGCGAACACGAAGCCGAACCCGCGGAACACGATCTCTTCGGCCAGCGGAAACAGCACCGCCAACCACAGCAGGCCCAGTACATCATCGGTACCGATCGCGGTGGCCTGCGTCCACAGGCCGATCCAGCACGGCAGCGTGGCACACAACGTCAACAGCGGCCCACCCAGGCCATTCCAGCGCAGCCCCAGGCGCGCGAGCAGATCGCCAGGCGTGCTGCGGTAGAGCAAGGCGGCCGCCACCAGCACGACGATGACGCTGAGCCCGTTGTCGAGGATCGCACCGCCATACGGCACCGGAATCCTGGGAATCGGCAGGCCGATGGCCTTGGCGATATCGCGCACCTGCAGCGCAACCAGCAGCACCGCCAGCCAGACAAGATGCCGAGCCAACGGCCAGGCGCGGAACGCGAGCGACATGCAGACATCCTTGAGCGCAACCGTCGGAGTCCGACTGTAGCCAGTGCGGGCCGATACCTGCAATGGCTTCCGCCTAATCAAGGCAATGGCCGTGTTCGCCAAACCCTGCGAGTCGGGGGCTCCTGTGCAGCCTGCATGCGCTGTGGTCGTTGCACGCGACCGCTGCATCAGGCAGTCAGGCGCCTCTTGGTGCCCGCTGTACAAGGTGACACGTTGGCGCTTGATTCGGCAGCTCGCCGATCAGCACTTCCGCTGCTGGCTCCTGCCACGCGCTCAGCGTTTTTCCAGTGTGGCGCGATAGGCCAGCAACGCTTCCGGGGCATCGGTCTGGATGATGCTCACACCATCGCGGTACATCCGGCCCCAGACCTTGTCCGGGTCGCGCTCGGCATCGGCGTCGCCGCCGTAGCCTGCAATGAACCCTTCCCACAGCGAGTTGACCATCAGCCGCACGTTGTGCGCCTTGCTCACTGCCACCAAGGCGGGCAATTGCGACGCGGCCATCTTGGGCAGTTCGAAGGCCATCGGGTGTGCATTGCGGGTCTGTGCCGTGGCGATCGCGGCCAGATCGGCGGTGCCGTGCGCGTTGATCAGGATCGGGAAGAAGTACACGGTGTTGAACGGCACCATCCCCGCCAGCGGCGGCGTGGCGATGCCGGCTTCGGCCTTGACGATCACGTGGTGCTGCATGCCGGCACGCGTGACCGCATCGACCACCTGCACGTAGATCGCATCCTTGACGTCCAGATTGAGCAGGATGTGGCCCTTGGCAGCAGCCAGCATCTGCTCCAGCGTGACCACGCGCTGGTCGGTCAGCGGTGCCTGCGCGCCGCCTTCGTCGCTGCGCAAGCGCAGCTTCTGTAGGTCGGCCAGCGTGAGCTCGGATAGCTTTCCGGTGCCATCGGTGGTGCGGTCCACGGTGGCGTCATGCAGCATCACCAACGTGCCGTCGGCGGCGCGGCGCACGTCGGTTTCCATCACGTCGGCGCCGATGGCGATGCAACGCTGCAACGCCGCCAGCGAGTTCTCCGGTGCGGTCTCGGTGAAGCCATGCTGCGGCGCGGCCGCGTGGCAACCGCGATGGGCGACCACCACGATGCCGCCCTGCGGGTTGGTCAAGCGGGCCTGGATCGCCGCGACGCCGGTGGGCGCTGCATTCACAGGGCTGGCGAGCGTCGCGCATAGCATGGCGGCGACAGTGGCAACAGAACGTAGTGTCATTAAACAACTCTCAAGTGGTGACTGATCGCCTGACGGCATCTACGCCAGGCAAAGCGCGTGCAAGCTGGATGCTGTCAGCATCGCTCGCACGTCCGATCTAGCGCGGCATCGGCATCTGGCCGATGACGGGCTTATCTCAAGCGCCGCGCTCAAAACGTCGGCGTAAAGCGCAGACCAAACCAGTACGTGGTGGGCACCGAGTAACTGTCCTTGAGCAGGTTCTGCCCTGGCCCAGTCACGCTGGTGATGCGGCTGTGGGTGATGTTACTGACCTGGCCGATCACGCTGAGCTGCTTGCTGATGGCATAGGTGGCGGTGAAATCCAGCTGCGAGCGCGGCGACCAATACAGGTCCTGCCAATCGATATTGCTGACGATCGAACGCAAGGCCTTGCCCTGCCGGTTGTAGGCCGCACGCAACTCCAGCCCGCCGGTGTTGTAGAACACCGTTGCGTTGGCGGTGTAGTCCGGTTGGCCAACCAGGTTGTCGAGCTTGCGTTCGCGCTGAGTGACAGCCGTACCGCTGCCGACGCTGTACGGCACGTCGAGGCTGCCATCGAGCACGGCGAAATTGGCACTGAAGCCCACACCGCTGAGCCACGGCGCGATGGGCGCCAAGGTGTTGACGATGCCGTTGAACTCGACCCCACGGATGCGCGCCTTGGCCGCATTGGCCGGGGTGCTGATCAAGGCATTGGCGTAGGTGGTGCCGTCGAAGGTGAAGCTGTCGGTGCGCGAGAGCGTAAAGATTTCGTCCTGGATACGCTTGTCGAACACCGCCGTGGACGCGAAGGCATCGAAGTCGCCGGGCAAGCGCCATTCCAGCGACAGATCCAGGTTGTTGGACACCCGCGGCTTGATGTCCGGGTTGCCGATGGTGACGGTGACACCTTGCGCATTCGGGTTTCCGGCATCGGTCGTGTTGACGAAGCCGATCGAGGTGCGCGCTGCGTACGCATCGTACGGCGGGCGACCCAGCGTGCGGCTGGCGCCGGCGCGCAGGTCCAGCGCGTCGGTCAGGTGGTAGGTCAGGATGGCCGACGGCAGCAGATAGTCGTAATCGGCACTGGTCGGGTTATCGACATAGACATAGCGGTTGCTGGCGGCATCGAGTTGGCGCTGGCGGCCCACCGTATCGAGCTTGGTGCTGTCGAAATGCACGCCGGCTTGCACATTGAGCCGATCGCTGCGATAGCTCACCAGCCCATAGCTGCCGAAAGTCTTTTCGGTATGGGTGAAGTTGTCCTGGTTGCTGAAGGCCTGCTGGTCGGTGCTGTTGAAGGCGCTCAACGGCGATGCCGCCAGCACGCGGTTGGCCTTGTCCGGATCAATGGTGATCAGGTTCAACCCGGCGTAACGCATCGGCGCCCTGCCGGTGCCGGCCACGTCGGCCAGGCCGAAGGCCGGTGCGCTGGTGTTGGGCTGATATTCGACGCGATAGATGTCGTAGGACGGCTTGTCGGTGGTATACGACACGCCTGCCGCAAAGCCGATGCCCTGATCGCTTTCGCCCTGATTGAACCCGTAATCGAGCCGCCCGGTGAGAATGCGATCGGCGGCGGTGCGTTTGTAGTCGGGCCGCCAGTACGACAGGCTGTAGTTATCCAGGTTGTTATAGGCCTGCGGCGATACTCCGAAGCGCTGATCGAACCCGGACGTGTCGTAGTTGAATGCGTAATTGGGCGTGGCATTGAGGGTCACGCCACTGCCGGTCTGGCCCACCGGCACCGGTGCGGCGCGGCTGATGCCGGTGGCGTACTTGATCATGCGGATCGGCTCGTCGTAGGTGGCATCGGACCACGCGCCACGCGCGGAAAACTGCTGCCGGTCGGTCGGTCGCCAGATCGTTCCCAACTGCGCCACCTTGGTGCGCGTGGTGACGATCTGGTTGGAATATCCCACCTCGATATCGCCGCCCGGATAACTGCCGGACGTGGCGGTCTGGTTGAACACCTGGTTGCGGTTACGCGGGTCGATGATGACCTCGTTGCGCTCCATGTTGTCCTTGAAATAGTAGTAACCGGCCATGGCATACGCTTCGAGCGCCGCGCTGGGCCGCATCTCGAACTTGCCGGTGACGCCATAGCGGTCGCGCTGGTTCTGCACGTACCAGTATTTGTCCTGCTGCGGCACCGCCCAGCCATTGCCGAGATTGGCGCCGGTCTGCAGCACGCCGTTGTTGTCGTAGAACCCGTAATGCACCGTGTCGGTGGTCATATGGGTTTCGGTGTAGCTGCTCAGCGTCTGGTAGTTGGCCGACAGCGTGAAGCCGTATTGCTGTTCGCTGCCGAAGGTGCGGCTGCCGGTGGCATTCAAGCGATAGCCCGGGTCGTCCTGATCGCGCGGCTTGCCGACATCATTGGCGTGGCCCAGCGCGGCTTCGGCGCTGAAGAACGGCTTGCCGCCATTTTCGAACGCACTGCGCGTCTTGAGATTGACCGCACCGCCGGTGGCGTTGGGATCCAGGTCCGGGGTGAAGGTCTTGACCACCTGCAACTCGCTGACCATCGAGGCCGGCAGCAGATCCAACCGCACGCCGCGGGTGATCGAGCCGAGCGTGCCGTTGGGCGTGCCAGGCGAGGCGATGGTCAAGCCGTCGATGGTGACGTTGTTGTACGACGGCCCCAGACCGCGCAACACCGGCGTGGCCGCTTCGTCGCGCGGATGCTCGTTGTCGGTGGCCGGCAACACGGACAAACCCGGCACGCGGCGCAGTGCTTCGACGATGGTGCTGTCCGGCAGGGCGCGCACGTCGGTGGCGCTGATCACATCGGTGATATTGGTCGCCGCACGCTTGCTTTCCGCTGCCGCTGCATTGGCACGACGCACGCCGGTGACTTGCATGGCATCGAGGGTTCGCACGCCGGTCTTGGTGACGGCGGGCGATGCGTCTGCGTTGGATATTTCATCTGAAGACGCCACCGATTCGGCGCCGACTGCGTCGCCCGGTGCTGCGCTAGCGCCTGCGGGATTTACGGATGATGCAGGCGACGATGCAACGGTGCGCTCTGCACTAGCAGAAGTCGCGTTGGTCTGCGCCTGCACCGCCGGTGAACATGCCGCGATGGCGACGGCGAGAACGGACAGCTGAAAACGGTACGAATCGGAGCGCTGCATGGAATCCCGGAGTTGCGCAGCAGGAAATGCTGCGCCTGTACGAAAGCACGCCACCGTAGCCGCCAAAAATGACCCTTGCGTGTCGCGCGCATCGCACCGAGAAGACAATGCGAAGCAGTTGCGCCCTCAGCGAAGCAATAAGCCGACGATCATAGAAAATCCGATTTGCCGGTTGCGAGAAGTGGCTAGCCCCCTCCAGAAGCAGGGATACGTTACCGAAGCACGCAGATACCAAACGTTTCCGTCTCGGGGTTGGCGACTGGCTTGGCAGTCAATTCACAGACGAAGTTCAGGGGCCGCCCATGCACCTCACCATGGTTGCTGTAATTGTGTTTGGTGAACACCCATCCCTTGTGCTCGTTGCCCTGATATCGCAGCGTGATGCGCTGGCCGATGACCGGTTCATGCGGCATGAATCGTGCCAACCACGACGTCGTAGTGACGGCGCGAAATTGAAAGCGGCCTTGCGCATCGGTCTTGACAGAATGTGTCTGGCGCTCGTTGCTCCAGTGCCAGTGATATTCCTGCTCGATGTCCACACCCTCGACCGGCTCACCATCGAGCAGCACGCTGCCCTGAACTTCCGAAAACAGGTAGAGGACGTTTGAAAGAGGCATGGCGTTACCTTGAGGGAATAAGCAGGCAAGCAGCAGCCCGACGAAGATCGGCAATTGGCGATTGACGATCATGTCGCTGCCAATTGAGGCCAATCCATGGGAAGGGCGACCGGATCCGCATCTGCAGGATCTTCCGCGGCTGTCGAATCAACGCTCTGACTGTCGAACACAGATACCCAAACTCCCGATGTCAACGCGCGGCGCAGGCTCGTCTGCAAGATCGCACTGCAGGCGCATTGGCGAGTGACCAAACTCACCCTTGTCATCATAATTACGCTTCGAATGAAACCATCCTTGATGGGATCGGCCAGCGTGCCGAATCTTCAGGTATTGCACGATCACTGGTTCGTGCGGCAATAACTGGGCGGTCAATGATCTGCCGGTGACTGTCGGAAAATGAAACCTCCCGTCTTGATCCGTGCGTGTTGTCGAGCTCCGGCGCTGATTTCCCCAACGCCACGTGTATTCGCGCTCCACCTCTGCACCTGCGAGCGGCCGACCGTTTAGCAACACGACACCCTCGACCTCGGAGAAGAAATAAAGCGTCTTGAAAAAAGCCATGGCGGGTCCTTGCAAACAGAGTCCAAGCGCAGTCAGCAACAAGCAGATCGTACGTCTGTAGCAGCGCATATCGGCAGTGGCACTCAGGAAGATGGCGGCGGTCGTCAGTCGATAGTTACCAAGACCTTGCCGTCATCGGCCAAAACCCTCCTTGGCACCGAATGGCCCTGCAACACCATTGGCTGTACCCGGGTGATGATAGCCGGTTGAGGCCTCCACCCCAATTTTCGTCACTCAGTCATTGAGCGTAACGTGTCGAGGGAAGAACGCCGCGATACAGGCAAGATTCCAGGGACTACGTTGAAGCAGGCAGCTTGCCTGACACTGCGTCCCTAATGTTCGCTTTGCTCCTCGCGCCCGCATTGCAATAACTTACGATAGCGATCCAAAGGGCAGCGCCTGCCAGCGGTGATCACCACGCATCCGCAATGGATCTTTTGCCCCCCGCCGAGAGGTCATGGGAAAACCTCAAACAACGCGAACCCACGTTTCGCCATCAAATGCCACGATGTCGGTTTCACCAACGGACCAAAGCACTCCATCCGCACTACTCAGCGTGTGGCAGCTAGCTGGAAAAACGTCGCCGAAATCCACCAGCTCAAGCTGCCGATCGCGCAACTTGTAAACAGCGTGGAGGGTGGAGACGTAGAGGATTCCGTTGAACCATTCAAGATCAAAAAAATCCAGCTCCGTCACCCCATGATCGAGGGTCTCCCAATGATGGGCTTTTCCTCTCACCAATGTTCCACCCATGCCGCATGCATACACCCAGCCATCGCCGGCACAGCAGACCTTTGTCAGATGGGCTGTGGTGGGGCTGCGGCAGCTCGTCCAGGCGGCTCCATCGAAGTGCCAGATCTCGCCATGCCAACCGACAGCAGTGAGATCGGCTTCGCTGAACCCGTGGATGGACTCGAAGCCGAAAACCAAATCCTGGGCAGCCTGACTCGGCATGTCGCCATGCAGTGCCAACCAGCAACCCGGGCTAGTTCGCTTGAAAACCTGGCGATCCATGCCACAGACATAAGCGAAGCCCCCAATATTCCGTATCTCACGCATGGTGCTCAGCGTGACGCCAGGGCAGACGATCTCTTCGTCGTAGTCATCGGCATTACCCATCACCCGGACAGTCCCGTGTTCGCCCAACGCTAGCGCCTGTTCCTTTGGCAATTGTGCAACGCAAATCGAGTGCGCATTCCAGCGACCGATGTCGAACATGCACCAATCCCCCTCATCGAGCGCATAGAACGCAGTGTGGGGTAACTTTTCGCTGGCCAAGCCCGGATCGATGCATAGGACGTAGCCCAGATCGTTGTAGCGGACCGCACCACCTCGGAAACGGTAGCCAATCTGTTTGAAATCGAAGTCAGTCACTTACGTGCGTCCTTTGCAGATGCCATGGTCCGCGGCCGAGCGTACCCATCGCGCGGGCGTCATCAGCATGGAAAGGCAAGATAATGAGGAGAGCAGCGCATCCGGGTCACGATCGGAGACCATGGCAACAGCGGCATGCCTTACTCGGTGCCACAGACACATCACGGGGTTACATCCATCCACGTCTGGCCGTCTTCGGTCCAGGTCACATGCTTGGGGCCACACGACCACAGCACTCCATCGTTGGCATGAAGGCGCCGACAGCTGGGCTTCGGCGACAACCGCATGTCCACTTCGATCAATCGATCCGTGTTGTCAAGCTTGAACAGCCCGCGATCGCACGCCACATAAAGCTCTTGTTGAAACCACTCCATGCCCCACAAATCATCTGTTGTCACGTCCTGCGCGATGGTCTTCCAACCACCTCCATTGTTTCGCAACAGAATCCCCTGTTGTCCGCAAGCAAAAACGAGGTCCTCACGTACGACTTTGACCTTGTGCAATACCAGGGTGGTGGGGCTATCTTGCTGCAGCCACTGTCCATTGTTGCATTTCCATATTTCTCCATTGAAGCCAACAGCGTAGATGGCGTCCTCGCCAAGGCCATCGAGTGCGTTGAAACCACACAATTGCGCCTCACCACGCGCCAGTACCACGCCTTCGTCCTGGCGCGTCCACGTCTGCACACCGTCCCTGCGGTACACCTGGCGCCCCATGCCCGTTACGTAAACAGCGCCTGCGATCACATGTAGGCCGCGTAGCGGCCCCCGGCGCGCAGGACCGTCCAGTGAGACGTCCACGCGCTCTTCGGTGGTGCCGGCTGCCGTGCCGACCGAAACGCTACCGTCTGCACCAACGGCAATGACGGCAGGCTCGGGTTGATCGATGTAGCACAACCATGACGCACACCAATCCAGGCCAAAGTGGAACCACCTGTTCTGGCTTGCGTCCCACTTGAGCAGTATCGAGCTGGTCACACCCTGATCGGTCAACATGCCGATCTGCGCTATCGCCCGTCCAATATGGCGACTTTGCAGATAGCCACCAAGAAACGTGAGTTCACCGGCCATGGAGTGATTCCTTTTGCGAATTGGTTATCCGGGCACCGCTATTGCCAAAGCGATGGGCGAAAGTATCCCGGCTGAGATGCATGGTAGCCATGGCCCTGCGACAGGAGCCCCTGGCAGTGGCCGTGCTTGAGGCCAGGCGTCGCCGTTGTTTACCCGAACTGCGCGCGCCATGGCAGTCCGATGCGCTGCCGTAGTGCAGTCGATGCAACGATTCGACGCTGCACGCCTGGGCGCGACGTGCGGGATCGCGATGTCATCACTCCACGTGCCTCCATGTACTGCCATCAAAGGCCACTATGTCGTTCTCGCCGATGGACCAGAGCAAACCATCGGCACTACTGATGCTGTAACACGTGATGGGAGCCGCATCGCCAACATCGACCAGTTCAAGCCGGTCATCGTGCAACCAATACAAAGCGTATCGGGTGGCCACATACAAGCGGCCGCCGAACCACTCCAGATCCCACAGATCTGCGTCAGTGGCTGCCTGGCAAATGATCTCCCATCGATCGTGCTTACCGCGCAGTAGCATTCCCTGCATTCCGCAGGCATACACCCAGCCATCTTCCGCGCAGCAGACCCGGGTAAGGTTGATGGCGGTGGGACTGGCGAAGCGCGTCCAGGCAGCACCATCGAAATGCCAGATTTCGCCATGCCAGCCCACGGTATAGACATCCACCTCGCTGTAGCCGTGAATGGACTCAAACCCGAACACCATATCCTTGGCCGGCTGGGTCGGCATGTCGCCGTGCAACGCAATCCAGTTGCCTGGACTTTCCCGCTTGAAGACCTGGCGATCCATTCCGCAGACGTAGGCAAAACCGCCGACATTACGGATCTCTCGCATGACGCTGAGCGATACGCCAGGGCAGGCGATTTGCTCGTCATAGTCGTCGTCGTTGCCCATCACGCGCACGGTGCCATGCTCGCCTAGCGCGATCGCCTGGTCTTTGGGGCGTTGGGTGACACAGATCGAGTGGGCGTTCCAGCGACCTATCTCATACATCCCCCATCCGCCGCCATCCCATGCGTAAAAGGCGGTGTGCGGCAGGCCGTCTGCCTCCAGGTCGGGATCGATACACAGCACGTAAGCGAGGTCGCCATAGCGCACGGCTCCGTTGCGGTAGCGATAGCCGATGTCCTTGAACAGCATGATGTGGTCTTCCTCTAGATCGTTTGGCATTCCATATGCCTACGCCCCACGCGCCGGATGCACTGCGATCCGGGTCGTCCGAATCGCCGCTACTGGCTCCGATTCTTCTGCAGAACGATGGACTTGCCGCCCGCTTCGCCAACCGGCGCAAGGACAGGGAGGACCCACGCCCCGCACCGGATCCGCTACGGGACAACGCTCCATCATCCCGCAGGCATCTCGTACCAAAGCGCGATCGCGCAGACAGATGCGCTATCTCCCGTCTCCTTGGATGGCACACGTCCGCGCTCTCGAGGACGTGTGCCATCAGGCGCGTCAGGGCTGCACCACCGTGATGGTGGATGGAGTGGTGTGCCCCACCCCACGCAGCTCCGGCCGGTACATGTCTTCCACCAGCGACGGCGGCACCGTGTAGGTGCCCGGCGTCACCGCGCGCACCAGGTAATACACCTGCGCCTTGCTGCCCGACGACAGCGCCAGCGCAGCCACATAACGGTCGTCGCGGAACTCTTCGTGCTTGACATCGGCGGCGCTGGAGCGCTCGCTGATGCCGATGCCGTCCACCACCACGTCGGCCCACTGCTTGGCATCGCCGAGATTGAAATTCTCGATTTCCAGGCCGGCAGGCAACAGATCGGTCAGCAATGCATCGGGCATCGATTCGTTGGCGGTGATGGTGACGCGCACGATCAGCGCCTCGCCTTCCTTCAACGCGCGCGGCGTCCATGGCTTGCCGTCGGTGGTGTACCAGCTGCGCTCCACGCTGAGATTGCGCGTGTCTGGCTCAGGTGCAGTGCGCGGGATGCCGGCCACTTCAATGCTGGCATACATCGGCGCTTCGCCTTGCGGCGCGAACTGCACACCGCGGGCCAGCGCCGCACTGTCGAAGCTGCGTCCGAACACGCGGGCCGGTGCGATCTGCTGTACCGCATCGCCGACGGTCAAACTGCCCGAGACCTGCTTGCCCTGCCCCACCATCAACGCCTTGCCCAGCCGCGCCAGCGCGATCTGCTCCTGCGTGCTCAGCCACAACACTCCGCCAGCGCGGCGTGCATCCAGTGCCTGCCCCAGGGCAACCACGCGGGTGTCGTACTCGGGCTTGGACAGCCCGCGTTCGTGCAGCAACGCCATCATCAAGGCATCGTCACGCACCACACTGCCGTAATCGCTCAGATAGCGCGGACGCTCGGCGCTGTCCTTGGCAAACCCGGCCTTGATCGCGGCCTCGCCACGCTTGCTGTCGCCCTGCAACGACAATGCTGCGCCCAGGTGCACCAACGATAAGCCGGTCAAGGCCTTGGCGCGCTGGTTGTCGTACAGCGCGCGCAGCGTGCCCAGCGGGGCGCGGTTGACGCGTGCCAGCACGTAACCCGACCACGCCTGGTTAGCGAACTTCAGGTTCTCGCGGCGGTCCTGCCCATAGAACTCATTGCCACCGGACAGCAGATCTTCGCTCAGGCGATTGAGTGCCTTCTGCAGCACGTTATCGGGTACCGCAAAGCCGGCGTCCTTGGCGTCGAGCAGGAACTCGGCAATGTACGGGGTCAGGCCCGGATTGACGTAGCCATCGTCGCCCCACATCGAAAAATGCCCGCTGGCGATCTGCATCGACGCCAGTCGGCCGAACGCGCCTTCCATGCGCTCGCGGCGCGTGGCCGCATCCAGCCCCTTGGTGCCCAGCGCCTTGGCGGTCGCCTCGTCGAGCAACAGCGCTGCATACCCCTTGCTGGTGGTCTGCTCGGCGCAACCGTACGGGTAGTCCAGCGCGCCCTGCATGGCGCTGGCGAACGGGATCGGCGGCAGCGGGCTGACCAGCATGCGCGCGGTCACCGAACCGGCCATCAGGCCATCGGCATGGCTGCTGTCCAGGGTCACCGGTGCCAGCGGGTCGAGCACGCGGGTCTGCGTACGCAACACCTGCGGCCACCCGGCACGCACCGGCAGCTCGTAGTTGCGGTCGGCCTTGAAGCCATTGCCGTCCACGCGCACGCGCACCTTGGCCACGCTATAGCCTTCGGTGGCCGTCAGCGGGAAGCTCAGCGTCTGCTTGGCATCCACGCCCAGCTTGATGCTGCGCGCCGCTTCGGCAATCGACAGCGGGCCGATGCCGTCCACACGCACGTTGAACTCGCCCGGCTTGCCGGTGAAGTTCTGCACGTCCAGCGTCACCGTACTGCGGTCGCCCGGCGCCATCACGCGCGGCATGCTGGCCTCGGCCAGGATCGGCGCACGCACGATGGTTTCCATATCGCGGTTGCCGTAGCGCGTATCCGAATACACCAGCGCCGACACCCGCAAGGTGCCGTTGAAATCCGGCACCGGCAGTTGCACACGTGCATTGCCCTTGGCATCAAGCGTCACCGAGCCGGAGAACAGGTCCACGGTCTGCACGCGCGCGGTCGGGCGCTTGGCCTGCGGCAGCGCTTCCAGCGCCATGTCGCCGCCGAACTTGAGCTTGCCGCTGGCGCCTTCGAAGCTTTCGATCACGCGGCCATAGATGTCATAGGCATCGGTACCCAGGCGCCGCTGCGCGAAGAACTGTGCGTTGGCATCGGGCACCGGGAAGCGGGTGATTTTGAGGATGCCCACGTCCACCGCCGAAATGGTGACGTGCGCCGCCTTGCCCGCCAGTTCCGGCACGCTCACCGTCACCGGCAGCGATTGCTCGGGGCGCATCTGCCTGGGCGCGGACAGGCCCACGGCCACGCGTCGGGTCTTGCGGTCCATCGGTACATGCGCCACGCCCACCGCACGCGCGGGGGTGATCTTGCTCGGTGCAGTACCGCCACGGAACACCAGCGCGGTGACGTAGACGTCGTGGCGCTCCCAGGCCTCGGTGACCGGGATTTCGAACGTACTACCCGGCTTGACGTCGATGTCCTGCACGTAGAGCAGCTTGTCGCTTTCCACCAACAGCACGCCCTTGCCGGCATGCGGCGGGGTCAGCGTGACTTTGAGCGTGTCGCCAGCGCGGTAGCCGGTCTTGTCCAGCGCCAGCTTGACCTTGTCAGGGCGCGCATCCAGGCCGCGGTTTTCGTCGTTCCAGCTCCAGCCGGCGCGGAACGGGTAACGCGTGGTCAGGCCGGTGGCCGGGTCGAACACGTCCAGGCGGTACTCGCCCCACTCCACTGGAAAATCGAGCTTGGCATTGGCGCTGCCCACATCCAGCGTGCGGGTGTCCTTGTTCTCGAAGCGACGGGTGAAGTCGTAGTCCCAATGGTCGTCGGTGTAGTTCCAGTGGTAGTCGCGCAGCTCGCGCACCAGCGTGGCCTTCAGGCCCTTGGCCGGCTGCGGCTTGCCATCGGCATCCACGCGGGTGAGCTCGAAACGCGCGGTGCCATTGGCATCGGCACCGTCCTTGTCGTCGAACAACGGGCGCACGCCGACCAGCGCCTTGGCCGGCCACAGCACGCGCTTGACGGTACGGGTCACGGTGCGCCCGCCGGTCTCGTACACGCTGCCCGAGACCACCGCCGCAATCGTGCTCACCGGCTTGGCTTCGGCAGGCAGCGCAATGTCTTCGCGCAATACGCCATCGCTGCCGAACTCGGTGTCGATCACGTCCTTGGCTTCGCGCGGCAGCTCCAAGGTGGGGTCGCCGAAGAACCAGCCCGGCAACGACTCCAGCGGATGCTGCTCGACGCTGACCGCAAGCTTGGCAGTGAAGCGGTTGCCATCGGCCGGTGCGCCGTACAGATAGGCGGCATTGGCGAGCAGCGTGAACGGCTGACCGGCACTCAAGGTCTTTTGTGCGGCATCCAGATCCAGCTTCATGCGCTCGGGCAGGAATTCTTCCACGCGCACGGTCATGCCCTGCACGGCATCCTTGCTGGCCGGGTCGGTACGGAATTCCACCTGCCAGCGGCCAGTCGGCGCATCTGCAGGAATCTGCTGGGTGAATTCGAAGTAGCCTTGTTCGCCCGGTTGCAGCTTGGTTTCGCGGAAGGTCTTGCCGTCGGGCTGCTTGAGCCGCAGGAACACCGGTTGCGGCTTGGTGGGCTTGCCGTCGTTGTCGCGCAAGATTGCCGACACGCGCATGGTCTCGCCGGGGCGATACAGATCGCGGCCGGCCCAGGCGAACACGTCGAACCAGGCGCTCTGGCGCCCGGCCACCGCAAATTCGCTCAGATCCAGCGCCGGTTGGTTGAACGGCAACACCGAGATGTCGGTCTTGCTGCGCGCCACCAGCACATGGCCGGCGTCGAGCGTGTAGTTGAGCAATGCATTGCCGTTACCGTCGGTGGCGCCCTTGAGGAACAGCTCGCCCTTGGCATCGAGGATGCGCACGTCCACGTTCTTGATCGGCTCCCCGCTCTGCAACGAGGCGGTGTGCACGAACAGCTTGTCCTTGTAGGCGCGCGTATGCAGGCCGATGTCGCTGACGGTGAAGAACGACGTCTCCTGTTCGTTCTCGAAGCTGCCGGCGCGCTTCATCACCGCAAAGTACAGGCCAGGCTCCTGCAGCTCCTTGATGTCCTGCGTCGGCAGGTAGGTCAGCACGCGCTCGTTTTGCTTGCCGCCCAGGATGAAACGATTGACGTACACCGGCTCGGCCAACGTGGACAGTGGCTGTTTGTCGTCGTATTCGCTCTCGAGCTCCCAGCTGCCACGACGGCCGCCGCGCTGGAACTGCTGGAAGAACGCCGGCAGCGACTTCTCGCGCACGCGCAGGAACTCCACGTCCACTTCCGGCACGTTGACCGACACCACCGGCAAACCGCGGCTTTCGCGCGCCGGCAACACGCTGCCCTGCGAAGCGAACCCGACCACTGGCTTGAGCGCGCCGGTATAGACCTTCTGCTTGAGCGGCTTGCCCAGGCGGCTGCCATCGGCCGCCAGCAGATTGGCGTCGATCAGGACGGTGTAGTCCTTGGCCGCTTCCACGTACGGGTAGCGCAGCGTCTTGCCGTCGTCGGACAGCGACCAGCTGCTGTCGCCGGTGCCGACCTTTTCTTCGAAGCGCACCAGCGCATCGAAATCCTGGGTGCCGACCAGCGGACGCGAAAATTCCAGCGCCAACGACAGGCCATCGCCACTCTGGTCGGGATAGGCGCGCGCCAATGCAAACCCGGTGATGGCCTGCTTGTCGGCCTTGATCGCCTCGCCGCTGGCGGCAGGCAGCTGCCCGCTTTCGTTGCGTTTGCACGCCACCCCGCCGATCGCCACGGTGAGCAACACCACCCACAGCAACATGCGCCGTGTGCCCGACCACTTCATCCCTGATACCTGGCTGTCCATTCGTGCTACCCCATGACTGAGGCGACAAGTATAGCGAGGCCGTTCACGTCACTGATGACGGCATGGTGCGACGCAGCGACTTGCCGATGGGCGGAGATGACGCGCTACTGGACCCGCGTTGCGGTGGCGCCTGCGTGCCCGACCGGCGGTGAGCGCAGTGGTGTTGCTAGCCGGCTTTCTAGATGCATCAGAAGCCTGGTGGGCCGAGTGCGCGGCGCCCTCACCGCTCGCGGGACACGCCGTGAATCCGTCCCTGGAGGCTCGGTGGCGGCATCCATGCCGCCACACGGTCCCGCAATCGGCGAGGACACCGCACCAGAAAGTTTGTTGGTTGCTCTATTGAAAACCATGCACACCGACCTCTCGACTGGTCCTGTCCCGCCCACCGTCGCGGGACCTGACGCGGCATGGATGCCGCGTAAGAGCCTACAAGGACGTGCTTGCGGCGTGTCCTGCGATAGTGGGCGGGCAAGGATCATGCAGCCAAGTTGCAGCACTATCGCCCAGCAACTGACATGTCCATTTCATTCAACCAACCCACAACGACGTCGGGTCTAGGCGTCGTTTGGCTACGTCAAAAAGCCGAGTCAGCCGAACGCGCGGTGTCCTTGCCAGAAAGATTGTTGGCTGCTTTGTCGAAAACAGACATACCCGACCCTCTCGACTGGTCCTTGCCCGCCCACCGTCGCGGGACCTTACGCGGCATGGATGCCGCGTAAGAGCCTACAAGGACGTGCTTGCGGCGTATCCTGCGATAGTGGGCGGGCAAGGACCATGCAGCCAAGTTACAACTCAGCGGCCCTTGCGGTAGACGGACATGAAGTCGTTTTGTTCTCCGCTCCTAGCGCAACTGCAACACTGCCCGCATGTACATGTCGATCAACGCCGGCTTATCTGCACGCAGACAGGCCTGCACGTTCGGCACACCCGGGCCTTCGCGCGTATAGCCCTGCGCATCGACATCCAGATGCAGCGGCGTGGTCGGGCAGAGTGCGGGGCGCAGCAGCCAGGCCACTGGCACGGCATCGAACACCGTCGGCGTTGCGCTGGCCCAGGGCTGGTCGGTGTTGCGCCACTGGTAGTAGAGCTGGGTGAGCGCGTCGGTCAGGCCGTCGCCGTGCGCAAACAGCGCGATGCGCTCGGGCTCTTCCAGGGTGATCTGGGTGGCATCCAGCGGCAGCAGGACGATCGGCACGCCGGCCGCGAACACGCGCTGCGCAGCAGCCACATCGGACACGATGTTGTACTCGGCGGCCGGCGCGCTGGCCGGGCGATAGGCGGACTTGCCGTAGCCCACCCGCACCGAGCCGCCCATCGCCACAATCCGCTTGAGCTTGGCAAAGCCGGCAGGGTCGCGTTGCTGCGCCAGCGCGGCATCGGTCATCGGGCCCAACACCAGCAGGGTCACCTGACCCGGGTGGCGACGCGCCTGCTGCAGGATCATCGCCGCCGCATCGGGCAAGCCGCTCGACAGCTGCCCCTTCGCGGCCCAGCGCGCCTGGCTGAAGGCGATCGTGCTGGTGGTGGGCTTGCCCACGGCTAACGGAATGTCGCTGCGCCCGGCCTGCTGCAACAGCCGCTGCAACAGCTGCGCACGCAGCGTGGTATCACCCCAGGCCGAAGCGATGCCCAGCACCTGCACCTGTGGGCGACGCAACAGCAGTGCCAGCGCAAACGCATCGTCGATGTCGTCGCCGATGTCGGTCGACACCACTACCTTGTCGGCCGGCACAGGCGCAGCGGCGCCCTGCACGGCTGCCGCGGGCGTCTGCGCCCACGCTGCGGCGCAGACGCACCACATCACCGGCATCATCCACGCGCGTTGCCAACTCCACTGCATGTCGCCACTCCTGCTGCCATAAAAAAAACCGCCGGCATGATAGCCGGCGGTTCGATAGTGCTACACCACGGCGCCGATCAGAAATTGGCGCGGAACTGCGCGCCGACGATGCGCGGGTCGTTGATGAAGCCGGTGAGGTTGTTGAAGTCGATCGCACCGGTCACGCGGATCTGGTTGGTGCAGTTGCGGCAGAACACCGACACCTCGTATGCACCCGCGCCCCAGTTGTAGCCGATCTTGGCGCCGCCTTCGACCAGCGGCTGGCCGGTGAATTCCTTGGAGTCGTACAGGAAGAAATTCACCTCGCTGCGGTAGGACCAATCGGTGTAGAAGAACAGCTCGCCATCGTTGTCCATCGGGATGCCGTAACGCAGCGTGGCGTTGGCCATCCACTTGGACGCCTGCGGCAGGTCGTTACCATCGATCAGCGCGCGACCGGCCGCATTGAGCGGGTCGGTCACGGTGCAGGTGCGGCACACGCCCACCGACAGGGCCGGGTCGTCGATGCGGGTCCAGTTGTAGGCGCCGCCGGCGGTGACGCGCAGGTTCTGGGTGAGCAGCGCTTCGAAGTCGAACTCGGCGCCGCGGGCCTTGGTCTTGTCGGCGTTGAGCAGGCGCACGTCGTTGGACGCGCCGCCCACCGCGGTGAGCTGCTGGTTCTTCACACGAAAATCGTAGATGTCGAAGCTCAGGCGCGCGCGGTTGTCGAACAGATCCGACTTGATACCGATCTCGAACGAATCCACCGTCTCCGGTTCGGCCACGGTCAGCGGCGCGGTGCCCGAGGGCACGCCGAAGCTGGCGCCGCGGAAGCCGCGAGCGGCGCGTGCATACACGTTGACGTCGTCGTTGATGGAGAAGGTGGCCGCCAGATCGCCGGTGACCTTGGAGTTGTCGGTCTCGCCGCTGGAGGGCTCGACCAGCGTGACGCGGTCCAGCGCCAGTACGTCGAAAGTCTTCTTGTCGTAGGTGTAGCGGATGCCGGCGCGCAGGTTCAGGCGGTCGGTCGCTGCATAGTTCAACGAGCCGAACGCCGCCCACGAGGTGTTGCGCTGGCGGGTCAGCTGGTAGCTGGCCAGATCGCCGCCGCTGAAGGTGTTGTAGGTGTAGTTTTCGCCTTCCACATCGTCGTGGAAGTAGTACAGGCCGGCCTGCCAGTTGAGCGGGCCTTCGTACTGCGATTCGGCACGCAGTTCCTGGCTGTACTGGTCCAGGCTCTTGATGCCGCCGGCGGTTTCCACCGGGAACGGAATCACGCCCGGGCCGGACGGCGGTGCGAACACTGCGCCGAAGCCGCCGTCGATGTCGCCACGGCTGTAGTACTTGCCAATGCCTTCGTAGGCGGTGATCGAGTGCAGCGCGATGTCGCCCAGGTCCCAGGTCAGGTTGGCGCTGCCGCCGTAGGTCTGCAGTTCCTGGTTGTTGGCGCCGTCGATGAAGGACTTCTCTTCGTCGAAACCGTCCACCAGCTGGTTGGTGCCGGGCTG
This sequence comes from Xanthomonas vesicatoria ATCC 35937, assembly GCF_001908725.1. NCBI lineage: Bacteria > Pseudomonadati > Pseudomonadota > Gammaproteobacteria > Lysobacterales > Lysobacteraceae > Xanthomonas > Xanthomonas vesicatoria. The sequence continues at coordinate 4,323,325 of NZ_CP018725.1, read as the reverse complement.
GATGATGTTGGCGCGGAACAGCCGCGCGGTGCCGTCCAGGTGACGCGCATGCGCGTTGAACAGCGCGCTGAAATCGTCGCTGGCCTGGTACAGCAACTGCAGGCGCACTGCCGAGTCGGTATAGCCTTCCAGATCGCGGCCGTCGCGGTTTTCCACCCAGTCGTCGCGGCGCTGGCCCAGCGTGGACAGACGCGCCGCCCAATGCTCGCCCATGGCGATGCTCAAGCCGCTTTCCAGGGTCATGGTGCCGTAGGTGCCGTACGACAGGCTGGCGTAGCCATCGTTGGCGCCGATGGTCGGCTTGACCGAGTTAAACTTGACCACGCCGGCCGGCGTGTTGCGGCCGAACAAGGTGCCCTGCGGGCCGCGCAGCACTTCCAGGCCTTCCAGATCGAAGATCGGGAAGCCCTTCAGGAACGCGTTTTCCTGCACCACGTCGTCATAGATCAGCGATACCGGCTGCGAGGCGTAGGTGTTGAAGTCGGTGTTGCCGTAGCCGCGGATGTACACACGCGGGAACACACGGCCGTTAGACGATTCGATGTTCAGGCTGGGCGCCTTGCCCGCCAGCACGCGGATGTCCGAGCCGCTGGTGGAGATGGCATCCAGAAACTCCGGACGCAGCACGCTTGCCGACACCGGCACATCCTTGGAGTCTTCCGAACGACGTTCGACCGTGACCTTGACCGCATCCAGACGCACGACACCGTCGTCGCCAGAGACCTGCTGCGCAGCAGCGTAGAACGGAAGAAGCGAAACGACGGCAACGGCAAGCGCGCTGATCTTGAGCGACCGGCTGGCTGACATGGGAAGACTCCGAATTCTGGTGGCGGGGCGGCTGCCTGGCCTGCATGCCGCGGTGCAACAGAATTAACACGATTTACACAAATATGGCAGGGCGCGTGCGAAAAAGTTTCCATAATTCGAAATGGTGTTCGAATTAATGCAACACATCCGTGGAATTTGTGCGCCAGAGCTGAGTCAGTCTCCCGATATGAGGCTTCTGGCGCCGACAACGTCGGTCGGGAATGCGGTCGCCAGGGGGCCTACACGCGGGCACTGGATTCGCTCCGCAGGGAGCCTGGGCGAACGTGGGATACGAGCCCCTGCGGCAAGCGAGCGCCCGGATCGGCAACGCGCGGCCGCCGCTCATTCACTCCGGCGCGGGCACCCGCACCCAGCCTTCCATCAGCACCCGCGCACTGCGGCTCATCAGCGCCTTGGTCACCTTCCACTGGCCGTCGACCAGCGTCGCCTCCGCACCGACGCGCAAGGTGCCAGACGGATGGCCGAAGCGCACCGCCGTCCGCGCGGCGCCACCGGCGGCCAGATTGACCAGGGTGCCGGGTACCGCCGCTGCAGTGCCGATGGCGACGGCGGCGGTGCCCATCATCGCGTGATGCAACTTGCCCATCGACATTGCCCGCACCAGCAGATCGATCTCGGCCGCATGCACCGGCCTGCCGCTGGACGCGGTGTAGTCGGCCGGCGGCGCAACGAAAGCGACCTTGGGGGTGTGCTGACGCGTGATGGCCTCTTCGACGCTGGCAATCAACCCCATCCGCACCGCGCCATGCGCACGCAATGTTTCGAACATGCTCAGCGCACGCGCATCGCCGTTGATCGCATCCTGCAACTCGGTGCCGGTGTAGCCCAGGTCCTGCGCGTTGACGAAGATGGTCGGGATGCCGGCATTGATCAGCGTGGCGGCGATCGTGCCCAGGCCGGGAATCTCCAGCTGGTCGACCAGCTTGCCGGTGGGAAACATCGCACCGCCCTCGCCTTCGGCTGCATCGGCCGGGTCGATAAATTCCAGCTGCACTTCGGCGGCGGAAAAAGTCACCCCATCCAGCTCGAAGTCGCCGGTTTCCTGCACCTGGCCGTCGGTCATCGGCACGTGCGCCACGATGGTCTTGCCGATATTGGCCTGCCAGATCCGCACTGTCGCGATGCCATCGCGCGGCACGCGCGTGCCATCGACCAGGCCATTGGCGATGGCGAACGGCCCCACCGCCGCCGACAGATTGCCGCAGTTGCCGCTCCAATCCACAAACGCGCTGTCGATGGACACCTGCCCGAACAGATAGTCCACATCATGCCCCGGCCGCGTGCTGGCGGAGACGATCACGCTCTTGCTGGTGCTTGAAGTCGCCCCGCCCATGCCATCGATCTGCTTGGCATACGGATCGGGACTGCCGATCACCCGCAGCAACAGCGCATCGCGTGCAGCACCGGCCTGCTGCGCCGCTGCGGGCAAATCCTGCAGACGGAAGAACACGCCCTTGCTAGTGCCGCCGCGCATGTAGGTGGCAGGGATGCGGAGTTGGGGAACAAATGACATGGAGGTTCCTTGAAAGCAACGAAGTAGCGAGACACTCAACTCATGCGAGCCAGTATCGTCTTGTATGGCTAGCGCAGCCGAGAGCGTGCTGGCATCCGGTCTGTCTTTCGCGGTTCAAAACGGCAATAAGCCTTGACCCTGCTCACCCAAGCCGGCAGCAGGACGCAGTGGCCATTGCGCGATGGTGGTGTAGCGATACGGCACTCCGCCAGCTTCGACAAGCAGCAAGGTCTCGCTGTGCCAGACGATCACCGGAATCCTCGCGTCCAGCTTTGCGGGCGCCTTGTAGCTGATCGTGATATGCGGGGTATGTCTACCTCCAGGCGCTAGCTGTTCTGCCTGTAATGCCGTGGCAACCGCTTGCAGCAGGGCGGTGAATTCCAACGGCACACCATATGCTCGAAACGCGCAATGCAGTGGACCTGAGCCGGAGGTGGTGATGCGATTCAAGCGCAACGTCACCGCGGCCGCATCGACGCGGCCTCCAGCGCGCAGCATTGCCGCACGCGCGTCCATTCCCTCATATCTGTCACTCAGCGATTGATGCCAATTGCACACATCAAATAGCCTTTCCCCAAGCGCCGTATCAAAACCATGGGCAGCGACCGCACCGGACATCAGATCACGCACCTCCGGCGGCGGTTTCAACATGAAGATCAGTCGTGGTGTGGAACACATACCGATGCCTACGCCACCTTGCTCGCTTCCAGAAAGTCCTGCGCAAACCGCTGCAGCACACCGCCCGCCTCGTAGATCGACGCTTCTTCCGCCGTATCCAGACGACAGGTCACCGGCACCTGCACCTGTGCGCCGTTGCGCCGATGGATCGAGAGCGTCAGGGTCGCACCTGGCGTGCGCTCACCCATGACATCGAAGGTCTCGCTACCGTCGATGCCCAGGGTCTTGCGATCGATACCCGGTTTGAACTCCAGCGGCAACACGCCCATGCCGATCAGGTTGGTGCGGTGAATCCGTTCGAAGCCTTCGGCCACGATCGCTTCCACGCCCGCCAGCCGCACGCCCTTTGCCGCCCAGTCGCGCGACGAGCCCTGCCCGTAATCGGCGCCGGCAATGATGATCAACGGCTGCTTGCGGGTCATGTAGGTTTCGATCGCTTCCCACATGCGCACGACCTGCCCGTCCGGCTCCAGCCGTGCCAGCGAGCCGGCGGTGACCTGCCCATCGATCACCGCCATTTCATTGACCAGCTTCGGGTTGGCGAACGTGGCGCGCTGCGCGGTGAGGTGATCGCCACGATGCGTCGCGTAGGAATTGAAGTCTTCCTCTGGCACGCCCATCTGCGCCAGATATTCGCCGGCTGCGCTGCTGGCCATGATGGCGTTGGAGGGCGACAGGTGGTCGGTGGTGATGTTGTCGCCCAGCACCGCCAGCGCGCGCATGCCATGCAATGTGCGTGCACCGGCCAGTGCGCCCTCCCAATACGGCGGGCGGCGAATATAGGTACTTTGCGGGCGCCAGTCGTACAGCGGGCTGACGCGCGCGCCCTGCCCGACGCTGCGCTTGAACATCGGGTCGTAGACGCTGCGGAAATGTTCCGGCTTGACGCTGCGCGCCACCACCGCATCGATTTCCGCATCGCTTGGCCACAAGTCCTTGAGCGTGATCGGCGTGCCATCCGCATCGAAGCCAAGCGCATCTTTTTCGATATCGAAGCGCACCGTCCCTGCGATGGCATAGGCGATCACCAGCGGCGGCGATGCCAGAAACGCCTGTTTGGCATACGGATGGATACGTCCATCGAAATTGCGGTTGCCCGACAATACCGCCGTCGCATACAGGTCGCGGTCGATGATTTCCTGCTGGATCACCGGGTCGAGCGCGCCGCTCATGCCATTGCAGGTGGTGCAGGCGAACGCCACGATGCCGAAGCCCAGCTGTTCCAGCTCGCTCAGCAAGCCGGCCTCTTCCAGATACAGCTGCACCGCCTTGGAGCCGGGCGCCAGCGAACTTTTCACCCAGGGCTTGCGCAGCAAGCCGCGCGCGTTAGCGTTGCGTGCCAGCAGGCCGGCTGCTATGACATTGCGTGGATTGGAGGTGTTAGTGCAGGAGGTGATTGCCGCGATGATCACCGCGCCATCGGGCATTTGTCCCGGCACGTCTTCCCACGCAGCGGCGATGCCACGGTTTGACAGCTCGGTGGTCGCCACGCGCTTGTGCGGATTGGATGGGCCGGCCATGTTGCGCACCACGCTCGACAAATCGAACTGCAGCACGCGCTCGTACTGCGCTGTCACCAGATCGTCGACCCACAAACCGGTATGGCGTGCATAGGTTTCCACCAGCGCAACCTGCGCGTCTTCGCGGCCGGTCAGCCGCAGATAGTCGATGGTCTGCTGGTCGATGTAGAACATCGCCGCCGTCGCACCGAATTCCGGTGTCATATTGGAGATGGTGGCGCGGTCGCCAATGGTCAGCGCACTCGCGCCGTCGCCGTAGAACTCCAGATACGTGCCGACCACGCGCTGCTGGCGCAGGAATTCGGTCAACGCCAGCACGATATCCGTGGCAGTGATGCCCGGCGCCGGCCGGCCTGACAACTCCACGCCGATGATGTCGGGCAGCCGCATCCACGACGCGCGACCCAGCATCACGTTCTCCGCTTCCAGCCCACCCACGCCCACGGCGATTACACCCAACGCATCCACGTGAGGGGTGTGGCTATCGGTGCCCACGCAGGTGTCGGGAAACGCCACGCCGTCCAGTGTGTAGATCACCGGCGACATCTTCTCCAGATTGATCTGGTGCATGATCCCGTTGCCCGGCGGAATCACCTCCATGTTCTCGAATGCACGCTTGGTCCATTCGATGAAATGAAAGCGGTCGGCATTGCGCCGGTCTTCCACGCTGCGGTTCTTGGCAAAGGCCTGCTTGTCGAAGCCGGCGTATTCCACGGCCAGCGAGTGATCGACGATCAGCTGCACCGGCACCACCGGATTGACCTGCGCCGGGTCGCCGCCCTGTTCGGCGATGGCATCACGCAGGCCGGCCAGATCCACCAGTGCGGTCTGCCCCAGGATGTCGTGACACACCACCCGCGCAGGAAACCACGGGAAATCTAGGTCGCGCCTGCGCTCGATCAGCTGGCGCAGGTAGGCCTGCAGCAGTTGAGGCTCGGCGCGCCGCACCAGGTTTTCGGCATGTACGCGCGCGGTGTACGGCAGCGTTGCATAGGCACCGGGCTGCAACGCATCCACGGCGGCGCGCGCATCGAAATACTCCAACGAGGTGCCCGGCAAGGGCTTGCGGTACTGGCTATTCATGGCTGGCGATATCACAAGACGGACGAAGTTGTTTTTGCGGTTGCGGTACTTCTACCGCGGCGCCGCTGCCACCGCTGTGCCCTTCTCCCGCAAGCGGGAGAAGATGCGCAAACGGAGGACGAGGGCGAGTGCCTCCCACACGCACTCAGGCGCGCTGATCCAACGGTACAAACACCTGATCTTCCGGCCCGGTGTAGTTGGCCGAAGGCCGAATGATCTTGCCGTCCACACGCTGTTCGATGATATGCGCGCTCCAACCGGCCGTGCGTGCCAGCACGAAGAGCGGCGTGAACATCGCCGTCGGCACGCCCATCATGTGATAGCTCACCGCACTGAACCAATCCAGGTTGGGGAACATCTTCTTGATGTCCCACATCACGCTTTCCAGGCGCTCGGCGATGTCGTACATCTTGCGGCTGCCCTGCTCATCGGACAACTCGCGCGCCACGTCCTTGATGACCTTGTTGCGCGGGTCGGACACCGTGTACACCGGGTGGCCGAATCCGATCACCACTTCCTTGCGCTCCACGCGCGCCTTGATATCGGCTTCCGCCTCGTCCGGCGTGTCGTAACGCTTCTGCACTTCGAACGCCACTTCGTTGGCGCCGCCGTGCTTGGGTCCACGCAGCGCGCCGATACCGCCGGCAATGGCGCTGTGCATATCGCTGCCGGTGCCGGCGATCACACGGCATGCAAAGGTGGAGGCGTTGAACTCGTGTTCGGCATACAGGATCAGACTGGTGTGCATCGCACGCACCCACGAGTCCTTGGGCGCAAACCCGTGCAACAGATGCAGGAAGTGCCCACCGATCGAGTCGTCGTCGGTCTCCACCTCGATGCGCTTGCCGTTGTGGCTGTAGTGATACCAGTACAGCAGCATCGAGCCCAACGAGGCCATCAGCTTGTCGGCGATATCGCGCGCGCCCGGATGATTGTGGTCGTCCTTTTCCGGCTGCAGGCAACCCAGCACCGAGACACCGGTACGCATCACATCCATCGGGTGCGCCGACGGCGGCAGTTGCTCCAGCGCCGCTTTCACTGCGGCCGGCACGCCACGCAGCGAGCGCAACTTGGCCTTGTAACCGCGCAATTCGCCGCTGTTGGGCAGCTTGCCGTGCACCAGCAGATACGCAATTTCCTCAAACTCGCTGGTGGTTGCCAGGTCCAGAATGTCGTAACCGCGGTAGTGCAGATCGTTGCCGCTGCGCCCCACGGTGCACAGGGCGGTGTTGCCTGCGGCAGTGCCGGACAGGGCAACGGATTTTTTTGGCTTGAAACCAGGAATGGTGGTGTCGTTCATGCGATGAGCTCCCAAGCTGTGGCGTGTTGCGGTGTCACTGAGGATCGACCAGGTGGACCCAGCAAGCGGCGATCATGCGCCTTTGCGCGCAAACAGTGCGTCCAGGCGTTGTTCGTAGTCGTGGTAGCCGATGCGTTCGTACAATTCTTCGCGCGTCTGCATCGTTTCCAGCACCGCTTGTTGGTGACCATCGCGACGGATCGCGGTGTAGACGTCTTCGGCGGCCTTGTTCGCCGCACGAAATGCCGACAGCGGAAACAACTGGATCGCCACGCCGGCAGCGGCCAGCTGGTCGCGCGTAAACAGCGGCGTCTTGCCGAACTCGGTGATGTTGGCCAGCACCGGCACGCCCACCGCATCGACAAAACGCTTATAGGTGTCCAGATCGTAGGCGGCCTCGGCAAAGATGCCGTCGGCGCCCGCTTCCACGCAGGCGATAGCGCGCTCGATCGCCGCGTCCACGCCTTCCATCTGGATGGCGTCGGTCCGCGCGATCAGGAAGAACGCCGGATCGGTCTTGGCATCGGCCGCCGCCTTGACCCGGTCCACCATCTCGCCCTGGCTGACGATCTCCTTGCCTGGCCGATGCCCGCAGCGCTTGGCGCCGACCTGGTCTTCGATATGACAGCCGGCCGCGCCCGCCTTGATCAACGATTTGATGGTGCGCTCGATGTTGAACGCGCTCGGCCCGAAGCCGGTGTCCACGTCCACCAGCAGCGGCAACGCGCAGACATCGGTAATGCGGCGCACATCGATCAGCACGTCTTCCAGCGTATTGATGCCCAGATCCGGCAGCCCCAGCGAACCTGCGGCCACACCGCCGCCCGACAGATAGATAGCCTGATACCCGGCACGCTGGGCCAGCAGCGCGTGGTTGGCATTGATCGCGCCGATGACCTGTAGTGGCGACTCGGCGGCCAGCGCCGCGCGGAAGCGGGTACCGGCGGAAGAAATGGGCGAGGACGTCATGGCGATTCCTGGGGATGGGATGTCTGATAATTCGCAAACCCTATGCCAATCGCAAGCGTTTGATTTCAATGGCCGCCGCCAGGGAATCGTTGCGAATATGAAACGCGTGGCGCAACATGCAACACCCATGAAACACGGCAACTTCGATGCGTAGCCCCTCCCCTGCCGATCCGGCAGACACATCGCCACCGGTGATATGGACCGTCAGCGTGTCGCGGCTGACCGGCCTGCTGGCCGATGTCATCCCCGAATTCGATCAGCGCGCACGCATCGAGCAGATCAACCTCGGCTTTGCCGACGCGGTGGAAGTCATCGGCCAGCGCCTGCGCCGCGAGCGCTGCGACGTCCTGGTCGCTGGCGGCTCCAATGCCGCCTACCTACGCAGCCGGCTCGCGCTGCCGCTGGCGCCGATCCAGGCCACCGGCTTCGACCTGATGGAAGCGTTGGCGCGTGCGCGCCGCATCGCGCCACGCATCGGCGTGGTCACCCATGCCAGCGATGTCCCTTCGTTCCACGCCTTCCAGCGCAGTTTCGACCTGGACATCGAACACCGCCGCTTCGTCACCGCCGAAGACGCACGCGACTGCATTGCCGACCTGCGCGCCGGCGGCACGCAGGTCATCGTGGGCACCGGCATGGCGATCGATTTCGCCGAGCAGGCCGGCCTGCCGGGCGTGTTGCTGTATTCGGCAGATTCGGTCCGGCGTGCGCTGGAAAACGCCATCGCCCTGGGCACCGCCTCCAGCCAGGAACGCCCAGTTGCCCGCAGCAATACACGACGGATACGCCGCAGCGAAGCGCTGCTTGGCGACGACGCGGCAATGGTGCACGTCCGAGAGCTGGTGCAGTTGTATGCCCCGCACGCGGGCACGGTGTTGATCAGCGGCCAGACCGGTACCGGCAAGGAGCTGGTCGCACGTCAGTTGCATGCCGGCAGCCGCCGGCGTGGCCGCTTCGTCGCGATCAATTGCGGCGCCATCAGCGAGTCGCTGCTGGAGGCGGAATTGTTCGGCTACAGCGACGGCGCCTTTACCGGCGCACGCCGCGGCGGCCATGTCGGCCTGATCGAAGCCGCGCAGGACGGCACGCTGTTCCTCGACGAAATCGGCGAACTGCCGATGCCCCTGCAGACCCGTTTGCTGCGCGTCCTGGAAGAGCGTGAGGTGTTGCGCGTCGGCGCCACCGTCCCAGTTGCCGTGGATGTGCGCGTGATCGCCGCCAGCCTGCAGGATCTTCAGTCCCTGGTCGAGCAAGGGCGTTTTCGTCGCGACCTGTTCTACCGCTTGGCCGCATTGCGCATCGCGCTGCCGCCGCTGCGCCGTCGCCCCGACGATATCGCACTGCTGCTGACGCATTATTTTCAGCAACTGGGCAGCATTGCCTCGCCGTTGTCATCTGCAGCCCTGCAGCGGCTGCAGCAACATGCCTGGCCGGGCAATGTTCGCGAGCTACGCAACCTGGTCGAACGCTTGTGCATCCACTGGAAGGCGCAAGCGCAGGACGACCTGAGCCTGGAACACCTCCAACGCTGGGCGCCGGAATTGTTCGACGCATACGCCAGCGACGCTGCGCCACAGGCCCACACCGAGCTTGCCGCATCTCGCCTGCAACTCACCGCAGCAGCGGTGCGCACGGCACTGGATTGCGCCAACGGCAACCGCGCCCTCGCCGCCCAGGCGCTCGGCGTTTCGCGCACCACCTTATGGCGTTGGATGCAGGCACAGGCGATGGCACCACAGCGTTGACCTCCGCACCTTAGCCCGGCTTTCAGCCCAGGCAGGACACGAGCGGTGCCATACATCAGGTGATGCAGTACTGCACGCAGCTAGGCGCGCGACGATCAGCGCGCACGCGGCAATGCAGCGATTACTTGACCCGCGTGTACTCGGTATCGCCCGTGCTCAGACGACCCGTTGCCTCATCGATCGCATAGTTCACCGTGCCGGTGCCACTGGATACCTGCAGCACCCCCTTGGTCAGCAGCGCCGGATAGTTTCGGGTCCTGACGCCGCTGCCGAACAGCTCCGGCGTGGTGTCGCGAATGATGAAGCTCTCGCCGTTGTGCTCGATGCTCAGCACATTCTTCTGCGACTTCACATTGACCCACTTGCCCACGTACTGCTCGCCAACATCGCGCGCGCACCCGGTCAACAACACCATCGCAACCAGCGCACTTCCAAGCAGCGTCTTCATCGCCACTCCATCTCGATCCGGGGCCTTGCAGGATGGCAAGTCCCTGTCGAGCTCGCAAGGTATTGGCCCTAGCGAAAAGTGCTTACGCGCAGCGTCTGTTGAATGCAACGCAGCGCGTTGCTTCACCGGAGGCAACAACGACACCTTCTAAAAATCCCATGACCTGTTCAATCGATAAAACCCGGGCAAAGCCCTGCAGGTCGCAGATCCTGATCGGACCCGCGTACACGCAACTATCGCCATGCCAGCGCGAGCCGCGGAACGGCATGCCACTGAGTTCGCGGCAGTGATTGCCGAACACTGCATCAAAAAAGGAACGACACGCTGCCGCAACCACAGTCCTCATGGCGGCGACTCACGCGCGGCCACAAAAAAACCGGCTTTCGCCGGTTTCATTTGACTCTGAATTCATGGTGGGCGGTACAGGGTTCGAACCTGTGACCCTTGCCGTGTGAAGGCAATGCTCTACCGCTGAGCTAACCGCCCGTTGACGCGAGCCGCACATTATAGGGCAGCTGCGACAATCGTCAACAGGTGTTTATGCGGGCCTCTCGCAGGCCAGCACTGCAATCCGGTCACCCTTGCTAGGCATACGTCTGCAATGGATTGGGCCGCACTCAAAAACATCCACCAACACGCCGGATCGCCCTGGCAGCAGCCCGGATCACATCGTATGGGTGGGCTTGTCCGAGGTGGTCAGGCCGGCCAGCAGGGTTTCGATCTTGTTGCGTACCGCCTCGCCTTCCGGGCCGTCAGGGAACTGCACGCCGATGCCGGCGGCGCGGTTACCCTGCGCGCCCGCAGGCGTGGTCCAGATCACCTTGCCGGCCACCGGCAGGCGCTCGCTGGAATCGGGCAGGGTCAGCAGCAGGAAGACTTCGTCGCCCAGCATGTAGCGTTTGGGCGTGGGGACAAAAATACCGCCGCCTTTGACGAACGGCATGTACGCGCTGTAGAGCGCCGGCTTGTCTTTCAACGCCAGCGACAAAATGCCTTGGCGTGCATTCATTGCACTCATCGAGTTCCCCTAGAACGTGGCTGGTGCGCTCCCTCGCGCCAGGCCAGCAACAATTCCGTCACTGCCAGGTCGGCGCGGACGGTGGTGCGCAGCAGGTCGCGTGTGCGATTGGCGGCGTCGAACCAGGTCGCCAGCTTGTGCAACCGCGATGGATCGGTCAAGCCGGCCGAGGCCTGCGCCAAGGCCAGGTCGGCGGCGTGGCGCAACCGCTGATCGGCCTGGCCATCGTTGGTCCAGCGCTGCGCAACCTCCACCGCCCCGGCGCGACCGTTGGCGATCTGCTCCAGATCCTGTGCCACCGCACGACGCACCGCCAGGCCATCCTCGCGCAACCACTGCGCGGCCAGCCCCGGATGGCCGCGCGCAGCCTCCAGCGCGTCCTGCGCGGCGCGCTCGCTGACGCCTTGCGCCAGCAGCCAGGCCAGCGCCTCGTGCGCAGGCGGCAGCTTGAATTCCAGGCGCTGGCAGCGGCTGCGGATGGTGGCGGGCAAACGCGCCGGCTGCGCACTGATCAGCCACAGGTAACGGCCGGGCGACGGCTCTTCCAGGGTCTTGAGCAAGGCATTGCAGGCGGCGCGGTTGATCGCATCGGCCGGGTCGACGATCACCACCTGGGCAATGCCGTACTGCGGCGTCAGCGACAGTTTTTGCGAAATCTCGCGCACCTGTTCGATGACGATCTCGGTGCGCAGCTTGTCGCCGGTGCGGTTGGGAATGAACGAGATCAGCTGCAGGTCCGGATGGGTGCCGGCGGCGATCAATTGCCGCGTGCGCTGCGCCAGCGCCGGGTCCGGCGAACTGGCCAGCACATGCTCGGCCAGCGCCAGTGCGACAGCGCGCTTGCCCAACCCTTCCGGGCCACAGATCAGCAGCCCGTGCCCGAGCCGGCCGGCGTCCAACGCCGCCACGGTTTGATCGAAGGCGCGTTGCTGCCAGGGCGAAAATGCGGCGGTCATGGGGTGGGCTCCGTCTGCGGCGTGCTCGGCAGGCGGCGGCGCTGCAGATAGCGCGCCACCGCCGCGTTGTGTTCGGCCAACGTGGCCGAAAACGCATGCGCGCCGGTGCCGTCGCCAACGGCGACGAAATACAGCGCATCGCCGGGGGCCGGGCGCACCGCGGCCAGCAAGGCCTCGCGGCCCGGCATCGCAATCGGCGTGGGGGTCAGGCCGGTGCGGGTATAGGTGTTGTACGGGGTATCGGTGGTCAGGTCGCGGCGACGGATATTGCCGTCGTAGCTGCTGCCGATGCCGTAGATCACGGTGGGGTCGGTCTGCAGCTTCATGCCCATCTGCAGGCGACGCAGGAACACCCCGGCGATCAACGGCCGTTCGCTACCCAGCGCGGTTTCCTTTTCGATGATGGAGGCCAGGATCAACGCCTGCTCCGGCGAGCTCAGCGGTACGTTGGCGGCGCGCTGCTCCCAGACCTGCGCCAGCGCCTTGTCCATCGCTGCGTGGGCGCGCTTGAGCACATCCAGATCGCTGTCGCCGCGCTGATACAGATAGGTCTCCGGAAGGAAGCGGCCTTCCGGGTGCTGGTTGGCGAAACCCAGCCGCGCCATCAACGCGGCGTCATCCAGCGTGCCGATGGTCTGCTGCAACGGCGTGGCGGTGGCGATCGCGGCGCGCAGCTGACGGAAGTTCCAACCTTCCACGATGGTGAAACGGTATTGGATCACCCGCCCCTGGCGCATGCGCGTCAGCAGCTCGCGCGGCGACAACGCCGGCGCCAGCGCGTACTCGCCCACCTTGAGCTTGCCGGCCGCATCGACCTGACGCGCCAGCAGCTGCCATTCCAGATCGGTGCCCTGCGCCACGCCGGCCTCGCGCAATTTGCGCAAGGTCGCCTTGAGCGAATCACCGGGCGCAATCACCACGCTGGGCGCGCTCGCAGGCACGGGCGTATCGGCGAAGTGCAGGTAATGCCGCCATGCCACCAGCGCGGCAATCGCCAACAGCGCCACCAGCAGCAATGCCGTGCCCAGCACGGCCAGACATCCGCGTTTGCCAGTCATTGCCACATCCACCTCGTCATTGCCCCAGCGCCGCGCAGGATACCGCGCGCCGGTGATGTCGCGTTGAAGCGCTCATGCCTGCTCGATCGCACGCAGCACGCCACGCGCCTTGGCGCGGGTTTCGTCCAGCTCGCGTTGCGGATCCGAGTCCACCACGATGCCGGCACCGGTGCGGAAGCGCACCTGCTCGCCAGCCACCTCCGCGGTGCGGATCAGGATGTTCAGATCCATGTCGCCATCGCGGTTGAGCCAACCGAACGCGCCGGTGTAGGCGCCGCGCGCGGTCTGTTCGAGCTCGGCGATGATCTGCATGCAACGCACCTTTGGACAACCGGTGATGGTGCCACCCGGAAATACAGCCGCAATCACCTCGCCCGGAGTGACCCCGTCGCGCAGACGGCCGCGCACGTTGCTGACGATGTGATGCACGTGCGCATAGCTTTCCACCGCCATCAGCTCGTCCACTTCCACCGTCCCGGGGGCACAGATGCGGCCCAGGTCGTTGCGCTCCAGGTCGATCAGCATCACGTGCTCGGCGCGTTCCTTCGGATGGCCGACCAGCTCGCGGATGCGCGCCGCATCGTCGTCGCCGGCAAAGCGCGCGCGCGTGCCGGCAATCGGGCGGGTCTGCACCGCATCGCCGTGCACCGACACCAGCCGCTCGGGCGAGGAACTCACCACCGCACGCCCGGCCGCCACGAACACGCCAGCGAACGGCGCAGGGTTGGCCGAACGCAACCGGGCGTGCAGCGCCGCCGGATCCACCGCAGCGGCAAAGCGTGCGTTCCAGGCGCGCGAGATATTGGCCTGGAACACATCGCCGGCACGCAGGTAATCCAGCACCCGCTGCACCGCATCGGTAAAACGCTGGGGGGCATCTTCGTCCACCGCAACCGGCCCGACCCAGGCCGGCAATGGTGGCAGCGCGGCGCACGCAGCAATGTCTTGGACAATCCGCTGCAGCAAGTCCTCGCGACCCGGTTCGGCCAGCGCGATGCAGCGGCCTTCCACGCGGTCACGCAACACCGCTGCCGGCGCGCGCAAGGCAAGCGCGCTCGGAAGGCGGTCGGTCCGCGCGGGCAACTGCAGGATCGGCTCGACCTGGGAGGCCAGTTCGTAATCCAGCAACACCGCCCAACCGCCACGGAACGGCAATGCACCGGTTGCATCGCGCGGCACCCGTTCGGCGTGCCAGGCGGCATCCAGCGCGTCCAGGAAAGTGCAGTCCAGTACCCGCCCATCGCCATCGCGCGTGCGGCCGTCCCGGTCCAGCCGCAAGCTGCCACCGTCGGCAAGCAGCAACACGTCCCAGCGCCCGTGCTCGGTACCGGAGGCAGTGGATTCCAGCAACGCCGGATACCGCTGCGGCGCCAGGCGATGCAGCGCCAGCAAATCGATGTCCGCGTGCAGTGATCGGGTGAGCGTCATCGGTCCGGGGCGGCGTGAGATACGAAAGCGCGCCGCCTTCTAAAAGGCAGCGCGCGCGATGGGTGGATCAGAACTAGTTCGAACCGACACTGTGCAGTTGGCCGCACGAACGTGCTCGCGGCGGACTGTTGCGCGACGCGTGGTGCGACAGCACCGACGCGCCGACTCAGAGGCGCTTGAACACCAGCGTGCCGTTGGTGCCGCCAAAGCCGAAGCCGTTGGACATCACCGCATCCACCTGGACTTCGCGCGCCACGTTCGGCACGTAATCCAGGTCGCAGCCTTCGCTGGGCTCTTCCAGGTTGATGGTCGGCGGGATGATGCCGGTGTGCAGCGCCATCACCGAGAAGATCGCCTCCGCACCGCCGGCTGCGCCGAGCAGGTGGCCGGTCATCGACTTGGTCGAGCTGACCATGGTCTTGTAGGCGTGGTCGCCCAACGCGCGCTTCATCGCCAGCGTTTCGGCCAGATCGCCCAGCGGCGTGGAGGTGCCGTGCGCGTTGAGGTAACCGATCTGCTCGGGATTGAGCTTGGCATCGCGCATGGCCGCGACCATGCTGCGCGCCGCGCCTTCGCCGTCTTCGCTGGGGGCGGTCATGTGGAAGGCATCGGAGCTTGCACCAAAGCCGACCAGCTCGGCATAGATGCGCGCGCCACGCGCCTTGGCGTGTTCGTACTCTTCCAGCACCAGCACGCCGGCGCCATCGCCCAGCACGAAACCATCGCGCTGCTTGTCCCAGGGACGCGATGCAGCAGCGGGGTCGTCGTTCCGGGTGGACATCGCCTTCATTGCACAGAAGCCGCCCACCGAACTCGGCGAGGACCCGCGCTCGGCGCCGCCGGCCAGCATCACGTCGGCATCGCCGTACTGGATCATGCGCATCGCCGTGCCGATCGAGTGATTGGACGTGGCGCAGGCGGACACGGCCGAGAACGTCGGGCCCTTCAGGCCTTTGATCAGGCTCACCTGGCCCGGCAGCATGTTGATGATGGTGCTGGGCACATAGAACGGCGAAATCTTGCGCGCGCCGCCCTCATGAAATTTGATGGTCTGCTCTTCGATGCCGAGCAGCCCGCCGATGCCGGAGCCGAGGATGGCGCCAATGCGTTCGGCATTGCTTTCGTCGATCTCCAGGCCGGAATCGTCCAACGCCATGAACGAGGCGCCGACACCGTAGTGGATGAACGAATCCATCTTCTTGACGTCCTTGGCGGACACAAAAAGCGTGGGGTCGAAATTCTTGATTTCGCCGGCGATCTTGGTGGTGAACTGCGAGGCATCGATCTGCGTGATCGAGCCAATGCCGGAGCGCCCGTGGATGATCCCATCCCAGCTGCTGGCCAGATCATTGCCCAGCGGCGACACCATGCCCATGCCGGTAACGACAACACGACGACTCATTGCAGATCTCCTCACCACGGAACGGACGGTGCTTGCGGTTTGCGGGTGACGCTTGAAAAACACAGGGCCGCATCAGCGGCCCCATGGAATGTCTGACGCAGCAGCGGCGCAATGCACGCCACCGCAGTCAGGAACAACGCATCAGCTCTTGACGTGAGCCTTGACGTAGTCGATCGCCTGCTGGACCGAGGTGATCTTCTCGGCCTCTTCGTCCGGGATCTCGCACTCGAACTCTTCTTCCAGCGCCATCACCAGCTCGACGGTGTCCAGCGAGTCGGCACCCAGGTCATCGACGAACGATGCGCTGGTGGTGACTTCCTCTTCCTTGACGCCGAGTTGTTCGACGACGATTTTCTTGACGCGTTCTTCGATGGTGCTCATTGGGGATATCGCTCCAGCTGGAGTAGTGGTGGTACGAAAAAAACGCCATCGCCAATGCGATGGCCGCGTTGGATAGTGTAGTGGAAGCGCCCGAGCCTTGCATTGCATCACAAGTCCCGGCCGATCAGCCACTTAGCACCTCCCGGCGCCGCACGCTCACGGCATGTACATGCCACCGTTGACGTGCAGGGTCTCGCCAGTGATGTAGCGGGCAGTCGGGCCGGCCAGGAAGGCCACCGCATTGGCGATGTCCTCCGGCGCGCCCAGATGCCCGAGCGCGATCTGCTGCAGCAGGCCAGCCTTGGCCTCCTTCGGCAATGCCTTGGTCATGTCGGTATCGATGAAACCGGGCGCCACCACATTCACGGTGACCCCGCGCGACCCGATTTCCTTGGCAAGCGATTTGGAGAACGCAATGATGCCGGCCTTGGCCGCGGCGTAGTTGGTCTGCCCGGGATTGCCGGTCACTCCGACCACCGATGCGATATTGACGATGCGGCCTTTGCGCGCCTTCATCATGCCGCGCATCACCGCCTTGGACGTGCGGAAGACGCTGGTCAGGTTGGTGTCGATGATGGCTTGCCAGTCGTCGTCCTTCATCCGCATCAACAGGTTGTCGCGGGTGATGCCGGCGTTGTTGACCAGGATCGAGATCGCGCCGAACTCCTTGCCGATCGCATCGATCAGGCCATCGACCGCGGCGGCGTCGGTGACGTTAAGTTCGCGACCGTGACCGCCGTGGGCCGCCAGCCGCTCGCCGATTGCCGTGGCACCGGAGGCCGAGGTGGCGGTGCCGATGACGGTGGCGCCCTGGGCGGCCAAGGTATCGGCAATGGCCGCACCGATGCCGCGACTGGCGCCGGTGACGAGGGCGACTTCGCCCTGCAGAGGCTTGCTCATGACTACTGTTCCTCGAAGGAGGACGCTGCGGTTACATCGCGAGCGTCGAGGGATGTCGGTATCACCGGCACATGCGTCGGATCAGTGCGCCCACGCATCGAGCGCGCCGGCGTAATCGGCCGGCGTGGCCAGCGGACGAGCGTCCAGGCTCTTGTCGATGCGCTTGATCAGCCCGCTCAACACCTTGCCCGGGCCGCATTCGGCGATCCTGGTGATGCCCTGGGCCGCCAGCGCCTGCACGCAGCCGGTCCACTGCACCGGCAGGTACAACTGCTCGACCAGGGCCTGGCGAATCGCCGCGCTGCCGTCGTGCACGCGCGCATCGACGTTCTGCACCACCAGAATCTGCGGGGCGTGCCAGCTCAACCCGGCCATCGCTTCGGCGAGCTGATTGGCCGCATCGCGCATCAACGGGGTGTGCGAGGGCACGCTCACCGCCAACTTGACCGCCTTGCGCACGCCGCGCTCGGCCAGCAAGGCCAGCGCACGGTCCACTGCTGCGGCATCGCCCCCGATCACGATCTGGCCGGGCGAGTTGAAGTTGGCCGGCACCACCACCTGACTGCCGGACGCCTCGACACAGACGTCCTGCACCAGAGCGTCGTCGGCGCCCAGCACGGCAGCCATTGCACCGACACCGGCCGGGGCCGCAGACTGCATGAACTGCCCGCGCAGCCGCACCAGGTGCGCACCGTCATGCAGCGACAAGGCGCCTGAGGCCACCAGCGCGGTGTATTCGCCCAGGCTATGCCCGGCAAGCAGGGCCGGACGCGCACCGCGCTGCGCGGTCCACAGCCGCCACACCGCCACGCCCGCCGCCAACAGTGCTGGCTGGGTGTATTCGGTACGGTTGAGCATCTCTTCCGGGCCGCCCTGGGACAGCGCCCAGAGGTCGACACCGGCGCCCTCGGAGGCTTCGGCAAACGTTTCGCGAACCTGCGGGTGCAGTTCGGACAGTTCGGCCAGCATCCCCAAGGACTGCGAGCCCTGGCCGGGAAAGACGAAGGCAAGAGTGGATTCGGTCACGCGCGGCTGCCTGCAAAAATCGAGCCGGGATGATACGTGCGAAATCGCCCGGGCGTCTGTACTGCCGCGTATGCAGCGGGGTCTGCAGCAACGCTCGCCGGGCTGGACGAATCGCTGGAGCGGGCCAATGTGGCCATCGATACCCCTTTTCACGCATACGGCCGATGAGGGCGTCGGAGCGAACGCATCAGCCTGGAAAGAGATTGGACTTACGCGTGGCGGGGTGCGTGCAGAGTGCCCCTGGCGCGACGCGGACGGGCGCGTCGGCATCGCAAGGCCGCGCCCGAACAAGCGAGCCGTGTGGCGTTGGATCAGCGCAGCTTGGTCGCAGTCAAGCCCACTTGCGGAGAATCATCTCCCGCGCATGCCGCTCGCCAAGTCGCATCTGGCTCGCCGATTGGCCCCACATCAACGACCGCACGGAATTCCGCCACAGCGAGGCGCGCCAAAGAGCGGCGCGGGCGCATGGCACCCCAGCCCCAGCAACGCGCGCAAGATGAAGAAACCGAGCTTAGACCGGACGATTGCAGCGGCAATGCGGCTTGCGCCGGTGCACTGCCCAGCGATGACGTCGGATTGGAGTCGGTCTATGCAGGACTCGGCGTCCTGACAAGGCCAGACCCTGCCTGCGAACGCGGCAGGGGTCTGCGGAACTCAGTAGCGCAGCAGCGCCGAGCCCCAGGTAAATCCACCACCGAACGCTTCCAGTAGCAGCAATTGGCCGCGCTGCACGCGCCCCGAGCGGACCGCTTCGTCCAGCGCGAGCGGCACAGAAGCCGACGACGTGTTGCCATGGCGATCCACGGTGACCACCACCTGCTCCATCGGCAAATCCAGCCGCTTGGCGGTGGCTTCGATGATGCGCAAATTGGCCTGATGCGGGATCAGCCAATCCAGATCGTGCTTGTCGTAGCCGTTCGCGGCTAGGGTCTCATCGACCACCGAATCCAGCGCCTTGACCGCATATTTGAAGACGTCGTTGCCCTTCATCAGCAACGCGCCACCGCCATTCTTGCCTTCGCCGAACCCGACCGACACGCCCACCGGGTCCCACAGCAGCTCTTTCTTGCTGCCGTCGGCATGCAGATGGGTGCTGAGGATGCCGGTCTCTTCGTCGGCCTTGAGGATCACCGCGCCGGCACCGTCGCCGAACAGCACGCAGGTTGTGCGGTCTGTCCAGTCGACGATACGGGTCAGTGTTTCTGCCCCCACCACCAGCACGGTCTTGGCATCGCCGCTGCGTACGAACTTGTCGGCCACGCTGAGCGCATAGACAAAGCCCGAGCAGGCGGCGTTGACGTCCATCGCGCCGCAACCGACGTTGCCCAGCCGGGCCTGCAGCAGGCAGGCCGTGGACGGAAAAATCAGGTCGGGTGTGGTGGTGCCAATGACGATCAGGTCGATCTCGTCGGCAGTGACACCGGCCGCTTCCATCGCCTTCAGCGAGGCGAAATACGCCAGATCGCTGGTGGTCTGGTCGTCGGCAACGATGTGACGCTCACGGATACCAGTGCGCGAGAAGATCCATTCATCGCTGGTGTCGACGATCTTGGACATGTCGTCGTTGGTCAACACCTTTTCGGGCAAATAACTACCCGTGCCCGCGATTCTGGAATAGATCCGCTTGCTCATGCTGTTTCCTGGTGCAAGAGCCGCGGTGATTGGCGGCTCCGGAAGTATCGAGGGTCACCCGCCAACCAAACTGCGGCGGGCGCCACGGATCAATCTTCTTGGACGGCCGACGACTTGGTCGCGATCACCTTCTTGCCACGGTAGTAACCGTCAGCGGTGATGTGGTGGCGCAGATGGATCTCGCCGCTGGTCGGATCGGTCGACAGCTGCTTGGCGGTCAGGGCATCGTGCGAACGACGCTGGCCGCGACGGGACGGGGTGACACGGGATTTCTGCACAGCCATGGGATTGCTCCAACTTTAGTTCGATAACTTGTCTGTTGAGTCGAACAGCACGCTCTACGCCCGCGTCGACCTGTCTTTCCGCCCTTAACAGCGGCGGTTACTGTTTCTTCAACGCTGCCAGCGCCGCGAACGGACTGGCCTTGTCTTGCTCTTCCTGGCTCGGCACCCACTCAGCCTCGACGGCCTCGCTGCCCGGCGCCATCGGCACCACGGGGACCGACAGCACCAGTTCGTCCTCCACCAGATCCGTCGCCCGCAACATGCCGTCGTCGGGCACCAGCAAGGCTTCGTAATCGGGCGGCAACGCCGCTTCTTCGTCCTCGTCGCGGATCAGGCCAAGGCGCTGCCTGATCTGCACCGGGTACAGAAAACGCTGCAAAGTGCGCTGGCAGGCCAGCGGCAGCTCGACATCGATGCTGAGTTCGACATAGGCGACCTTGAGCAGATCGTCCTGATCGAACTGGAGCGAATAGACACATTCGCCTTCGGTATCGACCAGACTCCCCTGCAAACGGGTCATCGCAGATAGCGGGATGCGGCCATCGAAGCGCCTGCGCGCTGCGACCATCCGCCAAGCATCCAGCATTTCGGGTACGTTCGCGGACATAAGCCGCAGAATGTTAAAGACCCGCAGTAGCCATGTCAAATACACCCATTCACATGTGCCGCAAGGCGCGCGGGCTGGCAGACTCCCCTGCCCGCCTCCATCGACGTTCATGATGCCACGCCTGATCCTCGCCTCCACCTCTCTCTACCGGCGCGACCTGCTCGGCCGCCTGCGACTGGACTTCACCACCGTCCGCCCGGAGGTCGACGAACAGGCGCTTCCGGGCGAGGCGCCGAGCGCACTGGCCAGCCGTCTGGCGGCCGAAAAGGCTGCCGCCGTGGCGGCGCAGGCGCCCGAGGCCTGGGTCATCGGCTCGGACCAGGTGGCCGATCTGGATGGCCAGGCCCTGGGTAAACCGGGAACGCTGGAACAGGCGCGCGCGCAGCTGAGCGCCATGTCCGGGCGCGTGGTGCGCTTCCACACCGCTGTCAGCCTGATCGGCCCCGAGCAGCGCCTGCACGCGTGCGACGTGACCGAGGTACAGCTGCGCCCGCTGACACCCGTGGAGATCGAGCGCTACCTGGTCGCCGAGCCCGCGCTGGATTGCGCCGGCAGCTTCAAGTGCGAAGGCCTGGGCATCAGCTTGTTCGATGCGATTCGCTCGCAAGACCCAACCGCTTTGGTCGGCCTACCGCTGATCGCACTGGCGCGGCTGTTGCGGCAGGCCGGGTTTGCGATTCCGTAAGACCAGCGCGGCTGCGGCAACGCCGCTCAGTCGAATGCGATCGCAAGTGACCATGAAGTCGCAGCCCCCACCGTCACGACGGCGCGACTGCAGCAGGATGGCCGAGCACGACTGCCTGTCTCTGCCCGACTGCACGCCACACTGGCCGGTTGCGTTACTCCGGGCGAGCGAGTTCGCAGAACTGGTACGGGTATTGGGCTTGTCCGACATGCGAGGACAAGGTGCGACAACGTGACGGATCCAGAGTCAGCCCATACGCAACCAGACGCTGCTGCGCGGACACGCGCACCGCACGATCTGCAGCGGCGATATCGAGCGCCTTGCCCTTGGGCACCTGCAGCACGCAGCGACCTGGCGACTCCACTTGCAGCTCGGCACGTAGACCGCGGGCGATCAACCAACGCAACCGCGTGCACCGAGGCTGCGTGTCCCAGCCAAACTGCTGCGCCCAGCCGTTCATGCGATCGATCCGCAATTGCTGCTTGTCGCGCGTCGCACCCAACATCGCGTACAGCTGCGGGCGCTCGGCGATCAAGGCACTGACCCGCTCGCGGTACTGATCAGTCTCGGAGAGATTGGTCGCCACGCCGATGTAACGAGCCTGCTGCGGCAACAGCGGCACGCGCCAGGACTGCGGCTCGTCGCCGACCAGCAGCACCGTGGATGCCGCAGGATCGACAAGCGCCGGTTGCTCGACCTGAAAACTGTCGCGCGCCCATGCCTCATGCCCCCAGTCCTTCCATCCCACCACCGCAACCAGCGCGCACACACCGATCAACCACCCAGCCTTGCGATCTGCATTCACCGCAAAGGCATGCCGGCACACGACCCACAACACCAATGGCGCAAGCAGCTCCAGCACCAGCAGGTAGCGGTGGATGCTGAAAACCGCTTGCCACAGCGCGTAGGCAGTGCCGAAGAACACCAGCAGCACCACCGCTGCCCGATCACGCTTGGTCGCGGGTAGGGAGCGACGCAGCACGATGCGTCCTGCTGCCATCAGCGTGACCGCATACAACACTGCCCACCCCGCCTGCACCAGACCGAGATCGCCAACGCGTTGCGGCTTGAGCGTAAACAGCAGCGGCCAGATCAGGTGTTCGCCGATGCCGCGCGGCAACCAGCGGACATCGGCAATCGACACCGGCTGCGCCAGCGGCGACTTGAACACGCCGTTGAATTGCGGAAACAGCGGATTGCCCAGGTGTTGCCAGACCTGCCAATACCAGGGCCCGGCCAGCAACAGCAAGACCAGCACCGCGACACCGGCAAGGACGCTCAACCCCAGAACCCGCGAGCGCATGCGCCCGCCGTCGCACAACACCGCCGGTGCCAGCGCCAGCGCGTACAACGCATTGGTGAGCTTGAGCGCGATCGCCAGACCGATCAGCACGCCGGCAACGGCCCACAACCACGCAACGCGTCGACCCTGCCGCGCCTTGGCCTGCGCCAACAGCACGATCGCCAGCGACGCCAGCACCGGAATCGCGCTGGCGGTATCGCCCATGGTGTTGCCCAGTTCGGACAGGAACACCGCACTGCACATGCCGGCCAGCGCGAACAGCGGAGCCCACCGTGCACGTCGCGATTCATTGGTCAGCACGCGCCACGCCACCGCCGCCAGCGGAATGAACACCACCGCATGCAGCGCGCCCAAGAGCGCCCCGACCAGTGGCCCGGGCAGATGCAACATCAACCAGGCATGCAGGACATCGAGCAGCGGGCTGAAATAGCTCTGCATCTGCGCCGGCGCCAGATCCACGCCCAGACGGTCATGGGTCCACGCGTCGCCGATGTAGAGATGGTAATTGCGCAAGTCCCAATTGGCGTCCTGACCAAGACCGAGCGAGAGCAGCGCGCCGAGCAGCAGCACGGCCATCACCGCGGTGATGACCTGGCGCTGCGAATGAAAGCCGAAACGGCTATCCGCCCAGTGCAACAAACGCTGCAGACGCATCGCCCCGGTCACCGATGCCATCAATGCGTCCCCTTGTCATGCGAGGCGGCCACACGATGGCCTACGCCCGGCTCGGCGAGATACGCCAGATGTTTTGCTTCCACGCGCCCACGCGTGACCGTATCCAGGATCAGCCCGCAGGCCAGCAACAGAAAGCCAAGCAGCATCAGCGCCACGCACAGGATTGCGGTCGGAAAGCGCGGTACCAAACCGGTTTGCAGATAGGTCTCGAACAATGGGACCGCCAGTACGATCGACAGCGTGGCACTGAGCGCAAACCCGATCGAGAAAAACAACAACGGCCGCTCGGCCTTGAACAGTTTTGCAATCGTGGTGAGGATGCGCCAGCCGTCGCGCCAGGTATTTAACTTGCTCTGCGACCCTTCCGGGCGCACGCCATATGCTGTCTCGACTTCGGCCACCGGCATGCGCAGCTGCAAGGCATGCACGGCAAGCTCGGTTTCGGTCTCGAAGCCATGCGCATGTGCCGCAAACGATTTGACGTAGCGCCGCGAAAACACCCGGTAGCCGGACAGCATGTCGTCGAAACTGCGCCCGAACAGCACCCCCGCGCAGCGCGTCAGCAGCACATTGCCCAGCCGGTGCCCTGGCCGGTAGGCGGCCTGCTGTTGATCGCGACGCGCGCCGACCACCATGTCCAGCCGTTCGTCGATGAGCTTGCGCACCAGCGCCGGCGCGGCAGCCGCGTCGTACGTCGCATCGCCATCGACCAGAACGTAGATGTCGGCTTCGACATCGGCAAATCCACGCCGCACCACATTGCCCTTGCCTTGCAAGGCAACGCGGCACACCTGCGCACCAGCCGCCGCAGCGTTGGACGCAGTGGCGTCGCTGGAGTTGTTGTCTAGCACGTGGATGGCCGCACCCGGCAATGCCGCAGCGAAATCGCCGACCACATCGGCAACGGTCGCCGCCTCGTTATGGCATGGCACCAGCACGGCGATTCGAAACCCGGACAGATGTGCGGGATGGGCAACGGGCAAGGCGTGGGTCATTGCGTGATCTAAGGTGCAGAAACGGTGACAGGCTGTTCCCACCAATCCTCGACGCTGCCGTCGCGGCCGTGCAGGCGCAAACCTAACCAATGCGTGCCGGGTGGCAACGCGCGCGCATCGAGCGTGGCGGAGAAGCCGACGTTGGGGTGCTGCGGGTCGGTGGAGATCTTCCAGTACGGGCGAACATCCATCGGGCTGCCGTAGTCCGCTTGCGCGACTGGACGGCCATCGAGGAGCAACTCCACGTCGGCCAGGCCGATGCCATCCTTGAACGCCCAACCGCGCACCTGGACCTGGCCGGTCACGCGCACATCCGGCAGCGGCGCATCGATCCAGGCCATCGCCGGGGCGACGCACGGACCTGGCGAGCGTTGCGCCGGCAGTGCGAACAGCAGAAAACGTTGATACCCGTGATCGGTGGACACCACCGTAGGCGGTGGCAACGGCCCGACCATGTCGCAGATGGCGTGATAGCGCTTGAGCAGGTCGCGGTAGCGCTGATCGCTGGGCGACAGCACCAGCAATCGCGGTCCGTCACGCGTGCCGTCGCTGAGCAGGCCCCATTGCTGCAATTGCGCGCTGCGCCCGTGCTTGTCGTTCAAGTCGGCACGCAAGACTTCGATCTGCGCATCGTGCAGCTGAAAGCCGAGTTCGGCGCCCACCTTGAAGTTCTCTGCCAGCACGCGCGTGCCCGGCGGCATCTGTGCCAGCTGACGCTTGACCGCACGCGCCAGATCGTTCCAGCCGGCGAAATTGCGTGGGTAGTATTTTTCGCCGGCCGCATGCGCGCGGATCGATGGCACCGACACCGCCAGGTAATAGCCGTAAGCCCCCAGCGTGCCGAGCAGCGCCAGCAACCATGCGGCACGGCGCAGCGGAAGCGGCCAACGCAACAGGATCACCGGCACCGCCACCAGCAACGCCAGATAGCCGGGCAGCGGCCAATGGAAACTGATGCGCTCGGCATCGCTGAAGAAGCCGAGCACGAAGATCGCCACGGTCGAGATGCCGCCCAGCAACCCGAAGTACCGCCATTGCGCCCGCGACCCGCCGCCGGAGCGCGTGCCGGCCAGGCTCACCTTGACCATGGCCCAGGCCAACAACGGCGTCACCGCCACTGTCTGGATCAACAGGAACAACAGCCCGCCGATCTGGAACCGCCACGGATGCCGGTCGACCAGTTGAAAGCGCAGCCCCGCCTCATCGTGGTCGGTGTTCCAAAACAGCAGCGGCAGCCAGCTCACCGCGCCCACCGTCAGGGCAAGCCAGATACGCGGGTCGCGCAGCACCGCACGTCCCTGCGGAATGCACAGCAGCGCGATGCAGCCCACGCCGATCACACCGACGAAGCGGTAATGGCTGAGCGCGCCGATGACCAGACCGATCGCAAGCTCCAGCGCACTGGTGGCATCGACCTCGCGCAGCAAGCGTGCGCCGGCATCCATGCATAGCACCGCGGCCAGGGCCATCGGTACGTCCGGTACAGCCAGCATGCCCAGCGTGGCCGACAGCGGCATCAGCAACGTCAGGCTGCCGGCCTGCCAGCCCAGGGTGGAGCCGAACCAGCGCGTGGCGATATGCGCAACCAGCCACGGCAGCAGCGCGGCGATGGCCAGAAACGGCAGCCGCAGCGCCAGCAGATGATGCCCACCGACTTCCACACCCAGGCGCGCCAGCCAGGCGGTCAGGCCCGGCAGATCCGAATACGCCGCAGCCAGGTGCTGGCCTTCCTGCCAATAAAAGGCCTCGTCCACGAACAGCGGCAGCCGTGCGGCGATCAACAGCTTGACGGCCGTCGCCAGTGTCCACAGGATCACGAAGGTGCGATGTGCGCGTTGGTCCCCCTGCATTGCCCTGTGCACTCTTCTTCCACCTACGGAATTGTGATGTCGACACCGCTGCGTTCCACGGAAATGCTAACCGATGCGCTGCGTCAATCGCTGCGGCGCGCGCAAGACCAGGTCAATTCGCTGCTGTTGGGCAAGGCGCAGGAAGTGCGACTGGCGTTCGTGGCGCTGCTCTCCGGCGGACATCTGCTGATCGAAGACCTGCCCGGCCTGGGCAAGACCACCCTCGCCCACGCGATGGCTTCCAGCCTGGGATTGGGCTTCCAGCGCGTGCAGTTCACCTCCGACCTGTTGCCGGCCGATGTGCTGGGCGTGTCGGTGTACGACGCGGCGTCGCGCCAGTTTCAGTTCCATCCCGGCCCGGTATTCACCCACGTCCTGCTGGCCGACGAAATCAATCGTGCGCCGCCGCGCACGCAGAGCTCGCTGCTCGAAGCCATGGCGGAACAGCAGGTCACCCTGGACGGCGTGACGCATGCCTTGCCGGAACCGTTCTTCGTGATCGCCACGCAGAATCCCGTCGACCTGTCGGGTACGTTTCCGTTGCCGGACTCGCAGCTGGATCGCTTTCTGTTGCGGCTCAGCCTGGGCTACCCCAGCGCCGATGCCGAACGTGCGTTGCTCTCCGGGGTGGACCGGCGCGAACTGATCGCCCAGGCCGCACCGCAGCTCAGCGATACCGACGTGGTCGCGCTGCGTGCGGTGGTCAGCCAGATCCACGCCAGCGATGCATTGATCGGCTACGTGCAGGCGCTGCTGTTGCGCAGCCGCCAGCATGCAGGCGTGCGCGTCGGCCTGTCGCCGCGTGCCGGCATCGCGCTGCTGCGTGCGGCCAAGGCCTACGCGTTACTGCTCGGGCGCGAGCACGTGCTGCCGGAAGACGTGCAGGCGCTGTTCGTGGCGGTGGCCGGGCATCGGCTGGTGCCGGAGGCCGAATCCTCGTCAGGGCCGGCGCTGGCCAAGGCGCTGCTGCACAGCGTGCCGGTGGACTGACCCAGGTGCGTGCACCCTTGCGCGGCCTAGGCCGCCGGCTCAGCCTGCTGGCCCGTCCGCGGGGAGCGGAAGCCTTGCCGATCATGCTGGATCGGCGGCGCATCTATGTGCTGCCCACCCGCTTCGGGCTGTTCGTCACCGCCCTGCTGCTGGCGATGCTGATGGGCGCGTTGAACTACAACAACAACCCGGCCCTGCTGCTGGCGCTGCTGCTGGCCACCGCCGGAATCGCCAGCAGCATCATGGCGCACCTGCAGCTGTCGGCGCTGCGCATCGAAGCGGTCTCGGCCGAACCGGTGGTCGCCGGCGAGCCGCTGCGGATGCGGGTGTCGCTGGCACGTCGCGATACTCGCCTCCGGCGCGGGTTGCGGCTGGACCATCTGCAAAGCAGCGGTTTCTGCTCGCTGGTCGAGCACGACATGGCCGAGGTCGACTTGCTGGTGCCCACCACGCAGCGCGGCTGGCAGGACATCGAACGCATCCGGCTGTCGAGCACCCAGCCACTGGGCCTGGTGCGGGCCTGGTCGTGGGTGTGGCCGGAAACCCCGCTGCTGGCCTACCCCAAACCCGAAGACCACGGCCCCACGTTGCCCGACGGCGCCGGCTCGCCCAACCAGACCCGACTGCACGCGCAAGGCGAAGAACTGCATCAGCTGCGCCCGTACCGCGCCGGCGATGCGCCGCGCACGATTTCCTGGAAGCATTCCGCGCGTCGCGACAGCTTGCTGGTACGCGAGTACGAACAGCCGCTCGGTATCGAGGTCACGCTGGACTGGCGCACGCTCCACGCACTGCCCTACGAACGCCGCATCGCGCGGCTCGCCCGCTGGGTCAATCTGGCCGAACGCGACGGGCGGCGTTACCGCTTGCTGCTGCCGGGCCAGCCGCCGCTCGGCCCTGCACAAGGCCCGTCCCACCACCACCTGTGCCTGCGCGCCCTGGCGCTGCTTCCCCATGACTGAGCCCTCGCTTCCGATCAGCCCAGCCAGTCGCGGCTGGGTGCTGGCAACCAGCTGGCTGGCACTGGCGCCGTTGCTGCTGCAGCTGCCCGGCCTGCTCGCCACCACCATTGCGGTGGCCGCGGTCCTGGTCGGCGTGCTGAGCTGGCGCGGCACGGTAATGGCGCCGGTGCGGGTGTTGCTGGTGATCGCGATGCTGGCAGCGGTGTACTGGCAGATCGGCATGCGCTTCGGCCGCGATACCGGTTGTGCGGTGCTGGCCGCGATGCTGGCAATCAAGGCCTCCGAACTGCGCACCTTGCGCGATGCGCGCAGCCTGCTCGGCTTTGCACTGTTCGCACCATTTGCGGCATTTCTGCTCGACCAGGGACCAACCACGATGGGCCTGGCGCTGCTGGCGGTGGTCACCGCCTTGCTCAGCATGCAGCGGCTGGCTGACGAAGAGCATCGCACCAGCACGCCTGCGCTACGCCTGCAGCTGCGCGGGATCGGCAAGCTGGTGGCCATCGGGGTGCCGCTGGCGCTGGCCACGTTCTGGTTGCTGCCGCGTCTGAGTTCGCCGCTGTGGGGGGTGCCCGAGCGCGCGCTGTCGCGGCCCGGCTTTTCGGACAACATGTCGCCGGGCGAATGGATTGACCTGATGGCCGACGACAGCCCGGCGCTGCGCGTGCAATTCACTGGCAAGGCGCCCCCGCCGCAGCAGCGCTATTGGCGGGGGCCGGTGATGTGGGATTTCGACGGCCGCACCTGGCAGCGCGCGCGCTGGACCGGTCGCGGCCAGACCGCATCGGTCACGCCCGGCCAGCAGACCTATCGGTATCGACTGGATTACGAGCCCACCGATCGTCGCCAACTGGTGTCGCTGGACCTGCCGACCCAGGCTGTCGCCAACGCCGAGCTGTCGCCAGACTACGAACTGTTCGCGCAGCGGCCCTTGAGCGCACTGACTCGCTGGGAACTGCAATCGGCGCCACCGGCACGTTTCGATACCGACCTGCCCGATCAATTGCGCAAACGCGCATTGACCCTGCCGCCCGGCTTCAATCCGCGCACCGTTGCGCTTGCCAGGCAATGGCGCGCAGAAGCTGGCAACAACGACGATGCCGTCGTGCAGCGCGCACTGGGATGGATCACCCGCGAATTCGCCTACACGCTGGATGCGCCACTGCTTGGCCGCAATAGCGTGGATGAGTTCCTGTTCCAGCAAAAAGCCGGGTTCTGCGAGCACTTCAGCTCCGCGTTCGTGGTGCTGATGCGCGCCGCCGACATTCCCGCACGCGTGGTCACCGGCTATGCCGGCGGCACCTACAACGGGCTGGGCAACTACTGGGTGGTGCGCCGCATGGATGCGCATGCCTGGACCGAGGTGTGGCTAGCGGGCCGCGGCTGGGTACGTGTAGACCCGACGGCCGCCGTAGCGCCGGAACGCATCTACGACACGCTGGAAGATCGCCTGCAAACCGACGGCAACAACTTCGCCCAGCTCGGTACCTGGGCCGGCCTGGGCCAAGTCAGCGACTGGCTGCGCCGCGGCTGGAACGATCTGGTGCTGTCCTTCAATGCCGATCGCCAACAACGGTTGCTGCAGCCGTTCGGCATCGACCGCCTGGAGCCTACCCAGCTGGCTGCCATCTTCGGTGTGTTCGCGGTCAGTGCATTGGCGTGGATGAGCTGGCTGCTGGCGCGCGGCGAACGCGAGCGCGACCCCCTGCTGCGTGCCTGGCATCGGCTGAGCCGGCGCTACGCCAAGCTGGGCCTTGCCCGCGAACCACACGAACCGGCCATTGACTGGGCGCAACGCGTCGCCCGATCCCACCCCAACACACCCCTGTTGGCACTCAGCCAACGTTTCGCTGCCGCGCGCTACGCTGGCGCTGATTCGGACAGCGCCTCACTCCTTAAAGATCTGCAGCAGCATCGCCCGCGAACCGGAGTTTCCTCATGAGTACTCGCTTTCTTTTTCCCATCGTCGCAGTGCTCGGGCTCGCAGCCTGCGCCACCGCGCCCAAGCCGCTGCAGGGCCAGTTCCCCACGGTCAGCCCGAGCGACTCCACCGCCAGCGCGCAGCTTGGCACCTCGGTGCGCTGGGGCGGGAAGATCATCCAGACCAAGCCGAGCCAGGGCCAGACCTGCTTCGAGTTGATTTCGCGCCCGCTCAACGCCAGCGGCCGTCCGGATCGCAATGCCGTGGATGCGAGCGACGGCCGCTTCCTGGCCTGCCGTTCGGGCTTCTATGACCCGGCGGTGTTCGAGCCCGGCCGCGAAGTAACCTTCATCGGCAAGATCGAAGGCTACGAGACCACCAAGATCGGCGAGTACGACTACAAGCTGCCCAAGGTGGCTGCAGACGTGGTCTACCTGTGGCCGGAAGTGCGCGACGTCGACGTGATTCCGGCGTATCCGTACGGTCCCTGGGGCGACCCGTGGGGTCCGCGCTGGGGCGGCGGTTGGGGCTGGGGCCGCGGCTGGTGGTAATTGGCTGCTAGTCAGCCGTGATGCAAAACGCCGCTCTTGAAGGAGCGGCGTTTTTTTGTGCGGGCCAAGACGCCTGCATTAGCACTTTTCTGCTGGATCCTTACTTCGCCATTTCGCCTACCTCGGCGCTGGGAGGGTGCAACAAGCCCTGCGGGCAGCGCATGCGTGGCTGCTGTGAGCGACGACTGGGTTGTGCATCGGCTCGCAATCGAATCGCAGCACTGGCGATCGACCATGCTCAACTTAGTCCTGCGCGTGACGCTCGACAGCCTGTTCGCTCACATCGGTGGCAAGGTCCAACGCTTCTGTCACGGCGTGCCGAAGCGGCCCAGCGGCGCACCGGCCAGCAGATGCAGATGGATATGGAACACCGTCTGCCCGGCATGTTCGCGGCAATTCATCACGATGCGGTAGCCATCCTGCGCCAGGCCCTGCTCACGCGCGTACGCGGCAGCGGCGAGCGCCAACTTGCCGACCAGCAGCCCCTGCTCCGGCGGGACGTCGTCCAAGGTCGGAATGGCATGCTGCTTGGGAATGAAGAGCACATGCACCGGCGCCTGCGGCGCGATGTCCTCGAAGCCCAGCACTTCGTCGTCTTCATAGACGATGGTGGCTGGGATTTCGCGACGGATGATTTTGCTGAAGATGGTGTCGGACATAAGTCGGGATTGGGAATTAGTCATTGGGGATTGGCAAGAGCTTACTCCGCGCGTCAACCGGCTTTTACCAATCCAAAATCCCGACTCCCCAATCCCAGCACTCAAAGCACCTCGCTGCGGGTGCCGAAGGCGTGCGACAGCGTTCCGCGATCCACATATTCCAGCTCGCCGCCCAGCGGCATGCCCTGGGCGAGCCGGCTCGGGCGCACGCCATGCTGGCGCGCCAACTGCGCCAGGTAGTGCGCGGTGGCCTCGCCCTCCACCGTGGCGTTGGTGGCGATGATCATTTCAGTGATTTCACCGGCGGCTAGGCGTTCGCCAAGTTGGTCCAGCCCCAGCTCGCGGGGGCCGATGCCATCCAGCGGCGACAGGCGTCCCTGCAGGATGAAATACACACCGCGGTAGCCGGTAGCGTGCTCGATCGCCAAACGGTCGGCTGGCGATTCCACCACGCACAGCTGCTGACGGTCGCGACTGACGTTGGCACAGATCGGGCAGATTTGCGCCTCGGTAAAATCGCGGCATTGCGCGCAATGACCGACCTTTTCCACCGCATTGGCAAGCGCCGTGGCCAGCCGCCGCCCACCCTCGCGCTCGCGCTCGAGCACGTGATAGGCCATGCGCTGCGCCGATTTCTGGCCTACGCCCGGCAACACCCGGAAGGCCTCGATCAGTTGGTCGAGAAGAGAGGACATTTGGTTGGGAATCGGGAATCGGGATTGGGGAATCGCAAAAGCGAAAGATGATCTCGCTCTTACGATTCCCGATTCCCCACTCCCGATTCCCCGCCTCTCAGAACGGCAACTTCATACCCGGCGGCAGCTGCATGCCGGCGGTGGCCGAGCCCATCCGGTCCTTGGATTCGGCGTCGATCTTGTTGGAGGCATCGTTGAAGGCGGCGGCGATCAGGTCTTCGGCCATTTCCTGGTCGGAGAGGATGCTGGGATCGATGCGCACCTTGCGGCACTCCTTGGCGCCGGTCAGCGTCACGCTGACCATCCCGCCGCCGGCGGTGCCGGTGACTTCCAGCTTGGCTAGCTCTTCCTGGGCGCGCTGCAGGTTTTCCTGCATCTTCTGCGCCTGCTGCATCAATTGGGCAATGTTTCCACGCATAGGTCGTTACTCGTCGTAAGGGCGGATGGAATCGGGGACGACCCGCGCGCCTTGCTGCTGAATCAGCTGCTGCACGTTCGGGTCGTTCATGAAGGCGGATTCGGCTGCGCTCTGGCGCTCGCCTTTCTGCCGGTTGGCGCGCTCATGCAAGGTTTCGACATCGGCACTGCCGGTTTCGATCACGATACGCGGCGTGTCTCCGAGCACCGGTGCCAGCGCCTGTGCCAGGTTGGCGATGGAACGCTCGGAATTGAGATATTCGAAGCCAGGCGCCAGCGCCAGCCGCAGCACGCCATCGCGATGGCCGATGAAGGCGGCATTGGCGGCGAGCTGTCGCGAGGGACCGTTCAAGCCGCTGCGGGTGACCAACTCCAGCCACTGTTCGGCATCGGCAATGCGGCCGTCGTCGATCAACGTGCTCGAGTCGCTGGTCGGCGTCGATGCAGACAGCGTTGCTGAAGCTGGCGTAGCCTCGGCGGACGCAGGTGCAAAGGGCGCTTCTGCACTGATCTCTTGCGGTACGGGAGCAGCGGCGGCTGCAAGCACAGGCACCGACATCGGCGCCGCAGCAACGGCATCCGGCGGCAGTGCCATTGCAGATTCAGGCGCAAGCACCGCCGTGTCGGGCGCGGGCGCAGCATGCGTACGTACCGGCGCATCGTCCACCGCCCACGGCGGCGCGTCCTCGGCGCGCGCAGCGGCAGACGAGCGACCATCGAGCGACGGCTCAGCCGCAGCAAGCACCACAACCGGTGCCGCGGCGACTGGTGCTGCCACGGGTGTCGGCGTTGGTGCGGGTGTTGGTGCGGGTGTTGGTGCGGGTGTTGGCACTGGTGCCGATATCGAAGCCGATGTTGCCGTCATCACCGGCGCCGCAGCAGGTACTGCTTCAACGACCTCGACCGGCTTGGCAGCCACTGCAGCCGCAGCCGTCACCGGTGCCGCCGCCTGCATGCCCGCAGCGGCCGCGCGGACGCCGCCGCCCGCGCTGGCACCGCGTCCATCGTCGCTGCTTCCGGCAGGCACCGCCGCAGCGGGGCGGAACGCCAGCATGCGCAGCACGGCCATCTCGAAGCCAGCCCGCGGGCTCGGCGCCAGATACAAGTCGCGGCGCCCGTTGAGTGCCATCTGGTACCACAACTGCACGACCTCCGGCCGCAGGTGCGCCGCGAACGGGGTTGGGTCGATACCGTCGCCGACGAACGCCACCGATGGCACCAGCTGCTGCACCTGCACGCGGTGCAAGGCCTCGGCCAGGGCTTCCAGCACCCCGCTCCAGTCCGGCGAAAATTCCGCAAGTGCGGCGACCACCTGCAGCAGGCGCGCGCCATCGCCGTCGGCCAGCGACTGCAGCATCGCTCCGACCTGGGTGCGGTCCACCGTGCCCAGCATCGTGCGCACCACATCCTCGCGCAGCGCACCGCCGGCATAGGCGATCGCCTGATCCAGCAGCGACAAGCCATCGCGCAGCGAGCCATCGGCCGCCTTGGACAGCTGCACGATCGCCGACGGGTCCGATTCGATGTCTTCGGCGGTCAGGATGCGGGTCATCTGGCCCTGGATCTGGTCCTCGTCCAGGCGCTTGAGGTTGAACTGCAGGCAACGCGACAACACCGTCACCGGCAGTTTCTGCGGGTCGGTAGTGGCGAGCAGGAACTTCACGTGTTCCGGCGGCTCTTCCAGGGTCTTGAGCAGCGCATTGAACGCCGCCTTGGAGAGCATGTGCACTTCGTCGATCAGGTAGACCTTGAACTTGCCGCGCGAGGGCATGTATTGCGCGTTCTCGATCACCTCGCGCACATCGTCCACGCCGGTGTTGGAGGCCGCATCGATTTCCAGCAGGTCGATATAGCGACCGGCATCGATGTCCAGGCAGGCCGGACAGGTGCCGCATGGGTCGGCACTGGTGCCGGTCTCGCAGTTCAACGATTTGGCGAAAATGCGCGCAATGGTCGTCTTGCCCACGCCGCGGGTGCCGGTGAACAGAAACGCGTGGTGCACGCGCCCGCTGTCGAGCGCGTTGGTGAGCGCGCGGACCACGTGTTCCTGGCCCACGAGTTCGGCAAAACGCTTCGGGCGCCACTTGCGGGCGAGAACGAGATAAGACATCGGGCAACCAGCTTGTTCTGAGCCGATATTGTGCCACGGTGCGTCTCACCGGCTGCGCCGGGAAGATTCAGCTTGTGGTACGGGCCGGCGACCGCTAGAATCTGCGGCCCTGTTAGACCCCGGTCATGCAGGTACGGAGAGGTGTCCGAGTGGTTGAAGGAGCACGCCTGGAAAGTGTGTAAGCGTCTAAACCGCGCTTCGGGGGTTCGAATCCCCCTCTCTCCGCCAGACATTGGAACTAAGCCCCTGATCTCAAGGGGCTTTTTTCTTTTTTGCCCGGCCTAGTATGCCATCCAGTATGCCACAGCAAGTTGGCTGTGGTTGGGGCTCTTTGCGCGGCGCTGTGCATCACGAAGCGGCGGAAACTCACCTCGACTGCACCAGCCACTGCCTTCATACAAAACCTGCCCTACTCCAGCTTGATGCACTTGGCCCACCGTACGTTGCCGCGGCTGCCTCACTGGCCCTTTGCTGACAATGGCCAGCCCTAGCTCGACAGGAATTTCCGAAGAGGTTTTTGAATTACTTGCGGAAATCCGCTCCTTATTCAATTTCCTAGTATTTGCCCAGCATGTTCCGGAGGATGGCCATCCCGGCTGTCCCGATCGAGGACAAGTACATGCCAGCTGGCACCGTTAATGAAATGGCCGCGAAGTTCACCGCGGCGTACCACACACTCAAAGACAAGAAAGATACCGAACGGCTCCTTACGCTTATCAAGCCGATGATCCTGACCGCAAAGGTGGACGGCATCAGCGACAAGGAGTTGATTGACCTGATCAATGCCTTGGGTCTGCGAGAGAAGTTCTACCCCGCGAAGCTCAAGGAGCTGCGCGGCCGACTGGACAAAACTGAATCGGATGTGCCCGCCAGTAGCGAAGATGGCCCACCCGCGAACGATGGTTCCATCCATCCGCTCGCAACCGCGCCCAGCGGCCGTCTTGAGGGAGCCGCGGCATGAACATGCTTGCCCAGCTCACAACCGTCCCAGTGCCCGACTACAATTTCGGCATGCTGCCAGCGCTGGCCGCAGCTGCTGCAAAGGCAGTGTGCGCCAAGGTCCCAGAAGCCTGCCCTGCCATGGTCCGAACGCACATGCTGTCGGTGTTGTCCTCCGCGGTTGCTCCTCTCTACACAATGTCGCCGCCCAACTGGACATCCATTCCCATCGGCGTCAACACGCTGTGCATTGCCGATGTTGGTGGAAGTAAAAGCCCGATGCATGACTACCTGATCCCGCCGCTTGAAGACCACGCGCGAGACAGCTTCGCTCGGTATGAGGTAGCCCGGACCGAAGCGAGCGCGGCGTCGGCCGAGAAAAAGTTCCATATCAGACTCCTGGAGGCCGAGATCGCTCGCTGCCGGCGCAAGCAGGAGCCCGCGCAGGACCTTCTTGCAACATTGGCCAAGCTGCGCCGCGCGGCCACGGCGCAGCCAAAACACCGTCCGCGCCTCGCGAGCAACATTGACCTGGAAAGTCTGCTGCAACAGCTAGATGGCAAGTATGAAGCAGTGGATTTCCTTACCGACGAAGGTGACAAGCTGCTGAGCTCCAGCTTGATGCGCCACGTGTCGGTTCTGGTTGATCTGATCGACGGCAAGCTGCTGGAATTTCGTCGAGAGAAGAAGAAGCATCTCTATGCCAGTCAACCACGCGGCACGTTCGGCTTGCTGGCGCAGTTCGCAGCGATCGAACCGTTCCGCCCCCGGTGCAAGCGCAATGAGTACACCGAGCACCAGGCCGTCAGGCTCGGCTTCTTCGCGCGTTTCCTCGTCTGCGTCGCCCAGCCGTCGCCCATGAGCAATCGATACGCACCCGCGGGCAACGATGACCAGGCTCTTTCGAATCTCCACGAGGCGCTCAAGGAGCTTTACGACCTGCACCAGGACAACCAGGAGGCCGGTGGCATTGCCCCCATCGAACTGGCGTTCGCACCTGACGCGCTGGGCTACTGGGACGAGCTGTGCCGCATCACTCACAATCTCAAGTTCGGACAGCTCGCTCACATCGCCGACTTCGTCTCCAAGATGCTCAACCTGACCGCTAGGCTGGCTGCGGTGCTGCATGTTTGGGAAAGCCAAACCCAATACGTCTCGATCTCCTGCCTCCAACGTGCCTGGGAGCTCGTCTCCTGGCATGCCACCCAGTACGAACGCGTGTTCGTGCCGCCACCTCCCCTGCCCCAACAGGAGGCCGACGTGGAAGCAGTCATCGAACATCTCCAGGCATCCCGCTTTTCAATTGACTACAAAGAAGTTCCAACAGAGCCTATCGGCTTGTTGTTGAACATGCCGAGCAATCGTCTACGGGCCGCCCTTCTGCGCATGGAGCAGCGAGACCTGATCGAACTGTGCGGCGGCAAGACCACATTCATCAACTGCACCAAGATGTTCTCGCGATCTCGAAACATCACTTGGCGATGAATTCAAAGCCTAAAACTGCCCTGCACCACCCGGCGCAGGGCAGTTCTCTTCCCTCTTTTTTTGACTAATCCGCCGTAGCCTTCATCAGCGCATCGCGGGCATCGGAGTAGAACTGGATGTCGATCTTGGTCGCCATGTCGTCTGACAAGTCGACCAATTGGCGTCGACACGCCACCGGCATCAGCAGCGATGCTGCGCCTTTCTCGACCGCGATCTCGGCAATCGTGACGGCGTTGTGGACAGGTTCGAGCGATCCTCCAAGGTTGATCTCGCCAACGATGATCAAACCGCCCCGCACGTTTCGCTTCAAGAGCGACGTGCACAAGGCAACCAGAGAAGCCACGCCAAGCTTCGCCCCGGACTTCGCTGCATCAAAAGCCCGCAGCTGGACAGTAAACTCGTGCTGTCTTGGATCTTTGTCGCCGACCAGCTGCATGGATCTGGCGTACAGGTTCTGCTCGGCGAAACCAATGCTCTCGCGGAACGCAGGCGGAATGGGCTTGTTGAGCACCTTCACACCTGACCCAGGACCTTCGTTAACCTCAATGCGGTAGAGGCCGGAGCCTTCCTCGCCGCCGCCCGGACTGATTGTCCAAACCTGACCTGGCTCCAGCGGATCGCCGCCGATGCTGTTTTCACTTTGCAGCTCCGGCGTAGAGACGAACTTCTCGACCCCGTCCGCGTCCATGATGTAGCTGAAGTGCGTATTGCGAAACTCGGCAGCGCCCACACGCTTTTGCTGCTCTTTGACTCGGCGCCGAACCTCCATCGCGATGCGAACGGCCCACTCAAGATCCTCGTCGGGGACCGGGACATCAGCGCTCGGGTACAGCAGCTTGAGCAAGCCGCTGACCGTCTTGTTGATCGCATTCGTATCGCGGCCAGACAAGGCGCCGCCAAAGAAAACGCGGCTCTGCAATTCGCTCACGCGACTTTGACTACGCAGCTGGCTCCAGCACTCGGAAAGGAAATCGCTGACCAAGCCAAAGTGGTTGGTCACCAACTCCTTGTTGATCTTAGGTACGTCCCACCCAGGTAAGAACGCGTGGATGCGATCCATGAACGCGGTGTCATCCCGCATTTCTGGCGGCATCGGCCCAAAAAGGTGGCCGATGCGCTGCTGGTACTCTACATCGACATCGAAGTTGCCGACCATCACGATGCTGCCATCGGCGCGAATGCTCTCTTTGCCTCGACTGAACTCACCGGACTCCATGTAGCCCTTCATGATATTCACGCCGTCCTTCTGATCGAAAGAGATGCCTGACACCTCGTCGAAGCAGACCACGTCGTACTGGCACACCAAGCCTCGACGGCCCTTGGCGGTGTTCTCCACGAACATCTTGGCGACAGTGGCTTTGCCACCTGAGATGAGGTGGGCGTAGGGCGAAACCTGCTGGAACAGATGGCTCTTGCCCGTGCCGCGTGGCCCGAGTTCAACCAGGTTGTAGTTCCGTTCTACGAAAGGCACCATGCGCAGGAAAAGGGCATTTCGCTCGCGGTCGCTCAGCCCACCTGACTCAATGCCGATGGATCGGAGCAGAAAACACTTCCATTCTTCGGTGGTGAACGACTGACGCGCCTTGGCCAGGGTGTCCAGCACGTCACGCTTGGACAGCTGAATTTCCCGAAGCGAGGTGATCCCAAACGGACGCCCCTTGGCTTCCTGTGCGATCGCTACATCGAATGTCACGCCCAGCTCGGCATAGAAGCCCCCTGTGAGCATGCGTTCGTGTTGGTTGACCAACTCGCTGCTAATCCGCACATCCGTCAGGCGCAGGCTCGGCAGGCTGGCGACGTACTCGCCTTTGTTGTCCACGCGTGCCGTCACAAGATCGATGATCTTCACCTCGCCAGTTTCAAGCGCCCTGGCCTTGAACAGTTCTTCTTCGCCGGCTCGCACCGTCCTGGATTTCAGCTGACGTTGAACAATCTCCAGCCCTTCGTCGATCTCCTCTTGATCGATGCTGGCGCAATATCGCCCAAGCATGAACTCGACAACGTAGGTCGGCACGGGAAATTGCCGACTGAAGGTGCGCACCAAGTCTTTGCGGACTAGATACCCGTCCAGCTCCGAGGCGGCTTTCCTGTCTATCTGATCAAGTTCAACCATTCGTCACGCTCCGCCGATCACGGTGTTCGCTTCGGCCACCAGTTCGCCAGACGCGCTGAGCAGGACCAAAAATGCCTCGAACCCCTGCAGTTCTTCGTTCTCAACAACCACCGATGCGGCGCCGTTGTCCTTAAGTGGCTTGATGCTTACGACCACACTGGTTGTGGGGTCGCCCGCGCGCGTACGAATGTCGAGCAACAGGCTCGCGTACTGGCCGTCCGCTGCCACCGTGCAGCGCAAGCCCCTCCAGGCGATGTCCGTCACCTGGGCGGCTTGCCTGACTGATGCGTTCGCGCCTCGGGTCACGATCAGCTCTAAGGTGAGACATTCTTGAAGACTCAATCCACCATGGTTGTAATCCACCGATTTTCCATAACACCCCACGCCGTCAGCAAGAGCGAACTGCTGATTCGGGTTCCAGAACCAGGGGTACAAGCGCTCATTGGTGGAAGCGCCTGACTTGATCGAGGCGCAGCGCCCCCACTTGTTGTCCGTGAGGTCCTTTGACATCTGGATGGTTGGCAACTTGCCCGGCATAAGTAGCCAACCGTGATCGGTCACCACCTTGATGCGAGTCCAGCCTGCGGCCAACAACGCAGCAATACGTTCTGCGATTTCGCCAAGAAGTGGGTCGATGTGTTTGGCCAATTTCCAGCCGCGAACATGGCCCTCACTGTCGATATCGCCGAATTCGCACCAAGCGTTGCCGTGCCCGTCACCGTTGTCTGTTCTGTCCAGAACCTTCCAGTTGTCGGCGCTCAGCAACTTCTTCAGGTGATAGCCGCCTTTGAGCGATTGACCCGTAGCGGCGACACCGGGTTCAAAATCGTCACAGTGATCACTGCCGCTGATTTTGCTGCGCACTGGGGACACGGCGGCTTTGCCGGTTGCAGTGACGCTGGGCAAGGCGGCCCAGGTCATCGCTTCCGCAACCTGGTAGCCACTCGCCTCCAGGGTTGCCGAGAGCCGACGCGCGGCATCAAAGCGAAGGCCATCCACAAACAGAACGCATTCTCCATCGACCCTATAGAACGCAGGTGCCTCAGCGATCCTTCCGCCCGGATACACCGATCCAGAAATCACCTGCTGCAGGTATCTGGCGGACTCTTCCAGCCACGGTAGATAGATCGCGCGTATCGCCGACGTCACAGCTTCAACGTCTACTGCCTTGTCAACACAGGCCAGAGCCAACAGCATCGCGTCGTCAGCCCGCCAGCCCTGGGAGGCGTAGCCTAATTGCATGTCTGAAACCGAGCCGGCAGCCAAACTAGTTTTAGTAACTTCAGCCACTAAGGCCAGGTGCTTAACCGCCAACGCGAGCGGCGATTCCCCAAGCTCAGCCCAGACCAACTCGCGGCGCGGTCCGTGAGCCT
This sequence comes from Xanthomonas vesicatoria ATCC 35937, assembly GCF_001908725.1. Lineage (NCBI taxonomy): Bacteria > Pseudomonadati > Pseudomonadota > Gammaproteobacteria > Lysobacterales > Lysobacteraceae > Xanthomonas > Xanthomonas vesicatoria. Next base: position 4,282,826 of record NZ_CP018725.1, on the reverse strand, counting down.
TCTCGATCTCCAGCACCCGCTTTCTTGCTTCGTGCGCAGGAAGGTGATTTAGCGCCAGCAGATCATGCTGGAGCGACTTTTCCTGCTCTTCGTTCCATTGTGGCCAACCGCTCAGCTTCTCTCCCGGCGCGTCGAAGATCCCCAGCTGTGGCGGCTTGCACTGGCGTATTCGGTTCGGGATGTGGGGGTAGCGCTGGGGCGCTTCGCTGTACCGCTCCCACACCGAATGCCAGGGCCCTTCACGCATCGCAAGCTTGCTGGCCCCCGCTAATACCCCCTCGGCCTGAGGGTTGAACGCAAGCTGTGACTTGCAGACCTCCACAAAGGCCGCCCACTCGTTTGCGCCGCGCGTGGTTTGGAACGCTTCGCCCAGATCCAGCCACTGCAGCAGGTCGCGTACCGGGTCGCCACCGGTCAGCAGGGTGTTGAAGTAGTCCTTATCCAGCCGCTTGCCCTTCAGCAGCTCGCGTTCTTCATCCAGCAGCCGGTACAGCGCCAGTTGCATGGCGTTCTTGGCATCGTTGTCCTGGGCCATATCCAGACCCATGCCGCCTTGGTCGGACTTCAGGAAAGCCATGATGGTCCAGTCCTTGGCGTTCGCCTGTGACCAGATCACGCCCCTGTACTGCAGCTCGGCCAAGGGCTTCAAGAGGTCCGGGCAGTCTTCGATCGCTCGTAGGTCCTGGCGGCTGACGCCAGGCAGGTAGAACACCGGCACGCGGTCGGCTGGCAAAGTGACATCGGGCGCCTTGCCGGCAATCACGCAGCGCAGCCAAATGGCCGGCCCCGTGCGGTTCTCAGGCGTGTAGTCGCCTAGCACCAGCAGTTCCGCCAGCTCACTCTGCAGGCGCGGGATCACAGCCTCCCACTGGCGGTCCTTGTCGGGCCACAAGATGCACGAGGGCGCGACTTGAACCTCGGGGTTGAAGATCGCCGAGTCGCGCAGGGTCTTGACCAGATGTTCGATCACGCGCATGGCTGGCCCTCCGTCATGGCGAAGAGCCCCATCACCTGGCCCACCAGCTTGGACGTCCGCGCATCGATCTGCGCCACGCTCCAGGCCTCGGCCGTTGCCAGTTCGGCGTTCAGCTTGAGCCCGTTCTTGTAGCCCACCTCACGGCCCTTGCTGTCAGTGCGGTCGCGCTTGTCTTTGAAGCTCTTGTTGCCCAGCGCACTGTTGAAGCCCGAAATCGTCAGGTTGCCCAGGTTGTGAACGCGGGTCTCTTGAACGGCCTTGGCCTTCTTCGCATCGCCGTCGGCAATCATGCTCACCCAAGACGCGGGGATGTTGTCGCCCTGTGGGAAGATGTGTTCGATGGTCCACACGAAGAGCTTGCCTTCGTACTTCCACAGATCGACCCAGGTCTCCTTGGTCATGCTTTGCTCGGCCAAAGCGCACAGCACGAACCGGGTGACCCCGGCATTCTCCTCGTAGATGGCGCCTTCAAGCTTGCTGCGGAAAGTTTTGTCGCTGGCCGATACAGCCAGCAGCTCGCTGCGGATATTGGTTACCACGGCATCGCCTGACAGTGCGGCCACCTTGTCGATGATGGCCATGAACAGGCGCGTCAGATCGCGGGTGGGCGGTGTGTCGGTGAGATTGCGTCGAACAAAGAAGCAGACCAGCAGCCGCGCGATCTCTTCCAGCTGCGCCACGTTGATGCCCAGCGCCTCACGACGCACCAGCAGGTACAGCATCAACAGGTAAGACGGGGCGCCCTGAATGCGGTCCAGGTCCTTCAGCGGCTTGTCCAGAGGAGCCCAGGCCTCGTCTGTGTTCCGGGCCAGCATCAGTGCATAAAGCTGGCCAGCGGAACGGATGGCCTGTAGGTGGTGCTTGGCGTCCTGATTGATCAGCTTCTCGTAGATCTGGATCAGGTTGGACCTTGCGGCCACCGGCCCCAAGGGGTCCTTTCTCTTGTCCTCGTCCTTGCGGAACGGTACGTTCAGCGGGTCTTTGAATGCGTTGTAGTAGTGCCGGAAAAAGCGCTCCTGGACACTGTAGTCGTCGCCCAGATACCCCAGCAGCTTGTTCCACACGTCAAAGTAGTGGTCGACCTTGCCGGGCTCGGTGGTCTCCAGCCGTGCCAGCAGCTTGTTCTTGATCAGGTCGATGGCCGTGAGCGGCATGCCCCGGTTATTGAGCGACTCGAACAGCGTGTAAGCGTCGGCGTGGCTGGCCACCTCGATCTTCACCAGGCAGGCCTGACTCACCTTGTCGAGGAAGGCCATGATCGACGCCAGGCGATCGTTCTCGCCCTGCACCATCTCTTCGATGCGACCCTGGAAGTACCGGAAGGCGCGGAAGATCTTGCGATTGCCCGCGTAGGCTGGCGTATCGAACGGGCTGATCACGCCCACGTCGGACAAGACGGCGCGGTAGTCGTTCTGGTTGTTGTTCTGAATTTGCGGGATGACGCGTAACTGGTCGTCTCCCTTCTTCAGCACGAGCTTGCGCTTGAGGTTGATCAGCTCCACGCGCTGGTCGTCGTCTAGGTCTTTTTCGTGCAGTTTCAGCGACTGGTACAACGCAGCGAAGAGCAGCGACAGCGTCGTCAGCCGCTGTTGCCCGTCGACCACCTCCAGCCGCTGCACCGCCAGGGTGTCAGTGGTCTGGTTGATGCAGATAATCGAACCCAGAAAGTACCCGGGATCGTTCTCTTCGACGTCATCGAAAAGCGACTCCCACTGCTCCATCTTCCAGGTGTATTCGCGCTGATAGCGCGGGATCGCATAGACGACCCCTGCTTCGATGTCGAAGAGCTGCGAGACCGGGTAGTTGTTGACCGACTTGATCATTTGGCCTTCTCCCGCGCCTTGCGCTTGTCGGCCAAGCTCAAGTGGTGGTCGTTGATGCGGTCGCCCACCTTGCCGCCGTACTGCAGGCCAAGCTCGTACCAAGGTGCAGACGGCACATCACTGCCACGGTCCTTTTCCCAATGCAGACTCTTTGGTTTGTCTCGCAGAACACCGGCACCCTTTTTTCCGACATCAGCAACAGAAAGGAAGGGGCGGATGTTGAGGCGCACACCATCGTTGAGATCGGGGTTCCAGCCAATGGGCTGCTGCTCAATGGGCTTCCAGCGGACGAAGATGTCGTAGGGCGCCTCACCGGCCAGGATCAACTCCAGGCGCTTCTTCAGTGCATCAGCCGCCGCCAACTTTTCCTGAGCTCCGTCGACGCCGCTCTCAGCATCGCGCTTCTGGCGGCTGATCCAGTCACCCAAGTAGGTGTAGATCAGGGCTTCAAGCGTCTTGTAGTCAAGCTTGTGGTAGCTGACCAAGGCGGCAAAGCCATCGCGCAGGCCGTCCCAGATGTGCCACACAAACGGGCGATTGCCGAACAGTGCGCAGTGCTGGGTGAAGAACTTGTCGCGCAACCAGGTTTCGAGCGACTTGCCGGCGTGGTCGGCGGCCGTCAGCAGCTGTGCCAGGACGTCGTTGCTCCAGTCTGCATCGTAGGCATCCACCAGCAGATTCAGCAGACGGTCGCTGGCTGATGCCTCCCGGCCCACGGGCGGAATGCAGACGATGCCGTCTTTGTCGGCATGACTCGCGAGCGTCTTGCTGCGCGAGACCCATCCCCGCGCCTCATCTGACAACTCCATCTTGTCGTCAGATTCGGCTGGCCAGGTGTAACCGACTAGGCGAGCGACTGCGACTTGCAGCGGGTCGGAAGCTGATCGTGGATGGCCGTGAAACAGCCATTGGGTCGGATCGTCCGAATACGGTTTTGACAAACCAGTAGGGTATTTTTCCTTTGCTACTTGGCTCCAATAGGTCGCGTCGAAGGGAACTTTGGTAAGCGTTCCGGCAGTAACCTTCAGGGCCCGATCAACTTCGCGAACAGCTTCCCGATAGCTTGGGTCCGACACGAACGCCCAGATGGCTGGTATGAGCGATTCGTCTCCTGGAACAATTGGGCAAACGTTATCGTCAAAAACTTCACCCGAATAAAGGAATGGCTCCAATTCCTTCATTTTATTTACAGCAACACCACGCCTCCCCCACACTGCGTTACCCCGTAGCCAACAGCCTAACTGGGCGTTCAGGTTCGGATCGTCTAGACACACGGTGGTAACAAGCGACCTGCCCGACCAAGGTGCTCTAGGGGTTGGTGAATCGACCCAGGGCACATTTGAGGGTTGCAGTCGCGCAATCTGCCAAAACTCAATCAAGAACCTCGGACTATCGCCTGTTGTGCTTCCTTTGCCAAAATCGCCAATATCGGCGAGGAGGCTTCCCGATTGAATATCAGAAAGTGCAACTCGCGAGTCGGGATTGCTCAATTGGTTGGATTGAGACACAGATGCCAATGGCTCAGTTACAAGGTTTTTTGCCTTCTGTTGTGCCGGCCTAGACGTACTGACATCTATTCCCCTGAGCATGAAATTGGGAGTGGGCTGCTTCCGCGTATGGGTCATGAGAATGACGTTTACAACCTCCCCGCCAATTGTTTCGAATGCGCCCGGTCCAAGCCGAACCAATAGATTCCAGAGGGTCGTCTTGAGCAATTTTTCTCGCTGCTTTTTGTATCCTGCGAGAAATAGCCAGTTCTGCGGCATAACAATCTGAGTTACGCCCGCGTCTCGCGCCAACTCCAAACAGCGCTCCAGAAAAACATTGGCGAGATCGTTCTTTGCCTCCTGATAGTGCCGTTCGCAATAGTCCTTTAGAACGTCAGATTGTTTGGCCCGTGAGAGGTATGGGACGTTCGTTATCACCAAGTGATAGCGCGCATCCAAAAGACGCGCAGCTTCAAGCAATCCTTGAGCACTTAGCGCCAGATCCCACCGGTCATCGTCCTCAGCCAGCAGGTTGGCTGGGCGTTCAGTGGCCAAGGCTTTCCGCAACAACGCCCTCAACGTCTCATAACTGGAGGTGGCGAGGTCATTCTTCAGGCTACGTGCCGGGTCCAGCAGACTGCCAAGCAGTGGCGCATCAGAAAAGCTGGCGTGCAGTTGGCGCAACTCTTGACGCACGTATTCAGCGTTGGGGGCTTCGTCTGGAACCAGCGCTTCCCAGTCTTGCGCCTTCGCCGCAACCTTGAGGCCACAGCACGCGATGTTGGGGGCCGGAATCTCTCCAACACCGAGCGGCCTGCCAGATGCATCCGGATAACGCCATGCCTCCAACGCCACCGCGAACACGGCGATCTCCACGCAGCGCGGGTCCAGCTCCAGCCCATGGATGTTCTCGGCCAGCACGCGATTCACCGCCTCCTTGGCCGTCAGACCCTCCGCAGCCATGCGCATCGGCACCAGCATCAGGAAGGCGGCAACCAGGAAGTGACCCGAACCGCAGCATGGGTCGAGCAACTTGAAGTCGGCCAGCGAGTCGGGCCAGCCCTCGAACTTGCCTGCGGCCGGGGTGCCGTCTTCCAGGGTGCGGAAATAGTCGAGGTTCACCGGACATGGCTTGCACGGATGCCGGGTGGCCCACCAAGCGCCGAGCGAGTTGTGCAGCAAGAAAGCCACCATGTACGGCTCAGTGAAGAGCTGGGTGACGGCGGGCAACTCGTCGGCGCCGATCTTCACTTCCGACTTGTTGATGCGTTCCTTGTTGTCGGCTTGCCAGAACTGATACACCCAGCCCAGGCTGTCGCTGGCCTTGAACACGGCATCGGGCAAGTGCTTGAGCAGGCGTTCCAGTTCGCTCTGGTGCTCGGGCGCAAAGGTCAGCTCAAACACTGGTGAGCCGGGCTTGAACACCTGCGGCAGCATGCGGGCGGCCAGCCTGCCGGCTAGCTCCCAGCCGCTCTTGGCGCCTTCGTCGGGCGCCAGCTCATCGCACTCTTCGATGGTGACGGCCACGCTGTCGTACATCAGCAGATTGTTGTCGGCCAGGAAGCGCGCGAACAGCATGCGGTGCCAGTGCTGGTAGGCCACTTCTTGCACCAGGTGCTGCACGGCTTGCTTGCCGTAAGTTGGGTTGGTGCTCTTCGAGTCGCGGGCGTCACCAAGCTGCTTACCGTGGGTGCGCAGGCGGTTGCGCAGCGCCTTCTCGTCATTGCTCAGGAAAGCTTCGGGCTTGTCGTGCCCGACACCCAGTTGCTCCACGGCCGCGTTCGCAGCCGTCTCCGCCACCGTGCGGGCCGCTTTGACGGTCTTTTCCAGCGCGCTGCGCAGGTCTTTGTCGAGTGCTTGCATCATGGGGAATGAGGCCTCAGTGAAGGATGACCGGGCCGTTCTTCAAGGCCTGTGCGATGGTTTGCTTGGCGTCCAGCAGCCAGGCCTCGATGTCTTCGTCAGTCTTGATGGTGCGGCTGGGCAGCTTGACGAACTGCGCCTTGGGCTCCATCAACTCGGCGGCAGCCACCAGCACCGCGTCGAAGCGCGAGTCGATAGCGGCTACGCGGTCGGCAAACGACGACAGCGACAAGCGATCGACCGTGGCCAGCACTTCGTCGGTATTGGCCACTTGCACCTTGGGCGCGTCGGTGAGGGTCAGTTTCTGGGCGACCAGAAGGCTGTTGCGCTGCTCGGGCTCCAGCTGCTTCCAGTTGGTATCGGCGTCCAGGCGCGCCATTCCGTTCTTGTGGCGGGTCTGGTAGTCGGTGTGCAGCCGGTTCAGTTCGTCGCGCAGCAACTGAGTGAGGCTGGCCACCAGCGGCGTGACGGGATCAGGCTCCTCCAACAACTGGCGCTGCTGCTCCAGGTGCGTGACCTGTGCCACCAAGACCTCAGCCCCCGACACCCCATCGGCCTGGGCCAGCAGGCGCTTGAGCGTGTTCCAGGCGGGCATGCGCTTGTCGATGCGCTCGGCCAGATCCGTCCAGGTGTGAATGGCGGCGCTGAGTTCGTCGCGCTGGTTGTACAGGGCCAGCAGCTGCTCGTTGCCTGCCGTCAGGCGGATTTCTTCCAGTGTGGTGGTCACGGGGCGTGCCGGACGTGGGGCCTCGCCCCCGGCGCGGTTGGCCAGTTCTTGCGCGCTGACCAGGAACTGCGGCACGTAGGCCAGCTCTTCGCCTTGCTTGGCGATGAGGCCGACCTTCTGCAGCACCTTGCGGATCTGGATGCGCTGCGCCGCTGACACTGTGGCCGACTCGACCTTGAACATGGTCTTGCCGATAACCTTGCGTTCCAGGTCCTTCGGGTCGATGGTCTGACCCTTTTCGTCCTGGGCGCGGATCAGCCCTGCCACCAGCAGCACCTGCAAGCCGCCGTCCACCGCGTCACCCGGCCAGCCGTAGGTTGCACCCTCGAAGTTCTTGCGGATGTCGATGCCTTTCTTGCCACCGGCAATGAAGGCCAGGATGGCTTTGCAGACCGGATTCTTGGCGGGCTCGCCGTCGTCGCCCACGCTCTTGAGGGCATCTGGCGCACCCTTCTGCGCCTTCTCGTAGACCTTGGGCCAACCGGCGTGGTCGGCGATGTTGAACTGCGGGTAGAGCCGCTGCAGCGCGTTGGTGGCAGCCTCCAGCGTCATGTCCTGCAGGTCGGTCCCCAGGATCTCGTTGCCACCGCCTTGGAAGACGCGGGCGCCCGAGAAGGCCTCTTGCAGCAGCTCGCGGATCTTGCCTTCAGCGGTCTGCTTGGTGGTCTCCATGGCCGAGCGGGCCTCGGTGCCCTCGGCGGTGTTGGGTACGCCGCGCTTGTCCAGCGTGGCGCTGGCGGCCTTGAAGTCGATCAGGTAGTGGCGCAGATCATCGGCCGAGCGCTTGGGGATGAACACGAACACGGTGGGCGACTGGTTGCCCGCCTGGCGCGCATCGGCCCGCACCGAGTTCTCATCAATGCTCCAGCCATCGCGCACCCATACGCAGACCTTCTCGGCGGCGTCGCCCGGCAATTGGGCATCGAACACCGGGAAGATATCGCGCGTGACCTTAGACGTGCCTTGGGTCAGCGACAGTTTGCGCACCATCTCGCCGAAGCGGCGGCGGATGCGATCGTCGCGCTCCGCGTCTACCCGGTGGGCTTCGTTGGCCAGGCTGTTGCGCTGGCTGAGGAACTCGTCGTTCCAGGCGGCGCTTTCTTCTGTCTGGATGCGGTACTCGTCACCGACCGTCATCAGCAGCTCGCACTTATCGAGCACGCTCGGGAGCTTGCTGCGCAGCGCGCTGGAGCCTTGGGTGAGGTCTTCCACCAACAAATCGGCCAGGGTGTCGACGGTGGCGCGAATGCCTATTTCGTTGTTGCTGCTGGCCAGCTTGTTGATCAGAAACACTAAACCACAGGCGCGGCCCATCAGGCGCTGGTCATCGGTGCCTTTGACCCAGACCATGGTCTTCTCATGCACCTTGCGCGGCAGGATGCGCGACTGCAGCAGCTTGTCGGCCGCATCGAAGTACAGGTAGTCCGCTGGCACCACGCTGCCGACCGGTGCATCCACATTGGTCTGGATGACCTTGTGGATCATCGAGAGCTGGTTGCGCAACTGACTGTCGGTGCCGGTCTGGTCCAGCACACGCAGGGTGTTTTCCCAAAAGCGACGGCGCACCGGCAGGATGGGATAGTCCTGCGGGAAGAATTGAATGTCGTCGGCGCGGTGGCCGATGGTGGTGCCGGCTAGGTGGCGTGAGATTTCGCCCAGGTTGGTCTGCATCACTTTTTCGACCGGTGCCTTGGCCTCGGGCTTCTTGGCCAGGATGACCTGACGGATCACGGCATCGACGTCAGCGTCGGACAGCTCCACACGCACAGTGAAGCGGCCCTCAAGCTTCTTGAGGTTGGAGGTGCCGGTGACGGCTGTTTGGCCGGTGCCGATGAACAGCATCTTGGCGCCGATGTTTTTGCAGCAGGCCTCGACCACTTCCTGCACATCAATGGAGCGCTGGCTGTCTTCACCGATGTACTGCTGCACCTCGTCGAGCACTACCAGGGTCAGCGGGAATTTGCCGTCGCGGGTCAGCGCCTGGCGAATGGCCTTGAGCATGTCGCCGCTGGAGACATCCTGCACATAGGGGTACAGGTTGTTCAGGGTCTCGACGCAGGACGCTGGCGACGTGAACAGGTTGGGCTTGGCCTTGACCAGGGCTTCGTGCAGGCCCTCCGCCACGTAGAAGTTGTCCAGCTCTTCGTTCCAGTCGAAGCCGCTCTTCTCTACATGGCCCCGCACGGCGTCGTAGATGCCTTCATGCTGGAGCCACATGACAAAGCGCGCCACCGGGTATTGCTCCGGCAGGCCGACGGACTTGAAGAGGATGCCCAGCAGGGCCATGCGAACGGACTTGTCGCGCGAACTGGAACCCAGCGTGCCAGACGCCGCATGCAGACCGCCGTGGCGCTTCGCCTGGGTACTGAGTTCCTTGAACTGGTCGCTCACGCCTTGTGGCAGGTTCGCGATGCCCCGCGCGGTGGCGTTGTCGTCAAAGGCGCTGTCGACCCAGAGCGCACGCAGCATCTTGACCAGGTGCGACTTGCCCGAGCCGTAGAAGCCGCTGACCCACACGGCAGGCTGCTCGGCCTGCTCGATGTTTTTCAGGTAGACGTCGAGGATGTGTTCCAGACCCTTTTCGTACTGGCCATCGCAGACGAAGGTTTCAAGCTCGTACCGCAGGACGGACAGTGCCTGATTGGTTTTTTCGTCGTTGACGCTGGCCACACCCTCGTTAACCAGCTTTCGGGTCGACGGGTCCTTTTGATAAATGTCGCGATTGAGCATTTGCTTCCCCTTGTTCAAAATTCTTTGTCCGCGGTAATTGGTATGGCTAGGTAGTTCCAGCCGTCGTACCCATCCAGTAAGCGGTAGTTATTTTCCTCGTAGCTGCCGGGGAAGAAGACCAGCAGGCGGCCCTTCACCTTGGGAGCGAGCTTGTCCACGACTTCCTTGACCTTCAAGAAACCAAACAGCGAACCGACGCCCTGGAGTGCCACGACGAAGTGGTCGCTGACATTTTTTTCTTGTAGAAAGGCATCGAACTCGGTCTCGATGTAGCCCAGGTACTTGGGCAACAGCGTCGTAAGAAGATTGGGCCTCTGAAAATAGCTCTTGGCGTAGCGCTGGGATGCAAGCCAGTTCGGGAAAGAGTCGGTCAGGTCGAACTCAGCCCAGTCATGACCCGCCGCGCGAGTCGCGATCTCGAACTCATCGACCTTCGCACGCAAGCGCAGCTCTTCCGTTTCGTGGTACACGCAGAAAATGACGCGCTGGGCAGCGGCGGCGTCTTTACGCCATGGCACAGAGACGTATTTGCTGTATGACTGAGTCAGTCGTTTAATTCGGCTCACGTAACCACTCCTGTTCCTGCGCAGTGATCAGATTAGGGAAAAGCACTTCGACCACTTGGCCGACGCGCTTGAGCGAGATCCAGCTCCGGCGCGAGGCGTCCTCGGCCAACTCGATCGTTCGTTCGAAGGAGCACTCGAGCATCTTCGTATAGTCGCTCTTGAACAGCGACTCGCCACGCAGACCGCTCACGTAGCCAAGCAGAAGTGCCACGGATACCGCGCCTGGCGTCGCCACTGCACGAGCTCGCACCTTGCGGACGCGACCAGACAGGTGACCTGATTGGGTCCAGGACGAGTTGATGTTCTGTGCGGTGGACTTAAGCGTGGCTTTGCTGAAGCGCCCAGGCTCCTGCGCATCGATGAACTCTTCCATCAACTCACGAGTGATGGTTGCTCCTTCCTGGAACCCCAGAACGAAGGGTGCGGTAGCTCGGAACATGGGATCACGGGTAGAGGCGCACAAGGCGGCCGACAGCGGCTGCCCATCTACATCCCGCTGCCAGAAGAAACGCAGAGCGCGGAACACCAACAAACTGGGATCGAGCGCGTAGAGGTCAGCCAGGTGTCGAAATGTCAGCGTCCGCGTCTTGCCGGAGCGTTTGCCCAGGCAGTTGGCGGTGTGAACGGCTTCCAGATAGTCGACCCTGGGCGCGTCCGCCTTGTGCACAAATGACAGCAGGGTACGTAGCTCGACGAGCATCATCGTCCGGGCGGTATGGACACCGCCGCGTTCGTAACTGAACCCCAGGCGCTCCAGCCTGTTGTTGTGATTGTTCTCTACGGCCACGTTAAGAGTATTCCTGTAGTTCAGCCGGCATCGGCTTAGCCCCATCGGGGGATCGGTAACCCGGCGCCAGCCCCACGTTGCGCACACCGTAAATGGCAAGGTGATCCTTCAACCAAAGCCGGAACTCACGCCCACGCAAAGAGTGATCCGGTGAGCAGTCGACACTCCATCTCCGGAGGGTGTACCCGGCTGTGGCGGCGCGTAACTTCATGTGCAGCACCCCGTTGCACATGCCGTAGTCCATTTCAGTGATCTCTGGTCGGGGCTGATCTGGGTGGGGAACCAGCTCAAGCTCCACGATCCGCGTCCACTGAATGTCCTGATCGCTTGTCTCGTGGGGTGCCACTGGCTGGCCTTTGAGCACCGCGGGACGCCTGATCCGTGTGATAACGAAATCCCGGAACTCATTGGACTTCCTGTCAAAGGCGCGGACATGCCAGCGGAGGCCGTTGTCGATCAGCGCGAACGGAATGATCTCTCGCTTGGTGCGACCACCTGAAATGGAGTGGTACTCAATGTCAAGCGGGCATTCCTGGTGGATCGCACGGGTCACGCTTGCAAGGACGTCCAGATCGGGAAGCGTCAGCCAGGACGGGCTTTCGCTCGCTACCCATGCTTTGAACCCCATTGGCTCGCCATCCCCGAAGCCCTGCGTCAGCCACGACAGCGCGCGCTCCGATGGGAACTCGAAGACCGGCTGAAAACTTGGGCCAATGACGTAGGACTTGCCCTTGGCGTCATATTCGAGGTTGCCGGACGCCAGCTCTTTGTACAGTGCCAGATCTCTGGATGCAGCTGCCGACTGGATACCAAACCGCGTGACCAAATCCTGGCGGCGTATCTCCCCGATGAAGCGCACACGCAACTCCACAAACGCGAGCCGGTCGCGTTGTGGCTGGGTTAGATCTGTAAGCTGTTCGTTCGACATCCCGCTCACTTGTTGGGTTGGCAATGACTTTCCAAGTTCTCGTGTGCCCAAGTGCTACTCCGCTCCTTGCAACCATCCTCGCAATGTTCGCACAAGCGTCGCATTTTGATAACCACTAGCGTGAAGGCAGCGCCGGGTGCAAATTCAGCCGCCCAAAGACGATCAGTCACTTTCGCTTCCTGAAGGTGGGCTGCGGAAGCTGGCTGCACCACAGCCCCCAAGGGTCTGGACCCACCGGAAGACAAAAAAGAAGAATGGTGACCGTCCCTCCACTTGGACGCTAAAGCGTCCAAGTGGAGGGACGCACTAGTACCTCGCAATGGCCACCTGACCACCGCTGATTCCGCAAGTAAGGCGTTCGCCTAAGGGCGGGCGGCCGCGTATCGGCGATCAGCAAGCCCTCAACGGCATCGTCTATGTCTTGCGCACGGGCATCCCGTGGAAGGACCTTCTCATGGAACGTGACTATGGCAGCGGCATGACCTGCTGGTGCAGGTTGCGTGATTGGTAAGAGGCGGGTGTTTGGCACCGCTTGCATCAAGTGTTGATGGCCGAGCTAAGACGGGCCGAGAAGCTGGATCTGAGCCGAGTAAGCCTGGACGCTACTAGTGTGGCCTCCCCGTGGGGCGCCTACACCGGACCAAAACGCGACAGATCGCTGCAAACCGGGCAGCAAACAGCATCGGATCGTCGATCGCAACGGCGTGCCTTTGGCGGTGTGCGTCACCTGCGCCAATCGGCACGACTCGGTGGTGTTTGAAGAGTTGCTTGATACCTTGCCTGCCATCGGCAGAAAACCAGAGCGTCCGCGAGGCTGGCCGAACGAGCTGCATGCCGACAAAGACGACGAAATCGAACGGTGTCGCAGCTGTCTCAAACGGCGCGGTATAACCTCGCGGATCGCACGCAAGGGGATCGAGGGCAACGACGATTGGGTCGTCTTCGCTGGGTCGTTGAGCGCACCCATGCCTGGTTTGCAGGCATGGGCAAACTGCACACCCGTTTTGAACGCCGCATCTATATCCACTAGCACTGCTCTCACTCGCTTGCTCCAGCGTCTGCCTACGGCTCCTTCCTGGGTTTTGTTGACGACTCTTGAGGGTTTCAGATTTTTTTGAATCGCCGCAGCGCGAGACGAATGCGACTAGATCGATAGGCCAAGCGCATCAGAAGGCCTCGCCTCTTTGCCACCCAGATCGCCTGAAAATTCTCACTGGGTCCAGCGTGCCCAGTTGAAATACTCCCGCCAAGTCAAGGGCTGCCGCATGACCTGCAGCACAGACACCGATGTAAAGCACGCCGGCTCATCGGCACGCCCGTTGCTCCTCCAGCGAAATGCCGACGCGCTCGGGAGACCACGCCATCACCCTAGCCCACTTCGGAAGCGCCCCCTAAGGAAGGTCTGAATAACGAGGCCTGAGAGTGCGGGATGTCGCGTCGGTCCGGAGAGTCGCGTTTGGATCTTCGGATCTTCCGCCATTTCTGGCGCTTTCCTTGGGAATTCCCCGGGTTACAGGCGCACGCTCCCCATAGCAGGCAGTAACTGCTTTCGCTTCATCCACAGATTGGAGAGCGCAAACAAGGTCAGCACGTGTGCGGTGTTCTTGGCCAGGCCGCGATAGCGGACCTTGGTGTAACCGAATTGCCGCTTGATCACCCGGAATGGATGCTCCACCTTCGCGCGCACGCTGGCCTTGAAGTGTTCCCAACGCTGTTCCCGATCACGCTCGCGTTTGTTGCCGATGGCTTGCAGCGTCGAACGCTTGGCGGCAATGAAAAATGCAGCCTTGCAGTTTTGCAGTTCTTCGCGTTTGTCCCCGCCACCGAGCTGGGCAAACCTCCGCAAGATCGGGATCTCGTGCAACGCTTCTTCCATCGCCGGATCGCTTAACGCATACCACTGCTGCAGCAAATGAATCCGCAACATCGTCGCCAGTGCGTATGGCTGTCGACCAGGGCGCCCCGACACCGGATAGTGCGGTTCGATCAGACCGAGCAAGTGCTGCCACGGAACCACCTGCTCCATCTCGGCCAGAAAGATCTCGCGCAGGGTCTGCTTGCGCTTGCCCAGGCCTTCAGCATCACCGAACGTCAGTTGCATGGATCACTCCTCAACATGAGGCGGGTAGTGTCGCGTATCTGTGGTGCGTTGTTCAGAGGTTCCCTAAAGGGCAGGAGGCATGCCGGCAAGCTGCGGCCCAGGCCACGACACTGGACTGTTATGCCATCCGGCCGACCACGACTGGGCAGGCTGGGAACCTGGACCTAGTGCCGGCTCCGCTACGACGGTCCGGCGCCAGCGCGGAAACGCCATCAATTGGGCCGGGTTGGGCCGGCAAGTTGGTTCCTCGGCAGGGGATCCACCAATGGATCCGCGCTTGGCAGCAAGCGCCAGGCAAATGCCTGGGTCCAGGGGTCAATTTCCCCACCCCTTTTTCCCGTGATCGCGGTTTTCCGGTCCTTATACATCTCCCCAGAAAACGCGCATCGTTCCGGCAGGCAGGCAAGGGGCCTGTCGCTGCACCGAGATCGCGTTATGAACCTTCGCTACAACCGTTCGACCCATACGAACCATTCGCAAAATACAGAAACGGGGGGCGTCGTGCCCCCGCCTACGCGCTCCAAGCGGGTCATCCGCAAGAAGGACCTGGCAAAGAAGCTCTCGTGCTCCGAGAGCACCATCGATAACCGCCTGAATCCGTCGAGCCGCTGGTATGACGAAACGTTCCCTCGACCCGTTCCCTTGGGTGCTGGCGGCTCGCGCAGTTCCGCTAAGGGTTGGATCGAATACGTCGTGGACGAGTGGCTGGAAAGCCGCATCTAAATTCCCCGCCACACGTAACGACCTCACTAAGTCGACGCAGCAACTCAGCACACAAAGACCCAAAGGAGCTGAGGTTTTTTAGTTTCTAAAAACGGAGAATCAGGCCATCGATCGCGCCTGAATTCCGGTTTATATCCTATTGAATTAGTGAATTAAATTAGATTAACTAATTAATTTAATATTCAATCAATCAGCACATGACAGCGAGGAATTCACATGAACGAGATCGATAAGTCCAACTCGTACAACCAGGTAACTAACTTTGACAGTGAACTGCCTAAAGAGCAGATGACCGACCGTCTCATCACTCCCCAGCCCAAGGGCACCCAGATGCGTCCGGCAGAGCAGAACCACCACCTCTTCGTACGTAAGACCAGTCAACGCTACGGATACACCTGGATCGGGCAAGAGTACGACTTCATCTGTTGGCTTATCCGAGCGGAGAAGCTGGTTAATGCCATCGTCCAGCATGACGACCAGCCCATTGAAGTTGCGTACGATCGAAGGGGACAGCCCCGCCATCAGCTGACCAAGACCGGCAAAGCGTTCTTTAACGTCTGCAAAGGCTACAACCAAGACCGTGCGGAGTACTACAAGCACCACCGCTTCAATCCTCCACTGACCGTCATCCTGAATGTCATCGACCAATGGTCGTCTGAGCTCCTTAACCACACGAACCGCAACGGCGACGCACTGATGAGTGAGCCACGAACGCGTGAGATTGTCGAGCGCGCGGTTGCCTCCATCCGCGCGTCATGTCGGAACCAGGCATACAAGGACCAAGTCGACAATTACAAACGCAACGAAGAAAAGAACATCGCCAGCTGCTGCGATTATCTGGCAGCCCAGTTCCAGCGGCGTTCGCAACTGCTGATTCTACGGCTCGACCTCTACTTCCGGCCGGCGTTCAAGGGCTGGGGCTATACCCGTGAAGCGGACGGGCACTACGCAAGGCTCCTGCGCGGCCTGCGGGAGAATCGAATCGTTCCCGACGTCCTGGGCTACATCAGCAAGCGTGAGGACGGGATTGATCGGGGCATCCATTTCCACGTCCTCGTCATTCTGGACGGGCACAAGCATCGTGACGCTGCCAATTTGACCCGCATGATCGGAGAAGACTGGGTCCGGCGCTGTGGCCATGGAGATTACAAGGATGGGGTGGATGTCGGCGAGACGGGCAAAAAGGATAAGGCGAGCTACTTCAACTGCTACACCCGGCTGGATCAGTACCGCTTCAACTGCCTGGGTCTGATCCATCCAACAGATGCAGACAAGCTGCGCGGCTTGCGTCTGGCAATCGAGTACATGTGCAAGGAAACTACGCAACTAAAACCCAGCCCACCTAAGTCCCACGAAGGTAACCAGGACCCCGACATCGCGAGCAGGAAGGGAATCCGCAACCTGCGCAAGGGCATCATGCCGAAGGGTCACAGCGGCCGTGGGGCGCCACGGAGCAGCGGCCTTGATACTTCAGCCGTTGATCGAGAGTTGCTGAAGAAGTGATCTCAAATCTAGCTTTCAGACTAAGGGCCGGCTTGCCGGCCCTTAGTCTTGATACGCCCCGGGAAGTGAGCCGTGATACGCCCGGTGTTTCCTGGACACCTTAATGCCATGGAAAATGGCAGATTCGGAGGTTTCCATGAGCAGCAAGCGGTATACGGCGGAGTTCAAGGCGAAGGCTGCACCTGCAGCCACTTGCTCCCATGAAACACGTACAAGGCGTCCTCTTCCGTTGACGGACAGCAGTCCGGATCATCCGGCCCTTGTACAAGCAGCTTCACATGCACCGTGCCGTCTTCCACGCTCGCATTCTGAACAGCAACTCCGAAGCCGGAAACGGACGTGGTGCCGGCCAGCTGCAGTTGGCCGGTTTCCTCGCGCTGGAAAGCCGCTAGGTAGCTACCAGCTCCGTTGCCACCGCCACCACCTTCCAGGGTGTACAAGGCCACCACTTCTGGCTTGCCATCTCCGGTCAGATCGCCCTCCACTAGTTTCCGTGCCTCCGTGTACTCGGTAGCTCCGTCGGCCTTCTTCGCCTCCTGGGCGATGGCTGCGTTGATGACCTCAGCGTCCGGCGTGATCTGGACAGCTTCCTGCGAAGGCGCTTTCTCTGCCTCGGCTTTTACGCCCTTGGCGGCATCGCACTGGATAGCTTCGGCCTCTACTCGCTTGGTACCCGCCGGAACCTTACAGCCAGCCAGATTGAGCTCGCCGGCTTTCGTTACCTCATCTGCTTTGCCACACCCCGTTACGGCTAGCGCGGCTAGCAGGATCGTTGCGGACCGGTAAATCTGCTTCATCTTCATTTCCTTATCGCTTCCTGCACTGTTGTGCGGCATTGGCCAATTGATCGATGAAGTCCGGAGGCGGAGAACCCTCGGACTGAATTGCAACAATTCCTTCTTCCCCGTAATGCGCCTGCAGCTTGTCGAAAGCGCATTCGCAGACAGCCTCGTTCCCTCCACTGCTGGCGCAGCTTCCAATGAATTCGCTGCGTGCCTTGTCCGCCTTGCTGCCGCATGCTCCAAGCATTAGCAACGCCGCCAGAGCGGCCGCAATCTTCGCGACATCTCGTGCCATGACTAAGCCCTCCTTTGCACAAGGACCAGCACGCCGCCGATGACGACAAGCCAAATCAACCCGCTGAGAAGCCCCCCGAACGACGGGAACGCAATTGCTGGCCAGACCAGCGCGCGGCCGAGGTTGTAGGCAAAGCCTTTGTAAGCGTATTGCCCCCAATTGGCGAAACAGATTGCAGCAACTACGAATGAGGCTCCGTAGAGCCCAATCAGATATTTCATTTCTTTCCCCTGTTGTTGTGATGGTTAATGGCCTTGCTGCAGATAGCGGCTTACGGCCTTGAAGAGCGCCTTCAAGTCGCCTTTGTTAGGCATGTTCAGCTCGGCGAAGCGCTCGCCATTGATGTAGACGTACTTCCCTTCTGTCGTGATCGCCGACAGGACTCCAAGCAGGCGAATCTCCACTGCTTGGAACACGGCTTTGCATCTGATCTGTGCTTCAGTGATCAGGACACCTTCGCGTGCACCGCCAAAGAGCGTGTCGTCGATCAGCACAACCACGTCCGGTGGTTGCAGTCCTTGCCCATAGGACTCCAGTGCGCCGGCAAGTTTTTTATGAGGGATACGCGGGGCGACGAAGATCCGCTCAAGCGGTTCACCGTTCAGCGCCAGGCCGTCCAGCGCCTGCACCAACGTCAGTGCATACGACTGTCCCGGCTCGGGCGCGCGGGTGGCGTCTGCTGGGCGTGCTGGGCGCGCTGACTTATTTCGCACTTCTTCATCCACGCGCGCACGACTGACCGGATCCCGAAGTGCCGCGTAGGCCTGGTTGACCTCCTGCATCTTCGAGGTCGCCCAGTTCAGCGTTTCCGCGTCCGCGTTTGCGTAGCGGTCCGGGTGGTACTGGCTACGTCGTCCTTTGTAGGCGAGCTCGATTTCCTCACCCCCAGCGCTTGGACGAATGCCCAAGATTTCGTATGGATCCATGCCTGCCTTGCTGTCCTTCCTGTCGTTTCCGTCGCATGCCGGACGCGCAAGCCCCTCCTGACTTGCAGCGGCCCGCCCTCTATCTGGAAGATAGAGTCTGCCACACCGATAGAGCCTTCGTCATGATTCCGGACATCTTCGTTTCACGATTCCCCTGTGCCCGAGTCCTCCCCCCGAGCGCTTTTCGCTGCCCGCCTAGCTCAGGCCAGGCAGTTGCGCGGTTTGAGCCAGCGCGCGCTGGGGGATCGCATGGGCCTCGGTAAGGAGAAAGGGTCTTCACGGATCAACCGGTACGAACACCAGGTCACAGCCATTGGTTTCGACAACCTGAACACGCTGGCTCAGGTCCTGGATGTCCCGGTTGCTTACCTACTTGCAGACGACGCATCCATGGCAGATGCAATCCTTGCCCTCTCTCAAGCAGATGAGGCTCAACGCAAAGTTCTGACCAAGCTGATTCCAGCTGTGCTCCAAGACCCGAGCATGCTTTCGAAGTTGGTAGAACTGCTGCAGGCACCCAATGGAAGCGACACAGGGGAGTAAACGCACTTGGCCTCATGCGCCTGGCTTTCATCCAGCCCAATCAGTCGCACCTAGATGCCCGGCCCAACGGGACCGGGCGACCCGCCATTGCTTTCAGGGAACTTACGCTTACACCCATCCCCGGGTAGCCATCGAAACCGCCTGGTGGGCCGTGACCACGAAATGGTCCAGCAGCCGGATTTCCACCAGCTGCAAAACGGTCTTCAACTGGACCGTGACAGCTCGGTCGGCTGCTGAAGGCTCAGTGTGGCCACTCGGGTGGTTGTGAGCCACGATGACTGCCGCGGCGTTCAAGGCCAACGCGCGCTGGACGACGATGCGCGGATGCACCTCCGCGCCCTCCACAGACCCGGAGAACAAGCGCTCTACCCCGATGAGCCGGTGCTGGTTATCGAGGAAAGCAACCTCGAAGTGCTCCCGTATCTCACCGCCCAACCGCAGCCGGAAGAACGCCCCGCACTTGGAGACGTCACCTAGTCGTGGCCCTGGTTCGCTGGCTCGCTGTTCGAGGATGCGTAGGGCGCGCGCGACGATCTTGTCATCCCGTGCGCGGATGACTTCCTGTGACGGTGCAGGCCCGCCATCAGACGGCGCACATGTGCGTGTCCCGACCTGCATCACGCCACCATCCCCATCACTTCCTCCCACGCGCGCTGCTTGATCTTGGCTCCCTGCCCAAACCAGGCCGCATCCCGGCGATGGTCGTCACTTCGAGCACGTCGATGATGATCAACGTGCTCTGTGATGGCGTTGAGCAGACCCCAAGCCGTTGCTCGGCTGGAAGCAAGCTTGGATCCTCGCCCATCGCCGTCATACAGCGCGCGCACTTTAGCTACTGCCTGTTCGTTGACCACCTGCGCCGCATTGGGAGTGGCGTAGGTCAACACACGGCGCAGCAGAGCATCAGCAGCGTCTGGGTCTACTGGGGATTCGCACAGTGCTTTCATTCGGTCTACGAAACCGCCCCAGGCTGAAACCGTAATGCCGAGCTGGCGCTTCACGCGGTCCGGGTCGAAGTGGCTTCGGTGCGGCACCTTGATGGCGCCACCACTGTCTCCCAAGGCAACCGCCAGGGTGTTGTTGCAGACCACCCTAATGGAGGTGAACTGAGCTGTCGTGGCCAGTGTCCCATCACAGGCGGTCGCCAGTAGAAGATAGCCGTCCACTCTGTCCCTCCCCCTAAGCACAATGCTCTGACCTGTCCTGGCCAGCGCCCAGAACTTGCGCCCCTCTCGCAGGACGCCGGCCGTCTCTAGCTCGAATCCGTTGTTCGCCGTCAGGTCCCGGTAGAACTCCAGGATCTCCCCTGGCTGGACGACTTGGAAGCGCTTCGAAACCACTGCCAGAGGCGCTTTGGTATCAGAGCGATAGAGAACCTTGTTCCCAGGAAACGCATTGATGGCTCCAATGTTCTGACTGCCAGTGATGTATCGAACCTCGGACTCCTCGATCTTCCAATCCATCCCAGCCTGTTGCTTCCATGTCTCGATAGGTTGCTGTCGAGCGAGCTGATTACCCAGCCCGTGCCAGGGCTGTTGGCCAACATAGGCCATTGATTCAAGCAAGTGCATTGTCGATTCCCAGTAGTTGAAGACATAAACGCACAAGGCCCGGACGAGCCGGGCCTTGTGAGGGATAACGTTGGTTGTGCTGATCAGTGATCGAAGAAATCGCTGCAGTTGGGGCAAGTTGCCGCCACCGTGCATTTGACGATGCCCGCCATGACGGCGGTGGCCACAACCATGATGCAGTAGATCAATTCGACCTTACTCTTCATCATTACGTGCATCCTAAGCTGGCGCTGCAATGCGGAGCGCCGGACGCGAAACGGGGAGTATCCCGCCTCACATAGGTAATATGGGTTTCAAATAATTTTTAGTGGCAGCAGGTGAACGGTGGCCGTCAGCGGACATCGCTTACGCCTAGGGCTCCTATCGAATGGAACCGGAACGAGAAGGACTAGGACAACCACCAAAAACGTTGACGCTCCACTGATCAAATGCGGTCTAAAGGCATCACTGCGCAGCCGATGTTGTGCGCAAGTTGACCGCTCTGTACTGCCTCTGGTTGCCATAACGCGGCCCGTTCTTCTCTAACGTGGCGCAAAGCCTGCCTTCGCCACAGGGCGCCAGGTCTGCGCGAGCAACCCGCTCCCAATAGTCGATAGAGGTGCGGAGCTGCACCAGCTCGCTCCGCTTCTCGTTGATGATGCCCACCGAGTAAGCCACCGCCCCCAGGCCCAAAACGCCCGCCACGAGCATCGTGGCGGATGCAATGCCCGCGCGCCGCGTGATCCGCGTCTCCAAGGATTGCTGGGCCTGCGCGTAACGTCGAGTGGCTTGCTGCAACGTCTCGTCCGCATGGGCCATCTCTTTGTTGAACCGCTTGGCGGCCGGTTCCAGCGTCTGCGTCAACGCCTGATTGGTCAGCTGCGTCAGCCTCGGCAATGCGTTGTCCAATACCCGATTGACCTTGGCATCGGCGCTGCTGGCCGCGTGCTGGAGCACCTGGAGTTGCTCGGCGACCACCTCGCGCAGCCGTTGTTCGCGCTGCTGCATGGATGCCACCAGCGTCGTCAGCACTTTGACCGTCTCCTGCAGCGAGGCGTTCGACGCGTTCAACGTCGCCATCATTTCCGCCATTGCGGCAGCGTCTTGCCTGTCCATGAGGTCTCCTAAACGTGGCTGGTCATGGAAGAGATTCTGACTAACCACCGCCCCCTCCACCACCGCCTCCTCCCCCACCGCCGTCACCACCTCCCCCGCCGTCCCCTTGGGGACCGCTCTGCATCGGCCCCTTGGCGAACTCCGGCAAGGTCATCACCATCACCGGCCCGCGGCTGGTGTTGATCTCCGCTGAGACATCCATTCCCAACGCCTGGCGTGTAGCGACGTGCTCCTGGGCCTCCTGCTGGGCCTGCGCTTCCAGGAACTCGTTGCCTCTTTTGATCAGTGCCTGCGTCGCTGCGCTGTTGGCCACCCGATTTAAGGCCTGCTCGATCGCCAGCTCGTTCTTGCTGTCGAGCGCGTAGAGGACCTCGTCCACGTCCGGGTCACCCGTGATGGATTTCCGCTCAGCTTTCAACGAGTCGTTTGGCGCATCCCCTCCCCCTGGACCGGTGGAGCGCTGAGCTAGAGGTGGAAAGGCATCGGTTTGCTCAGCAGCTTCACTGGGCGAGCGGCGACTTGGTTGGTGTGCGCTGAATGCATCAATGCTTCCACTTTCCTGGTCTCGCGCGCCGTCGCGAACGAAGGGATAGGGTTCTCCGCGCTCGCGATACTCCCTCCATTCCTTGTGGAAGCGTTCATCTTCCCGATCCGCCGCCTCAATCTCCTGCTGCAGTTGACGCAACGAGCGCATGGTCTCTTCCAAGAACAGGGCTCCGCCCGGATCTGCGACGTTGCGTTCCTGCGCCGGGGTCGATTGGGCCAGCTGGCTTTCCGCGCCTGCTGGCTCCGTGGGAAAGCGATTCTCTACGCTATCTGCCAGCGATTGCCCGTATGTTTGCGCGAGAGTTGTTGGGGCCAGCAAAGCCGCCCCATGCTTAGCGAGCGAAACATCTGAGGCACGGGGCTGCTCTGTCTCCTCATGTCGCGCAGAAGTGGAAGACCCCGCGGACTGCGATGCAATCATCGGTTCTTCTGAAGCAGACGTTGTTGGGGTCATGACGCGAACCCGCTCCGCACCCTGCTCACGCGCCACGTCTTGCTGACGGACCGACGCTTGCTCCATCTCTCCTTGCTGCGGTTGCGCCTGGTGATGCAGTGCTGGCGGCACCACATTGGCCTCTGCGCTTTGCGGAAGGTGGCTGCGAGATTCTGAACTCTCGGATGAAGCCACTTGAAGACGCGTGGCGGCGCGATTCTCCACCGCCTGCATTTCCAGCGCGCGCTCCACTCCTTGTGCTTGTCCCGGCTGCGCATCGCCTGGACCGGGCGTTTGCTTCAGTGGGTCAGGTGTGTTGTGAGCCAGGTAGTCGCCCGCCTGTCGGTTCTGGACCTCTGGCTGCTGACGCGCATCCTCCTGCTGTAACTCAGCACGCGTCGTTTGTTGAGCCAGCGCGGCATCTGGAGCACGCGTCTGAGTGTCCGGTTGCTGCGAGGCTTGCTGGCGTTGGTCCTGCTGCTGCGCTTTCCGAGACTGACCTTCCTGAACCTCAACTCGTTGGGCCTCTTGAGCCTGGCGGTCTTGCTGTTCCCGCTGCCGGTTGTCCTCGGCTTGGCGTTCCTGCGCCTGACGTTGCTGGGCATCCCTTCCCTCACGCTCCTGGAGCTGGCGCTGTTGGCTGGTTTGCGTTTGGCGCTCCTGCACCTGGCGCTCTTCCTGTTCGCGTTGCTGCTCCGCTTGGCGTTGACCTTCCAGCATCGCGTGCGCCTGGATGGCCTGCTCGCTCGGCGACTGATCTTCGCGCTCTGGCTGTGCCTGCTGGAGGTGCTCGCGCACCAGTGCGGCATGCTGCTCCTGTGCAAGGCGATCTTGCTGTTCGCGCTCTTGCCGCGCCTGTGCCGCAACAGATGCCTGCATGCGCGCCTGAATGTCGAGCACCTGATGCGGATTGGAAGAGTCAGACGTAGAGCTGTCTGTCTCCCCCGTCACTTCGGGTGCCCGTGCAAGGGTTGGCGACTCTCGTCGACTACCTTGCGCCTCACTCAACGCCTGCCGGATGTCGTCGCTGCTGGTGACAGCTACCACGCGAGTGACCCCATCGCTGCCGCGCTGGAGGTGTGCGATGGGGCTGTCATAGCCGTATTGCCCGGACTCGTTGCGCTGCAACTGCTGCATCGTCGGCCCGGTGATGCCGTTGGCGTCCATGGTTCGCTGCGAAGCCAGCGCCACGGCCTGCTGGGTCTGCGGGTTGACGTTCAAATCAACGCCGGCAGCCCGGTAGCGGTGCAGCAGCTCGTTCTGCTCCATCTGCGCCGCCGTAGGCGCGGGAAGCGCCTCAATCGCCGCCAGGGTTTCCTGAGCGCGCTCCAGCGAGGCCTGGCGCATCTGGTTGGTGAGCTCCAGCTCCGCCGCCAGGTTGCCGGTCGCCAGCCCTTCCTTTCCAAGCCACTGCCCAGCCTCGTTGCGCTGGTAGGCCAGACCATCGTGGCCTTGAACCCGGTCCGGCTTGGCCTGGGCAGCTTGCACCGCCGCCGGCACTTCCACTCCATAGTCGCCGGCGCGCTGCGCGGCGTGGTTTTCTAGGTAAGCGGCGGCAATGGCTTCGCGCCCCGTGGCGATGTTGCTCTCGATGCGTGCCAACGCCTCCTGGTTGAGTTGCTGCACGCGTTCCGGGGGCGCGAGTTGGAGGGCGTAGCTGCCAATCTCATCGGTGCCGGACGCGGTGGACCTGACCTGGCGCTCCCAAGTCTGACGCTCGGGATTGCGCTCCCAATTCGGGTTGTCCAATCCCACTTGGTCGCTTGCCCGTGCGGGGAGGTTGAACGGGTTCTGGGGCTGCGGTGCTTTGCCCAACGCCAGCTCCACCGCCTTCGCGTTGGCCAGGGCACCCAGCTCCTGCGATTTCTCATAGCTTGCAACCACGGGCTGCTCGCCCGACGTGCGGCGGCCATCCTGGGCGAGGTCAATGGCGGCTTCGCGCTGGAAGTTGCGACCGTTGAAATTCCACTCCACGTCCTCTTTGTCGGTCTGGTGGTAGATGGCGCGGTTGTCCAGCAAATCGGCGCCTTTGTCGAACGCCTTGCTCATCAACAGCGCGTCGCCCACCACCAACGCCGCAGGCACGAAGCCGCTGCCACCAATCGCGGCGGCGGTGGACGCGCCACCGGCCCAGCCGCCGACATTGCGCGCCAAAGCATGGGTGACCTCGGACTGCGCGGCAATGGCATTGCCTTGTTCCAGCAACTCGGCCGAGCGGCGTGCTGTCAAAACCGCATCTGCGCCAGTCGCCAGCAAGCCACCCGAACGCACCAGGGTTCTGGCCGAGGCATTGCCGAGCAACACTTCCATGGACGCGGCACCGCTTTGACCGCGAGGAACTCGCAAAGGTCTGGCGGCTTCCTCGCCCAAGGTGTTCTCCACTACAGCCACGCCACCGGGTGACATGGTCAAGCGGCCATTGTGGTAAGCGTCGGCGATGGCCTGGGATAGCCCATGGCGCTGGAGATCGAGGTTGCCGCCAGCCAGCAGCGGCTGTCCAGCGCTGTGAAAGTGCTGCAACGTGGAAACGATACGGCCTTCGTTGTGTGTCACTCCGCCCCATTGGCGTGCATTGGCACTGGCCTGAGCGTGTGCATCCAGCTGCGTTGCGTTCTGGGCCGCGTAGCTGTCCGGGCCACCGAAGAATGCCCGAGTGAGAGCTCGAGTTTGGTCTATCGTTTGCCCCAGCGCTTTGTTGGTGCGCAAGTCGCCATTGATGAGCGCAACCTGCACGGTGTCGCTCAATCGTTGGACCTTAAGCGCGACTCGATCTAAGGCATCAGGATCCGGCTTTTGGAGCAATATCGCCTGCCCATCTTTCGTAGATGCCAAATCTTCAAGGGCATCTTTCATACCAAGAGAATATTCCTTGATATGGCGTCCTGTATGTGGCGTAACCCCAATGGCACGGGCAAGGGCTTTGTCGTTTGGCAAATTAATCAGATTAGTGGCCGCATCCTTATTTAACCGGCCGTTGTCGACAAGCACCTGTAATAAAGGATCAATCTCAAACGACTTCTGATCGACACCGTGATGCTGCTGAAAGAGGGGCTTGCCTGCCATGATCTAGGGTCCGTCCTTGTCAGCTGATGGATCAGATATCCGACGCGTCAATGAAAGAGATGCCGCTGAGTTCTGCCTCGCCAGGTATTCCGGCTTCGTGAACAGCGTCCTTAAACGTCCGGTCACAGAACACAGATGGATTAAACGGCAACCGGAACACATGCGACTGCCCCAAGACTTCATTTCGGAAGGCAAGGCTGGCTCCGCCCCCAAACGAATAGAACTTCCCACGCACATAATCGTCATTGACCTTAATCTTAAGCCTCGACAATCTTTCATCCAAAGCATCCATCTCTCGAACAACGTCGCATAAGAAACGACGCGGGCCCTTGATGCCATCGGCCAAACGGTAGTCCACCTCAGTGAATGCGAAGGCATTTGGATCGACCGAGCACATGACGTCATGGAGTTGCTCAGACACCAACCAATAGCCGCCGAAGCCTGGCTCCAGATCACGAGGCTCGGGACCTGCACTGGGGTCATAGGTCATCTGCGGTTGTTCGAGCATCGAGGGGAACCCGCCTTCTTGCGGACGCAGGATCACACACGGTGGCGAAAGCAGCTGGCGGAGATTGTTGAACTTAACTCCGCAGCGCGGCCTGTTGCTCTCCATGTCCGACACGAACATATAGAAGGCACCCGGCGTTGGCTGATTAGGTCTTGTTGATTGCATACGTTTCGCCTCATCTTTGATGCAGTGATCTCAACTTCCGTCAACAGCTTAACTCCTCCACCTTCCCGCAACAGGTCGCGGAGCATCAGGCAACTGCCCACCTTGCCGCAAGGCCGACGTTCTGCAGGCCACCGATGGTCCGTTAGCCCAGCAACCTTGATGCCCAAAAGACCGAAGTCTCACTGCAGGCGCTCGGTGCCCCTCCGATCGGCTTGGCTCAGTTACAGATTGCCCCAAGCCTGCGTTGGTTAGAAACGGTTGGACATCCCTTCCTTATGAGTATTTCAGCTCAGCAGTTCCGACGGGAAGACCGCATCGTGAACTGCAAGCGCGTGGAGCGTTGTTCCGCGAGCAGCGGTTGCAGCCCGGCGCCTCAAGCGCAAAAAGGTAACGGTTGCGAGCTTCAGCCGCTGCTGCGGCCAACCAGGCGTGGTCGCATATAGGTGGCTCAAACAAACGAGCCTCACGGGAATGCCTGGGCGATTCATGGATAAGTTTAAGTTGACTTGGGTGTCCGTTACCCATCTCTCGACCCGATATCATCATCGATCGCTGCGGATGTGCCTAAATTCGCTCTTGTGCTTGTTTCGCTTGTACTTTTCACCTGTGATGAAGTAAACCAACGACTGCACCTGGTCGCTGTCTTCCCGGTCAAAAAAGCCAAGCCCAACCAAGAGATCCACCAACTTCTCTCGATCGTCCCCAAGTGCTGGTTCCTTTCTACCACTCCAACGACAGGCGGCGTAAAGGAGTTTTCTGAGAGTTGGATTGATGAAACCCTGATCGAGGAATTTGTCAGCAGGAATCTCTACGGTCTCCTCGGGAGAGTCAATCTCCCCAAGGCCGGCGGACGAATATCTGTAATTCGGGTTTGCAAGCATCGCCGCAAACTCATGCCGCCCGTCGTTGAAAGGTTTGGGATTTTTTTTGTAACCGGCATTCAACTCTCGAAATTCTGCTGCAAGCAATGGCACATCGATCTCGCTGCGTGTCTTGTCTCGATTTCGACTGGCTCTGCGGAGGATCTCGTAGACTAGTGGCGACGAGTCTTTCAGCCCATAAGGATCATCCGGTACATGTTCACAGCCTGCCAGAGACACGTCCTTAGCAGGCAACCTACTTTTCAAAGCATCACCGAGTGCCAGTGCATCAACAAAAACATCCTTGAAACTGACACCGTGAAGAATGTACGAATACTGGCTTCTGATGCGATTCAATACCTTCACGACCGTAGGAGCACCAGAGGCGACATCAAATTCCGTTGGCACCTTGTCGGCGATGGCCCCCTCAGTGGGCAGGAGACCACCTAGAAAACCCTTCCGATACTTAAAATTGATTGAAGGAATGCCATCGTGGGTCGACGCGGACTCCAGACCTCCCGCGTTGAATTGGCGCAAAACGACGGGGGGATACTCAAGAAGCTCGCGCAACTGAGGTGTATCGAGCTGCATGTAACGTATCTGGTCCTGATTGCCATGAGGTCGTGCATGGCCTTGGGTGGATTGCCGGTTTCCCCAAAGCTGGTACCCAGGAGGAAAAGGGTCAGTGGGGATAAGGCTGATCCGGAATCCCTTCGGAACCTTTACATAAAACCTGTCGTACCCAGCTCGAAGGAGCCTGTGAATGAACTCAACAGGGTCGTTCCCATCAAGTACACTGACTAAGGACCGGACTCGAATGGGTGGCGATTCCGAAGTCATGCGGGCGATATCCTCTTCCTGATCTTGGTCGCACGTGGGTGAATGAAGTCGGCCCAGGCCTGCATCATCGGACGACGTTGCTCCAAGAGATCTGTACGGTGGTAGGCCGCCTCTACCTTGTCCTTCACCGTGTGCGCCAATGCCCGCTCTGCGAGGTCACGCGCATACCCTTGCTCGCTGCACCAGTCGCGAAAGCTCGAGCGGAACCCGTGGGCGGTCGCAATTCGCCCAGCCGTGTCGCTCGGTGCATCCGTCCTACGCAGAAGTGCTGTTAGCGTCATATCTGACATGACGGAACGAGCCTGTACAGATGGAAAGACAAGCTCGTCGTGATGGCCGTTCTGGCGCTTTAGCAGTTCGAGAGACTGTTCCGACAGCGGAACTCGATGATGTTGCTTGGACTTCATACGAACAGCCGGGATCGTCCATAGCTTCTCGTGAAAGTTAACTTCCGCCCAGGTCATCCCACGCACCTCGCCAGAACGACTAGCGTTCAGAATGAGGAATAGCAAGGCATTTCTCGTGACTTCGTACTCGCCCGCTCCAGCAAGCTCTGCACTGACGAAGGATGGGATCTTCGCCCAAGGCATTGCTGGTTGATGCTCCTGTCTGACTGCTTTTCCTGGTTGTAGCGGGAGCAGGTGTGTTACGACATCGACAGGGTTGACTTGGTTAAATCCGTGCGCCCAACCCCAGGCCATTACCGCGTGTAGACGTTGCTTTACGCGACTTGCTGTCTCTGCTTTGTCGAGCCAGATGGGACGGAGGACATCTGCAATGTGTCGGGGCTGCAATTGATCGATGGGATGGGACCCGACCTGCGGGAACGCGTACTCGGTCAACGTATTGAGCCATTGTTGTGCGTGCTTGGGATTCTTCCACCCGGGCTTCAGTTCTCCGTGGAGCTGCACTGCTGCTTCCTGGAAGGTTGGTGTTTTCGGCTTGGCGCGGTCAGTTGCCTTGGACTCCAAAGGATCCTGCCCACCGGCGATCTGCTCGCGCATTTCACGGGCCAGCTTACCCGCCAAAGCTATCCCCACCTCGGGATAGGCCCCTAGGCCGGCATTGCGTCGCTTGCCCGTGATAGGGCTGACGTAGCGCAGTACCCATTTTCCCTGCCCCTTCTGTGACGGCGAGGGATGCAGGGTCAGACCAGTTATGCCTCCGTGCGGGACAGCCTGACCACCCGGGCTCATGCTGCGAGCCTTAGCATCTGTGATCAAAGCCATGCCCTTCCTCGATCTCTTGTTTCCGGTATGCCATCCAGTATGCCATCCTATGTTCGCTGCCCTTGGGTGTCGTTGGACTTGATTGGCGTGCAGTAGTAGCTAAGCTTCTGAACTGCGTGCTAAAATTCTTTTCAGTTGAGGATGTCTGGACCGCGTTGGGTGTTCCCCAAGCAGCCCCTCTCTCCGCCAGTTTCATGATTTGCGCAATGACACCAATGCCGCAAATCGCAGGGCCATGCCAGTGGCCCACGTCTTATGGTGGCCCCGTCGGTCCCTCGCGACGCTAGATCGAAAATCCCGCCAGGGCCGGAAGGCAGCAACGGTATCGATTGATGCGGGCGCCGAGGTCAACCGGCGGGGACACCACCCTTACTGCTTTCGCACGTGCCGGATCGACCTGGTCGATGTCCCTGCACGTTTTGCCTGCCCTCAGCACATTCCACCACGGATGCGCCTGCGCCACGCCCAGGAGCCTCGCCAATCGTGCTCTCGGCCATGGCGGCTGCTTCAGACATCCAAGCTATGACGATAGTGTGCCCGGCGGGTGTCGATCGAGGCAGGCGCCGAAGTCGACCGATGAGGGGATTACCCGCCCTTCGACCGATCTCCGTTCGCAGACCAGCGCCGTGCGTGGTTCAGCGCAGCTGTGGAAACCTGATGGATCACACGCGCTGCGCGTACCGGCTGTCCGGGTAGCCGCCATCTGCGGTCTCGGCGTGCGGCAGCGGTGTGGCCGGGCCGCCCATCACACCGCAGGCCCAGTTCTGACGCGCTCGATAGCACGCAATGAGGCCGGTCGAACCTACAGCGCAGCGCGCCACTGTAGGCGCGCTGTTGCACACATCATTGCGACCAGGACGTCACGGCGAGTCAGGATGTAACCAACCCGCGTCGCCTTCCAGGTAATGCTCGTGCTTCCAGATCGGCACGCGCGCCTTGACCTCGTCGATGATGTAGCGGCACGCGTCGAACGCCGCGCCACGATGCGCCGCACTGACCCCCACCCAGACCGCCATGTCACCGATTTTCAGCTCGCCCACCCGATGCACGCAGTGCGCGTGCACGATGGCAAACCGGCCCATCGCTTCGTCGAGCACGCGCTGCCCTTCGGCCTGAGCCAACGCGGCGTAGGCTTCATAGCGCAATCCGGCAACTCCACGGCCTTCGTTGTGATTGCGCACCCAGCCTTCGAAACTGGCGAACGCACCGGCATGCGGGTGCGCGGCGCCGGAACGCAACTGCTCCACCGGCAATGGCAGGTCGGAAAGCGCAAAGATGGACACGATGTCATCGCTCACGTTCAACCTCCCGACACTGGCGGAATAAACACCACTTCACTGCCATCGCGCAGCGCATCGTCCCAGCGCGCGAACGCGCCATCGACGGCAACGCGCAACTGCGCAGGCGTCCAGCGCAGGCTGTGCCGCGCATCGAGTTCGGCATATAGGCCACGCAGATCCGGCGCGCCGGATTGCACACGCTCGTCGGCAATCCCGGCCGCTTCGCGCAGACTGGCGAAATACAACACCGTCACCGTTGCAGTCATTGCACCACTCCGATATCGCGCTTGCCGCCGCGCTTGGACACCAATTTGGTCGGCCCGATCGTCATGGCGTGCGATAACGCCTTGCACATGTCGTAGACCGTCAGCGCCGCCACGCTGGCGCCGGTGAGCGCCTCCATCTCCACGCCGGTGCGATGCACGCAGCGCACCGTGCAGTGAATCGCAAGCACCTGTTCGCCCGCCCAGTCGATCTCGAAACGGCAGGCATCGATCGGCAATGGATGACAGAACGGAATCAGCTCGTGCGTGCGTTTGACGGCCATGGTGCCGGCGATCACCGCGGTCTCGACGATGCCACCCTTGGCGCTGCGCAGGCCATTGGCGCGCAACTGCGCGGCGACGGCCACCGGGAACCGCACCTGGCTGGTTGCCGTGGCGCTGCGTGCGGTGACCGCCTTGTCCGAGACATCCACCATGGTGGGGAGCCCGGCATCATCCAGGTGGGTCAGGCGCGTGGAACGTGTCTTGGCAGGCATGGGAAAGCGACGCAGTGATAGATGGTCAGGATGGGGCATTCTCGGTGAACGGGGTGCCTTGATGGAACAGCCGCCGTCATCCCGGGACGTCCCTGCGCCATAACGAGCTACGCAACGCTTGCCTTTCGACACGATCGCGAGGGTCGAGCGTGCGGTCGCGCCGCTGCGCGCCCGCAACACGCACGCCGAGGGATTTGACACGCAATCGACAGCAGCGGCAGTGGCACGCGGTGCGACGACAACCGCATCCCGCGATTAGCGCCCGGACGCGGCGAACTCAAGGAATCCCGTCTCTAGCAGCACTGCCAGCACCCGCATGCCGTCCCCCATCTGTGGATCGAGCGAGTGCGGTTCTAGCGCGTGCAACCGCTACAACAGCGCACCCTCATCCGCCAATCAGGAACATCTCGACCGGCTTGCCACGCCGCGGCGCCGCCGATGCACGTACTTCGCTGTAGCGGTCACCGCGGATGCTCCAGCGTTGACGCAAGTGCGTTGCCAGGCCCTGCTCGCCGTCGGCCAGGGCTGGCTTGAGATCGTGGCCCTGGCTGGCGAACAGGCAGGTGTACAAGTGCCCATCGGCCGACACGCGTGCGCGCTGGCAATCGCCGCAGAACGGCACGCTGACCGAGCTGACAAATCCCACCTCGCCTGCGCCGTCGACAAACGCATGGCGTTGCGCGACTTCGCCCGTGTAATTGGCGTCCAGCGCCATCAACGGCCAGCGCGCATGGATCCGCGCGTGCAGCTGCGCAGAACTCACTACCGCGTCCGGCGTCCAGCCATTGCAGCTGCCCACATCCATGAATTCGATGAAGCGCAGCACGTGCCCGGTGCCGCGGAAGTGCTCCACCAGCGGCAGCACCTGATCTTCGTTGACGCCACGCTGCACCACGCAATTGATCTTCAACCGCGTGAAGCCGGCTTGCTCGGCGGCAGCAATGCCGGCAAGCACCTGCGCGATGTCGCCACGGTCGCCGCTCATGCGCCTGAACAGCGCCGGCTCGAGCGCATCCATGCTCACCGTGATACGCCGCAACCCGGCTTGGCGCAGTGCCGTGGCCTGGCGCGCGAGCAGGACGCCATTGGTGGTCAACGCCAGATCCTCGATCCCTGCGATGGCGGTGAGTCGCGTAATCAGGGTCGGCAGGTCGCGACGCAGCAGCGGCTCGCCACCGGTGAGGCGCACCTTGGTGACGCCCACCGATACGAACGCCCGCACCAGCGTTTCCAGCTGATCGAAGCTCAGGCGCTGTTGCGCGTCGAAGCCGTAATCGTCGGGCACGCGGTCGGCCGGCATGCAATAGCCGCAACGGAAATTGCAGGCCTCGATGACCGACAGGCGCAGATCGCGCAGCGGACGGCCGTAACGGTCCTGCATCGAGGCACCGGCCAGGGTCGGCAGCGACAAGGCGCCCATCAGCGCACCGCTTCGGCGGTCGGGTCCGCCAGCGTCAGGTATTGCCCAGGCACGGCGACGCGATGGCCGCGTGCACGCAGCACGTCGCCGTCGGCGTCGCTGGCGTAGTGGTACAGCAGCATGCGGCTCAACAGGTCCTGCGGGTATTCCCGCTCTAGATCATCCACGCCAGTATGCGACGGGTTGCCGTGAACGCCGCAGTCATGGGCGATCAGCTCGTTGTCGCCCGCATAACGCTTCAGCATTTCCGGGATCGGCCGGGTATCGCCAGTCCACACCAGCGCCCCTTTCAGGCGCAGCCCGTAGGCCGTCTCCGGCCAGTGGTGGCGCACCGGGAACACCTCCAGCCGCACCCCGTCGTGCCAAAAGGCATCGCCAACCGGCACCAATTGAAACGCATCCCAGAAGTTGGCCCCGCCCTCGGCCAGCACATTCGGGTAGTCCGCAATGCGTCGCTGCAGCAGCGGCACCACCGGCGCCGGCACGTACAGGCGCGTGCGCCCGCGTCGCTCGGAGAAATAGCTGTCGACGAACACCCGCTCCAGCCCGCCGACGTGGTCCAGATGTACATGGGTGATGAAGATCGCCTGCGGCAGGTGCCCGTAATGCGCCTGATAGGCGGTGAGCCCCTCGCTGCCGCAATCGATGGTCAGCCACGGCGCGCCAGCGCGCTCGAGCGTGGCCATCGGCGAACCAAGCGCCACCGCCGACGCATTGCCGACCCCTTGCACACGCAATGCCCACTGCATCAGTAGCCCCGGCCCCAGGCCAGCTCGTAGGCGCGGTGCAGTCGCTCGTAATCCTTGTCGACCTCTTCCCGACTGCGATTGCCGCGCAGCTTCAGCAGCGACCGATGCAGCCGCTTGAGATTGCGCTCGCGCCAGCGCGTGGCCGGAATGCGCAGCACGCCCCGGTCGAAATCGATCAGCCAGCCATGTCCACCGGCATCGAACAGGATGTTGTGGGCGTTGAGATCGGCGTGATCCAGCCCGGCGCGATGGAAACGCGCGATCAACTGCCCGGTGGCTTCCCACGGCGCGCCGCGTCCGGCCACCTGTGCATGGTCGGCCAGCGAGCGCACGTCTTCCAACCGCTCCATCAACAGCGCCGCCCGATAGCCCAGGCCTTCGCGCAGATAGCAGGCTGCCAACGGACGCGGTACCGGCAACTTGCGTTTGATCAGTTCGCGCATCAAGCGGAATTCGGCAAAACTGCGCGTGCGTCCGGCACCTTTCCACAGATACTGATCACGGCTGACGCGTGCGGCCATGCCGCCACGCAGGTACTGCCGCAACACACTGCGCCCGAACGGCGCATCCACGAACCACGCACCGCCACGCCCGCCTTCGTCGACCGGCCGCGCCCTGTCGCCCCAGCGTTGCGGCGAAAACAGCCCGGCATCAGCTTGCCGCAGCCGTTCGCGGTCGAACAGAATGGCGCCATAGCCGCGGGCCTCGCGGTACGGCGTCAGCGCTTCGGTGGCGTCGAAAGAAACCATCTATCGAGTCTAACAACACCATGGCTGTAACGCCTGCATCGCTGTGTTTGCTGCGCTTGTCCGCCCTGGGCGACGTGACCCATGTGGTGCCGCTGGTGCGTACGCTGCAGGCGGGTTTCCCGCAGACGCAACTGCATTGGATCATCGACAAGGCCGGCCTGAAGCTGCTCGACGGCCTGCCCGGCGTGCAGTTCCACGCCTACGACAAACGTAGCGGCGTGGCCGGCATGCGCGCGCTGCGCCAGCAGCTGGCACCGCTGGGGCGCTTTGACGCCTTGCTGCAGATGCAGGTGGCGTTGCGCGCCAATGTGCTGTCGGCATTCGTGCCGGCGCGGCGCCGTATCGGTTACGACCGCAGCCGCTCCAAGGATCTGCACGGCCTGTTCGTCAACGAACGGATTGCCGACCGCCCCGGCATCCATGTGCTGGACGCCATCGGCAGCTTCGCCGAGCCGCTGGGCCTGCGCCAGACCCAGGTGCACTGGGACCTGCCGGTGCCCGAGGACGCGCATGCCTGGGCGCGGGCGCAGTGGGACGACGATGGCCGCCCGGTGCTGATGATCTCGCCCTGCTCCAGTCACGTGCGGCGCAACTGGTATCCGGACAGCCACGCCGCGCTTGCCGACCATGCAGCGGCACAGGGCTGGCGCGTGGTGCTATGCGGCGGCCGCAGCGAACTGGAGCGCAGTACCGCCGATGCCATCGTCGCGAATACGCAAGCGCCGGTGCTGGATCTGGTCGGCAAGGACACACTCAAGCAGCTCCCCGCACTGCTCGCGCGTGCCAATCTGGTAGTCACCCCGGATTCGGGCCCGATGCATATCGCCAATGCGATGGGTAGCAAGGTGCTGGGGTTGCATGCGGCCAGCAATCCGCGACGTAGCGGCCCGTATTCGGACATGCGCTATTGCGTGGACCGTTACGACGCAGCCGCGCGCAAGTTTCTGCACAAGCCCGCCGATCAACTCAGTTGGGGCACCAAGATCGAGTTCGACGATGTGATGTCGCTGATTACCGTCGACGACGCAATTGCTGCATTTGAGCGCTATCGGGCGGATCATTCCGGCTAAGTTCCGCCGAACGATCCCGCCCAGCCGATCGTCAAGTCGGGGCCGACGGAAGAAACGCCACGCCGTTTTTCATCCGCGCCGGAAGTTACTTGGCAGCTGGCCTTCAGGCCGAGATCACCCATATCGCATAGGCCGTCTATCGCGATAACAGACGGCCCGGCGTATCAGAGCGCCGGCCCATAGCGGCGCAACCGGCTTATCAATCCGCTCAGCCGCCGGTGGCGCGATAGTCCTGGTAGGACTTCTCTTCCACGTACGAAGAACCCAGCGCCAGGTTGATTTCCTTCTTGATTCGCGCGCGCTCGTCGTTTTCGATGTAGACGCTGCGTGCCAGCTGTACAAACTCGTCGTCGAAGCTCTGCGCCTGTTCCTTGAGCCGGATGTCATCTTCGATCACCCACAGCCGCTCGTTGACGGCCTTGAGCTCGGCGCGCAAACGCACGATGTCGTGACCGGCAGCCGGATGCGCCATCCAGCTGGTTTCCAGGGCGGATAACTCATTGCGTACATTGGCCAGCTTGGCGGGGTCGCTCATGCGCTCGGACTT
This sequence comes from Xanthomonas vesicatoria ATCC 35937, assembly GCF_001908725.1. NCBI lineage: Bacteria > Pseudomonadati > Pseudomonadota > Gammaproteobacteria > Lysobacterales > Lysobacteraceae > Xanthomonas > Xanthomonas vesicatoria. The sequence goes on along the minus strand of NZ_CP018725.1, from coordinate 4,247,181 downwards.
GATCTGCAGGATCGCGATCTTGTCGAGCAGCTCACCAAAAGACACGGGCACCAGGATCTCGGACATGACAGGCCTCCAACGGGGATCGAGCGGATTGTAGTGATCGCGGCCACGGCCGGCTGCGACACATAAACAAAAGCCCCCTTGCGGGGGCTGATGCGAATCTGGCGGAGAGGGGGGGATTCGAACCCCCGAGGCGCTATAAACGCCTGCCTGATTTCGAGTCAGGTACATTCAACCGCTCTGCCACCTCTCCAGATGGTCCCCAGTGTCCTGGGGCCGTGCATCATACGGGCACACGCGCCAAGCCACAAGCGGCCTGAGCCAGCGTGGCATGGGCCGGCAGTCGTCCCGGCGTGAACCGGCACTGCGACTGGCGCGAGCGCGCTGTTGCCGCTGACCGGTCGGGCCGCGATGATGGGCATGCATCTTCTCCCTGGCGACCCGGCCCCATGCTCGAATTCGGACACCTCACCCATGTCGGCCTGCGCCGTGACCTCAACGAGGACACCTACTACGGCGACAGCGAACTGGGGCTGTGGCTGGTGGCCGATGGCATGGGGGGGCACGCCTGCGGCGAGGTGGCAAGCGCGCTGGCACGCGAAACCATCGTGCGCGAAGTCCGCGCCGGCACACCGCTCGCGCAGGCCGTGCGCATCGCAGACGAAGAAATCATCAAGACCTCGCGCCGCTGCAACGATACCCTGCCGATGGGCACCACCGTGGTCGCCGCACGCGTGCTCGGCCAGCGTTTCGAAGTGGCCTGGGTTGGCGACAGCCGCGCCTACCTGTGGCGTGACGGCCGGCTGGCGCAACTGAGCCAGGACCATAGCTACGTGCAGGAACTGATCGCGCAAGGCTCGCTCACCAGCGAGCAGGCGCGCGCGCACCCGCATCGCAATGTGGTCACCCAGGCGCTGGGCGTCACTGATCCGGCGCACCTCAACGTTGCCACCATGCAGGGCGAGCTCAAATCCGGCATGCAGCTGTTGCTGTGCAGCGATGGGCTGACCGAAGAAGTGGACGACGCGGCAATTGCAGCGACCCTGTCGCAAGCCGATTGCAGCGCTCAGGAATGCGTGGAATGTCTGGTCGCCGCGGCGTTGGATGGCGGTGGCTCGGACAACATCACCGCGATCCTGGTGCGTAGCTACTGAGCAAGGCCGTACGGCGTGTTCGAAAAGTCGTCAGCCTTCGAACACGCCGCGACCCGATGACACCCCGACCTTGCGCGTGGCACGCCGTCGATGCCATGTGCCGCAAGCAGGCTCGGGGCCGGAGCCGCAGCCGCCGCGAGCTGCCAGTCAAGCGAGAATCGCTAGGCGGATGTTGACGGCGCGCTCTGAACAAAGTGTACCCAGGGCACCAGACGCGCCCGCCTGCAGGGGAGCGTAGTCGTCTTGTCGACGGCCCCTAACCGGCAATAGCGCTCTCTTCGACAGGCGCGTCCCACAGCGCGCGGCCGGCTTTCTTGCGCAACTGCGCCAACCGCGCCTCGTGCGCCTGCGATTCCGAGGCAGTTACCACGACGCGTGGTCGTGGCAGCAGCAACGCGGGGTCGAACGCGATCATGCCGCTGCTTTCATTGCTGTTCTGGCCGGCATCGGCGCTGGCAAAGCCAATTTCTTCCTGACCCGAGGTCAGCGCGATGTACACATCGGCCAGGATCTGCGCATCGAGCAAGGCGCCGTGCAACTGGCGATGCGCGTTGTCCACGCCCAGGCGTTTGCACAAGGCATCCAACGAATTGCGCTGCCCCGGGTAACGCTCGCGCGCCATCATCAAGGTATCGACCACGGTGGCGCGGTCGATGATGCGGCCGTAGCCATCGCCCAGCAGCGACAACTCGTTGTCCAGAAAACCCAGATCGAACGCCGCGTTGTGGATGATCAATTCCGCGCCGTCGATATAGGCGAGGAATTCCTCCACCACATCGCCGAATAATGGCTTGTCGGCCAGAAATTCCAGGGTCAACCCGGTGACTTCCTGCGCACCCGGCTCGAAGTCGCAATCAGGCTTCAAATAGCGATGAAAATTGTTGCCGCTCGGGCGCCGCTCCAGTAGTTCCACTGCACCGATTTCCACGACGCGGTTGCCCTTGCGCCATTCCAGGCCGGTGGTTTCTGTATCAAGAATGATCTGACGCATGAATCCTCTTACGCAGTTGCAGCGCCGCCGCGCTGGGCGATGGCCTGATTGCGGGCAAGCACGTCAACGCGCTCGTTGTCCGGGTCGCCATTGTGGCCTTTCACCCACCGCCAATCGATGCTGTGGCGTTGCGTCGCCGCATGCAGCCGCTCCCACAGCTCGCGGTTCTTGACCGGGTCGCCGCCGGCAGTTTTCCAGCCGCGCCGCACCCAGCCGGACATCCATTCGGTGATGCCCTGGCGCACGTACTGCGAATCGGTATGCAACACGATCTGACACGGCTCGGTCAGCGTTTCCAACGCCTTGATCGCCGCCATCAATTCCATGCGATTGTTGGTGGACACCGCTTCGCCGCCGGCCAATTCCTTCTCGCGGCCGTTGTAACGCAGCAGGGCCGCCCAACCACCCGGCCCCGGATTGCCGAGGCAGGAGCCGTCGGTATGCACTTCAATTGATTTCATCAGCTTCCAGAATTGTCGCGTACTAAGGTCAGATCGTGGCCACGGGTTGCGGCCAGCGCGTTGGCAGCGCGATCGGCGTCGGTGCGATCGGTGCAGAGGCGCGTTTTTCCACTTCGAGTAAATACACCGCACGCCAGGGCGCACGGCCAGGATCGGAGGAACCGCGCCCGGCCCGCCAAATCGGGCCGAGGAAGCGTTCCGCTTCGACACACTGCAAGCCGGCATGCAGCGCCAGCGATCGCCAGCGATCCGGGCGCAACGCCACCGGACCACGTCGCGCCCAATGGAAACGATATGGGCTCAACGGATTGAGCGTGAACAGCCATAGCCGGCCGCCCGGCATCAGTAGCCGCTCGCATTCGGCCAGAAATTCCGCCGCACCACCAACCACCGCATGCTGCACCACGATCGCCTGCAGGCTTTCAGTGGGCAACGGAAACGGCATTGCGCAGCGCGCATCACCTGCGAAACGTCCGGCAGTACGAAACAGGCGCAACCCGCGGCCATCGAGCAACTCGCGTGGCGGCAATACCTTGGTCGGCGCCACCCATAACCAGGGCTGGGATGGCCGTGTCTGTAGCGCCTCTAGCGCCAGGCGGCGCTCGGACTGGAGCAGGCTGCGCCCCGCCCCAGTATCAAACCAGGATGAGACAGCTTGACGGGAGAATGAGACGGCAGGCATGGTCCCAATTCTATGCGACTGACTGCCCTGCCCGCATTCGACGACAACTACATTTGGGCGCTGGTCGCCGCGGATGGCCGCGCGGTTGTTGTCGACCCCGGTCAGGCCGAGCCGGTGATCGCTGCTGCTGAGCGTGAAGGCTGGACCCCCAGCGCCGTGCTGCTCACCCATCACCACGGCGACCATATTGGCGGCGTGGCAGCGCTGCAGCAGCGCTGGCCGCAGCTTGAGCTGTTTGGCCCCGAAGACCAACGCATACCGGCAGATGCCCGTCGCGTCGGCCAGAACGAGCGTCTGCGGCTGCTGGGGACCAGCTTTGAGGTGCTAGCGGTGCCCGGCCACACCCGCAGCCATATCGCCTTTGTGACAGACCGCCATCTGTTCAGTGGTGATACCCTGTTCAGCCTAGGCTGTGGGCGGATGTTCGAAGGTACCGCTCCTCAGATGTTCGACTCGTTGCAGCGCCTGGCCTCTTTGCCCGGCGAAACGCTTGTGTGTTGCGGCCACGAATACACCCTGGCCAACGCAGCCTTCGCGCTGCACGTCGATCCCACCAACGCTGCCTTGCAGCGCCGTCAACAGGAAGCCCAGGCCATGCGTCAAGCAGCCCGTCCTACCCTGCCGATTTCGCTCAAGAGTGAACTGGCCACCAATCCTTTCTTACGTACCAGCCGTCCCGAAATCCGTGCCGCAGTCGCACCGCGTACAACTGGCGCACTTTCCTCTGAAGTAGACGTTTTCGCCGAACTTCGGCACTGGAAAGACGAATTTCGCGCATGAGGCGCTTGGTTTTGGCAGTGATTGCCGCTCTCACGGCGATCGCACCGGCAGCGGCCTCATCTAACGACGCAAGCCGAATTAAATCCGTCGACAACGCCGCTGTCGCATCTAACGCGCCCAGCACGCGCAATGGCCGCGAGATTTTTTCGTCGTTTCTTGAAGGGCGTGCCGATCCGGGCTGCGACAGCGAACACAGCGATACCCGCTGGGAACAGCATTTCTCACGTGCCCCGGCCCGGCTGGCTGACGATGCCCAGGACGTCCTGCCGTTGTTTGGCTACGTTGTGGATGAGTTGCGTGCAGCCGACATGCCTACCGAATTTGCGCTGATTCCGTTCGTCGAGAGCGGCTACCGCCCTGGCGCGCGCAACGGCAGTGGCCCGGCAGGACTATGGCAATTCATCGCCACTACCGCACGCAACCATCATGTCCCGGTTGGCGCGCAATACGACGGCCGCTTGTCCGCAGTGGATTCCACCACCGCGGCGGTGCGTTATCTCAAGACGCTGTACGGCATGTTCGGTGGCGATTGGCGCCTGGCGCTGATGGCCTACAACGCCGGCGAATACCGCGTGCTGCAGGCCATGCGCAGCGCTGGCATGAACGCGCAGAACGCGCGCCCGGCAGAGCTGCCCGGCATGTCCAAAGTGACTTACGACTATGTCGAAAAGCTGCACGCGCTGGCCTGCGTGCTCGATCATGCACAACAACAGGGCACCTTGCTGACCTCACTGGATCGCCAGGTGCCTGTATTGACCGAACACGCGCTTCCGGCCGGCACCAGCCTCAACACCTGGGCCGGGCAGCGCGCGATCGAGCCGCAACTGTTGGCGCGCCTGAACCCTGCAGTGGCGAGCGCCCGTGCGGCACCAAAAGGCGTGCACGTGCTGGCCCCTGCCGCGCCGGCGCAGCCTGGCTCCAGCAGCGCAGTGATGGCATCCGCCTCTGCGAGCATGGATGCTGACACGACTGGCTCCGCACCAGCGCTCGCCAGCACCGCAACCGCCAAGGCGCCCCACCCCTCGCCCGCCCGCACCCACACTGTGCGCAATGGCGAATCCGCATGGGCCATCGCTCGTCGCTACGGTATTACCGTTGCCACCCTGCTCGCCAGCAATGGCCTGGACAAGCGTGCCGTTTTGAAACCTGGCATGGTGCTTTCGTTCAACGACACGCCTTGAGCGAGCCTGTGCTCAGCGGCATACGCGGCTGAGCATCAAGAGCTGGGAGTTCTTGATCGCTGTCGTTTAGGAACATATCTAAGCCTCGCAAAACGCCGTCACTGATCGCTGCGTGTGCAGTGGGTTGCATTGCACGGGGCTTGGTAGCTCGCCGGCATGGCTCGACGCGGCAAAACCTGCATTGGCGAACCCCTCATCCAACTGCAGCTTCAGGCAGGAATTTCAGCTTGCCGAATTTGAGGAAGCCGCGCCGACACAGCCCAAGAGCGGTTACCGCAGCGCCGGCTAGGTACCCGCACCCCCAGCACTCAAGCCTCGTGATCACGACTAGCGCAGCACCTCGCCAAACCGACGAGAAAGGCTCGGAGAACGTTGAGAATAGTGTCGGCGCACTTGGAATCGGAGCGGGGGAACGGGACACGCCGCAGCGTGCCCATCTGGTGGCGATGCAACTGTTTACTACCTGATCGTGCCCGCGCTGTGCATGTTCGACCGCAGACGGGCAAGCCCTGACTGCTCACCACCGTGCGCACCGGCGGCTGAAACACGATCCCCATACCGATGCGCAACGCCAACAGCGCACAAAGAAAAAGCCCGGTCACCCGGGCTCTCTCTTTCCATCCGGTGGCAGCCAGCCGTTACAGCTGCGCCTCTTCGATCTGGATCTTGTAACGCTTGCGCATTTCCTTGACGTAGGCCTGCGCAGCATTGTTACCGTCGATCTGGCTCAGCTGCTCGCGCAGCATCGTCTGCTGCTCGGCAGGCATCTGCTTCAGGTCGCCCGGCGTCGCCTTGCTGATCACAAAGACCGCAAAGCGACCGCCATCCAGTTCCACCTTGCCCACCGACGGCTTGCCCTCGGTCGGACGCGGCGCACTGAAGATGGCGCGATTTGCGGCGGGCGTCGGAATCGGCGCAGTGCGCGGCAGGCCCGGGATCGGCTGCACCTGCAGCTTCTCGCTCGCAGCCAGTGCCTGCAATGTTTCACCCTTCTGCACGCGCGCCAGCAGCGCGTCGGCAACAGCAGCAGCGGCTTTCTCGCTGCGGTCGGCATGCACCGCTGCGGTTACCTTGTCGCGCACCTTGTCCAACGGCAACGCCTGCTCGGCAGTGTGATTGGTCACGCGCAGCATCACGCTGTGGTTCGGAGCGATGGTGATCGGGTCGCTGACCGTGCCGTCCTGCACTAACGTTTCGGAGAACGCCGAACGCAGCACCGCCGGATTGGCCGCAATCCCGCTGGCAGTGGTACGCGAGAACGGACCAAGGGTCTGCACTGGCACACCGACCTGCTTGGCAGCCGGCTCCAGCGCAGTCGGATTCTTGTAGACCTGGTCCACCAGCTTGCCACTGATATCGGCATACGCCTTGTCGGCATCGGCCTTGAGCTGCTCGGCAGCGAACTGGTCGCGCACCTGTTCGAACGACTTGCCCTGCCCGCCCTTGACCTCACGCAGCTGAATCACGTGATAGCCGAACTCGCTCTTGATCGGCCCGACCACATCGCCGGCCTTCATCGAAAACAGCGCGTCTTCGAACGGCTTGACCATGGTGCCCTTCTCGACCCAACCCAGGTCGCCACCGGCATCCTTGGAGCCAGGATCCTGCGAATTGGCCTTGGCCAGCGCAGCAAAGTCGGCGCCTGGCTGCTTCGCATCGGCGGCCAGCTTGGCAGCCTTGGCTTCTGCTGCCTTCTGCGCAGCAGCATCGCTGCCGGCAGTGATCAGGATGTGGGAAGCCAGACGTTGATCCGGCTCGACGAAACGCGCCTTTTCTTCTTCGTAGCGCTTGCGCAACGTCGCTTCGTCAGCCGCCGTGGCCGGCGGCATCGTGGCGGCATTGAGTTCGACGTACTCGATGCTCACGGTCTCCGGTTGGCGGAAATCCTGTGCATGCGTGTCGTACCACTGCTTGATCTGCGCATCACTGACCGGTGCGGTATCGGCAGCCGGCGCCGGCAACATCGCCAACTCCACATCGCGCGTTTCGCCCATCAGCTTGAGCAGGCGCTCGAACTCGGTTTTGGTCGCAAAACCCGATTCGGCCACGGCCTGCGGAATCACCGACTGCTGCAAGCTGTCGCGCACCAGCGCATCGAACTGCGCCGGCGTGCGCGGCGGCGTGCCCTGCGCCAATGCGGCGCGGTACTGGTCAGGGCTGAACTTGCCATCGACCTGGAACGCCTGGATGTTGGTGATGTAATCGCGCACCGTCGCATCGCCGATCACGATGCCGGCATCTTCGGCGCCAAGGCGCACCACTTGCTCGTCCACCAACTGGTCGAGCACCTGCAGCTTGTTTTCGCGCGATTCGAAAGTGCGTGGGTCGAATTTCTCGCCCTGCCGCTGACGCTCCTGCATCCGCGCCTGTTCGAAGCGCGCGCGGAAATCCTGGGTGCTGATTTCATGGTGCTGCCACAGCAACGAGACCGGCCACCAGGTCGGCGCGGACTTCCACCAGGTTGGCGGCGCCTGCACTTTGGCCACATTGTTGGCGCCAATGCCGCCCAGGTAGCTGTTGTCGATGACGAACAGGAACGGAATCATCAGCAACCCCAGGATGGCGGTAGCGATCCAGCCTGACGTCTTGTCGCGAAGTTTCTGCAGCATTGGCAAATCACGGCCTGTGGGCGAGCCGCGCAGTGTAACCCGCTTGACGCCACGCACCCAGCCCAACACCCGTTCGGCCTTGGCCAAGATGCAGCAAAGACGCCACGCTGCGTCAGCAAGACCGGTCGCGGCGCAAATACCCGTCGTCATCGCGCCGCGCAGCCACCGTGCCACGCCTTACTTCCAGCCCGCAAAGGCCAATGCGCCGTCCCACCCACGCGACAGCGCTCACACAGCCAATAAAAAAGCCCCCGGCACACGGCCGAGGGCTTGGGTATAACTGGCGGAGCGGACGGGACTCGAACCCGCGACCTCCGGCGTGACAGGCCAGCATTCTAACCAGCTGAACTACCGCTCCGCTTTAAACTTGGACATCTCCCCCACCGCACTCGCATCGCAAATGCTGTGGAGAAAACGAAGCCCCCAATTGCTCAGGTGCTTCGGTGTAACTGGCGGAGCGGACGGGACTCGAACCCGCGACCTCCGGCGTGACAGGCCAGCATTCTAACCAGCTGAACTACCGCTCCGCGCTTAAAACTTTGCCTGGTGCTTAGTGGTGGGTGCTGAGGGTTTCGAACCCCCGACCCTCTCCGTGTAAGGGAGACGCTCTACCGCTGAGCTAAGCACCCTAGCGAGTCGATTAGTTTACTGCATCCTTCAGGGCTTTACCAGCCTTGAATGCAGGATTCTTCGAAGCAGCGATCTTGATGCTGTCGCCGGTCTTCGGATTGCGGCCGGTACGCTCAGCGCGCTCGCGGACCTGGAAGGTGCCGAAGCCAACGAGGGTGACAGCGTCGCCCTTCTTCAGCGCCTTGGTGATTTCGCTCACAACCGCGTCAACAGCACGGCCGGCCTCAGCCTTGGAGATGTCAGCGGCAGCGGCAACGCCATCGATCAATTCGGTTTTATTCATTCTTGAAACTCCCTTTGCGGCAGATGCCGCGGAATCGACAATCGGCGCTCTTGCCGTTAGCGAAGAACCCGACACAAGTGGTATCGCGTGACGCATCACATTTTGCCGCGCCCACGAGTCGTGCATTTATACCAGCGCCCCCAACAGCACGCAAGCCAAAACCCAATAACGACGCGGGTTTTGGCTTGTTTCGGGACGTCTTAGACAGCGCACGTTAGTGCTTGACGCGGGTACCCGGAGTAGTGCGTGACTTGCCGCGCACGGCAACACGCGAAGCGGTCTTGCGAGCTTTTTCTTTGCCTGCCTTCTTGGGTGCCAGCGGGCGCTCCAGCGCCAGATCCAGCACTTCGTCGATCCACTTGACCGGCACGATCTTCAAGTCGCGCGTGACGTTGGCCGGAATGTCGGCCAAGTCCTTGCGGTTCTCGTCCGGGATCAACACGGTGCGAATGCCACCACGCAGTGCCGCCAGCAATTTTTCCTTCAAACCACCGATTGCCGACACACGGCCGCGCAGCGTGATCTCGCCGGTCATCGCCACATCGGCGCGGATCGGTACGCGGGTCAGCACCGACACCAACGACGTCACCATGGCGATACCTGCGCTTGGACCATCCTTCGGTGTGGCGCCATCGGGCACGTGCACATGCACGTCCTGCTTCTGCAGGAAATCCACATCGATGCCGAGACGCTCGGCACGCGAACGCACCACCGACAACGCGGCCGATGCCGATTCCTTCATGACGTTACCGAGCTGACCGGTGAGGATCAGATTGCCCTTGCCGGGCACCAGCGTGGATTCGACCTGCAGCAACTCGCCGCCGACTTCGGTCCAGGCCAGACCCGTGACCAGGCCGATTTCGTTTTCTTCTTCGGCGCGGCCGAAGTCGAAGCGACGCACGCCCAGGTACTTGTCCAGATTCTTCGCGTTGACGGTGACCAGCGCCTTCGGCTTGCCCTTCTTCGCCGCCGCCTTCGTGGCCGCCGGCTGCGGACCGGCAAGCGCGATTTCCTTGACCACCTTGCGGCAGATCTTGGCGACTTCGCGTTCGAGATTACGCACGCCCGACTCGCGCGTGTAATACCGCACGATGTCCTGGATGGCGTCGCTGCCGATCTCGATCTCTTCCGGCTTCAAACCGTTGGCCTTGATCTGCTTGGGCACCAGATAGCGCATGGCGATGTTGAGCTTCTCGTCCTCGGTGTAACCGGGGATACGGATCACTTCCATGCGGTCCAACAGCGGGCCGGGGATATTGAGCGAGTTGGAGGTGGCGACAAACATCACCTCCGACAGATCCAGGTCCACTTCCAGGTAATGGTCGTTGAAGGAGTTGTTCTGCTCAGGGTCGAGCACTTCCAGCAACGCCGATGACGGGTCGCCGCGGAAGTCCATCGACATCTTGTCGATCTCGTCCAGCAGGAACAGCGGATTCTTGCTACCGACCTTGTTGAGGTTCTGCACCAGGCGCCCCGGCATCGAACCGACATAGGTCCGGCGATGGCCACGGATCTCGGCCTCGTCGCGGATACCGCCCAGGCTCATGCGCACGAACTTGCGGTTGGTCGCCTTGGCGATCGACTGACCGAGCGAGGTTTTGCCCACGCCCGGCGGACCGACCAGGCACAGGATCGGGCCCTTCATCTGCTTCACCCGCGACTGCACGGCCAAGTATTCAAGGATGCGCTCCTTGACCTTGTCCAACCCATAGTGATCGGCGTCCAGCGTGTCTTCGGCCACTTTCAGATCCTTGCGGACCTTGGTGCGCTTCTTCCACGGCACGCCCAACAACCAGTCCAGATAATTGCGCACCACTGCGGCTTCAGCCGACATCGGCGACATCTGCTTGAGCTTGTTGAGCTCGGCCTTGGCCTTGGTCTCGACCGGCTTGGGCATGCCGGACTCTGCGATCTTGCGCGCGAGTTCTTCCAGCTCGCCCGGCGCGTCGTCCAGATCGCCCAGCTCCTTCTGGATCGCCTTCATCTGCTCGTTGAGGTAGTACTCGCGCTGGCTCTTCTCCATCTGCGACTTGACGCGGCCGCGGATGCGCTTTTCCAGCTGCTGCACGTCGATTTCGCCGTCCACCAGCCCGACCAGCAGCTCCAGCCGTTCGCCGATCTCGGTGATCTCCAGCAGGCGCTGCTTGTCGGCCAGTCGCACCCCGATGTGCGCGGCAATGGTGTCGGCCAAGCGACCCGGCTCGTCGATGCCGGCCAGGGTCTGCAGCAACTCCGGAGGCAGCTTGCGATTGGTCTTGACGTACTGCTCGAACAGCGACATCAACGAACGCGCGATCGCCTCCACTTCGCGTGGCTCGCGCGCATCGCTGGCTTCGACTTCGGTGCCCTGCCCCTGCAATGCGCCGTCCAGCTCGACGACCTTGTCGACGGTGACCCGCGACAGGCCCTCGACCAGCACCTTGATGGTGCCATCGGGCAATTTGAGCAGTTGCAGCACCTGGGCCAGGGTGCCGACGGTGTACAGATCGCCAGCGGCCGGGTCGTCGGTCTCGGCCGACTTCTGCGCAACCAGCAGGATGCGCTTGTCCGCCTCCATGGCTTTTTCCAGCGCGCGCATCGACTTGTCACGGCCGACGAACAGCGGGATCACCATGTGCGGAAACACCACCACGTCGCGCAGCGGCAACACCGGCAGATCGAGAACTTCTGGTTGGGACTGGGCCATGGGGCGCTCCGCAGGAAGAGGGATTTTGAGGCGTAAAAAAAGCCGATGGCCCCGTTATGGGGCCATCGGCGAGGTGTTGCAAGTAGCGCTTGGATCCCCTTTAACCGCGAGCCGGGCCGGGGCCTGGCTCCACGGCAACAGGACTCAGTCGCCGGACGCGGCCTTGGCCGGAGCCGGTTGCGCCTGGTAGATCAGATACGGCTCGGATTTGTGTTCGATGACCGACTCGTCCACCACCACCTTGCTGACATTTTCCTGCGAGGGCAGCTCGTACATCGTATCCAGCAGCACCGATTCGACGATGGTGCGCAGACCACGCGCGCCGGTCTTGCGCTTGAGCGCCTTCTTGGCGATCGCAGACAACGCGTCCGGGCGAAACTCCAGTTCCACGCCTTCCATATCGAACAGCTTCTTGAACTGCTTGGTGATGGCGTTCTTCGGCTCGGTCAGGATCTTGATCAGCGCCGGCTCGTCCAGCTCCTCGAGCGTGGCGACCACCGGCAGGCGGCCGACGAACTCCGGGATCAGGCCGAACTTGATCAGATCTTCCGGCTCGACTTCAGCCAGGATCTTGCCGACTTCCTGCTTACGCTCGCTGCTCTTGACCTTGGCACCGAAGCCAATGCCGCCGGCATCGTTGGAACGCTGCTGAATCACCTTGTCCAGACCGGCGAATGCGCCGCCGCAGATGAACAGGATGTTCTTGGTGTCGACCTGCAGGAATTCCTGCTGCGGATGCTTGCGGCCGCCCTGTGGCGGGACCGAGGCCACGGTGCCTTCGATCAGCTTCAGCAGCGCCTGCTGCACGCCTTCGCCGGACACGTCGCGGGTGATCGACGGGTTCTCGCTCTTGCGCGAGATCTTGTCGATTTCGTCGATGTAGACGATGCCCTGCTGCGCCTTCTCGACGTCGTAGTCGCACTTCTGCAGCAGCTTCTGGATGATGTTTTCCACGTCCTCGCCGACATAGCCGGCTTCGGTCAGCGTGGTGGCATCGGCGATCGTGAACGGCACATTGAGCAGGCGCGCCAGCGTTTCGGCCAGCAGCGTCTTGCCCGAACCGGTCGGACCGACCAGCAGGATGTTGGATTTGGCGAGTTCGACGTCGTCGTTCTTGCTGCGGCTTTCGATGCGCTTGTAGTGGTTGTACACCGCCACGGCGAGCGTGCGCTTGGCGCGCAACTGCCCGATCACGTATTGATCGAGCACTTCGAGGATCTCGCGCGGCTTGGGCAGGCTGGAACGGGCCGACTGCGCCTTTTCTTCGAGTTCTTCGCGAATGATGTCGTTGCACAGCTCAACGCACTCATCGCAGATGAATACGCTGGGACCGGCAATCAGCTTGCGGACTTCATGCTGACTCTTACCGCAGAAGGAGCAGTAGAGAATCTTGTTGCTGTCGCCGGAACGACCTTGGCGGTCTTCGCTCATGCTTCTGTTACCCAGTTACCCCACCCGATACACGGGGGTTCGATTTCGAGAATAGCACAGGGTCGGGAGGAGGTTCGCCCCACCCGACCCTGCCGGATTTTCCTGCAATTTCAGCGACCTGGCGATCAAGACGGCTGGATCGACTCTTCCGGACGACGCTCCAGCACCTGATCCACCAGCCCGTAGGCCTGTGCATCGACCGCGCTCTTGAAATTGTCGCGCTCAGTGTCGCGCGCAATGGTCTCAAGGGATTGGCCGGTGTGCTTGGCCAGGATCTCGTTCAGGCGCGAACGCAAGGTCAGGATCTCGCGCGCATGGATGTCGATATCGGTCGCCTGGCCCTGGAAGCCGCCCAGCGGCTGATGGATCATCACGCGCGAATTCGGCAGCGCATAACGCTTGCCGGCCGCACCGGAAGCCAGCAGCAGCGCGCCCATCGAGGCAGCCTGGCCGACGCAGATGGTGCTTACGTCCGGCTTGATGTACTGCATGGTGTCGTAGATCGCCATGCCGGCCGTGACCACGCCGCCGGGCGAGTTGATGTAGATGCTGATGTCCTTTTCCGGGTTATCCGCTTCCAGAAACAGCAGCTGGGCCACGATGACGTTGGCCATATGGTCGTCGATGGGACCGACCAGGAAGATCAGACGCTCCTTCAGCAGACGCGAGTAGATGTCGTACGCACGCTCGCCACGGCTGGTCTGCTCGACCACCATGGGCACCAGGTTCAGGGCTTTGGTCACAATGCTCATCAGTCTTCCCGTTGTGGCAGCGGCCTGTGCCGATGCCCGTGTTCGATATCCGCGCCCTCGATATGGCAGGGCGCAGTCCTTCTGTTACTACCGCATCAGACGCGAATGGCGTCCTGGAACGACAGCGGCTGCTCTGTGTGCTGGGCGCGCTCGGCGATCCAGTCGATCACCTGCTCTTCCATCACACGGCTCTGCAGCCCACCCATCAGTTGGGGGTCGTTGCGGTACATCTCAATGACCTGTTCCGGCTCTTCGTACGTCGAGGCGATCAGACGCAGCGTTTCGCTGACGCGCTTGGATTCCAGGCGCAGCTCATTACGGCGCGCGACTTCACCGACCAGCAGACCGACCAGCACGCGCTTGGCGGCGGCGTCCATGAACCCCTGGTACGCATCATCCGGCACCTGGCCCGGATCGCGACCGCTGCGACGCACCTGATCGACCTGCTGGGCCAGCATGGAACGAGCTTCGTTCTCGACCAACCGCGGCGGCATTTCGACATGCGCATAGGCAGCGATCAGCTGCTCGCCCACTTCACGACGCAGACGATTCATCAGCGCACCCTTGAGCTCGCGCTCCAGGTTGGTGCGGATGTCGGCGCGGAACTGCTCGGCATCGCCACTCTTCACGCCGAAGCTCTTGATGAACTCCTTATCCACCACCGGCAGGACCGGCTCGGACACTTCCACTGCCTTGACATGCACCTGCACGGTCTTACCAGCCAGCTGCGGCACGCGCCATTCGGCCGGGAAGTCGACGGTCAGGGTCTTGTCTTCGCCCTTGGCCAGACCTTCCAGGCCTTTTTCGATCTGGTCGAACATCACGCCCGAGCCCAGCACGCTGCTACCGGTCTCCACGCCTTCGGCGGGCAGACGCTCGTCGCCGGCCTGCGACCAGGTCTCCAGCGCGACCAGATCGCCGACCTGCGCGCCGCGCTCGACCGGGTTCCAGGTACGGCGCTGCAGACGCAGGTTTTCGATCATCTGGTCGATGTCGGCATCGGTCACTTCAGCGGTGTGACGCACCACCGACAGCTTGGCCACATCGATATCGCCGAAGTCCGGCACCACTTCGAAGGTGGCGACGAAGTCGAAGTCGCTTTCGCCCTGGTCGATGCGCGGATTACCGGCCAGACGCAGCGAGTGCTCGCGCACGGCCGTGTCGAAAGTCTCACGCAACAGGCCCTCCATCGCCTCGGCACGCACCTGCTGACCGAAGCGCTGCTCGATGACCTTGGTCGGCACCTTGCCGGGACGGAAGCCCTTAATGCGCGTGGTCCGCGCCAGTTCGCGCAGGCGACCACCGACGTGGGTCTCCAGACGCTCCTGCGGCAGGGTGAAGGTCAGGCGGCGTTCCAGATTGCCGGTGGATTCGATCGATGCTTGCATGTTGACTCCTGCCACCGACAGCGCACAGCGTCGGCACGAGATGGAAGATGCGGGTTGACGGAGGGCGAGAATGCCGCCGAGCCTTGTAGTTTCGCCGATAACGGCTGCGGCTACCAGCGGGACGCGCGCGACGGCGTCTGCAGCGTCAAGCCGGATGCGGGGACCTGCAGCGGCCGGAGCACTCACGGCCGCACTGTGTTGGTGCGAAAGGGGGGACTCGAACCCCCACGCCTTGCGGCGTCAGAACCTAAATCTGGTGCGTCTACCAATTCCGCCACTTTCGCGATGTCGCAGTTACCTACGCATTGTTGCAGGGATGCCGACAAAGAAAAAGCGCTGCGAACCAGGCGGCACGCCAAACAGCCGGCGTGAGGCGGACTAAGCACGGCGGCGCCTGACAATTCGCGCCTCTGGACGCGGGTAGCAACCGAGCTCAAGTGAATGGTTCACGACCGCAGCCTGATCGCAGCCAAAACCTGATGACTTCGCATGTGCATCAGCCCATCAATATTTGCGAAAATTCCGTTAAACCACGTCGAGAGAGCGCCCCGTCGCAATGAGAGACCGATATCGTCAGATCGTGGCACTGTCGCGTGACTGCATCAAAGAGATCGACCTCAACGGGCGGATCACGGCGGTCAATGCCAACGGGCTAGCCGTCCTGGGCGCCAGTGGCCCCGAACAGCTGATCTCTCGCCCGTGGCGGGAATTCTGGCCGGCCGAGGCCGTCGCGTTGATCGATGCGGCAGTTGCGTCATCGCTGGCGGGCTCGGTGCATGAATTCGAGGCCAGCTGCATCAACTTCGTTGGCGTGCGCCAGACCTGGCAGGTGGTCACCAGCCCGCTGTTTGATGAGGCGGGTCATGTCGAAGCGATCCTGGCGGTCAGCAAGAACATTTCCGACCGTCGTGCGCTGGAAGCGGCATTCCACACGCTGGATCGCACCCTGAAGGCGGAACGCGAGTTCTCCATGGGCGCGTTGATGCTGGCGCGCACGCGCGAAAACTCGCTGTCGACCGAGTTGCACAGCCTGCGCGATCTGCGCGAGCGCATCGAGGACGATCTGGACATTGCGCGCGCCGCCCAGGGCGCTGCAGAAAAGATCTCCGAGCAAGCCCAAAAGGGCGAAGCGGTCGGGCAGCTGCTGGCTGGCGTCGTGCACGATCTGAACAATGTGCTGCAGGCAGCGACGTCGGCGATCGAGCTGGTGATTCAGCGCGGGAAGATCGATGCGCAGGACTCCAAACTGCTCGGCGTGGCCGATGCCGCACTTCAGCATGGCTCGGTCATGGCGCAGCGGCTGGTCGGATTTTCGCGCCAGTATCCCTATAGTCCCGAGCCCGTTGACCTCGCTGCACTGGCCGATCAGCTGAACCCGTTGCTGGAACAGGTGGTCGGCGCAGACCTGCGCTTGCAGGTGAACACCGCGGCAGGCGGATGCTGCGCCATGGTGGACCGGCATACGGTGGAACGCGCGATCTTGAACCTGGTCATCAATGCACGCGACGCCTGCGCGAGCGGCGGCTTCATCCGCGTGGAGACCGGCCAGACGCGGGTCGCCAGCGCCGATGCAACCTTGACCAAACCTGCCGGCGAGTTCGCCACCATCGCGGTCGCCGATGATGGGCACGGCATGGATAACCATGTGCAATCGCGGCTGTTCGAGGCGTACTTCACCACCAAGAGCGCAGACAAGGGAGCCGGCCTTGGTCTGGCGCAGGTGTATAGCGCGGTACGCCAGGCAGGCGGCTTTATCGACGTGACATCGGCCCCCGGCGAAGGCGCGCGCTTCCTGCTTGCGTTTCCGCGGGTAAAACAGGCCTAGGATGCTATCGGCGACTGCGAAAGTGCAGTTGCACCTGTGTGCGCGGTTCACTGCCTTGAAGTGAATCGACAGTGGCGCGATTGCATGCGGCACTGCCAATGCAAAGGGTCTCACTACCGTCCGCAATGTACTGGCAATGCCGTTGCCTTGATCGACGCAAAGTCGATTGCAAATACCTTCGGCAGCGGAGCTTGGTAACCCGCTGATCGTTATAGCAGCAGCCATTCTGCGTCGATAATTCTTATCAGATGCCCATCTAGTTCATTCCGGCATGGATAAGGAAACGTAAGCCGCGCACATCGCGGTCTTCAAATCACTCTGCAAATTGACCGCATCAACCGCCTGATAAACGTAGAGCACCGGTTGGGGGCGTCACCGAGCGCGCATTCGCGTGAGGGGTGCGGGCTTCGCTATTGGGAAATCCTGCCCCGCTCCACAAGCACATCATCTGGCGACCTTAAATCCACCCGCATTCCCGGAATAGCACCTTTCGTTTTCTTAGAAAGCCGATTGCCGATTGCCGATTGCCGATTGCGCATCGTTGCGGGAGAGAAGACCTGCCTCACCACCTGCAAAAGATTGCTCCTACGACGGGAAGCCTTCGAATTGCCGGTCGCCCCACACAACCCACCACCTGCCGGGTAATTACAGATGAGACACCACACCATGGTCCAGATACGAGATCGCAACGCCTCATGCCTGTTCATTGCCATTGGAACTGCGTTGGCCTTTTTGCCAATGGTCACACTGGCATCACCTGCGCGCGGCACGCTGCTCAGCAGCAATTTCTTGACCAGCTACACCAGCGCGGCACTCAGCGCATTGCTGCCTGAAGACAAGGCCAGCGAGCTCCCGACATGCGATGTGCGCGTGGCGGAATTCACCTATTCCACGGTCGGCGTGCAGGGAGAGCCGACCACCGCGTCTGGCGTCCTGCTGGTGCCAGGCGGCACACGTTGCACGGGCCCCTACCCATTGCTGAGCTGGAACCAGGGCACTCAACCAAAGCGCACTGCGGAACAGGCGAAGGACATCCGCGATGCGAAGGGCGACGACCCGCTTGTCACCCGGTTGGCAGGCAAGGGCTATGTGGTAGTCAGCACCGATTACCTGGGATTAGGCAAGTCGCAGTACCCGTTCCACCCTTATCTGCACGCGGCCACCGAGGCCAGTGCAAGCATCGATGCAATGCGTGCTGCGCGCCAGATTCTGTCGCGTTTGAACACACCACTTTCTGGCAAGGTCATGCTATCGGGCTATTCACAAGGCGGGCATGCGGCGATGGCGACCCAGCGCGAGATCGAGGCGCATGAGTCCAAGGAATTCAATCTAGTCGCCAGCGCGCCGATCTCCGGACCGTATGCGTTGAGCCAGACCTTCCTGGACAGCTGGAGCGGGACTAATGCGGTAGGCGAAAGCACCTTCGGCCTGGTGCTGGCGACCTACGCGCTGGTGGGCATGCAGCATGCGTACCACAACATCTATCTCGCCCCGTCGCAGGTTTTTCAGGACCCGTGGGCGGGCAAGGTCGAAGGCTACTTCCCTGGCGCGGATGAGCTGACCGATCTTGCGATCGGTGGCGCACTGCCGGACATCGACAAGATCGGCAGCTATTTCCAACCAAGCTTCTACAAGGACGTCCCTCGCAATCCGAACAACCCATTCCGCAAGGACCTGGCACGAAACGATCTGCTGGACTGGACGCCGCGCACGCACACGCTGCTCTGCGGCTCGTCCAATGACGCCACTGTTCCGCTGAAGAACGCCATCACCGCCATCGACAGCTTCAAGCGGCACGGCAGCACGCAGGTATCGGTGCTCGATCTGGGTACCGGCAACCGCGACGACAACAGCGCCATTGAACATCTGCTCACCAAGGAGAGCTGCATGATTGCCGTACGGCAGCAGCTGCTGGACAAGCAGCGCTGAGACGAGCGCGCGACGTGACCATGGTCGGGTTGCGAGAAGGCGACACCCCAGGCGAGGCAGCGCGCGCCCATCTGCGGGCAGCCTTCATGTCCTGTGATAAAGAGGCCGAGCACATTCATTCTGGTGTCGACACGGCACCAGGCACTGCGCTGGAAGCGCACAAGGCTGCGTAGCGTTAAAGGGATGCAGTACGCCCGGCCAGCCATCGACACAAAGAAAAACAGCCACTCAACTTGCGCTGAGTGGCTGCCTGTCTGGTGGGCCGTCAAGGATTCGAACCTTGGACCTATTGATTAAGAGTCAACTGCTCTACCAACTGAGCTAACGGCCCTGAAACTGAGTCGCGCATCATATGCGCTTTTTTGCTTCTTTGCAACACCTTGCGATGCAGCGGGTCAAACTTTCTTGCAATCAGTGGGGTGGCTGAGGGGACTCGAACCCCCGACATCTGGAATCACAATCCAGTACTCTAACCAGCTGAGCTACAGCCACCACTGAAAACCTACTTCCTACCGTACCGCCGATGGCGCGCCCGACAGGACTCGAACCTGTAACCGCCGGCTTAGAAGTCAGGACAACTAAGCCGAAAGATCAACAACTTGCCTCATTTCTTTTTCAGGAGTGGGCACCTTGAAAGCCGCACCACGCCGAAGCAAGTCCGCTATTTTTCAGGAGCCGAGCGCGGATTGCAAGTGTTCGTTTCCATGGCCTTGGTCGAACAGCCTCGCTAACCCTCTTTTGCCGTGCGAACCGGCCGCCGGGCCATATGGGGAAGTAGCTCACGAACAGCGGGCGTGAACAGCCAATGGGGCCATAGTCCTAGATCTGCCCGGAACGTGAGCTTCGCTGGATTCGCGGCACCCGCCGGACTGACGGGCCCAGGGAAGATCCGCAGGGGCTTGCCCTGGCAACGTCGGGCTCTGCATTCCTTGATCCCGGCGCACACCTTAGTCCCGTGTTCCACTCTCCGTTAGCAGGGCATCAGCCAGGATCAGGTGATGGCGTGGGAGGGTCTCGCCTGTCGCCCCACGTACTATCCGACGACGCCTGGACATGAGAAACATACCCGTGACGGAACAAATTGCGCACATAGAGCTGAAGCCGCTGACCTGGACCCTTGGCATCGGCGCCGAGGCTGCCCAAGGATCGCCTGCAACGGTCGGCTCCATGCAGATGACAGCTGTCGCCAGCATGTATGCCCTAGTCACCACGGACGGCCTCGACCTGGCCCCTTTCACCTGGGAGGTGTCGATCAGCGATCGCCCGGCGATTGGCCTGCCGCCGCCACCGCATACCGTGGGAATGGTTTCCTGCTACCCGCTTGTCGGCGGAACTGAGCCAATGGTTTCCTGCTACCCGCTTGTCGGCGGAACTGAGCCAATGGTTTCCTGCTACCCGCTTGTCGGCGGAACTGAGCCAGGCGCCGAGCTCGCCGCGTTCGTCACATTGACGACAGAGGCCATGCGGAATCTCGTGAGCTCAGCGGCCAACGGCTTCGTGCCTACCGCGATCACACTTGAGGTCCGAACGAAGCCAGGGGAAGCCACACCGGAAGGGTTTGCCTTCAGCTGGGACACGGACAACGAGCCTGAGATCGAGATTGCAAAGGTCGAGGTATTCACCACCCGCGCTGGCACGCCTTAGACAAGTGAATCGGCACGTCAACGACGGCGCCGCCGTTTGGTGAAGGTTGCCGGATCCAAATCAGGGTATTCGGCACGTGCGGCGGCGGCCGACTCATTCTGCCGCTGTATGGAACTGATCGCGTTGTCGATCTCAGACTTGGCCTGGCCGCGCCACTTCAAAAGCCAAGCGTCAGCGTAGCGGAGGGTGCCAGCCTCCGTTGCCATGTGCCGTGTGACGGTTGGCCCCTGGCTATACGCGCGTGTCCGGATGCTGACTGTCCCATCCTCAAGCGCGCAGATTGTGATCACAGGCGAGCCGCGATAGACAAGGTCTAGAAACTCTCCCGATCGCTTCCACTGCATCTCTGCGCCCGGCGACACCGGCTCGCTGTCAGCATGCGCGTTTATGCCGCAATTCGGTGCTCGTAGAACGGATGGCGCTTGTCGTCGAAGATCGCCTGCAGCGCCTGGAGGTTGGCCGGGTCCGGGTTGAGCCAGGCATCGATGTGCTCGGGCTTGATGTTGATGATTGTCCGGTCGTGCCCAACGGCAGCCACTTCCGGCTCGGGCTCGTCAGTGATCGCGGCAAAGCTCAGTAGGTCCGGCTGCTGGCCACTCGGATCCGTCCAGCGCGACCAGAGGCAGGCCACCAGCATCGGCTCGCGGTCGCTGGGCTGGAACTGCACAACGCGGTTCTTGCCGTCCGGACCTTCCACATTCTCGTAGAACCGACCGACAACGATGAGCCCGTGGGTGTAGCCGAACTGCTCGCGCCAGAAGCCCTGTAGGTTTTCCCGGCGGGCGTTGTAGGTTCCCGGGTACTTCGTGTCGTAGATCGGGGGCTTACCAGCCGGGCGGCACTGGTAACGCATCGGCTTGATGACGCGGCGCCCGCCCTCGGAGATCATCACCGGGACGTAGTAGCCCGGAAATATGCGGTAGTCCCGTGCTTTGGGCTCGGTCCGCTGCAGGTCCGCGATGCGACCCTTGATCTGCTCGATCTTGGTGGTGGCAATGCGCTGATCGGTGGCCGCCTTTTTGGTCGGCTTGGCGCTGGCCAGCACACGCTCGGCATCGGCCAGGCGCCGGGCCTGCTTGAACAGCTCCTGCTCCAGGCCCTGCATGTCCTCGGCGTCCCAGGCAGCCAGCTCTGCAGCGATTACGGCCAGCCCGCCCTCGCCGCCCGCCCGGAAGGCGTCGTCCATCGCCTTCGGAGTTTTGGTCCGCTTCTCGCCTCCGTTCTCACGCAGCCACAGCTTTGAGAACTCCTCGATCGACATGATCGCGCCGAAGTTGCGCACCAGCTTCCGGTAGTCGGCCTGTATCTCGGCGGAGTAGCACATGGCAGCCCCTCAGCAGTCGCGGTCGCCGTTTTCCAGGCCATGCCAAGCCAGGATCTCGTCGAGCCGCCGGGACACGAATTGGGCATCGTCCCCCGTGACGGCGCCGTCCTCGATCACGTCGGCCATGCCGGCGAAGGCCTGCCAAAAGTGGCAGCGGTCGGGGCTGCTCTTCAGGAGCGCAGACACCGCGGCATCGAGGTGCTCTAAGTGGGTTCGCAGTTCGGATCTGTCCATGCTGGCCAGTATCGGCCGGGGCGTCTCACCGCTTGAGACGAGGCGCCGTAGACTGAGATCCATGGACACGCCTAAGCCCAGCCTCTTCGAACAACTGCAGCAGCGGCTGGCGTGCGCGTCCGAACCGCTGGAAGTACTCAATCAGTTCGAAGCGGAGCTGCTGCATGCATTCCCGTTTGAGGCGACCGCCATTGTCGAGCTGGTTTCGTCCTGGGGTCATCGCCTGGGCGTGCTCACACACGACGACCTTAGGGGTTACGTATAGGGCGCCGGCTGGGCGCTGCTCAGGCGCCACGCGGGTTGAGCGGCCATCATGGCGCCGCGTCCGGCATCTAAAGTTTGTATCGATGTGCGGCTGCTAAAAATAGGAAAAAGTAACAGGACCCTGTAGGAATGCACCTCATTACTTGTAGGACTCCAACGGTTAGGAGTTCCACGTTATGACTTGACCTACAGAGCTTCCGCCCCAGCCAGTTCGGACTTCGACGCAAGCACCTGTCTTCGATGCGTCCACCTCGCCTTCTCCAGCCATAGATTCAACGCGAGTCGCTCTTAGCGCAGCAAGATGTATTTCGACTTGCACTCCTCAAGTGCAATCCTTATTTTTTTAAAATTCCCACCCTTAATTACGCTTCTAATTTCGGCGATGGAGCCTTGCGTTGAGGGTTTCAACGTAATAGTGCCTAGAACTGCGGGGTCGGCTACGACTGCATAGACCACCGACTCACCATCGGGTGCTCCTGTTATTCGCGGTGCAATTTCCCGTAGTTTGGGGGCAACGCACTGCTCAAGTTCAGTAGCTGATCGATCACTAGTCATAGTGAACCAGGGAGCTTCCGCCTGTCTCTCAGAGTAAGACGCGCAGCCAGCCAGGATAAGGACAACCGTGGTCATCAGAAGTGCTTTCATTGAAGGTCCAGTCCATTAAAGAGTCATCGTAACGCTCAGCGGGCGCCGAAAAGCAAGTAATCCCGCACCTTGGCTCCCCGTTAAAGACGAGTTCCGTTGCAAGTCGCACCCTTTCGTAGTTCAAGCAGCCGACATGCGTCCATCAAAACAGCGTGGTACCGCTGTCGTCCCACGATTTGATGATCAGCTCTCCAAACTGCCTGTCGCGAGTGCCTGCGCTCCCGATGGTGTAGTTCACCTGCAGCGGCACCATCTCGAAGCCCGCGAACACTCGCCTGATATCTGTATGGTCGTTCAGCGACACGACAATCTTGCCGCGACTAGATCGCATTAGATCGGCCATCCGTTCGTACTCTGAAAATGAAAATTCAACGCCATAGCCCTCGGTCTGCCAATAAGGCGGGTCTAGGTAGAACAACGTCTCCGGCCGATCATAGCGGCCGATGCATTCGTGCCACGGGAGCCGTTCAATGACGACGTTGGCTAGGCGCAGGTGCACGGCACTCAGCTCCTCTTCGATCCGTAGCAGATTCAGTCGCGGCCCCAGGCCGCTGGCTACGACACCGAAGGTCTGACCTTCGATCTTGCCACCGAAGGCTAGCTTCTGGAGGTAGTAGAACCGGGCGGCACGCTGGATGTCGGTGAGGGTCTCGGGATGTTCCATCTGCGCCCACTCGAACATCTGGCGGGACACCAGCGACCAGCGGAACATGCGCACGAACTCGTCGAGGTGATGCCGCACGCAGCGGTACATGCAGACCAAATCGCTGTTGATGTCGTTGAGCACCTCCAGGGGTGCTGGACGTGGCCGCATCAAGAGCGCGGCCGCGCCGCCGGCGAAGACTTCGACATAGGTCTCGTGGGCGGGGAAGTGGGGATAAAGGTGCTTGATCAGGCGGCGCTTGCCGCCCGGCCAGGGAATCATGGGTCGGGTCATAGGTTTCTCAGCATTTGCGATGTCGGTAGCCGACACTGCGTCCGCTCTCGCGAGGGTGCAGGGTCTTGGCCAATGCCAGGTGGTGAGAACACCTGTGTTGCGGCGCTGGGCGTGCAGTAACAGCTGCACGTCCAGCGCCCTGTTTAGGCTTCTGCCAATAGCTTGGCGGGCGCCAGGCTTGTGGAAATGGCGGCGTTGGTCGCAGCCTTGATGAGTGCCTGCAGCTTCCATCCCTGCAGCGTGCGTGACGTTGGAGCGCCGGGGTATCGGATCACGTATACGGGCGCAACCAGATCAGTGATCGACTCGGCCAAGACCCCCAGGGTAGCGCCTCGGTCCTCCACCTGGAAGGTCACATTTCCGGTGTCGTTGATTGGGTTCCAGATGATGGTGATGTGCCGCGCGATCGGATCTGCTTCGGTGGCGGCCGCGGCCACGTTTGCATCGTAGGCCGCGCGGGTGGCTGCCTTGATGCCGAGCAACAGATGCACACCGGGCTCGGTGACAGTCTCGCCAGGGACTTTGATGGACTGCCCGGTGGCCGGGTCGACTTCGGTCGTCGCGGGCGCGGTGGTCTCGTAGCTGCGGCCGATCAGGTCGCTAATCTGCACGGTGAGCACGCGCAGAAAAAAGCGCTCCAGCGTCTGCGTCCAGCCATCGGGATGCGGCTTTGTGGTGATCTGCTCGAGGTGGAACTCGACTGAGCCATCGTTCGTGGCCGGGTCCCATCGGATCTCGATCCGCGGCGACACGATCCGGGTCTCCGTGCCGAAGGTGGGGTTTTCGCTGATGAGCATGATCAGTATCCAGTAACGTCGAGGATGGGGGCGCGCACCCAGGGCTGGCCGTACTGGCCAGGAGCAGGGAATGGGGTTCCATTCGCGCCCGTTTGGGAAAAGTTGCCGGTATCGATTGCACTGATGCTGGCAACATTGCCGTTGATGTTGACGACTCCCTTGCGCCACACCACGCTGATCAGCCATTGCGGCCCGCCGCCAACGACGCCACCGACGGCCAGCATGATGTTGCCTGCCGATCCAGCAAGCGCCGCGTATGTGCGACCTGCAGGAAGGGTGATCGACCCGCCTTGATTGGCATTGCCCTGCAGCAGCCCGCGCACTTTCATGTACTTGAGGGTCGCATCGAAATGCACCTCATTGGTGTCGGGATTGGTAATCACCAGGTAGTCTCGGCGCCCAAAGTTCGGCTCGTCGAAGACGTAGGCGGTAAAGCTTCCGCTGGTGGTAAAGCCGGTGAACGTGAAGCTGTTCCCGCTCTGTGTTCGCGTTGCAAGCGCGGCGTTGCTTTCACCCAAAAACGCAAGAACTGGATTGGTGCCGGCAACGGTCAGGCTCCATGTCTTGAGCACGCCACTGCCGGCGGGCGTGATCGTTTGTTTCGACGCCATCGCCAGGTTCTTCCACGTTTCGGATATCACTACTCGGTTCGGACCGGCCTCGAAGATTGCATAGGCCATCAAAACCTCCCGTAGAACAGGGTGCCGCCGGCGCGGGCGGTATTGCCAGAGTCAGGCGAGCTCCAGCTGATCGCATTGCCGTTGTCGCTCAAGATCGGTAGCAGCGCGTTCCCCGCGCTGCTATCTGCCACAAACCAGTAGTACAGCTGGTTGGCGCTCCCTGTGACCGGCACTGGCACAGATCCATTGCTGCCGCTGGCAATCGTGATCGCCCCCATGTGCTGCGTTAGCAGGTCCGAGTCGGGCTGATCGGTCACCTGCAGCAGCACGACGCCGGTATCGGCGTCGTTGATGATCAGGACGTTTGTCATGTCACTCCATACCCGAGGGCAACCACGCGGCGGCCGTTGGGCGCGTAGGCGTAGAACTTCCCGCCGACGAACTCATTGCGGCCGCCACCTGGCGTGGCGCCGATGATCTCCACCACATCTGCTGAAAAAGTGATCTTGCCGATAAACCCATTGTTGAAAGAGCGCATGCCGATCACCTTATTGCTGACGTCGAGTGCCCAGGTATACGAGGCGTAGTAGCTGGCCATGCCGTTCTCGTTGACGGTCATCCGAGCCTCGAGCGATTGCCTTGCAGAAGCCTGGTCAACCACCGATGTGTCATCGGTCCACATCGTTGCAACCAGCCCCGGCTCCAGCTTGGCGCGCCGGAAGTAGGTGCTGCCCGGACTGTTTTCTGCGATAAAGCGGCAGGCAAGCCGGGTTGTGCCGGACGGAGCATTGATACTGATCTGAAACCTCTTCCATGCCGCCCAACTACCCGAGTCAGCAAAAACAGTGACTGACCCGATCAACCCGGACGCGCCATGCGCGGCAACCTCAATCCGCCCGACGCCAGAGCCGCTGTCTTTCCAGATATCGGACGACAGCGTGTAGATGCCGGCAGATGCGTTCACCGACTGCTCGGCAGCAGCGCCACCGCTCGATGCGGCCAGGCCGAAATAGGGTCCGAAGTCTGGCCGATTGAAAAGCGCGGCCCCCGGCGGGAGGGTCCACGCCTGGCTGCCGCGTGCCCACGTTGGATTACGCAGCATGTTGGCGTTGATGTTCGTCTTCGCCACCACGGCCGTGAGCGCGGTGCTGGTGGCGTTGGCCTGGTTGCCTACCTGCTGCACCTGCGAGCTCAGCGCGTTGAGAGCCGCGGTCTCCGCTTTGCCAGCAACTGCGGCGTTGGTCGTGTCGAGCCGCTGCCCCAGCGCCTGGTCACGGGTAACACTGGCCTGCTCCACAGAAGTGACGCTCGCGGAGGTCGCAAGCCCGCCGCTTCCGGCTGGCATGCGACCCTCCACCACGCCAACCCGCTGCGCCATCGCCTCGTCGCGCCGCACCGCCGCCTCATCCACTGCTGTGACTCTTGCCGCTGTCTCGAGGGCACCGCTACCGGCCGGCATGCGGCCCTCTACAGTGCCGACGCGCCGGCCTATCGCAGTGTCTGCACTCGTCAGTGCCGCAAATCCCTCCGAAACCCATGCGGATGGTGCCAGCTGCCCGTCGCCCGCAGGTAGGCGGGCAATCACCCCTGATAGCCGGGTGACCTCGGCCGCCAAGTTGTTCGCCGTCTGCGTCGCCATGTCGACTGCAGCGGCCATCGCCTCGCCCGCGCTCGCGTAGTTGCCGACGTTCTGCCAAGTGGCAGCGTTGCCGGGCGGCACCACACCGGAGTTGGCCACGAGCGCCCGATACAGTCGGCCGTCGTAGCGCACGAAGTCGCCCGCGGGATATGAGCTCGTGGAGGTCCACTCGTCCGCGTTGACCAGATCGCCCAAAGCAGCGTTGAGCGCGTCTGCGTGTGCAATCGCGTCCTCACGTGCCTTGTTGGCTGCCGCCAGTGCGGCCTCGGCGATCTGCCGGTCGCGTGCCGCGGCCTCCAGGAAGCCCTGCCGGACCTCTTCGGTGGTCTGATTGATCGCCTGCTGCATCTCCTCCTGCAGCTCGCCCAGGTTCTTGCCCAGCGTCTTGGTGACGTACTTAGCAGCCAACGACAGCGTGCCGTTGGTGTTGCGCGCGCGGATGGCGAACGTCCACTTGCCCGAGGACGGGATGGGCGAGTCGAATGCGCCGGTGTGGTAGCCGCTGTCCCCGACCGGCGTCATGGCCTCCCACGCCGGCATCGGCGCGCCCTGCTCCGGCGCCTGGGTGTAGCGGATCTCTGCGCCGGCCAGGTTGGCCGACTGGATGGTGTCGTTCCAGAAGCCCCAGGTGTAGCGCCGGATGCCGCCGGAGATCTCCTCAACATCGAACAGGTCGTAGTTCACCGGCGGCGCGTCGGCGCCGATGGTCGTGTAGATCAGCGAGGCGCCCACGCCCATCTGCCCCTCCGGACCGAAGGGGCGCACGTTGATGGTGTAGGTGCCGGCGCGCGGAATACGCCACCGCGCTGTGCGGGTGCGCGTCTGTGCCACTTCCACCAGCTCACCGCTGCCATCGGACGCCGAGGCATACACCGCCGCGTGATCGAATGGCCCGCTGATGTCGAAGGTGGCCACCAGGTCCGTGGCGGTAACGTCGCCGGTGGTGATCTGGTCCTCGCCGATCGCCAGGTTGCTGACGATCGGGCGTGTGGCCAGCGATGAGCCGCTCTCTGGCCGAATGTACTGGCCAGTCTTGACGAAAATCCAGAACCTTGCGTCTTCCGGCACTACGCTAATGCTGGCGCCTTTCAGATCGCCCTCCGGCTCGATCGCCACCACGCGCACACGCAGCCCCGGCGTGGCCTTGAAGTCGTAGATCCAAACCGTGTCATGCGCCGGGTTGTCCTGCCAGCCGCCCTGCACCATCGAATCCGCATAGCCCTCCCCGGGCAACGGCGCGTCATCCGGCCATTCCTCGACCAACTGGATGGTGTCCGTCGCCTCAGCGAAGCTGCGCACACGGAACGTGCGATAGACCGCCTCGCCTGGGATGCGCAGGCCGATGAACGCGCTGCGCGCGTCCGGCGGCGGTACCGGCTCGTCCAGCGTCAGCGTGACTGTGCCCAGCAGCGCGCTACGCTCTGCCGCGACGATGCGCCCGCCGAAGCCCCACTGCGTGAGGTCGTGCGAGATCGACAGCATGGACATGCGGCGATAGGACAGGTACTGCAGATCCTGGGCAAAGCCGATGTCCTTGTACTGGAACAAGCTCTGCGCGAGGTGGTAACGCGCCATCTCGACCGCATGCGCCTCACGGCCAATGCCCTCACCGGTTAGGCGCGCCGGGTTGAGCATGATCTCCACGCCCGGCGCCGGCACGCGCAGGGTCTCGACCTTGTTGGTGGTGCTGTCGAAATAGCTGTACTCGATGCCGTCGGCCGCGCTGGCCAGCGTGTAATCCACGCTGAAGCTGCCCTTCTTCATCTCGGCCATGTTGACGACCCCCGAGAGCGGCTGGTCGTCGGCTGCCCACACCACCGAAAGGCGACCGCCGGCCCAGGTGGTTTGCCCCATGCCGGCCAGGGCGATAGCCTGCAGCACCTCGTCGTGGCTGCGCTCCTCCGTCAGCCAGTAGTCGTAGGTGTAGCCATTCGCTTCGCAGTGCGCCATAAAGCCCTGCAGCGACTCGATATCGATTTCCTCATCGCTCTTGCCCATGCCGGCAATGAGCTTGCCGTCTCGGTCGTAATAGCCGCGGGCGTACTTGAGGATGTGCGCCCCGTTGTTGCTGGTTTCCTCGCTCACCCAAGTGCCGTTACGCCACAGCGGGATCGGTGCGGCTATGGCTTCGTAGCGGAGCTCGTCAGGTTGACCATTGAGCTGGCCGGTCGCCTTCATGATGACGGCGTCCCGCGATATGCCGGCGTAGGTCGCGGTGTCGGCCTGCACGCTCCCCATGGTCGACCACTGGAAGTCGTTGCGCTGGGTGTTGTCGCCCGTGTAGTTGCCCTGACCCAGGATGCGCACGCGCACGTCGTACTGGCCCTTGGCCACATCTGCCGAAACGGTTGCGCGCTTACTGACGTCCAGCTTGTCGCCAGTGAACATCTGCGTAGCCAGCGTGGCCCAGATGCCAGTGCCCGCAGGCGCGTACTGCACCTGCACGGTGTCGGAAACGTTGTAGGCCTTGCCCGAGGTGCCTACGCCGCCCAGCACGTATTCCAGGTTGATCTGGATACGTACGGTGTCGGCGCTGGTGGTGCGGGTGACGAAGTCGGCCGTATCCGGCAGCTCGCCACCGTCGGTGGTATCGACGTTGCTATATAGCGGAATGGTCTCATCCGGCATCTGGCTATAGCCGGAGTGGTAAACGCTCACACCTTCATAGCTCGACAGCGGCGTGTCGGCGTTCGAGAACGTGCCCACGCGGCCCACACCGATACCCGGCGTCAGCACCATGCCGATGTACTGATCGTCGCCCTCATACCAGGTGTAGGGCTTGCTGGCGATGTCGGGCGCGATGCGGGTGCGGCCGAACAGCAGGCCCAGCGGCTCATAGGGGCGCATGCGGTTGCGCGGCGCACCTAAGCTGTAGACGGTGCCCGCGGCGCTTGGTCCCGCCGGGCTTTCGACTTTGGGCCCGAGCACCTTGTTGATGACGATTGAACCGACCACAAACGCAGCCGTGTAGGCCACAGCAGCGCCAGTGGTACCCAAACCAGCAGCCCACGTCGCACCCGCGCCGCCCGTGAAATAGATCAACGCCGCCATCGCAACGATGTACAGTGCATTCCGGCCGACTGCGCCGCGCACCTCGATGACTTGGCGGTCCTTCGGATAGACGTAGGCCCACAGGTGGCGCGGGACCACGCGGCCGCCGATCGACACTGTCCATTCGCTCTGATCCAGGTCGATCACGTGCCGGTGCAGGAAATCGCACAGGCGCTCACCCGGCTGCAGATCCATTGCAATGTGGCGCTGCCCTTCCAGCGTGACCGGGTGCGGCGTCAGCACCAGCTGGCCCTTGCTCGCAGGCGTGGTCATCAGACCCATGTGTAATACCCCTCGATCCTTGCGCCGTAATCCGGCAGCTCGCGCACGCGGTGCAGCCAGCTACTGCCGAGCGCGCTGGTTGTATGAAGCACCCAGCCCTCGTGGGCCAGGTAGAAGAAGACGCCGACGTGTCCGGGCCGGCTCTGCCCCTTGTCGAACATCAGCACCAGGTCGCCGTCGACCGGCGTGGCCGTGGGTGCTGCATACGCGCGAGACAATTCGCCGAGCACCACCTGCCCCTCTGCACCGCGAGGGCGCCGCGCCGGCATCTGCACCTCCCGCCCGAACAGCTCGCGCTGCACCTGCGCCACCAGGTCGGCGCAGTCGTAGGTGTCTGCGTCGTATGGGATGTTGAGGAAACGCTCAACCTCACGCGCCCGCATCAGAAGATCCCAGGTAGCACGTGCGGGTTCGCGCGTAGCTTCACCGCCTGCTGGCGCATGAAGAAGTCGACTCCGATTTGCGCGGTGATCAGCGGGCCAGCTGCGCGCACCTGCGTCAGCGGCAGGTAGAACCGCCGCGCGATCACGTCTGGCTGCGCGCGGTCCGTAATCAGGACACGGCACATCACCGTCTCGTTCGGCTGCATGCGCTCAAGGTCTTCGGTGATGCCGCGCCCAACGTTGTCTACCTCAAGCTGCGCACGAGGCGTCTGCCCTGCCGCATCCGTTGGCGGTGTAAAGCGAAACGGATATCCGATGTAGGTGTTCCCGTTGCTCACCCAATCCTGCGTGTCGTTGGCGATGCGCAGGACCGCGCCAAACGATGGCGCCGTCATCTCCAGCAGCTCAAGCGGGCCGTCCGTGTCGGTCACGCGCTGGCGGCGCTCCATGAAGGTGCTCATCGCAGGTACTCGATCAGCACGTCGCATTGCCAAGGCCGTTCGACGCCTTCAACTGGACGTAGTTCGCCGATGTCCCCACTAACAAATCGCGCTGTGATCTGCTTGCCACTGCGTGGGTGCGGCATGGTGAACTCGCCGACCACTTTTATCTCATCGCAGTACCAGTCCAAGAATGCTTCGGCATCATCCAAGTTGGCGAAGTCGAAGGACAGCGGAAGATTCATCACAAGTCGGGTGCTGACCAGCGCTTGCTTCGCAAGACCGCGCTCCATTTCCGTGCGATTGACTGCCGGCACTGGTCGCTCGCGAATAGCGTCATACAGGACGCCGACGTATGCAGGCAGAGCCACCATTAGCGCCCATCCTTCAAATTTGGGAAGCGGTTCTTCATCGCACCAGCCATGCGACCTCCGCCGGCGATGTCGGCAGCGCCTACATCCACGATAAGTTTGCGCAGCTCGCTGCCGTCGGGAGCCCGCCCGCGCTCCTCGCGCTGCCGCGTCTCCTGCCCCGAGTAATTGTTGATCTCCACCCTGTCGTAGCCGCGCGCACCCGTAGCCGTGGCAGGCATCGCAGCCATGCCTACCAATCCACCGCTGGCATACCCACGGCCACTGCGGATCGCACCAAGCATCGACAGGAACGCGCGCGGCCCGCCGATCGAGGCGATATCTCGCTGACTCAGCACGCCCTCGCCTTTGTGCACGAAGCCGGCTTTCTCGAACTTGCCACCCGGCCCGGTGTAGCCACCGGTGTCCCAGCCCTGCAGCGGAATCGCCTCGCGCTGCACGGTGCCAGCACCGGAGCCACCGCCAAAAACGCCACCCAATAGGCTGCTGATGCCTTTGCGCACCGTGATTCGCGCAAAGTCAGCAATGATCGAGTTCGCCATATCCCGGAAGCTGACTTTGCTGTTGGTCGTAGCCTTGACCACCATGTCCTCGAACGAGGTCAGCGCCGAGGTTGTGGCACTCTCCACCGCGCCAGCTGCGTTGCTCGCCCCGTCGCGGTAGTTGGCCCATGCCGCAGAAGCGCCTCTGCCCCAGTCGGCCTGAGCTTCGGCCATGCGCACGTAGCCTTCGCGGATGACTTGCACGCGCCGCTCGGTCGCGGCGCGTGCCGCCTGTTCTTCGGCGGCGGCGGTTTGTTCGTCGATGGTGCCGACCCGCTTGAGCAAAGCCAGTTCGGTCAATCGCTGTGCCTGCTCGCGGTACACCTCGTTGAGGCGCTGCTGAATCTCGAACTCACGATCGCCGGAGCCCACGCGGGCCACCATCGCATCCATCTCTTCGCGTAGGGCGCCCGTGCTGGCATCGAGTGCGGCTGTGTAGGACGACAGCGCGTCTTCCCGCTGCTTACGCAGCTTCCGCTCGTCGGCTGCCAGCACGTCAAGCTTCGCCGCGCCCTCGGCGCGCACCTTGGCTAGCTGCGCCTCCATTTCCCCCACCTGTTTGCCAACGTCGATGGCATCCTTGCCTGTGACATTGCGGCTCTTGAGGTAGTCGACCTGCTTCTGCAGCGACTGCGCCTCGGCGGCAGTGCCGCGCTCTGTCAGTTCGCGCATGCGTTGGTAGTAAGTCTCGGCCGACAGCTCGCGCGCTTGGTACTGCGCCTGCAGCACCTTGGTACTGGTGTCGATCTGCGCCTGCTCCGTGGTCAGCGCGTCCTTGATTGCCTGCAAGCCGGCAGACCGGCCCGAGGTTGCAAGGCTTGCGGCGCCCTTCGCGCCAGCTGCCGCTGCGGTGTCGCGCATTGCCCGCTCGCGCTGCTGCAGCACCTTCGTGTCGGTGATGCCGGCCTGCGCGGCCAAGGTGCGCATGTCCTTGATGCGTTCTTCCAGCTGCGCCTGTTTGGTCAGGTACTGGGTGCCCTGCTCCTGGAACTTGGTGCGCGCATCCTCCTGCTTGCTGTCCACCTCGGAGTAGATGCCGGCCATGATCACCTTGACCGGCTTCTTGTTGGCCTCCTTCTGCAAGTTCGCTATCTGCTGCTGGAACTGCGCCACCAGCTTGGTGCGGTTGGCATCGCTCAAGCCCTGATACACGCCCGTGCCGCGGTTAATTCCTTCGATGTGTGACTGCAGCTGTTTGATCTTGGCGGTGGGTGTCTCCTGCCGGCCCACACCCAGCATGGTGTCCCACGCCTCGGACGCAGCCCCCTTCACTGCGCGCCAAGCGCGCTCCATGTAGCCCAGGTTTTCCTGCACATCACTGGCACGATCCTTGAGCGTGTCGCCATAGATCTTGAACGCCGCGGCCACGGCCTGGATCTGGTTGCCTTGTTCCACCAGCGTCTTGATGTTGGCAAGCTGCGTCTGGTCCAGGAAGTGCATCGTCTCGTTGAGCTCGAGCAATGCCGCGACCGGGTCGGCCTTGATCTTGGCAAACTCGGCGATGGTCTCACTCACCGCCTTGCCGGTACCGGCGCGCATCGTCTCGGCGGCGATCGCCACCGTCTCCAGCTGCTCGGCGGTGAACTTGCCGGTGGCGGCCACCTCGGTCAGCGCCGCGGCGGCGCTGGAGGTGGTCACCCCGGAAATGTCGTCCATCTGCGCGGCCACTTCGGCTAGGCGCTCGGCAGTCCGCCCCGAGCTGTCCCCGACCAAGATCATGGCCTGACGAAACGCAGTTCCCTCGTCGTTACCCTGCTTCCACGCCAGCGCGACGGCAGCCACGGCGACGGCGGTGATCGAGAGCGGGTTGACCATGCCCAACAGCGCAGTGGATACGCCCGTCAGCGCTGGACCGATGCCGCCAAAGCTGTCCTTGATCTGTCCGCCCTGTTGCACCAGCACGGTGAACCACGGCATGCCCCCCTGGATGCTTGTGACGATGTCGGTGAACTGCATTGGCAGTTGCGCCATCGCCTGACGCGTCTGCCCGGAGGAGACCTTTAGCTGATTGATCACGTTATTGGCAGGCAACGGTTCGCCCGCCTGTTTGCGTACGTCGGCCAGCTGCCCGCGCAACAAGGCGAGGCCTTGCTTGATGTCGTTCACGTCCGCACTGATGCGGACGCGCAGATTTGCAGAAGGTTCGGCCATCTATCTGGTCAGGTCGTTGAGGTACTTGGTAAAAGCGGCAGGCTCGGCGCCCATCGCCATGCGCACGGCAGTGGCCGTCGCAGCTTCCTGCTGGTGCCACTGCGCACGGTCATGGCGCGCGGCGGCAGCGGCAAATGCCCTGGCTTGCGCCAAGGTGTAGGTTAGGACGTCTCGGCGCTGGTGGCCGCGGGCGACGAGGAAGTGAACGATGTCGGCCCAACCGGTGGCGGCTGCATCGCTACCATCGCGGGGATGGCTTTGCCTGCCGCCTGCATCAGGGTCGGCAGGCGCTGGCCGAAAAAATCTTGGTTGAGCTCCACCACCGTTTCCACCAGCGTCGCCGCATCGGCCAGGCTGCCGCCGGCAATCCACGCTTCGGGTTTGCCGGTGACGAGCGCACCAGCGTTGGCGAACGCCTGCCCGTCCTGCTCCAGTACGTCCATCAACAGCGCGGCCACCTCGATCGTTGCGCCGGCACCGACCAGGCTGGCGGCGATCAGCACGCGGCCGATGATCGGCCGCGTGGCTGTCATGAAGGGTCCGATCTGCGCCAGCGTCAGCGGCGCAATTTCCACCTGCACGCCACGGAAAGTGATCGAGCGCGTGGGCGGCGTCAGGATGTCGATGTCCTCGCTCACTTCTCGGCGTCCCAAGTGAAGTACTGCGACACGCCTGCCGGCTTGCTGGTGTCCTTGCTGAGCGTGCCGGTGACCGTGCCAGCGCCATACTGCTCACCGATCAACGCCAGTTCGCCGATCACGCCACCGGACACGCGGTAGGCCTGGGCGCGCACCTTCTTGCCGCTACGCGCTTCGTTGAAGCCCAGAAACAGCAGCTCGTACTCTTCGTTGGGATTGACCAACGCCTGCAAGCGCTCGGCCGCGCCGAAGCTGTAGGTCACCTTGATGTTGGCCGCACCGTCCACCGGGTCGGTGATGGCCGAATCTGCCGGCACATACAGCGCGCCGTTCTTGATGTCCCAATCCTTGCCCTTGGCATACACCGCAGCGCCGGTGGCCGGCTTCACCGCAGTGATCTCGGCAGCCAGGTTGGCCAACGGCGTCACGCCATCTCTGTAAGCCACCACGGCCTCATCCACCGCATTGCCGGCCACGATGGTTGTGGCGGTACCGCGCAACACGTCGGCGAAGTTCTCCGCGCTGAAGTCGTGCATGGTGAAACTCACCTGCACCTCGGTGATGCGGTCCACCGAGTTGCGGTTGCCGCCACCGGGCTGCGTGCTGTCCAGCAGATTGATGCGATTGGTCTGCGGCGAAAAGCTGAAGGCCGAGCAGTTGCCGACACCGCGAAACGGCTTGGCCGCACCACGCTTGCGCAAGTGCAGCTCGCCGCTACCCAGGTAGCTGTAATCGGGGGAATTGATGGGCATGGATGCTCCTCGTAGGTGCCGCAGGCGGCGTCAGGTAATGGGGATGTGGGTTTGGTAGGTGAGCAGCGCGCCGATCCAGCTCATGCCCGCTTCCGGCTTCACCGGCTCCATGGACACGTACTGCGGGAACTGGATGCCCACCGGGTAGCGAAACTGCTGGTCGGACATGGCAAGTTCGATGTCAGACACCAGCGCATCCAGTTGGCTCTGCGCGGTGTCCAGCGGCGCAGGCGCCTTGGCGACGATCACCAGCGTGGTCAGCCGGTGCGTGCGGATCAGTGCGCTCTCGCTGGCGCGCTGCTGCTTGGCCACCAGCACGGTCAACACGGCGGTCGCGTCCTCGTCGACCTGGCCCGGCTCCAGCGTGAGGCTGGCGCCGGCATCGGTCTGGTAACCGCTGGCGCGGCTGATGCGCTGCAGACAATCGCCCACCGCCGCGCGCAGGATCTCGCGTGGGCTAGCCATGGTCGGCCACCCACTGGCTGATGGATTCGTCCTGCCGCACGCGCTCCGCCAGTACCAGCGTCTCCCCGCGCAGCAGCAGCCGGCCGCGTTTGGCCGGCTGCACCTGTGCGCGCTGGAAGGTCACCAGCGTGTAGCCGGTGCTCACGGGCGCAAGGTCGCTGCCAAAGTCGCGCACGTTGCGGTCGATCTGCACCGTGCACGGCGCGGATTCGGTAGCCTCGGGTGCCTGGTAGCGTGCATCGCCATCAGCCAGTCCCACCTCTGCGAAGGCCGAGAAAGCGACCGCATCGAAAGCTTGGAGGAACTCGCGCTGGCTCATGCGCGCACCTTGGCGATCGCGCTTTGGATGGCCTTTTCCAGCTCGCGGTTGAAGTAGAACGGCATCAGCTCGTCCCAGGTGCGCTGGGCCAAGCCGTAGATGTCGTAACGCGGCGTGTAACTGGCGCGCGTGGTGAACACGAACACGCTGCGCACTGCACTGCCGAAGCCAGTGCCGATGCGCTCGTAGATGCCCGGCGCCAACTTGCCGCGCTGGCGCTGCAGCGCGAAGTAGCGCCCACCGCGGCGAACGGTGCGCTGCATCACCGCCACCGTGTTCAAGCGTGTGCGCCCCAGATACTCGGCGCGGCTGCGCTCATTGCTGGGCCGCGTGGGCTTCTTGGTGTTGGCATTCTGGTAGGCGTCGCGTTGCGCGCCCAACTGCGACAAGATCGCAGTCACCTGGCCGCCCGGCACGTTGCCGTACTGGTCAGTGCGCGCACTGCGGCCGGTGACCGCGAACTGCCCGGCCGGCATCAGGCCCTTGGCTTGCAGCAGTACCTCGAAGCCCTTTTTGCGGCGCTGCCCGCCATCCACTTCCGTGCGCAGGTACCTTGCCGGCGGCGTGCCCTTGAAGGCTTCATCGCGCAGGAAGATCTCGGCAAACAGGCGGGCTTTGGTCGCCTTGCGGTACATCGCAGCGTTGATCGTCAGCGACGTTGGCCGGTCGAACACGCGCGGCGCAGTGCGCTTCCACACTTCGCGGATCTCGTAGGCAGTGGCGTTGCACGCCTGCACGATGGCGAACGGCAGCTGCTCGCGCTCCAACGCGCTGAACTGACGGCCCAGCAGGTTGTCGGCATCCACCGCGATGCGGATCTGGCTCACGGGCTGCCCTCGCCAGCGGGGGTGCCCTGCACCTGCTCGATCTCGCCCAGGTTGGCCTCGTAGAACTCCAGGCAGCGCTTGCGCCCACGCGAGACGTCCAGCACCTGCTCCAGCGTGCCGTTCTTCACCCAGGGGCAGCGCTGAGTCAGGCGCCGATCGATCTCCACATAGGTACGCACCGGCACCGCAACCACCGCCGGCGCGGGTGTCACCACAATCGGGCGCGCCGGATCTAGCCGGGCAGCCTTGTTGCCACATCCAGCCAGCAGCGCAGCCAGCAGCGCAGCAGTGAGCAAAGCGCGCAGCAGTAACCTCCCAGGCTGGGGCATGCCGCGGCCAGCGCCTGCAGTGCAGCGGTGCACTCGGCCGGGCGTTGGTCGTATTCCTGCTTGAACGCCTTAGCACTGCGGTCAGCGGCGGCCTTGGCGGCTTCGGTCTTGTCGCGCAGGCCGGCGTTGCGCTCCTGCAGCACACGCAGCTTCTCGGCCTCGGCGTTCAACTTGGCGGCGATGGTCGCCAGCGCAGCGTCCTTGTCTGCGTTGTTGCGCTCCAACTCGGCGCGCTTGAGCTGCGCCGCTTCCAGCGCCGCAGTGCGATCGCTCTGGCACTGCTCCACCTGGCGCGTCACCACAATCACCTGCTGGCCCTTGCGGTAGGACGTGAGCGAGGCAATCGACAGCAGAGCGGCCAGCAGCGCACACACCACCTTGAGCCGGCTACCCGGCTTGCGCAGCCAGGTCAGCGCGTCGGCCGCCCAGCCAAAGACCAACGCCGCCAATGCCTTGAAGAGGGCCAGTATGTTCATCGGTCACTCTCCCGCCGGCGCCACGGGTAGATCAGCAGCACCGTCAGGCACACGCGCACGAGCAGCACGTACCAGGGCGCGGGCGTGTGCTGCGCCAGGTCGCGCAAGAAGATGCCCAGCATGCCGACAGCCAGGCCAATGAGGCAGGCGCCCCGCAGCGCCCAGGCGGCGCGATCACGTGCGCGCTCGCCGCCATGAAAGGTATGCAGCAGCTGCCAGGTCGTGGCGCAGAACACCGCCAGCGTGCTGACCAGGCTCACGAGGTAGATGCTCATGCAGCACCTCCTGCGCGGCCAGCGAGGCGGTCGGACCACTTCTGCAGCGCGCCCAGGTAGTGCGGCAACATCGGCTTGATGATGAAACCGCTCAGCCCGCTCACTGCAATGCCAATGCGGTGCACCGAGGGAAAGTAGTTGGCCAGCGCCACCACGATCCAGCCGGCCGCCAGCGCGAACCCCAGTACGAACAGGCCCAACAAGCCCACGCGCAGCAGCAGCGTCAGCCATTGCACGCCCGGGCCGCCGCTGGGCGCGGACACCTTACCCACGTCGATCTCGCTGAGCAGCAGCAGGCCGACCAGCGCGCCCACGACCGCAGCCAGAAACCAAGACTGCGGAATGCCCAGGAACAGATGCTCACTGCCAGTGATCACCTCGGTGACCACGGCACTGCCGGCGCTGGTGGCCACCAGCAACGCAGCCGTCTTGAGCAGCACAGTCGCGCCGCCGTCCATCACCGGGCAATCCCCGCCAGCTCCACGCCGTCCCAGATGACCGCGTCGCCCCAGAAGTTGCCGCCGTTCTCGTGCTTGGCGATCGCCTTGGCCAGCTGAAACGCAGTGGCCGGCGCCTCCACGTCGATGCGCTGGTCCACGTCCACGCCCAGCGCGGTGGCCACCTGGCGCGCATACGCGCCGGTGTCGTTCTCCACCGGCGGCGCCCACCGGTTGATGATGCCGCGCACTGTGCGCAGGCCGTGCTTGCGCTGGTAGGTCAGCAGCGTTTTGACCAGCGCACGGAAGCCGTATTCGGGCGTATCGAACACCGCAAAGCGTGCCTCGCGTGCGCGTGCAGCCGCGCTGCGGTCTTCGCCCTGCCAGGCCACGCCCGTGCGATCGATGTTGCCTGGATTGTTGTTGCGGACGCCGCGCGGCGGGGCCATGTGCTGATCCTTGGGTCAAGTCAAAAAGAGCCACCACCGCACGCGCCACCCGGGCATCTGCATGCGGTGGTGGGTAAGGCTTAGGCGGCCACCGGCGTGGCAGTACCCGGGGTCAGGCGCACCAGCACCGTGGCGGCGCCGTTACCGGCCGCCTCGATCGCGTAACCGATGTTGTTGGTGTCGCCGGCACCTCCGGCAGCGGCGATCGCCTGCTTGGCGTCGATGTCCCAGTTGACCGCCGCGCCCACGGCAAACACGGCGGCAGGCAACTTGGGCAGTGCAAACACGCCTTCAACGTGTGCGGCAATGCTGTCGCCAATTACGCCGTCGGTGACGGCAATGGCGACGAGCTTGCCGGTGGCGATGACACCGCCGCTGGTGACTGCAGCGGTCAGGGTGACGTCCAGCACGCGGCCGTCTTGGTATGCGTTTTTCATGGGGAGTACTCCAGATGAGAAGAGACGCCGCACCGCGCCTGCGGTGCGGCAGGCGGTTTACTGGCCGGGGTTCTTGTAGATGCCGCGGTAGTCGGCGATCGCGGGCGCCGCGTCCAGGCGCACCTTCCAAGCCACGCCGTCCACCTTGAATCCCTCGTGCTGCTCCAGGTACGGCGTCTGGTTGCCGTCCAAGTAGCCCACCACCAGCGCATCCACGTAAGCCGAGTTGGCCAGGCCGTACCATGCTTTCGGGTCTGCACCATCCAGGCGGCCGTCGCTCTCCACCTCAAAGGTGTTGCGCACGATGTTGGGCGTGGTCTGGTTGTTGGCCCCGCCCACTGCGTACTCGGCGGCACGCACGGTCAGTGCGGCACCGGAGAGCGCCACCGGCGTCAGCAGGGTCTTCATCGGCACGCGGATGACGTTGCCGTCGGCATCCTTCTGCAGCGCCATGCGCGCCTGCATGGCGCTGACACTCTCGGTGGTGATCGTCGCCGCCGGCAGCAGGTTGCCGTGGTCGGCATGGAACAGCGCTTTGCCGTCGGCCAGCCGCGGGTTCTTGGTAATCAGCTCGAACACCGCCTTGGCCAGCGTGCGCTTGGCAGACTGGCCCATCTTGCGCGGCACATCGCTGAAAATGCCCAAGTCGTCATTGATGATGGCCTGCCGGGTGATGGTGAACAGCCGGCCCCAGGTGACGATCTGCATCGACTGCGACTGCTCGCTGAAGGTGCCCTGCTTGTACTCACCGCCCTCGCGTACCGGCAGCAAATCGGAGAACGCACCCAGGCCGACCAGGTTGGTCGGCTTGAAGTCCGGCACGCTCACCGCGCGGGTGAACTCGCTGAAGCGCTCTTCCACTTCCTGATAGCCCTGCAGCACCGAGCGACGCGCGGCATCGCCCAACAGCGCCGGGAAGTCCGAGGTGGAATGGGTGAATGCCATGCCCACGATTTCCCGCCTGTCCATGCCGCGCGGATTGACGCCGGCCTGCACCAGGCACTCGCGTGCCATCTCGGCCAGCGAGTGGCCGCGGTACGGGTTGTCTGCGGCGGCCTGCGCCATGCCCACGCGCGCCTGGATGGCGTTGGTC
Source organism: Xanthomonas vesicatoria ATCC 35937 (assembly GCF_001908725.1). NCBI lineage: Bacteria > Pseudomonadati > Pseudomonadota > Gammaproteobacteria > Lysobacterales > Lysobacteraceae > Xanthomonas > Xanthomonas vesicatoria. The sequence continues at coordinate 4,206,575 of NZ_CP018725.1, read as the reverse complement.
ATCGCCGCCCGCACGTTGTCGCGCTGGTCGCCGCCAGCCACCACGCAAGCGCGGCCGTTGAGCGGCTCGCCGTTGCGTCCCATCAGCGCCAGGATGTGGCGGCCCACGTTGTCGGCGGTGACGTTCGGGTCGGCGGCGGCAATGACGCCGTCCACATAGGCGCGGATTTCCGCATTGCCCATGTGCGGCTCGGCCATCGCCATGATGTCGGTATTGCGCCCGCGCATGGCCACCAGCGCGGCCTGCACGGCAGCGGCGGCGTCCGGCGCGGCGGCAACCAGCGGTACCGCTGCGGCCGCAGCCGGCGGCGTCACCGTGGTGGTTGTGGTTGCACCCTGCCCGCCAGCGGCGTTGGCGAGGATGCGGAGATAGGTTTGCTGGGTCATAGGATCCTCGATGTGGCCAACAACGGCCGTTTGGGTGACCTCGGGAAGTGAGGCGAAAACGCTGGGGCTGAGCGCGGCGGCGATGTGCCCGCGCAGCTGCGCGGCAACCGGGGCCGGCGCTTGGGTGATGGCCTGCAGGTAGCCGGTGAGCGCCACAACGCAGGCGCCCTCAGCGCGGGCGGCTGTGGCGGCGTCTGCAACGCGGTCGGCAAAGCCGAACTCCACCGCCTGCGCGCCGGTGTACCAGTGGTCGGCGCCGTCGGTGAGCAGTTGCTCTACTTCGCTGCGCTTGCCGGTCTTGGTGGCATAGGCCTCCAACATCGCGCCGGCATGCGCGTCGAGCGCGGTGGCGTACTGGCGGAACGAGGACGCGTTGCCGGCGGCAATCGTGTGTGGCGCATGCACCATCAGCAGCGAGCTGGCATACATCACCACCTCATTGCCGGCCATGGCGATCAGCGAGGCAATCGATGCCGCCTGGCCGTCTACAAACACCACCTTGTGCGCGGCGTGCTGGCTCAGTGCGTTGTAGATGGCTATGCCATCGGCCACCACTCCGCCGCCGCTGTTGATGCGCACGTGGATCGTGCTGGCGGTGATCTGGTTGATCTGCTCGGCAAGCTCCAGTGCGGAGACCGATTCCGACCACAGGCTGTCGCCGATGGTCCCGTAGATCATCACCTCGGCGACGTCATTGGCGCGGGCCTCGATCCTGAGCAGGCAAGGGCCGAGCGCCTGGCCGGCATCGGCAAGCACGCGGCCCAAAGCCGCGGTGAGTGCATGGGGTCGCATAGTTAGATGTCCCTCAACATGTCGCGCGAAAGGTCGGCGCGCAGCTGCGCGCGGGCTTCCGCTGGTGCCGGCGTAGCCGGTTGCAATTGCTGCTGCTGTTGCTGCCAGTCCTGGCGCTGGCGCAGCACTTCGTCGGGGTTGTTGCCGTACTGCAGCGTGTTTTGCTGCGGGCTCACCCAGCCACGGTCCTCGGCCTCGCCCTTGGCGTAGGCCTCTTTGAGCGGATCGATCCACGGCATGATCGGCCGCACGTACGTCGATGCCGCCAAATGGCGCAGCGACCAGCCACGCGGCAGGCGCACCTTGCCGGCGAGCACCGCCGCCTCTACGAAGCGCTGTCGTTGAGGCCGCACCGACATCGCAATGAAGCGCTCGGCCAGCATCAGGTAGCTGCCCCACTTCTCCACCAGCTCCTGCCGCTGCGCTGAGTACGTGCCGTTATAGTCAAGCAACAGGCTTGAGAAGCTCACGCCGATACCGCCGGCGGCAGCGCGCAATTGTTCCTTGCGCCAGGTTGCCGCATTCGGGTTCGGGCGGTCGGTGCCCAGGCTTTCAATGGATTCGCCAGGCAGCAGGTCGTCGAAGATGGCGCCGGGCGCCATACGCAGTTCGCGCACCGGCACGCCTTGCTGCACCAGTGCGACGCCGCCCAGGCCCTCGCCGGCCGGCTGGTAGATCTCGCCCGAGCCCTTCTTGATCTGGAACGTCATCGACGCAGCCACCTTGGCCGCGATGCGTTCGGATTCCTCGTAGTCCTTGACGTCTTCGAAGCGCGACATCGCACTGGCAAACACGCTCAGGCCGCGCACCTGGTGCAACCGTTTGAGGTTAGCAATGCAGTGCATCACCTCCGCGCTCACGCGCTTGGTGTCGGTGGTCCAGCCCAGCGGGTCGCCGGGGTGCTGCTTGTACACGTGATACGCCACCGGGCGGCCCCACGCATTGCGCTCCACCCCCTGCAGAATGTTGCGTGCCGGGTCGTTGAAGCCCAGCGGCACCAGGTCGGCTTCCAGCATCTCGATGCTGTACGGCACGCCGCCGCCATGCTCCAGATACGGCACGGTGCCGACCAAATCCTGATAGAACGCTTCGCCATCACGCAGCCAGCTGCGCGCCAACAATTGCTGGCACGCGCCGTAGTCGTGGGCGCGGGTGACTTCGGGTGCGTCCCACCACACGTCCCACAGCTCATCCAGCTGCAGGGCCAGTTCGCGGTTAATTGGCTGGCCGGGCAGCCGCGGCGCCGACAGCACGTCGATGCCGGAACCCACTGTGTTCTGCACCAGCACGTTGAGCGCGTTGTCGGCTAGGTCTAGGTCGCGCTCAAGGTGGCGCGCCTGGTCACGTATCTGGCGCGCATCCATGCCGGCAATGGCATTACCACTGCCCCAGTCGCGCGCTAGCTTGCGGCTGCGGGATGGGCGGGTCACCTCATGGGCACGTGCCACCACGCGAAGCTGCTGCTCACGCACCGCCGTCCGCGCCTCAATTGCGTGCGCATTGCGGTCAGTGGAGATGGCTACGCTAAGACGGTCGCGGGCGATGCGTGCTGAGGCCATCAGGTCCGGCCACCGAAATCGAAAGTGGCCCAGCGAGCACGACGGCCGGCACCTACCTCTCGATCTACCGCCGCCTGCCACTCCTGGCGGCCCTTACGGATCTCTGCAAGATCCGCGCGGGTGAGCATGCGCTCACCGAAACGAAAGCTCTGCCCCTGCAGCACGGCAATCTCTGCCTGCTGGTACGTGGTGAGCATTTCCTGAGCCGTCTTCATGACGAATCAGGCTAGTGATCATGACATCTCAAATCCAGGTAAAAGCCGAAAGCGACCCGTCTGCAAGCCATTGAAATTATTGTTTATTCCGGCATCCATTCTCAATCTTTGCCAAAACTACGCGTACGCACCTCGTGCTGAACTGGATGCCCAAAGCACGCTGCACAAATGACTCGACAGGTCCTGCGGGAAAATGCTTATCCGGACTGCTATTCTGTTACAGCAGGGGGAAATTTAACCAAGGAGCAACACATGAAGTGGATTCAATGCGCGGCTGCTGTCTCGCTGCTGGCACTCTCGCCTAGCTCGGTCACTGCACAATCGAAAGATGCCGCACCGCAAGCAGTGACTGCGACTGTCTGGGCTGACGTGCAGCCGCAGATTCAGGCCGCGATACAAACTTTCGTGAACAAGCAGAAAAGGTATCCAGGTCAAGATACCAAGATAGTCGCGCGAGTCTCGTACGAGCCATCAACTAGACTGGTGATTGTTGATCTAGGGCGCGGCTTCATCCCGAAAGACATGACAAAGTGGAAGGAAGCCTTCAGTCCTACTTACAACCAAGTCAGTCAGTATGGTCATGACTTGGTTGACAATATCTTTGATGTTTCGACTGTATCGCTTCGCTTTGACGGGCTGACCATTAACGAGATATTTCCGGATGATTTCCCACTACAAGTTGCGAAGGTTGAGTCACCCACTCCTCCGACCCCGCCGACTTTGCTACTAAACCCAGGAGGCGGAATTTACTACAATCTTAAAAGTAAAAAGTGGGTCCCGCAGCAGGCCACGGCCAATGAAATAGATGAAGATGGAATGACTGCAGTCATGGCCTCAACGACTGAGAATAAGATTAAAAGCTATTATCCGTTTTTTATGTATAAACCGTACTTTTCAAATATAGTTTTTAGCAGGGAACTCGGCAATTATTGGATTGAGACCCCAAGCAATTTCCCGCACGAAAGGCTTGGCACAAGATATTACACAAAGAAGCTCTTTCCGGAAAAGGGCGCAACATTGTGGAACATTTTTCCCCAAGGCACAGATGACACAGCGCGGAGCCATTTGCGCGAATGGGATGAAGATTATGCCGCTAGGGCGCTATATGCGAACCTCTTGAATGCAGATTATCTCATAACCTTTCATACAAACGGTGGATCAGCTGCGAAGAAAGGCATTGAAGTCGTGGTTCAGACCGGCAGCCCTGGCGCCCAGCAACTTGGTAACAGCATTCTTTGCTACGCTAAGGAACAGATACATGCTGACCCCGCTTACAGCGACTTCAAAATTGCGGGAAGCGTTACTGAGTTAGATAAGATCGAAAATCGCCTAAGCACCATGCCAGCAGTCAGCATAGGCATTGGCTATACCACCGATGCCGGGGATTCCAAAGCACTGAAAGATCAATTTTTTAGAGAGGCTTTTGCGAGAGCGATCGAGAAAGGCTTGAGACTTCGGGCAGAGCCCTGTTCACCCTTTACGCTGGTTAGCGTTGAGAACATCGTAAGCGCCCCTGGGCAGGGAATTATTAATCCGAAGCTCACTTATTCTGGTGATTTTGACGATTGGCTCCACATCGAGACGACGTTCATAAGCTGCCCGACAAATGACTGCAAGGTCAAGAAGTTCTCTGAAGTTCATAATCTCGACAAAACCGACAAGACTAAAAAACTGCAGTTTTATTGCCCAGGAACCTTAAAATCGTCATTAACCTACATCGCTAAAACGAAAATTTTTGACAGATATAACGTGCAAGGCGGCGAATTCCAGCATCAATATACCTGTACAAAATAGTACTTTGATCCCTGGCGCCTAGCGCGCCAGGGAGTCTTTCAAGAGACCACTTTTTGGATCGGGCTTTCACTCCGCCTGGGAACAATCTATATAAGCGCGCCCTGGACAAACCGTATTTGGCGGCCACTTCTGCGACAGGCACGCCCGCACACAGGTCTGACTCCATTTCTTGGATTTGAAGAATTCTTTGTCTCGCGGGGAAATAAGGCCGTTCTCCTGCAAAGCACTCCAAAATGGAGTCCGCCAATGGCGCAGCGAACTGACGACTTATGCCGATGTCTTGCTGCATCGCAGATATAATGCGCTCGCGGAGTTGGTCCGTTGGTTTCTTCTGTTTTTCCATTAGAGCGACCATCCATCCCGTGCAAATCCGGTCACCCGGATCTGATGGGAACCTGCAGTTTCATGGGAATACGCTGGTGCCTTTGGCATGCTAGGCAAATCTTGTTCAGCTGCACTGACTTCCTGATCGAACAAGCCGTTCGTGGCCGGTTGGTACTGTTCTTCCAGCACCGCCCATTGGGACTCACGAATCACATCGGCTTTGACTGCGGGCGCGAGCGACGCCCATATTGCATACACAGCCGTGTCCAGAGGCTCGTTCCGTGCGCCCTTCGGTTTAATCCAATAGCCCGATTCCTTGTCGTAAAACTCGACCGTAAGCCCTTTGTAGTACGCCGGCAGCAGTGACCCCGTATCTGGATTGATCGGATCCGGCACCTCGTCGCCACGGCCGCCTGGGAAACGCAGCATTCGCGCCGTCAGATCCTCCGCCTGCCCTTCCGCGTCGGCCTTGTCCTTTGCCGTGAGTGCAGCGGTGAGCCAGCCATACACCATGGTTTTGAGCACCGACGTACCAACGCCCCACACTCCCACGCTTCGCGCCACCGTCTTGTCACGGTTGTTGACCTCGGTCTTGGCCGGGCGATACACCGCGCGCTCGGACTTGCGCTCGTTGCGGCCGCGGATCAGGTACACCGTCTGCTTGATGTAGCCGTTCGGTGTCTCCACGATGCGTGCCTGACCGCTCTGGTTGACCAGCTGTTTCACAAACTGAGCCACGGTCTCGGTCCAGTTGCCGCCGTCCAGCGCCACTGCGGTAACCGGCATATCAATGCCGCGTGTGGTCTTCCAGGTACCGCGCAGGTATTCGTCCAGCGCCGGGTAGGTATCGAGGATGGTCGGGTCCAGGTCGATCACCGCGTAGTCCACCACCCAGCGACGCTGGCCGCGGCCGGTGGCGATCACCTGCACCTCTGCGCGGTCGTGCTGGAAGTCCACGCCTGCTGTCAGCACCAGTCCACCCAGCGGCACGATGCCGCGGTGCACGCCGGGCTCGCCCAGCTTGGCCACTTCGTCTGCGTCCTGCTCCTGTCGCTCGCCGGCAAACGGCAAGCCAAGCTTGAGGTTGTGGAAGCCTGCCGCCTTGTTCGGGTCGCGGTCAGCCTCGGCCTTCGCATCGGCCAGGTCCTTCCACGACGGCCCTAGGCCCAACGGCGCGTATGCGGCCCACGCGTAGTAGCTGCGGTGATACGGGTCAGCATCTGGGTTGGTCGGCTTCCAGTATGCCGTGCCGCCGTGTCCGCGCTCGGCAAACATCAGATCTTTGTGGTGCTCCTCGATCACGCAGCCGCTCGCCAGGCAAGCGAACGTCCCGTCCGGCTGCAAGCGTTCCACGTCGAGCGTCTGCTCGCCGCCGCAATGCGGGCACTGCACCATGTACACGCGCTGGTCGCCTGCTGCGTGGCCGGCCTCGATCGCGCTGGCGCCGGCAATGGTTGGGGTGCAGGCGCGGTAGATCTTGGCGCGGTCGCCATAGGACATTGCGCGGGCTTCCAGCTGCTGGTCGGCCGGCCCTTGCCCGCCGATGTCCTTGGGGTATTCGTCCACCTCGTCCATGAAGATGTAACGCGCGGTGCGCTGGCGTAGCTGCTTGGCCGAGTTGCTCCAGATCACCCATAGCGTGCCGCCAGGGAAATGCTTCTCCAGCATGTTGTCGGTGTGGAGCTTTGCCAGCAGCTCGGGCATTTCCATCACGGCTGGATCGAACTTCGACGCCGCCCAGCTGCGCGCCAGATCCTTCACAGGCTGCGCCACGATCATCGAATCAGCGCCGCGGTCGATCACGTAGCCGGTCCAGTTGATGCCGATCTCGGTGGCGCCGATCTGTGCGGACTTCATGAAATCCACCAGGCGCACCGGCGAATGGTCGCTCAGGCAATCCATGATCTCGCGCAGGATCGGGTTGCGGCTGGTGCGCCACGGGCCAGGCTCGGCACCTGAGCCCTTCGCGATGATGCGGTTGGCATCGGCCCACTCGCTCACCGTCTGGATCGGCGGCAGCTCCCACGCGCGCGCCCACGCGTCGCACACGATCGCTGCCGGCTCTGCCAGCTCCACGTCGAAGGCATTGAGATCTAGCGTCATGCGTCGTCCTCGGTAGTGTCGTTGCGCTGCCCTGGCGGCGCCAGCAGCTGCCGCGCTTCTTTCTGCATCGTCTGTGCGATCAAGCGCACCTCAGCGTCGAGCATTGCCTCGATCGCACGCGGGTCGCTTTCAGCGGCCAGCTTGGCGCGCAGGCGGCCCGACAGATTCATCATGCTGTTGAGCGCCTGGCGCACCAGGGTGAACACGGCGCGCTCTACGCCCTTTGTGCGCGTCAGCTCACGGGACTCTTCGCCCAGCTCCAGCTCTGCCAACCGCGCCCGCGCCAGCCTTTCGCGGCGCACCGCTTCCTGCACGCTGGGCACATCGCTAGGCAGTACGCGGGCGGTGGGCACATCCAGCCGCGCGTCGGCGCCAGCCGTGCGATCGCCGCCGCGCAGCGGGTCGGTGATGTCATCCAGCAGCGCATCGCTGGCAGCCACGTTGATCCGCTTGCCGTCGGCGTGCATCACGAGCTTGCCGGAGCGACGCATGCGGCGGATGTACGAATCGCTGCAGCCACGGTGGCTCGAATACTCGGCAACGCTCATGGTTTCGGAACTCATGCAGCCACCCGAGTTCCGACCGGAACCAAAGTCCGGAACGAAAGATGCACGAAATGTGGGGTCCGAATTACCCGCAGACGGCCAAGGCCCGGGAGGACCCGCGCCACGGTCGGGGTCGCTACGGTCGCGGCCGCCTTGACTGCCGCCTGCCCGCCCACGCGGCGATTCCCGTGGAACACGACGCTATCGCAGCGCGTCCACACTGTCCGCACCTCGGCGACAAGGTCTGGACGGTCGCAGCCCTTGGAATCATTGAGGTGTCCAGAATGTCCAGACTGTCCACACCTGTTGAGAGTTTTTGATTGATGGTGAAAAAGGGTCATGTACGTAGGCGCGCGCGAAAGGTGTGGACGGTGTGGACAGCCTTGCCGTAGTAGGCGGGAGGTCTGGACGCAGGTGTGGACAGGTGTGGACGTTGGCGGCGAGGTCTGGTCAGAAGTCAGGGGCATCGGTCGCGTCCTGGCTCGCCTGCTCTCGGCTGGCGCCGGCCAGCCACTCGTCCACCGTTAGCCCAGCACGAAACCATCGCGGCTCGCGTCCACCGTCCGGCCATCGCCGTCGGTGGTTCTCCCAGCCCAATGTCTTGAGGATCGCGGCCACGCGCATCTGCTCGGGCTTGCCGTGCTTGCCCGGGTCCAGCCCGATGGCATGCATGAGGATCTCGTCGGTGCTCGCCCAGTCCACCTTGGCAGCGCTGAACTTGAGGCGCGCGGGGTAGCGGTCTTCGGCCATGCGGCCATCTAGCCATTTCTCCACACGCCCCTCCCAGCTGTCGCCCACGTAACGCGCCGCCTGCTCTGCGGCTGCTTCTGCTGGTAGCTGCCACCATTCGAAGCCGGCATCGAACATGTGCACCGCCTCGGCCCAAAGTTGCTCGCGCTGTGCACCGATCGCATCGATCAGCACCTCACCGTCGGTGCGCACGGGCAGAAAGCGCCGGCCACCAGTGGGGTCGCGCAGATATTGGTGCTCGTTGGTAGTGCCGGCGAACACGCACTCGCGCCGATAGGAGCGCGGCACGCGCTCGTAGGGCGCTCTGAACTTGTCCACGCGTCGGGTGATTGCGGTCTTGACGCTGGTGACGTCGGCCTTGGAGAAGCTGTCCATCTCGCCGATCTCCACGCCCCACGCACCCTGGATGACCTGGTAGAAGTCCTTGCCGCTGGGCGACTCGCTCGTTTCCACAAACCACTGGCTGCCGAAGATCGCGCGCAGCGCGCTGGACTTGCGCTTGCCCTGCTCGCCTTCGAGTACCAGCATGAAGTCCACCTGCGCGCCCACCGATGGCTGCTTGGCGTCGAACCACAGCACGCGCGCAACAGCGCTCACCATGAAACATTGCGCTGCGCGTCGGCTGTAGGTGGAGTCCGCAGCGCCAAACAGATCCACCAGCATCCGCTCCACCCGCGCCTCGCCATCCCACTGCAGGCCGGTAAGGAATTCGCGGATGGGGTGGCGCCGGTAGCGCCGGGCCACGGCGATCACCGACTTGAGCACCAGCTCGTCGCTGCACTTCATGGCGTAGCGGTCTGGATGCTGCAGCCACGCCGCAAGCTCATACGCATCGGAGTCGATGAACTCCTCGCGGCTACCACCGCGCCACGGCGGGTCGCGCTCCAGCTTCACCTGGTTGCTCGAATCGTTGAGCCACCAAAGCCCAGCCAGGCGCTCGTCGTGCTCCATGATCAGGATCAGGTTGTGCAGCGTTCCCTCGACGTTGCGGTCGCGGTTGTATGTCAGCTGCGCTTTCCATGCGTCCGGGTTGTGATCCCCGCCGCCCGGTGGCGCAGTACCTAGCCCACCGTCTACGACGGTGAGCGTCTTACGCTTGGTCAAAGTCATCCCCGCTCGCCCTCTTCGCAGCGTTGCGCCTGCTGTAGGCAGTAGTCGTGCCGGCGCTGGCAGCGCGCCGGTGTCTCGAATGGATTGCGTAATGCGGCCTCCGCCGAAGCGCGCCAATCGGCGGCGGTCGGCTGGCGATCGCGCCAGATGTCCTGCTGCGTGGTGTCACTGCGCATGGCCTGGCACCACGGTGACTTCGATCACTCGCCCGGCTGCCCAAGCTGACAGCTGCCGTGGAGTCCAGCCATCGCGCTCGAGCGCGTCGGCAATGTCCCAGCCATCCGGCATGCCGTCGGTGTCGATCAGCCGCACGCTTTGCGCGCCTGCGCGCATGGCCAGCTGCGCCAAGCCCGGGATGTAATGGCCGGCATCGTTCCGCCAGCCCAGCATCGCTTTGCGCCCGGCCGCATCAGCGTCCGGCCATAACACCACGTTGCGTCCGGCCAATGGCCGCCAGTCCGTCTTGGGCACGGCATTGCTGCCACCCGGCCACGAGGCGACGGCATAGCGTTCCCACGCGCCAGCGCCAGCCGCGCGGCATTTTTCGCCTTCAACCAGCAGGACGTCGGCCTGCGGTTTGGCAGCAAGCGCGTCCAGGCCATAGATCGGGCGCGGCGCCGGGAAGTGCTGGATGCACCACTGCCGCTTGCCATCCGGTCCGACGCACCACGTCACTTGTGGTGTCCACTTCTTCACCTTGCGCGTCTGCCGGTCGGTGAACTCGGCGCGCAGCACATAGCCCAACAGCCGGCCCTCGCCATCGCGGTAAGCGTCGGCACGCGTCACACGCATGCGTCGCAACCGGCCCCGCTTCGGATTCCAGATCGGCACCGTCCAGCCATTGCCAGCGAGCAGGTCCGGCGCATCATCCGGCACCGGCATCAGCGGCACCCAGGTCACATCGAGCGGCGCTTCGATATCCACGCGCACGCCATCGCGCGCCTGGCGGAAGTCTTGCGCGCCCAGTTGCACGCATGCCTCGTGGAAATCACAGCCAGTGATCGCCATCAGGAAGCCAATCACGTCAAAATGCGCGCCACAGCCGAAGCAGTGCACGAACCCCTTGGACGGGATCACGGTGAACGACGGCGACGACTCGTTGTGAAACGGGCAAAGGCCCGCGTGTTCCTTGCCTGTGCGGCGCAGCTGCACATAGCGCTCCACCACGGCCACCAAATCCACCGCAGCCTTGAGCTGCTCGACGTCGATCTTGTTGTGCGTCATCGGCTCCCTCCCCCTTTCAACTGCTCGCGCCGGGCCTGCGCCCGGTACTGCACCCGCAGGTAATCGGCGATGCGTGCACGACACCCGGTACCGCCCGTGCAGATGGCCGTGTGCTGGCAGTGCTCTGGCAGCACATCGATTGCGGCTTTCCACTGCTGGCGCGGTGCTTTGGCGATATCCAGCGCCTTGGTGATGCAGCGGCTCACGCTCATCGCTGCACATCCAGCGGCAACGCGGCTTGCGGGTTTTCTCGCGCTTCGTCTTGCACTCGGTAGCGCTCACGCTGCGCAAGTGCCTCGTCACCAGCGATACCAGGCGCATCGCCATACAGCAGCTGCAACGCTTCAGCCACGTAGCGCTGCGCGGTGGCGCTCAGCGTGCGGGTGCGTGGGGCGCGGTCGATGGTCATCTCAACCACGCTTCCGGCCTTTGGCGGCCGCGCGGCGCACGTTGCGCTCCAGGCGGTGGCACATGGTGCGGATCGCCTGCAGCTCGTCCACCATCAGGTCGGCTTCCTGCAGCGACAGGTGTGCATCGTCCAATGCTTCGAGCGCCACGCCGGACAGGCGCCCTGCGTGCTTGGCCACGTGCAGCAGCTTGGCCTGCATTGCCGCCACCTCGTCCGGCCAGCCGTTGTCGGGGGCCGGCGGTACAAAGTCCATCGCCAGATCGAACTGCGCCCCCAGCGATTGAATCCAGCACGTCGCCTGCGCCTGCCCGGCGCTCAGCTCCTGCATCCACTCGGTGAGCATCTCCGCCATCTCCATCGACAGCGACTCACCCTCTAGGCCGCGCAGCTTCTTGCGCAGCGATTCCGCCGCGATGGTTTTGCCGCGGCGCTCTGTCAGGTAAGCAGCAGCCGCACGCACATTGCCAGGCATCTGCGACACCGCGTTGTACAGCGCGTCGCGCCAGTAGATGTCTGAGCGTTGGCACGTCATTGCGCGCCACCCTGAAATGCGGTGCAGTTCATCGTGGTAGCAGCCTGGCCGGCCGACGCACCATGTGCGTCATGCACACCACCACCCCACTCCTGCGGTTCACTGCCTTGCGGCGCTACGACGTGCGCACCGGCGTCGGCGATGTCGTCGCTGTCTTCTTTGTTGCCGAGCAGACCGGAGCAGAACGCGGCCAAGCCGGCAACGGTCAAAGCAATCGCGACACCGTTGCGAAGCATTTCCGGAATGGCTGAGCTCGCCGGCGCCCGCGCGCCCTGCTCCCATCGCCGACGCACCACATCGAACGCTGGAGGAGCAGCTTCGGGTGGCAAAGGACGTTTCGCAGGTTCTCCAAGCGAGTACGTCCGAAGCTCCACCCCAGCAACTTGGCCTGTCAACGCGTCAACCGCCACCGACGGCACATCAATCGAAGCGCGCTTCATGCGAGCAATATTGGTGGCCGCTGTTCTGACGACGGCACGTTCCAATTGGCTGCGGCGCGCATGCTCGGAAGCACTAGGCCTGCTGAGCCAATCGCGAATCCACAGCCGCGGATTCCAGCGATCAGACACCATCAGCAACCTCCAAGAAATTGAGCGGCCAACCCACGCGACGCCGGCGCTCGGTCAGCGCTGCCCACTCGTCGGCGGTCAGCGACAGGTCGGCGGTGTCGCCGTTGTTGTGGAGAGGAAGCCCCACCAGGGACGCAATCTCGCCCGCGTCCAGGCCATCGCTGAGAGGCGTGACGTATCTGCCGTCCTGCGGGCAACCTGCGGCGCTGTACGATCGGCCGTCAGACCCAATCTCACCTCCAGAGGCCACAGGCATGCCCAACAAATTCTCCGAGAAGGAAGTCAGCGACCAGCGGCTCGACGCGATCGAATTGGTGCTGGAAGTCGTGCTGCCCATGCTCATCAGCAACGCTCCGAATCAACGCCAGATCCGACGGCGATTGTTGGAACTGGCCGATGCACCACCCGCCCACATGTCGGACAACACGGCGCTGCCTCTGCTGGTGGATGCGATCGAGTCAGCTTGCCCCGACAACGACGCATCGCCTCTTTGACGAACGCCAGGCCCGTAGGGCCAAGGGCATGCGCCAACCGAATCTGTTCGTTTCGGTTTGCAATGCCTGCCCTGACCTTGGATTCAAGGCGTTGGAGGTACTGGGAGTTGGTCACTTTCGCGACTCCTCATTGAAGGCAAGTTCGACATAGACAAGATCATTCGGCTGCGGACGACCGGGGCTCATGCAACCTGCCGCTGCGGGCCGAAGACATCGGGGCGCAAGGCGTGGCGCGATACACCAGTGCATATTTCAATGACAAGAACGTGGTGAGCGGCTACCGGCCGGCGTGCGGTGGCCCACTGCGACACCATTGCCGGATGGACCTTGAGCGCATTCGCCAGGGCGCGTTGTCCACCGGCTGCTCGGATCGCTATTTGTATTGGGGTTTCCATGATTTGAGCATAGCAACGCTATCTACGACTGTAAATAGCACTGCTGATGGTGGCAGCCAGGACCTATCAATAGCATTGCTACATGCCTAGACCCGCAAACCCCAAGACCCCCGAAGGCCAGGCCATCACGGACGCGATACAGCGGTCTGAGCAGTCACAGGCCCGGCTTGCTGACGCACTTGATGTAAGCGCGGGATTCATCTCTCAATTTGCCAGCGGCCACCGGCCGGTGCCATGGGACAAGGCGGAGCCACTTGCTGCCCTGATTGGGCTACGCCCCGACCTGATCAGCTCGGAGTATCGACGGCTACAGAATCACTTCTCGCGATCTCATCCGCAGCGACTCGATGCGGAAATAATCATCGCGGCGGTTGCGTATGCGAAGCGAGTGGCAGGCCTTATGGCTGATGACTCATTCGCTATCGAAGATCGGCCACAAGAGATGGCGGATGCGATCAACGCAACCTTGGAGATGAAGAAAGTGATGGAGGGAAGTAGTGAGTTTGAAGGAAGAGATGGAGCGGTTAGCCGAGTCAGTAGCCCTGCGCGCGCAGCGCAAGTTGGGAAAGAAAGCGAGCCTGCGCCTCGTAGGGCGAGAAAATCTGCATAGGGAGGTCGTTGGTGCCCCCCTACCCGCGCCGAGATCGCAGATGGATGAAATCACTCGCGAGGGCCACTATCGGATGATCCGTCACTATCGGCACTTCTGGGGGCGCGCCATGCAAATTCTGATAGATCAGGCATGTAGGGACGTCGCTGGTTTTGAGCAATTAGGTGACGACGAGCTGCGCCAGCTTATGCGTGACATGGACAGAGGCATCGAGTGCATCCGGGAAGACGTCAAGTTCGAAGATGCCGGATTGCTTCGATCAATACTTTAAGGAAAGCATGAAAAAAATCACTTGTATGGCTTTGCTCCTCCTAGGCGGATGTGCAACTAGCCCCAAGGGCTTGGAGAAGCCGGAGCTCGCCTCCTCTTTCTTCGTAGACATCCCTTACCAGCTCGCATTGAAGCGCATCGTTGAAGCGGACGGAGAGTGCAGACGCGGCCCGCTGGTCCCAGTGGGACAGATGATCAATGATGTGCAGAACTACCCTGACCTTCGCGAGGCAAAAATCGTGCAGGGCGCGTCTGGCGTAGGAACGCAGCTCTACACGGGGCTCAGCCGACATACGGGTAAAAATGACTCGCAGAATCCGATTTCTTTTCTGAAGACATGAGGTTACCGGATAAAATGGCGCTTCCATCGGCGCATCCACTACCTCGTCCCTTTCGAGGTTCGGCACGCTGCAACTGTCTTGCGGCGAGTGTGCGAGACCGTTCGGTCACCGGATGGGTAATAAACGGATGCCGCCGCCCCATGTAGCGGCGGTCATCAGGGTCGGCAGGGATTAACGACGCCCTACCGACCCTCATGCCGGGCTACTGCTGCACGTGCGCCACGTGACAGGCCCGGCCTGTAGCACCGCGCATCGCCTGGTCGTGCTTGGGCGCGTAGCGCGCCCAAGCACGCTCCGGTTGCGTCATGGACGTGTCGACGCTCATCCGGTTTAATCCATCGTCACCAACTCAAGGGTGGGCGATCCAAGGCGTCCAGGTGCTCTGCATCTTCAAGGATCGCAGCAGTTGTGCGCGGCGAGATTGGCTGTGCGTGATCCAGCCCGTAGGCCTGCCGCGCAGCATCGGCGGCTAGAGCCTCACGCGTCCGCGGTGAGTGCTCTTGCAGCCTTTGACGCGTGTTTTGGGCCAGATCGGGGTTGATGACCGGCATTGAGGAAAAGATATCGCCAGGTGCGGGGTTGGCTAGAAAGGCTCTCTCCAGATCACGCGCATTTGCATAGAGCTCAGTTTGCGGGTCCTCGATCCCAGCTCTGAATGCGTTTGTCCTGGCAAGCGCGTCGATTGCATCAGGCTTGTCGAAGCGTTCAATTACATTGGTGGATGTTCCGTACGTTTCGGCCCAGTGCGAATCCCTTAGTAGAACGGCCGGACCGTCGCCCCACGAGTCGAGGACTACAGTGGATTCTTCCGCCTCTGCCGAGCTTGGGGGCTGGTACAACGCATAGAGGTGGGTCTGCTCATAGTCGCGTACGGTCATCATCTGCCCGCCATCCTCCATGCGGACCGCATGTCGACGTGCGTTAATCGCTGCATTGTGATCACAGTTGCCTGCCCCTGCAGCCAGCGCACTGCCTGCCAGTAAATTTTCGTCATTTTCACCGAGACAGTAAGACAGGGAGCTGTAAGTGGCGCTCCGTCCGTTGCTGAGCCGCAGATCGCTATCGACATTGCCTCGTCCACGATGCAAGGCGAGTCGTGTCTCGTGCACCGTCTCTGTAGCGTTGGCAAGGCGTTGACGATCGCTCGCGTCTTCGATGGGTCTGCCGTTGAGCCGCATACCAAGCTGGTAGGCCGCCTGCTGAACTTCGTGCGGCTGTAGGGTCGGCTGCCGGAAGCGACCCCGCCTCGTTCCCGAAGAGCCGAGTGCCACCAAGCCATGCAGGCTGGGTGAGATGGGCGCCTCGGGGGATGAAGGCGTAGAGAGCGTGGTCTGCTCTGTGGTGTGGGTTGAATAATGCTCAGGTGAACCCGCTACGGGTGAACCCACCACGCTCGGCTTTGAAGTGCATAGCCCCATCTTGATCTCCTGCAGTGACTGTAGAGGCAAGTTTGGCGGTAAGCACTCCGCTTCGCTTCGCCTCACCGAAACCCTGGCTGGGATGGCGAAGCATGACGCGGGGGATGATCGACCCTCATGACCGCCGCTACATAGGGCGGCGGCATCCGTCTATTACCCACCCGGTGACCGACCGGTCTCGCACACTCGCCGCAAGACAGTTGCAGCGTGCCGAACCTCGAAAGGGACGAGGTAGTGGATGCGCCGATGGAAGCGCCATTTTATCCGGTAACCTCATGTCTTAAAAAAAGCAATCGGATTCTGCGGTCATTTTACCCGTATGTCGGCTAAACCCCTACACCGTTATCGCCATCAAGGAAGTTGAGCCTGGGCGGACACAGGTCACCCTGTATGCCAAGGCCACTCGCGAGCGCCAGGCTGCCCGTCTGAAGAGTTGGGCCGAGGGTGGAAGCGGGTGCAAGTTCTAGTACTTTGCCGGATACACAGTCGTAGATAGCCTTGCTATTGATTGTTTTAGATAGCTTCGCTATTGTTCTCCTGCCGCGGGGTCGCGGCAGGAGAATGCGATGCATATCAACCCCACCGCACTAGACGCGCAGGCAGACGGCGGCGCTGCCAATAAGGATTTATTCGCTACTGCGCGCAGATGCCTTCAGGCCTGCGCAGCGGCTGATCACTTACATGCCAAGGCCTTGAAGCGCCGCGGCATGTCGAAGGGTCCTAGGCGCTACCCAAAACGTAGCGATCGCATTGAGCTCATCGGCTTGCGGGCCGAAGCGACTAGTCGCGACTTCGTACGGGAGTTGCGTGCATGAGCAAGTGCACCGGCACACTGACGACCGACGATTACGTCGCGGCGATCATGTGGGCAGAAGACGCTATCCGAGAGGACGAGCACGTTCTCCAGACGCTGGGCCAAGCTGCCTCGGCGAGCTTCACCACGTACCTGCAAAAGAAGATCGCTTGCCGCAAGGAACAGCTGCAGCGCTTCCGCGATGCCTTGGCCGAAGCGAGCCACGCATGAGCGAGATCCCATGCGCCAACTTCCGGCTGGGCCGCGGACAGGGCACGTTGCTGCGCCTGCGTATTAAGCCGGCCGCCGTCAGCGCTGCTCTCTATGGCACCGACCGGAGTAGCGAGCTCGCGGTAACGGTGTGCCGCCATGCCGATGTGCATCGTGTCGATGGCGCGCTGCAGCTCGGGCAAACGGCATACACCGCCGGCGACGACGCCCTGCAGGCCATGTGCGAATGGCTGGCTGCACACGGCGTGCCTGTGCGGGTGTCGCCATGAGCACGCGCCCAGTGGAAGCGCTCTTCCCCACCGGCCATGCAGGCCAAACGCTCGCGCTCATGATCTGCACAGATTGGATCTGGGCCGGCCTGTACGACGGCAAGGTCACGCCATCGCTGGATGGCTGCGCGGTGGCGCCGCGCCTGCGCGCGCGCACCACCACGCGCCATCTGTGCATCGGCCGCGACACGTATGCGCTGGCCCCGCGCGTGCTGCAAAGGGCAACGCGCTGGCTGCGGCAGCACGGCGTGCACGTACAGGAGGCCCGCGCATGAGTCGCCGTTACCAACGCGTCGTCGCCGCCGGCTGGGCGGCCGTGGCCGTCATGGCTGTGGTCTGCATCCCGCTGCGGCTGGCAGAGCTGCACGCCGCGCACCGCAGTGCTAGCACCCACCGCACGTATGCCGACGAACAAGGGCCCGCCCTCCCCCACGTTCGGCTAGCGCGGGCGCAGGACTGACATGCGCCAGGAAGCCACGCCACTCCCGACCAGCATTCCCGCGTGCCAGCCGGGCCACCGCCCGCAGCTGGTCACAACGCATGGCGCACCACACCGCTACCGCATCGGCGGGCCGGCGCCGACCACGTTCCACATCGAGTGCTGCCGCTGCAGCCAGGCCACCACGCCGAGCACCAGCCGCGCACTCACCGAAGGCCGCTGGACCGAACCCACCGGCCAGCACCGCATTCCGCTGTCCCACCTGAGCCGCGCCCGCGAACAGCTGTTCGCGCACCTGGCCACCGCGGCATACGCCGCCTGATCGAGGTCACCATGCATCTACAACCCAAAGCACAGGCCGCGCTCAAGGCGGCATACAGCGCACAGGGCCGCACCCTGCGCCGCACCCGCGGCGGCTTCGCGGCCATGCCCGCACAAGTGCAAACCAGCGGCCCCGTGCAGATCCAAGCATTCACCCGCCGCTGCATCAACTGGCTCGACCAAGCTGGCTTGGTGCAGTTCGACGACCCGCAGTTCCCCAACACCATCACCCTCAACCAGCGCGGCATCGCACACGCCGAGCAGTTGCTCCGCGAAGAACCCGCTGCGCGTGGCAAGGCAGGTGCGCAATGAGCGCCTTCGCCCTCTCCACCGTCCGCCACAAAGACCGCGAGCGCGCCGACCTGGCCGCGCACCTCAAAGCATTCGCTAAGCGCGGCGGCAAGGTGCAGAAGCTGGGTGCTACGCCGGTGCGTAAGAGCCTGTCGCGGCGCGAGGCAAACGATGCGCGAGTGATCAAGGTCTAGTTGTATGCGGTCAATATTTCACTATCAAGCCGGACCGATTGAACTTGCTGTCAGAGCCAACGCAGGACTCAGGAAAAGGTCGGTCTCTACGAGCATCTTTGATCACGTCCATCGTGATGAAGAACGTGAAGGATGCCGCCAACACAAGAGCCGAAAAGACGCTAACGCCCTTAGCCCTCGCACGCCACTCGGAGGGAACGTTGTGCATATATGGCTTCACAAAGATCAAGACAGCACAAGTAACTGCCAGGGCGCCGCCGATCGCGCAACCAGCTACTCCCACAACCTTCGCACGGTCTGCAATCCCAGACGCTGCTACTGCCGACCCACCAATGCCGAACGACACCCCAAGAGCCATGCATTTCATCAGCTCCACGAACCGTTTGAGCGATTGGTCAAAAGCATCTGCGTCAGCATCCTTCAGCTGCTGTACGTGTTGCTCAGCAGGAATATCCTCGTTGTGGCAACTGCAAGTACAAGTGTCCGACATAAGCGTTCCATCGAGATAGCAGGCGCGCAATGGTAGGACAAGCAGCCACAGCAAACATTGGCACTGGCAGCATTACCTTTCTGCCGCTTAAAGAAATCGCAATCAGGTCCGCAACATGATTGGAACCGTATTGCAGTTTGAGGATATGCAGTCCCTGTGCCGACCGGGCGAGCGCCCGCGTCTATCGACCGTCGAGCAATGGGCACGTCGCTGCGGCATTCGCTATCACTACGATGGCAAGGGAGGCATCTGGACCACGACTGATGCCCTGAACGCCGCAATCGGGCTTACGCCAAACGCGCCAAACGCTGACTGTTACAGCGCTAGCGATCTGCTCTGAGAACCATTGCTCGAACCGACTCGCCATACGAGTCCGGCATACTCATTTTTCGGTGTCAATCAGCATGGCTACACGCGGCCGCCCAAGGAAAGAACCAGCAAACCTTCCAGGTCATATCGACTACAGCAAGGTACCCAAAGGCGTCTACTGGGATAACAGTGGCAGAGGGCGCTGGTACGTACTGAATCCGCACCCGGAAGGGCGAGGCTACAAAGCAAAGACCGTTGCACAAGCGACCGCGCGCCTCTCCGATCTGCATGTGATCGCAGAACAACGCAGCGGAGTGGCTGTACGAGGAACGATCTCATATGTGATTGATCTGTTCGAAGGCAGCCTGACATTTGCTCAGTTGGCGAGCACAACCCAGCAGCACTATCGGGACTATGCCAAAGCGATCAGGCTGTACCCCTTGAAGAACGGAACAATGCTGGGCGACGCTGTCGTGGATCGCCTTACCCCAGGCGTCATTCGTCGGCTGGTGGACGTGATCGCCCACGGGAGACCAGCCGAAAAACCTGGGCAGAAGGATGTGCCTGGGTACCCCACCAAGGCAAATCACTGGCTGCGCTATCTACGCCGAGTCTTCGGCTGGGCACGTGAACACGACCATGTCCAGACCAACCCGGCCAGCGGCGTGAAGCAGGTAAAGGAAAGGCGTGCCCACCGAATGCCGAAGCCGGAGGTGTTCAGAGCGGTGCAAGCCTATGCCCGAGAATGCAGTACCCGGGGTCCAAGAGAAAAGGGTGCAGTACCTCTCTATCTTTGGGCTGCCATGGAGCTCGCATATCAAGCAAGGCTCAGGGGCATCGAGGTTCTCACCCTCACCGACGCTCATGATGTTGGGCAAGAACTGATGACTAACAGACGCAAAGGAAGTCGCGACAATCTTGTCCGAAAAGGCGGGCCCCTCACTGAAGCAATTCAGGCCTTGCAAACCTATCGCTTCAACGTCTGGCAGCGTCAGAAACGGCCTGTGCCACTAGATGCGTCGGAGCGCTATCTGTTCGTCGGCGAAGACGGTGGCCCACTCACCAGGTCAGGCTTCAACACCTCGTGGCAACGTCTCATGAAAAACGCGCTACGAGACGGGGTGCTAGTTGAGGCAGATCGCTTTGCACTGCACGGGCTGAAGCACCGCGGCGTCACGGATACAGACGGCGACAAGAAGCTGGCCAGCGGGCACAAGACGGACGCGATGCTCCACGTGTATGACCACTCACTGCCTGTCGTTTCCTCCACAAGTGGGAGCATCCACCCCGTGGCGGCTTATACTGCTAACCGCATCATGGAACCCGACAAATGACCCAATCGCATGGCTTCTACACCCCTCTTCGCTACCCAGGAGGCAAGGGAAAGCTGGCCGACTACGTTGAGAAGGTCCTGGAGCTGAACGGTCTCTTCGGTGGAACCTATGTCGAGCCATATGCTGGCGGTGCCGCTGTGGCTATGGAATTGCTGATTCGTGGACTTGTCAAGCGGATACATATCAATGACCTCAATCCAGCGGTGCATGCCTTTTGGTCGGCAGTTCTGACAGATGCTGAACGGCTAATTCGCCGAATTCAAAAATGCAACGTGGATATGGACACCTGGCAATGGGCCAGAACTGTCCAGCAAGAGGCTTCGCCAGATACATTAGATTTAGCTTTTTCGACATTCTTCCTAAATCGAACTAACCGTTCAGGAATTTTGCTGGGTGGAGTCATTGGCGGCAAAGAACAGACTGGTCCTTGGAAGATTGATGCCCGCTTCAACGTTGAAGATTTGATCTGGCGGATCGAAAGAATCGCAGAGAGAAGCGAGGGCATCCGCCTGCATAACGAGGATGCTCAGACTCTCGTGAAGAGGCTTGCGCCGAAAATTGCAAAGAAAAATCTGATTTATTTTGACCCACCTTATTTCACCAAGGGCCAGGGGCTTTATATGCATCACTACAACCCGTCAGATCACGCTGATGTAGCAAAAACAGTCGGCAATCTTCCCAAAAACTGCAATTGGATGGTTTCATACGACGACCATCCCGTAATCAGAGGCCTGTACTCCGGATACGAAGAACTCACTTACACTCTCAATTATACAGCCCAGGAAAGAGGGCGCGGCACAGAGGTTATATTTTACTCACCAGGCCTGGTCGTCCCAGCTCCAGTGAAACCTATGCGCGTCATGCCTATGAATAATCTTGCGTTCGTCTGAGCACTTTAATAAATGCCTTCTCACGCGCTATTAATCGGGGCAATTCATTAGAGCGGTGACAAAAGATTGAACCCGAGCGTTCTAACAACAAACCGCGCGCGGCATATGCAGGAAGAATCTCTCGATAAAATATTGATCCGTACATCGCTGAGAAATATCGAACCTGCTCTCTGTAGGTAGCTCCGAAGAGAGGGACGATAGAAAATGGAATAAACATTGCTGGTTGAGGGGGAATTATCCATGGACTCGCCAGCCAATTCTTCTGCAGTGCATCTATATATGGCGAAATAGGCTTATCGCGCCAATTTGCGCCACTTGCCACCTGCCCAAATAGATTTAATTTTCCACTAGACTTATCTATTCTTTCTTTCCATGCGATAACGTCAATCCCTGCATCTTTTTCGCGACCGGCTGAACCAGCGGGGGCATTGCTATGCGGGACAATCTCACCATCAGCCATGAGCGTGACGAATACATCATGCAGAGCAACTTGGAAGTCGCTTCCGTCAACTCGCGGCCATCCAAACACATACGATGAACCATCAATCGACCCGGCTGCGGCCCAGCCTGAGCATGCCTGAAAGGCATCTCTCATCCATGGCGTGATGGGAATTGGATCTATGAAGACGGAAGTATCTCTGGCGACTGATAAAAGGAGACAGAGCAAGTAAACTGCCTCACCATCAGCAATTTCTGCATCACCTTTAAACCTAAGAGCAGTGTCATCATCGGAGAATTCGAATGGATACGACTCTCCAAGTAGCTCGATGCGTCGTTGAATAATCATGACTCTAGCGTTGAGCCACTCGTCAAACTGTTCAAAACCGCCACCCGGGTCTTGATCCTCTGATTCGCGATTTGCTTCCCAAGCCCTTTCTATATCGGTAAACGAAAGCCGATCCTTAGGACCCAAGATCGCCTTCATTTCCATCCAGTCCGCGGCCGTGTGCGTGTCGGCGTCAAATGGAACAGCTTGCAGCCTCATTCTTGACCCTGCTTACCTTTCATGGCTGCACTTACAAGTAACGTAAGGCCTTTTGCTTGCGTGTGAATTTCCTTTGCTATTTCAGCTAGTGCTTCCGGTAACGTTTCGGCGCGAGCAGCCAACTGGGTAGCCTCTCTCAAACGCAGATTAATTGTCACCAAAAGCTCGTTGAGCATTGTTTCCGGAGGCCTAAATTCCTGCCGAGCCTCTTGCAAACTTGCGCCACCACGCAGCACGTGCAGAGCAATATTGTTCCTCAGCGCCTCACCGAGATGCGCAAGATCAGGGTTTTGCGATTTGATTAGCGACGGTTTTTTTTGCGACTTGCTACCGTACAAATAAAGCAGAACCTCTGAAAGCTCCTCCGACTTTTCAACAGGAATAGGATCAACCTCAAGCTTCTGAGCCCACCCCTTCCTGAGGCCAAGATGATCCATATACTCTGCTCGGGACAGGGCAGTGTACAAATGCGAGAACGCGAAACGCCCCTTGTTAGCTCTATCCGATATCTCGAAGCCGATTCTCTTTCCCTGCTCGAGCACCAACATGCCGGCAATCATGTTACGAATGGTGTTGTTATCGTCCCCAAGCCTATCCGCTATTTCATTAATGGTGAGCCCGGTCTCGCGCTCATCAAGCCACCAACTGGTAACGTACTTCGCTTTTGCAAAAGATTCCCAGCGATGCGGGCCATTGATGTGCTTGAAGCCAATGAATGCCCTTGCGTCAGAGGGGTTATGTACCCGATAGACAGGAACCGTCTGGATTGAATCAAGAACTGATAGTGGTACCGGCCTTGGTACTGAGACACCTAATTCGTCAGCCAAAGCAGTATTTTTGAGCAATCTAATGCACGCAAGCCGCCGGTTGCCTTCCAGTACCGTATAAGGCCCGCCGTCAGGGCCATGGATCACTAGTGGCTCAATCCGCTTGAAACCGTTATGCGTGATGGAAGATATCAACTCATCCAAAGCTGCCAAGTTGCGCAGCCACTGAATGATCTCCTTTTCACTGGTCGGCTCATTGCCGTCTACGCCGTCCTCCAGACGTGGATTTTGGATATCGAAGACCAAGCCCTCAGGCGCAATGTCTTCAATTTGCTCGAACACAACATTCTTGGAGGGCATAACTCACAGCCGGACGGATTCACGGCTATTGTTACGCGAGCAGCCACCAGATGAACAGCCCCAATGACACAAGGCCGCTCCACATCTAAAAATTCAGGAGATTTTTAGGGAAAACGGACAGAGGCAAAGCTAAGTCATTGATCCATATGGCGCGCCCGACAGGACTCGAACCTGTAACCGCCGGCTTAGAAGGCCGGTGCTCTATCCGGTTGAGCTACGGGCGCCCGGACCGAACTTCGCATTCCCACGCCGTCAAGAGCTCGGAATGGTCGGGGTAGAGGGATTCGAACCCCCGACATCCTGCTCCCAAAGCAGGCGCGCTACCAGACTGCGCTATACCCCGGCGGGACCTTTCCGTCCCGAAGGCTGGAAAGGTCGGCTATTTTGGGAACGATTGGACGCGCTGTCAATCATTCTGTGTAAATCGGGCGATCCGGTATCCTCACTGCAACGCTCACCTGCAAGACGAGCATCACTTTCATGGAGAACACGCATGCGTAGCGGTAACCCGGCTCTTCGGGAATCCACGTTCCTCGACCTCGGCTCCGGCTCGGTGGTCACCCGCGACGGTCAGGCGATGACCCTCAACGGCACCGTCAACAAGACCGGCCTGCTGTTGCTGATGGCCGTCGCCACCGCCGCTTTCGCTTGGTCGCAATCGATCGGCGCCGACGGCGCGCCGTTGCCGGCGGCACGCCTGTACATGATTGCCGGTGCGATCGGCGGGCTGGTGTTTGCACTGGCGACCAGTTTCAAGCCGACCTGGGCGCCGGTGACCGCACCGTTGTACGCGCTGGTGGAAGGCTTTTTCTTGGGCTCGATCTCGGCCGTGTACGAAGCACGTTTCAACGGCATCGTGTTCCAGGCGGTACTTCTGACCTTCGGCACCATGTTTGCGCTGTTGTTCGCCTATCGCAGCGGCATGATCAAGGCCACCGAGAACTTCAAGCTCGGCGTGGTCGCGGCCACCGGCGGAATCGCGCTGGTGTATCTGGCCACCATCGTGCTGGGCTTCTTCGGTGTGCGCATTCCCTTCATCCACGACTCGGGCCTGATCGGCATCGGCTTCAGCCTGTTCGTGGTGGTGGTGGCAGCGTTGAATCTGGTGCTGGACTTCGACTTCATCGAAAGCGGCGTCGAGCAGGGCGCGCCCAAGCACATGGAGTGGTACGGCGCATTCGGCCTGATGGTGACGCTGGTGTGGCTGTACATCGAGTTCCTGCGCTTGCTGTCGAAGCTGCAGTCGCGAAATTGAGCGGGGAATCGGGATTGGGGAATCGCAACGGCGGCTCCCTTCGCTTGAACGCGTAACACTGGCTTCAAGCAACCCGCTGCCAACAAAAGAAAAGGGCGCCTAGGCGCCCTTTTCTTTTTGTGCGATCAACCAGTGCGCTCAGAGGCGGCTGGCGATAGCCTTGGCAAAGCCCATGGTGTTGCCGGTGCCGCCCAGGTCGGGGGTCAGCGAGTCCTTGGCTTCCAGGGTGGCGACGATCGCTTCGCGCAGGCGCTCGGCGTTCTGCGGCTGGCCGATGTGGTCCAGCATCTGCGCGGCACCCAGCAACAGCGCGCACGGGTTGGCCTTGCCCTGCCCCGCGATGTCCGGCGCCGAGCCGTGCACGGCTTCGAAGATCGCCGCGTCGACACCGATGTTGGCGCCCGGGGCCAGGCCCAGGCCGCCGACCAGACCGGCACACAGGTCGGAAATGATGTCGCCGAACAGGTTGGTGGTCACGATGATGTCGAACTGCTCAGGACGCATCACCAGCTGCATGCAGGTGTTGTCGACGATCATTTCCTGGAATTCGATTTCCGGGTACTGCGTGGCGACATCGCGGGCGACTTTCAGGAACAGGCCCGAGGTCGACTTGATGATGTTGGCCTTGTGCACCGCGGTGACCTTCTTGCGGCCGGTGGCGCGCGCCAGGTCGAAGGCATAGCGCACGATGCGCTCTGAGCCCTTGCGGGTGACGCGGGCGCCGGAGAACGCAGTCTCGCCGTCCTCGGACACGGTCTGGCCTTCGCTCAGGTAAGCACCTTCGGTGTTTTCGCGCACCGTGATCAGGTCAACGCCATCGGCGAAGCGCGACTTGGTATTGGGGAACGACTTGGCCGGACGCACGTTGGCGTACAGGTCGAACTTCCGACGCATGGCCACGTTGATCGAACTGAAGCCCTCGCCGACCGGCGTGGTCAGCGGGCTCTTCAGCGCCACCTTGTTCTTGGTGATCGACGCCAGGGTGGACTCGGGCAGCAGATCGCCGTGCTTTTCCAGCGCGACCAGGCCGGCGTCGGCGTACTCGTAGGTCAGGCCAGCTTGCAGCGCGTCGAGCACGAACAGCGTGGCATCCATGATCTCCGGGCCAATACCGTCGCCGCGGATGACCGTGATTGTCTGCGTCATAACGTTGGGTTTCCGAACTTGAAGGGGGGAGCGCCAGCCGTCAAACCCGGCAGATCGGCGCAAGGAGGTTTCACAGGCAATTATGCCCGATGCCGGTGACCGCGCCCAAACCGACCATCGTCTAAGGGTCTGGGCAACAGCCGTAGCGGCCGCAGCGCGCGTGGCCCGGACTGACGCCGAACCGGGTTTACTCCCGGCCCCCGCAGGCTCACGGCAGCGCGAACAAGATCGCGTGCGCCCGATGACCGCCCTGCTCCCAGACACAGCGCGCCGCCTCGCCGGGCGACGCACCGGTACCGCAGCGGTGGCGGATTAGCCGTGGCTGTGTTCGGCCGGCGCAGGCGCGCCGCCTTCGAGCTGGTCGAGGAAGTCCACCGCGCGGCGCAGATGCGGGATCACGATGGAGCCGCCAACCACCAGGCCGACCGAAAAAGTCTCGAAAAACTCGTCGCGAGTGACGCCGGCGTCCTTGCATTGCGCCACGTGGTAGCTGATGCAGTCGTCGCAGCGCAGCACCATCGACGCAACAAGGCCGAGCAGCTCCTTGGTCTTCACGTCCAGCGCGCCGGCCTGGTAGGTCTGGGTGTCCAGCGCGAAGAAACGCCGTACGACCTGATTGGGCTCGGCCAGAATGCGTTGGTTCATGCGCTGGCGGAAGTCGGTGAACTCGCGCAGGCGATCGGCGCTGCCGTCGTCGGAACCACTCATGCCTGACCGCCTGCGGCGGCGAACAGCGGTTCGAGTTTGCCGGCGCGGTGCATGGCCATCATGTCGTCATAGCCACCCACATGGACGTCGCCGACAAAGATCTGCGGCACGCTGGTGCGGCGCGCCAGGGCGACCATCTTGTCGCGCTCGGCCGGGTCGAGGTCGATCCGCACCTCGGTCCAGGTCTGGCCCTTGCTCTTGAGGAAGTTCTTGGCCGCCACGCAATACGGACAGATGGCGGTGGAATACAGGGTGATCTGCGGGCCGGTGGCCGCGTCCTGCCCGGTGTGGTCTTGGCTCACAGGAAACTCCATGGTGTGTCTGAGGTCTGACACATGGTAGCGGGCGACTGGAATTTCCATGTCGTCACCGCAACACTGTGGATTAATTGCCGATTCACGCCGCTGCGCTGCGCTGCCCGCATGCTCCGCGCATCACCTGGGAGTTCCACTTGCGCCTGCTTCCGCTCGCCACTGCCCTTACCCTGGCCCTCGCCATGGGCGTGGCACCTGCGCAGGAAAGCCGCCTGCCCGATATTGGCTCGTCGGCCGGCGAGCTGCTGACTCCCGCCCGTCAGGCCGAGTACGGCAAGATGATGCTGGCCGAGTTGCGCAACTACGACTACGTGCTGGACGACCCGCTGATCGGCGACTGGCTGCAGACCATGGGCACCCGGCTTGGCGCCAACAGCGACCAGCCGCAGCAACCGTTTACCTTTTTCATGCTGCGCGACCGCCAGATCAATGCGTTCGCCACCCTAGGCGGCTATATCGCGGTCAATGCCGGGCTGGTGCTGACCGCCGAGCGCGAGGATGAAGTGGCGGCGGTGCTGTCGCACGAAATCGCCCACGTCACCCAGCAGCATGTGTTGCGCGGGGTGGAACGGGCGCAGCGCGACCAGATCCCGATCCTGCTCGGCATGCTGGCGGCAGTGGTGGCGGCGCAACAGGCCGGCGGCAACTCCAAGGGCGATGCCACCATGGCTACCATCACCAGCGCGATGGGGCTGATGCAGCAGCGCCAGATCGACTACACCCGCTCCAACGAATCGGAGGCCGACCGGCTAGGCATCCGCACGCTGGTGCGCAGCGGCTATGACGTGGACGCGATGGCCGGCTTCTTCGAACGCATGTCGGTGGCGATGCGCGCCAACGAGGGCGGCTACAGCGCACCGGACTTCCTGCAGACCCACCCGGTGACCACCACCCGCATCAGCGAGGCCAAGGCGCGCGCCGAGCAGATGAAGAAGAACACTGTGGTATTGACCACCTCGGTGCCGGGCGGAACGCGCCAAGAGCGCGTGGACCCGGCCGACCCCTCGTTGTCGGAGCCGTTGAGCCGCAACGGCAACGCGCTGCTGCCGTATGCGCTGCGGCTGCCGGTGGACGCGTTGAGCCGTGGCGGTGACCAACAGGGGTTCGACTGGGCCAAGGAGCGCCTGCGCGTGCTCAGTGCGAGCACGCCCGATGCGGCCATTCGCGAATACGAAAATCTGCGCCGCAGCGCCAAGCAGGGCCTGACCGATGCGCAGCGTTATGGGCTGGCGCTGGCGCAACTGCGCAACAGCGGGAGCCGGCCAAGCGAGCCGGTGGCCGAGCTGGTAGGCTTGCTGGAAGCGCATCCGGACAACCTGTGGCTGGCACTGGGCCTGAGCGAGGCGCAGGCGCGCGTGGGCCAGCGCGAAGCAGCCAATGCGCGCTTCGATGCGTTGCTGAAGCGGCTGCCGAACAACCGTGCGGTGGCACTGACCTACGCCGGCGCGCTGAACGAACAGGCCAGCAAGGAATCCGGTCAGCGCGCGCGCCAGGTGCTCGAACCCCTGCTCTACCGCAGCAGCGAGGACCCGCTGCTGCAGCAGACCTACGCCCGCGCTTGCGAGCTGGCTGGGGACCATCTGCGTGCCAGCGAGGCCTATGCCGAGTCGGCGTCTTTGAACGGGCGCCCCGAGCAGGCCCTGATCCAGTTGGAGGCGCTGAAAAAGAAGGATCTGGACTATGTGACACGTGCGCGGGTGGATGCGCGCATTGCCGCAATCACCCCGACGGTACTGGAACTGCGCCGCCAAGGTATCCGCGACCCCGATCTGTCTACGCAATAACGGCCGCTGCCAATGCGCACGCAACGGCATGTGTGCTGGATCAGGCGCTTGTCGCGGCTGAGTCCGCTCCGCAAAAGCGTCGTTTGGCGCGAGGCAATACCCGCCATGTCACATTAGAGTCACAAAACCGTAGTCTACTGGCGATCAACCAAAGCCAGACGGTAAGCCCCGCGTGCAGAAACGCATTCTGATCGTCGATGACGAACCCGCGATCCGCGACATGGTGGCGTTCGCGCTGCGCAAAGGCGAGTTCGAGCCCATCCATGCTGGCGACGCGCGCGAGGCACAGACCGCCATCGCTGACCGCGTGCCCGACCTGATTCTGCTGGACTGGATGCTGCCGGGCACCAGCGGGCTGGATCTGGCGCGGCGCTGGCGCAAGGAACAGCTGACCCGGGAGATCCCGATCATCATGCTGACCGCGCGCGGCGAAGAGAACGACCGTGTCGGCGGGCTAGAAGCCGGCGTGGACGACTACGTGGTCAAGCCGTTCTCGGCGCGCGAGTTGCTGGCGCGCATCCGTGCGGTGATGCGCCGCACCCGCGAGGACGACGAAGACGGCAGCGTAGCGGTGGGCCGCCTGCGCATCGATGGCGCAGCGCACCGCGTATTTGCCGGCGATGCGCCGGTGCCGATCGGCCCGACCGAGTACCGGCTGCTGCATTTCTTCATGACCCACCCTGAGCGCGTGTACACGCGCACCCAGCTGCTGGATCATGTCTGGGGCGGCAGCGTGTATGTGGAAGAGCGCACCATCGATGTGCACATTCGCCGGCTGCGCAAGACGCTGGAACCGTTCGGCCTGGAAAACATGGTGCAGACCGTACGCGGCTCGGGCTATCGTTTTTCGTCGGCAACCTGAGTACGTGCCGCACGGCAACCCGGCCGCTGACCGGCTGGGCCGCCTGCCTACCTGACGCTTCGTGGTAACCCCTTCCATGCCTCAACATATTCGTTCCGCCTGGCTCAAGACGCTCGGCACCCTTGCGCTTTTGCTGGGCGCTGCCGTCGTGGTGGGCATGCTGATCGAGCATGTGTGGATGGCATTGACGCTCACCGCGCTGGGCGTGCTGAGCTGGCACTACTGGCGGCTGCGTCAGGTGCTGCGCCGCCTTACCGCACGTCAGCGTGCCGAGCCTGCCACCGGCGTCGGTGCCTGGAACGAGCTGGACCGCCTGCTGTACCGCAGCCAGGCAGAAATGCGAGGGCGCAAGCGCCGTTTGATCGACATGCTGCGCACCTACCGCGCCGCGGCGCAGGCGCTGCCGGACGCGGTGGTGGTGGTGGACCGCAACAGCCAGCGCGTGCAGTGGTTCAACAAGGCCGCCGGCGGTTTGCTCGGCCTGCACCATCCTGGCGACATGGGCGTGTCGGTGGTGGAACGCCTACAGCCATTGCCGCTTGCGCACTGGCTGGCGGCCGGCCGCAATGCCGAGCCGATGCTGGATGCGGCCTCGCCGGTGGACCCGGACCTGCGCCTGAATCTGCGCCTGATCCCCTACTCCGACGACTACTGGCTGCTGGTGGCGCGCGATGTCAGCAAGCTGCTGCGCCTGGAGCAGGTACGCCGCGACTTCGTGGCCAATGTGTCGCACGAACTGCGCACGCCATTGACGGTGGTGCACGGCTACCTGGACATGCTCGACCCGGAAGACTTCCCGGACTCTGGCCCGATGCTGGCCGAGATGCGCAAGCAGTCGCAGCGCATGGCGCAGCTGGTGGAAGACCTGCTGACCCTGTCGCGGCTGGAATCGCAAGAAGAGCTCGGCGAAGAACATGTGGCGATGGCACCGATGCTGTCGACCTTGCGCCGCGAGGCCGAGGCGCACAGCCAGGGCCGGCACACGGTGGAAGTGATCGACGATGCCGGCGTGGATCTGCTTGGTTCCAACAAGGAATTGCATAGCGCGTTTTCTAACCTTGTGACCAATGCGGTGCGCTATACGCCTGGCGGCGGCACGGTGACGATCCGCTTCATGCGCGAAGGCGATGGTGCGGCGCTGGCGGTGCGCGATACCGGCTATGGCATTCCCGCCTCGCATTTGCCGCGCATCACCGAGCGGTTTTACCGCGTCTCCAGCAGCCGTTCGCGCGAAAGCGGCGGCACGGGGCTGGGGCTGTCGATCGTCAAGCACATCCTGGGCCTGCACCAGGCACGGCTGGACATTGAAAGCGAGGTGGGACGCGGCAGCGAATTCTCCTGTCATTTTGTGGCCGCACGCGTCGTGCAGCGCGAGCAGTCCCTGCCACTGTCACGCTCGGCGTGATATGTAGGGAGTGCGCGTCGACGCGCGGCGCGATGCACCTGCGCAAAGCCCGTTGCACGCGCTGCAGCGCACGCGGTAACACGCACACCAATCCGTCTTGATGACCGACTCCATGGGCCACGCCAAACAACTGCACGACGTCACACCTTCCGAGGACATCGCAACCGATCCCTTGCGTGATCCGGCGCTGTACATCAATCGGGAACTGTCGCAACTGGACTTCAATTTCCGGGTACTGGCGCAGGCGCTGGACGAACAGGTGCCGCTGCTCGAACGGCTGCGGTTCCTGTGCATTTCGTGCACCAACCTGGACGAGTTCTTCGAGATTCGCGCTGCCACCGTGCGGCATGCGCAGGAGTTCGGCCTGCCACCGGCGCCGGACGGCTTGAGCCCCACAGCCATCCTCAACGCCGTGCACGACCGCGCGGCCAAGCTGGTGGAGCAGCAATACCACGCGTGGAATGACGTGCTGCGCCCGGCGATGGAAGAGGCCGGCGTTGCGGTGCTCGGCCGCGCAACCTGGACCTCGCGGCAGAAGCGCTGGTTGCGCGCCTATTTCCGCAACGAGATCATGCCGGTGCTATCGCCGCTGGGTCTGGACCCGGCGCATCCGTTCCCGAAGATTCTCAACAAGACCTTGAACATCGTGGTGGTGCTGGAAGGCCAGGATGCGTTTGGGCGCGCCGGCCATCTGGCCATCGTGCGTGCGCCGCGCTCGTTGCCGCGCATCATCCAGTTGCCGGCCAGCCTGTCGCCGGAAGGCGCGCAGAGTTTTGTGTTCCTGTCCTCGGTGTTGTCCGAGTTCGTGGACGAATTGTTCCCGGGTATGCAGGTCAAA
Organism: Xanthomonas vesicatoria ATCC 35937; assembly: GCF_001908725.1. Lineage (NCBI taxonomy): Bacteria > Pseudomonadati > Pseudomonadota > Gammaproteobacteria > Lysobacterales > Lysobacteraceae > Xanthomonas > Xanthomonas vesicatoria. Next base: position 4,174,750 of record NZ_CP018725.1, on the reverse strand, counting down.
GGCTCCTACCAATTCCGCGTCACCCGTAATTCCGAACTGGTGGTGGACGAAGAAGAAGTCGAAAACCTGGCACTGGCACTGCGCGACGAACTGGTCACGCGCGGCTACCGTCCTGCGGTGCGGCTGGAGATCGCGCACGATTGCCCGGCGCCGATCATGCGCACCTTGCTGCAGAACTTCGGCTTGAACGAGAACGCGGTGTATCGCATCGTCGGGCCGGTAAATCTGAGCCGTGTCACCCAGGTCTACGACCTCGTGCAGCGCCCGGAGCTCAAGTACCCCTCGTTTAACCCGCGCACCCTGCGCGACAGCGAGGGCATCTTCCAGATCGTCAGCAAGGGCGATGTACTGCTGCATCATCCCTTCGACGCGTTCACCGCGGTGCTGGATGTGATCCGTCAGGCAGCGGTCGACCCGAACGTGCTGGCGATCAAGCAGACGCTGTATCGCACCGGCAAGGATTCGCTGATTGTCGATGCGCTGATTTTGGCTGCACGCAACGGCAAGGACGTCACCGTGGTGGTGGAGCTGCGCGCACGCTTTGACGAAGAGGCCAACCTGGGCCTGGCCGACAAGCTGCAGGAAGCAGGCGTGCAGGTGGTCTATGGCGTGGTCGGTTTCAAGACCCACGCCAAGATGCTGCTGATCGTGCGGCGCGAGGGGCGCAAGCTCAAACGCTATGTGCACCTGGGCACCGGCAACTACCACAGCGGCACCGCGCGGCTGTACACCGACATCAGCCTGATCACTGCCGATGCGGAGATCGGCAACGACGTGCACATGCTGTTTCAGCAGTTGTCCGGGCTTGCCCCGCGCATGAAGCTGGACCAGTTGCTGCAGTCGCCATTCACCTTGCATGCCGGCGTACTGAAGCGGATCGACCGCGAGACCCGCCTGGCGCGCAATGGCCGCCCCGGCCGCATCATCGCCAAGATGAATGCCCTCAACGAACCGCAGGTGGTGCGTGCGCTGTATTCCGCCTCGCAAGCCGGTGTGCAGATCGACCTGATCGTGCGTGGCGCCTGCACGCTGCGCCCCGGGGTGCCGGGCGTGTCGGAGAACATCCGTGTGCGTTCAATCGTGGGGCGGTTCCTGGAACACAGCCGTGCCTACTGGTTCGGCAACGACGGGGCGGCCGAGTTGTATTGCGCCAGCGCCGATTGGTTGGAACGCAATCTGTTGCGCCGTGTGGAGACTTGCTTCCCGATCCTGGACCCGGATCTGGCCAAGCGCGTGTATCGCGAAGTGCTGCAGAACTACCTGGACGACAACGTCAGTGCCTGGGAGCTGGATGCCGAAGGGGTTTACCACAAGCGCACACCGGGCCCTGGCGAACCGGCGCATTCGGCGCAGATGACCTTGCTCGATCGGATCTAAGAACGCCACGGCCGTGGCCTCTCACGTGGCCAACCGCGCATCGGCTACCATTCGGCCATGCCAATGCCCTCCCCCACGATTCCGCCCCTGCGCGATGGCGATTTTCTTGCCGCCATCGACCTAGGGTCCAACAGTTTCCACATGGTGATTGCGCGCTACCTGATGGGTCAGCTGCGCGTCGTCGACCGCCTGCGCGAAACCGTGCGCATGGCCGATGGTCTGGATGGCAAGGGGGGGCTGTCCAACGAAGCGCGCCAGCGTGCACTCGAATGCCTGGCGCGCTTTGGCCAACGCATCCGTGAGGTGCCCTCGCTGCGCGTGCGCGCGCTGGCGACCAACACGGTGCGTCAGCTGCGCTCGCCGCAGGCCTTTTTGATGCCGGCCGAAACGGCGCTGGGGCATGCGATCGAAGTGGTCAGCGGACGCGAGGAAGCGCGCCTGATCTATCTGGGCGTGACCCATGCGCAACCGCCCAAACCCGATCAACGCCGGCTGGTGATCGACATCGGTGGTGGCTCGACCGAATTCATCATCGGCCAGGGCTTCCAGACGCTGGAACGCGAAAGTCTGCAGGCCGGCTGCATTGCCAGCACCCGGCGCTTTTTCCCGGGCGGCAAGTTGTCGAAGAAAAAATGGAAGGACGCGCTGACCGAGATCGGCGCAGAGTTCCAGCAGTTCGCCGGCCAGTACAAGGCGCTGGGCTGGCACGAGGCTGTCGGTTCGTCCGGCACGCACAAGGCGATCGGCGAAATCTGCGCGGCGATGAAGCTCACCAAGGGCGCGATCACCGCGCAGGCGCTACCGGCGCTGCGCGATGAACTGCTCAAGGCCAAGCGCATCGAAGACATCCAGTTGCCCGGCCTGGCGGCCGAGCGGCGGCCGATCATCGCCGGTGGAATCCTGGTGCTCGAAGCGGCCTTCCAGGCCCTGGGGCTGGAGAAGCTGATGGTCAGCAAGGCGGCGATGCGCGAAGGCATCCTGTACGACATGCTCGGCCGCGGCGGCGAAAACGACCCGCGTGACAGCTCGGTGGCCTCGCTGGTGCAGCGTTATGGCATCGATGAAGTGCAGTCGCGGCGTGTGGAGGCCACCGCCTGCCGCCTGTTCGATCAGGTGTGCGAATCCTGGCAACTGGATGGCGACGATGCGCAGGTGCTGCGGCGTGCCGCACGGCTGCACGAGCTTGGCCTGATCATCGCGCACAGCCAGTACCACGTGCACGGCAGCTACATCCTGGAACATTCGGATATCGCCGGGTTTTCGCGGCAGGAGCAGCAGGTCCTGGCAGCGCTGGTACGCACGCATCGGCGCAACGTGCCCAAGACCGCCTTCGATGCGCTTCCGGACCGGCTGTTGCTGCCCACCCGCCGCAAGGCCGCGCTGCTGCGGCTGGCAGTGCTGCTGCATCGTGCGCACGAATCGGACCCGATTCCGACACTGGAACTCACTGCCGACGACACCCGGCTGTCGCTGATCCTGTCGCAGAGCTGGATCGATTCGCGCCCGCTGCTGCGCGCCGATCTGATCGGCGAAGTCGAAAGCATGGCCGGCCTGGGCATCGCGTTCAAACCATTTGTGACCTGAGGCCGGAGGCCTCAGGCGGCATTTGGGAGTGGGGATTCGGGATTAGTCGAGCACGGGGCTCTGTCTTTACCTGACAGCCAGCGGTTGCGCTAAACGTTGGCCGTTCAGCGCTTTTGCAAATCTCCAATCCCGAATTCCCAATCCCGTCGCGCTTGTCACTGCCGCGACTTGTGCGCGCAACATCCATGCCATCGCCCTGCCGGAAGCTAGCCAAAACCGGAGAACGGGCATGCGCTACGCGATCGTTACCGAAACCTATCCCCCGAGGTCAACGGGGTTGCGCTGACGGTCCACAGCCTGGAAACCGGCCTGCGTACGCGGGGGCATCAGGTGGATGTGGTGCGTCCACGCCAGAGCAGCGACACCGCCCCGTCCGACGCATTGCTGGTACGGGGCGCGTCGTTGCCGCGTTACCCGGGGTTGAAATTCGGGCTGCCGGCGACCCAGCGGCTGATCCGTCATTGGCGAACGACGCAACCGGATGCGATCTACGTGGCCACGGAAGGCCCGCTGGGCTGGTCGGCGATGCGTGCGGCGCGCCGGCTCGGCATTCCGGTCGCATCGGGCTTCCACACGCGCTTCGACGAGTACCTGCCCGACTACGGCGCGGCGTGGCTACAGGGCACCGCGCTGCGCTGGATGCGGCGTTTCCATAACCAGGCCGATGCCACGCTGGTACCAACGCGCGAGCTGCAACAATTGCTGCGCGACGACGGCTTCGAGCGTGTGCAGTTGCTGGCGCGCGCGGTGGACAGCCAGCAGTTCGATCCGGGCCGTCGCGATCATGCCTTGCGCGCCGAGTGGGGCATCGAAGGCGAAGGCTTTGCGGCGATCTATGTCGGACGGATCGCCAACGAAAAAAATCTGCCCTTGGCGGTGCAAGCGTTCCGCAAGCTGCAGCAGATCCGCCCGAAGGCGCGCTTTGTGTGGGTCGGCGATGGCCCGGCGCGCGAGAAGATCGCGCACGAGAATCCCGACTTCATCTTCTGCGGTGTGCAGCGTGGCGAGGCCTTGGCGCGCCACTTCGCCAGCGGCGACCTGTTCCTGTTCCCCAGCCGTAGCGAGACCTTCGGCAACGTGACCCTGGAAGCGATGGCCAGCGGTGTGGCGACGGTCGCCTTCGACTACGGTGCTGCCCGCGAATACCTGCGTAACGACCACACCGGCGCGGCGGTAGACACCGATGCAAACTTCATCCAGGCCGCCGTCGCGCTGACCCAGGACGACGCGCTACGCCGACGCCTGGGTGCGGCAGCGGCACATGCGATGAAAAAGCTGCATCCGGACAATGTGGTGTCCGACTTCGATGCCTTGTTGCTGGGCATCACTGCGGCACGGGGGCGTTATGTCGTCAACGCGGCTTGAGGTCTTGCGCGGCCACGAAGCGCGCTGGTGCCGGCGCGCCAACCATTGGTGCCGCCGACACACGGTGCGCCGCACATTCGCCACCATCAGCCGCCTGGGCGATGGCGTGTTCTGGTACAGCCTGATGGGCCTGTTGGTGCTGCTCGATGGCATAGATGGCGTTCGCGCCTCGGCGCACATGGCTGCCACCGGCGTGCTTGCCTTGACGCTGTACAAGGCACTCAAGCGCTGGACGCGCCGCCCGCGCCCGTATGCGGCCGACGTGCGCATCCGCGCCTGGGTGGCACCGCTGGACGAGTTCAGCTTTCCCTCCGGCCACACCTTGCATGCGGTGTCCTTCAGCATCGTGGCGCTGGCCTATTACCCATGGCTGGCCCCGCTGTTGGTGCCATTCTCGGCCTGTGTAGCGCTGTCGCGCGTAGTGCTTGGGCTGCATTACCCCAGCGACGTACTGGCCGCCACGGCGATCGGGGTGGTGCTGGCGAGTCTGTCGTTGTGGGGGCTGCCGGCGCTGATTGGGTAGCGCTACGCTGCGGCACCGCGTTGCGCGAGCGTGCGTGTGCTTCGCCCCTGGTTGCGCATCGTGATGACACAGCACAGTGCACTCGGGCCGTGTGGCCAGCGCAGCTGAGTACCGCTTCGATGCGCTGATCGCCCGCGCACGTAATCGCAGCTTCCACGTCTCACGATCTGGCGGTCCCGCCGTACAATGGCGCGATGACGACACTGTTCATTTCCGACCTGCATCTGGATCCGGCCCGGCCGGCCATCACCGCGCTGTTTCTGGATTTCCTGCAGACGCAGGTACCCGCTAGCGATGCGCTGTACATCCTTGGCGACCTGTTCGAAGCCTGGATCGGCGATGACACGCCCTCTACCGCCGCGGACGAGGTTGCGGTGGCCTTGCATGCGGTGGCCGACGCTGGCGTGACGATCTTCTTCATGCCTGGCAACCGCGATTTCCTGGTGGGCGATGCCTACGCGCAACGCGCGGGCTTTCGCATCCTGCCCGACCCCACCGTGATCGATCTCTACGGCCATACGACGCTGCTGATGCACGGCGATCTACTGTGCACTGACGACACTGCCTACCAAGCATTTCGTACGCAAACGCGCGACCCGGTGTTTCAAGCGCAGTTTCTGGCGCAGCCGCTGGCCGCACGCGTAGCATTCGCGCAGCAGGCACGTGCGGCAAGTCAGGCCCGCTACGCTGAACTCAAGCAGGGCGACCAAGCGCAGCTCGAAACCGTCACCGACGTGTCGCCGACTGAAGTGGAAGCGACCTTCGTGCGATACGGGCTGGATCGCATGATCCACGGCCATACCCATCGCCCTGCAATCCATACCCTGCAAGCCGGTGACAACACCTGCACGCGCATCGTGCTGGGCGATTGGTACGAGCAAGGCTCGGTGCTGCGGGTGGATGCCGATGGCGTTGTATTGGAGCAATTGCCAATTTAAATCGGCACGCGCAGCTGCACGTGCATGCGCGAATCCGCGCCGCGGTGAGCCCTGATGTGGCCGATTGTGCGCGCGCCGTTGCCGCTACCGCACCGCAGGCCAGTCATGACCAATGCTTCGCAAGCACGACGGCCTGCCGTTGGATACAGCGAGGACTTTCGGTCAGGCCAGCCGATGAAAAACGCACTCACAACGACGCAGCGCGCGTTCGCGTCCCAGTGGAGTGTCGCAGTGAGTCCACCTGGTATCGGACACATCGATGAATCGCGCTGTTGAACAGCCACACTTTACGACGCGTATCGACAACGGATGCCGCGACTAACACAGCGCTGTGGTGCGGAACTCCTCAATTTTCAGCGCTCGCCAGCAACCCAACGCCTGCGCGTAACCCTGACTGGTCAAATCGCTACAGCGCGTCACTGCACGCTGCGCGCACGCTCGGCGTAGTCGACGAAATCCGCATTGACCACGTCGTACCAGAACAACGTGCCATCGGCCTGGACACGGAAGCGGTCGCGCACCGGGCTGGTCTGCGGGTCGCCTGGGCAGCCGTCGCCATGGCGTTCGCGCACGGCAAATTCAAACATATCCGGCGATGGCGGATCGTCCTGTTCGGCCATGATGCTGATGCAGTTGTCCGGGTACACCTTGTCGTTTTGCAGCCGTGTCTCGAGTAGCTGCAACGCGCGCGCTTCGGCAACATTTTCGGTGGCCGGCGCTGGCGCGGCAACTGCGGGTTTGGGTGGGGTGGCGGCAGGCTCGGCAGGTTGCTGTTTGCATCCGGCAAGTGCCAGCGCCACCAGGCACAGCAGCGCATAACGCGAGGACGTGGACATGAGTGCTCCGCTCGACAGGACGTGGCCGGCGGGCGCCGGCGGTGCGTCTAGTCTGCGCGATCATCGCGCCCGCGTGTAGCTGCAAAGGCCCGACACCGCTCGGTGCCGGGCCATGGCAACTACCCGCTGATCAGCGGAAGCCGGCAATGGTGGCCTTGGTGTTGACCAGCACGCGCTGATTGTCGGCGGTGCTTGCATTGCCCATGGGCACGCCGTTGTAGCTGATGTTGGGGTTGGACCAGTAGTTCAACCGCGGGCAGCCGCTGGTGCAATCGTAGGCCATGATGGTGCGCCAGCTGTTGCCGTAGCGGTAGCCGTGACCATAGGCGTATGGCGAGGTACTTGGGTCGTTGGTGGCATCGTGACGGGCGCTCTGCAGATGCCCGATTTCATGCGCAAAGCTGTAGTAGCCAGTGGCGCAATCCCAGTACACCGAGGCGAAGGCGCTTGCAGCGGTAGAACCAATCCCCGAGGCCAGCCCGCAGTAGCTGCTGTTGTCCAGCACGATCACGCCCACGTCTGCCGTATAGGTATTGCGGCTGGTGTGGATGCTGTCCATGTAACCGTCGTTGGTCACCCGGAAGCGCTGCAGGTCGGTAGTGAAGTTGCCGGTTTCGGTGTAGCTGGTGGTCTCATAGCGGGCCAGCTGCAAGGTGATGCCGACATTGCTGTTGATGTAGCCCTGGTTGGCTTCGGCTACCGCCAACTGCACCAGCGACTGCATGTTGCCGCCATACGCAGTCACTGCCTTATTGGTGGCCACGACCAGCACGCGGATGGTGGCCGGACTGCCGGATGAGGCGGCCGCTGCGGTCACGCGTCCGTCGCCAGGCATGTCGAACTTGGGCAGCAGGCTGTATTCGGCCGGATGTTCCTGCGGCATGCGCTGCTCGTCGACCTGCACCAGCACATGGCGGCCATCGGCCAACGGACGCAGGCGATACAGCTTGCCGGCATAACGGATGGTGCCGGTAACGGTGTCGCCGCTACGGACCAGGATGGCCGAGTTCAGCGGGTCCACGCCGGACAAGGTGCGCGCACGGATGCCGGCACGCGGGCCGAGGTTGCCGTACCACACACTGTCGCCACCATCCAACGCGTCTACCTTGGCCTGCGTGGCAGTGATGGTCTGGCCATCCAGTTGCAATTCCAGCAGTTTTTCGCCGGCAGTCACCGCGCCGGCATCGAGCTGCACAACCTGCGCGTTGGTAGTGGACGGGGCGCTCAACAGGCGTTGCAGCGAGGGTTCCGCGGTGGCGGTTGCTGCGGCACTTCGGCTGAGCGCCGGGCCGGTTTGATACAGGGGTTTGCCGGCAGCGGCGGCCGACCCGGCCAGGCACATGGCGATCAATCCAACCGTGGTGCACATCGACTTCGACTTCATCGTCTCTCTCTCCTAAGACATGGAAGCAACGGGTGCGAAACACCGGGCCCCTGTCCCCGGGACGCCATTAGGGCGCGCCGGAATGTACCGAATGCAAGTTGTTGCAAAAGAAACTTACATTTTTGTGATGCTTGCCGATGACTGGATGCGATTCCGGCGCGCATGTGCGACGACGTAGCGCACAGTTCCGGGCGCGCCCGGTATCGGCGTTGTTTGCGGTAGGGGCTGCGCAGGATGTCGCAATGGTGAGGCTCGACCGACCACGCAGATGATCGACAACCAGAGAGCCGGAGCAAATCGCTACGTGCGGATCAGCCGTAGCAGTGCTGTGCGGCCGGGCCTGCACCACGTACACGCTGCATTCCGATCCTGACGACACCTTTGCGGCGATCTATCGCCGTTCGCGGCGTTTGTCAGTCACTCTAACAGCGTGAGGTACCGGGCTTCCCTGGGACGCCTGGTGTTTTGAAAGCATCGTCTAGCAGAGCGTCTGATCTGCGGTTTATCTGCAGGGCCCCTGCCCACCCACCATTGCGGGACACATCGTGAGGCCGCCCGTGGAGGCGCTTTAACAGCGAGAGGGATCGGTTTCTTGGGGAAGCTTGGGTACGTTGAAAGCGTCGATTGCACAGCGCTTGATCTGCACCTTATCTGCAGGGCCCTTGTCCGCCCACCATCGCGAGACACACCGTGAATCCATCCATGGAGCGCTCATGCGGCACCCATGCCGCCTAAGGTCCGGCGACAGTGAGCGGGCAAGGACCAGGCGTGGTGGTCGGTGTGTCCGGTTTTCAAGCCGGCCATCGGCAAGGCACTGATGTGATGTATTCCTTGCCTGCGGGAAACGGCGGCGGCAGGAATGGATTCACTGCGTGTCTTCTGACTGGTGAAGGCACTGCGCCCTCGACCAGCGCAGCTTGCGAAGCTCTGATGACGCCAAGCGCACGAACCGCACCACGCTGCTGGCAGTGCCCAACCAGGCATGCGTATGTTTCGCTCCACCACAGCAGGATCAACCCTTCGTTAGCCAGCCTGCTCCACCAGATCGGCCAGTTCGTCTTCGTCGAACCCGGCGAGCAGCCGCGCCTGCAGATTAAACGGGCCATGCAGATAACCGCCGGCGTATTCGCGCAACAGCGCCTTGAAGCGCGCCCTCGGTTCGATACCGGCCTGTACGCAATACCAGCGGTACCACCGCGAGCCAGCGGCAACGTGTGCCACCTCCTCGCGCAGGATGGTTTCCAGCACCTCGGCCGTTGCGGAATCGCCGAGGGAGCGCAATTTGACGATCATTGCCGGCGTCACATCCAGACCGCGCGCTTCCAGCACCCGCGGTACCAATGCCATGCGCGCTAGGCCGTCATGCGCGGTTTTCTCGCACATTTCCCACAAACCATTGTGCGCGGCGAAGTCGCCGTAGTCGCGATCGTGTGCATGCAGGCGCGCGCGCAGCAGCATGAAATGACGCGATTCGTCGTCGGCCACCGCCACCCAATCGGCATAGAACGCATCCGGCAGGCCGCGGAAGCGATACACCGCATCCCAGGCCAGGTCGATGGCATTGAGTTCGATATGCGCGATCGCATGGATGAAGGCTGCGCGGCCTTCCGGCGTGCCTAATCCACGCCGCGGCAGCTCGCGTGGATGCACCAGGCTCGGTGTTGGTGGCCGCCCCGGCATACGGATCGGGTCGGGCGCGAGCGCAGCCGCATCGATCACGAGATGGCCTGCGCGAAAGGCCGCTGCGTACTGCTGGGTCAACGCGACTTTCTGCAGCGGGTCGGCCTGGTCCAGACACTGTCGCGCAGCAGCGAACAGATCGGCGCGTTCGAACGAACCCATGCTCATGCCGTCGGCCGCAAGGTGTGATCGCTTGTGGCAGACACGCAGTACGCCCGCAAGCGCCCGCAGGCGTGCTCTATTGCACAGCCTGCCGGCAGCATCAGCGCGGCCAATCCGCCGCGCCACCGCAGTAAGTCAGGCGCGGCGACGCTTCTTGGCATCGTCCGAGCGCAGTTGCTGGATGCGTTCGAAATAGCCCGGTTCGATGCCGGTGATGTATTCGCCGTTGAAGCACGAGGAATCGAACTGCTTGATGTCTGGGTTGCCTTCACGCACCGCTATTTCCAGATCTTCCAGGTCCTGGTAAATCAGCCAGTCGCAACCCAGAAATTCCTGGATTTCCAGCTCGCTGCGGCCATGCGCGATCAATTCTTCGGCGGCCGGCATGTCGATGCCGTAGATGTTGGGATAGCGCACCGGCGGCGCGGCCGAGGCCAGATACACCTTGCGCGCACCGGCATCGCGCGCCATCTGCACGATTTGCCGGCTGGTGGTGCCGCGCACGATGGAATCGTCGACCAGCAGCACCACGCGGTTGCGGAATTCCAGATGGATCGGGTTGAGCTTGCGGCGCACCGACTTCTGCCGCTCGCCCTGCCCCGGCATGATGAAGGTACGGCCCACGTAGCGATTCTTGACGAAGCCTTCGCGGTACTTCACACCGAGCACGTTGGACATCTCCAGCGCCACGTCGCGCGAGGTGTCCGGGATCGGAATGATGGTGTCGATATCGTGATCCGGGCGCAGGCGCAGGATCTTTTCGCCCAGCTTCAGGCCCATGCGCATGCGCGCCTTATGCACCGAGATGTTGTCGATCATCGAATCGGGGCGCGCGAAATACACGTACTCGAAGATGCACGGCGCGTTGTTGGTCGGCGAAGCACAGACTTCCGAGAACAGCTCGCCACGCGCGGTGATCACCAGCGCTTCGCCCGGGCGCACGTCACGCACGCGCTGGTAGCCGAGGATGTCCAGCGCGGCCGATTCGGACGACACGATGTATTCGGTGCCTTCGGCATGCTCGCGCTTGCCCAGCACCAGCGGACGGATGCCGTGCGGGTCGCGGAACGCCACCAGGCCCAAGCCCAGCACCACGCTGACCACCGCATAGCCGCCCTTGCAACGGCGGTGCACGCCGGCCACCGCGCGGATTGCCGCCTCGGGGGTAAGCATGCGCTGCGCGTCCAGCTCATAGGCGAACACGTTCAGCAGCACTTCGCTGTCCGAATCGGTGTTGATGTTGCGGCGGTCGGCCTCGAACACCTGCTGGCGCAAGGCCTCGGTATTGATCAGGTTGCCGTTGTGCGCCAGCGCGATGCCGTAGGGCGAATTGACGTAGAACGGCTGCGCCTCATCCATGCCCTCCGAGCCTGCGGTCGGGTAGCGACAATGCGCGATGCCGACGCGGCCTTCCAGCACCGCCATCTTCTTTTCGTCGAAGACATCGCGCACCAGGCCATTGGCCTTTTGCACGCGCAGGCGCGTGCCATCTGCGGTGGCGATGCCTGCGGCGTCCTGCCCACGATGCTGCAGGACGGTCAGGCCGTCATAAAGTTGCCCGGCGACGTTTTGGTTGCCGACAATACCGACGATGCCACACATGGTGCGCGTTCTCCGCTTCGGCTTGCGCCGTTACTGTGAAGGTGGCCGTGCCTGGCCTTGGGATTCGACCCGAGCCGGGTCGCTTTCTCCGCCGCGAACCTGCGCCGGATCGATATTGGCCGGCATCGCCTGCGCCGGATCGCGTCCGTCGCTGGCAGTGTTGCCGGGTTTGCTGGGTTTACCGAGCGCCCGCGACACGGTGTCGCTCAAGCCAGACCCGGACAGCATTTTGCCCAGGTCGGTATTATCGCCTGTCGAAGGCAACTTCCCCAACTCCTTGGGCAAGTTACCGAGTTCCATGGATGGCATGTCCATCGACGACATGCGCCAGGCCGGCAGTTGCGCTCGCATCCAGCCGGCGCCGGGCTGCAGGATCGGCAACAGCACCGATTGCCGCCACGCCGGCTCACGCGGCAACGGCGTGAAGCTCATCAGCAACACCAGCACGCTGGCCAAAAATCCGCCGCGCACCACGCCCAGGCCGAACCCGAGCATGCGGTCGGTCCCGCCGAGCTTGACCGCGTCCACGCCGGCGCGAATGACCATGCCGATCACCGCCACGCTGATCAGCACACCGACAAACACCATGGCGTAGCCGCCAAACGACTCGGTGGCCGATGGATGCTTGCCATCGGCCAGCCAGCGCGCTGCCGCGCCGCCAAACAAAAACGTGGCCCAGCCCGCCAGCAACCACGACAAGGTGCCGACCACGATCGCGACAAAGCCACGCAGCAGGCCCAACAGCGCCGACACCAGGATGATGACGCCCAATACCATGTCGATCATTGGCGAGGTCTCCGCGCGGCGCGTGCACCGGTCCAACGTGGCTTGCTGATCATTGCCTTCCCCTCCGTGGGCGTGAGGCTGTCGAAAACTGCGGGTGTGGCCGAAAGACGCCAGCACTGATCATCCGCCACCGCGGCGCCTGCAACCTGTGGAGAAAGTCGTTTGCTCACGCAGGTTCGCACCGCTGCCGCGCTCGCCTGGCGGCGGCACGGCGCTTGGGCGCCACCTCAAGGATGCGGGCGCACCATGCCGGAAATGCCGACCTTGGCCGCGACCTGTGCGCGCAACTGTTCGGCATCACCACGATTGGCAACCGGGCCAACGCGCACGCGGTTGAGTGCCCCCTTGTCGGTACGGACCTGTTCGACGAAGGCACTGAAGCCGGCAGCGCGCACACGGTCACGCAGGGCATCGGCATCTTCGGCGCGGCCGAATGCGCCCAGCTGCACGGCAAACCCCACACCGCTCGCGGCAGGCGCCGCCGGTGCGGTGGGCGCGGCGGCAACGGGTTTGGCCGGCTCGGGTTTGGTCGATTCGACCTTGGCAACGTCCGGCTTGGCCGGCGCTGGTTTGGGCGCTTCGGCCGGCTTGGGAGCGGCGGCAACCGGCTTGGCCGGTTCCGGTGGCAGGCTTTCGGTCTTGGGCGCGGCGGGGGCGCTGGCGGCGGCCACGCTGCTACTCGGTTTTGCGGCCGGCGCAGGCGTCGGTGTTGCAACCGGCGCCGGTGCGGCGGCATTGGCATCCAACGTCACGACCTGCGCGTTGACGTCGCTGCGCACCTTCACTGCCTGCAACCGCGCCGATTCGGCCTGGGCCTGGTCGGCATACGGCCCCACGCGCACGCGCCAGGCAGGGCGGCCATTGATCTGGGTCTTTTCGCTGAAGCCGGGAAGCTGCGCCTGCTTGAGTCGAGCAATCACCGCATCCGCATCGGCGCTGGTGGCATAGGCGCCGAAATTCACCGCATAGTTGCCGGCCGCCACTTCCGGTGCCGACGGCGCGCTACTGGGGTTCGCCAGGTCGGCGGCGTCCGGGTTGTCCTGCACCGCGGCCGGAGCGCTGGGGGCACCGGCCATGCCCAGCGCACCGCCGGCCGGCGCATTGCCGGGGGTGACCAGCGGCAATTCGCGGGTTTCAAACTCGCCATTGCCGGGCGCGGCAGGCGCGTCCAGCGGCACATCGGCCACACCGCTGGACGGCGCAGGGCCCTTGACCAGCATCGGCAGGAAGATCACGGCAAGCGCCACCAGAACGAGGGCGCCAATCAGTCGCTGTTTCAGAGCAGTGTCCACAGTAAAGAGAGCTACAGGCGTGGCGGGGTGCCGCGGCGATTATAAGGCCGGCGCCACCTCACCGATCCTAATGGGCTGAACGAAGTGCGTTCAGCGCGTCGGCGACCGTATGAAACGAGCCAAACACCAGCACACGGTCGCCCGGCATGGCCAGGGCGAGCACCGCCTGCACCGCGTTGACGACGGTGTCATGGCATGGCGCCTGCCCGGCAGCAGTGCCTTGCAGGCGCTGCCGCAGGGCCTGTGCGGACTGGCCACGAGCGCCCTCCAAACCGGCCAATGCCCAATGATCGACCTGTGCGGCCACGGCCTCCGCCACGGCCGAGACGTCCTTGTCCGCCAGCGCGGCGTAGACCGCATAGGTGCTGCCCGCAATCGGCTGCGTGCCCAGCGCCTGCGCCAGCGCGCGCGCAGCCTGCGGGTTGTGCCCCACGTCCAGCAGCACCTCCACGCCGTCGACGTCGATGCGCTGCAGGCGCCCTGCCACCTGGGCGTCGGCGATGCCCTGCGCCCACGCAGCCTGCGGCAGCTCCACTGGCAAGGCCTGCAGGGCGGCGATGGCGGCGGCGGCATTGGCCAGTTGCACGGGCGCCTGCAATGCCGGCGTTGGCAGTTCCAGGCTCACCGCCACATCGCGCCAGCGCCAATGCTGTGCGTCGACCGGCTCGAAGAAATAATCGCTACCGGCGCGAATCGCGTTGGCGCCTAGCAAGTACGCGCAGCGCAGCACGCTGGAGGGTGGGTCGATCTCGCCCAGCACTACCGGCTTCCACGCGCGGATGATGCCCGCCTTCTCGACACCGATCGCCTCGCGGTCCTCGCCCAGCCAATCGGTGTGGTCGATGTCCACGGTGGTGATCACCGCCACATCCGAATCGATGATGTTGACCGCATCCAGGCGCCCGCCCAGGCCGATTTCCAGTATCGCCAACTCCAGTGCAGAGCGCTGCAACAGCCACAACGCCGCCAGCGTGCCGAACTCGAAATAGGTCAGCGTGGTGTCGCCGCGCACCGCCTCGACCGCCGCAAACGCCTCGACCAGCGCGGCATCGCTCGCATCAACGCCATCGATGCGCACACGCTCGTTGTAGTGCAGCAGATGCGGCGACGTATACGCCCCCACCTTCCACCCGGCAGCACGACCGATCGCCTCGATGAAGGCCACCGTCGAGCCCTTGCCGTTGGTACCGCCCACGACGATGACATGCTTGGCCGGCGCTTCGATCTGCAGGCGCGCCGCGACCTCGCGCACGCGTTCCAACCCCATCGCGATGCTGCTGGGATGCTGCTGCTCGATGTAGGCGAGCCAGTCGGTGAGTGTGGCGGGAGTGGTCACGGGAAGGACTGCGCGGAAGGATGCACATTATCGCTACTGTGGCTTCACTACGCACACCCGCCGGCAAAGAACTCGCGCTTCAGCCGTATCAACCTGACGCCTGCACCCACTCTGCAAGCAACGCGATGACGTCTCGTCAATGAGCTTCAGCAACCGCCGCAATGCGCATGCCCAGCACAGAGCGCTGACCGCTCAATCGCACCGAGACCGGCTGTTCCGGATGACGCCGATACAGGCGCTCATCGATACAGAGATGGCTGGGGAAACGGCCTTCGAGTGGCCCACCGCTCAACCGGTATTTGCACGTCCGTGCGCTGCGTACATAGGTTGTCCGCATGACGTGGCTCTGATCGAAATCTACGCCAGCGATGCGCGTGTAGATCCACGGCGCGCCCATGGCCAACATCATCCAGCACAGCAACCCCAACAGTGGCGGCCCCAGGCAGATCGCCAGAATCGTGTTGAACAGCTGCTTGCCGACCACTGCCTTCCATCCCCCATTGCGATAGGCCTGCACCACGACAAACGCGGTCAAGACGCCGCCCAGGAGCCACATCGGCGCAATCCAGCGCCGTCCTGACAAAAAAGGTGCGGGGATGAAATCGGAGAACACGGCTAGCGCCAACAAAACCGTCAGCCCTGCGAGCGTCGTATGCCGAAACGCTCTCGCCCAGCTGAAAGGTGTCACAGCGTGACGCGCCATGTCATCCAGCATCCTTGCCGAACGCGAACTTACAGCGCGCGATGCTTGGCTTCGCCAAAGAACGGGGTGTGATGGGCGCAGTCGTTGAGGCGCACCACTTCCAGATGATCGACGTCGTCACCTTCGAGCAGGTTGAGTGTGGTCGGGGCCTGGCGGAAGCTCCACAGCTTGGAAAGCGGCAGGCCGAGGATCTTGCACAGGATCACGCGGTTGACCGCGTCGTGCGCCACCACCAGCAAGGTATCGTCGGCGCCCAAGCCGTCGGCGGCACGCGCCAGGCCGCGCCAGCTGCGATCCAGCACCTGACGCAGCGATTCGCCGCCAGGCATCAGTACGGTATCGGGCTCTTCGCGCCAGGCACGCAGACGGGCCGGATCCTTGTCGTTGATTTCGCTTGCAAGCAAGCCTTCCCACTCGCCGTGGGCGATTTCCTGCAGGTCCGGATCGGTCTGCAGCAGGCTTTCGCGCGATGCGCCCAACGCAGCCTTGGCCGTGGCCTGCGCGCGCGACAGCGGCGAGGCGACCGCACGGGTGATCTGCAATGCCTGCAGCCGCTCGCCCAACGCACGTGCCTGACCTTCGCCAACCGGCGACAGCGGAATATCGATCTGGCCCTGGTAACGGCCTTCGGCGTTCCACGGCGTCTCGCCGTGACGAGCAAGCAGGATGCGCATGCGCTGAGAGTTCCTTGGGGGAGGGGCCGGCACGCCCGAGGCGAAACCGGACCGCATCATAACCGCTCACCGCCCCCTGCCCGGCCGACTCAGCGCACACCCAGCTCCTTCAGCAGCTGCGGCGCGGGCGCCACCTCGGTCATGATCCAGCGCAGGTAGCGGCTGTCCACGGCGATCGTACGGGTCATGGCCGGATCGAAGATCCAGCCGCTGCTCACCGATTCCCAGTTGCTGTCAAACGCCAGGCCGACCAGCTTGCCATGCGCGTCCATCACCGGCGAGCCGGAATTGCCGCTGGTGGTATCCAGGTCCGACAGGAAGTCGACCGGCACCGAGCCCAGGCGTTTGTCGTCCAGACCGGCATAGCGCTTGGCCCTCACTGCGTCCAGCAGCGGCTTGGGCGCGTGGAACGGGTCGGCGCCGGTTTCCTTGTCCGTCACGCCCTCCAGCGTGGTGAACGGCGTGTAGGCCATGCCGTCCCTGGGCGCGTAACCCTTGACGTGGCCGAAGGTGATGCGCAACGACTTGTTGGCATCCGGGTAGACCGCCTTGCCCTTACTCTTTTTGTAGTCGGCCAGCGCCTGCAGATAGAGCGGCCGCGCCTTGAGCGTTTCGCCGCTGTCGATCTTGTGCTCGCGCTCGATCTGTAACAGTGCCGGCATCACCGCCACTGCATACCGGATTGCCGGATCGCTACTGGCCTCCAACGCGGCACGGTCGGCAGTCAACCATTTCAGGCGCGCCTCGGTGCTGCCCAAGATGGTGGCATCGAGCTTGGCCAGCGCCGCCTGCACGGCGGCCGCGTTGTCGCCGCCCAGCCACTGGTCGAACGCCGCAATGCGTTGATCGGCGGGCAGCGCGATGTACCGGCTGAGCCAATAATGCTGCAGCTGCCGGTCCATGGCCGGCACGTAGCGGCGCTCCATCTCCTTCATCGTGCCCTCGATGGCCGGCAGGTCGCGGTCCTGATACCCGGATTCGCGCTCGGCATCGGGCTTGGCGCGCTCCAGGGCCAGCCGGTACAGCGTTACCGCTGCACACACGGTGCCGTCGGTATCGAACCGGTCCAGCACGAAGTCGCGGGTCTGGGTGGCCTGGGCGCGCTTGGCCAGCGTCACCAGGGTGTCGTGGGCCTTAAGCGCGGCGCGGCCGTTGGCGCCCTGCCGCTTGAGCCAGGCCAGCACGGCCGCTTCATCGGCCTGCTTCTGCGCCTGCGCACCGATCCGCCTGAATCCTTCCAGCTGACCGTCGTAATTCTTGAAGGAGTTGTTGAGGCCGGCAACGAGGCTGGCGTACTTCACCCGGATGTCCGGAGTCTGCTTGCCTGCCTGCTCGATCAGCGCAACCACTTCCTTCATGTAGCGGCCGACCACCGGGTAGGTCCAGCTGGCGGCGTTGTCGAATTCGGCCGCCAGTGCATAACGGTTGGTCTCGTATGGATAGCCGGCCACCATCACGAAGTCGCCGACGCCAAGCGGTTGATCGGCGAACTTCAGGAAATGCCTGGGCTGATAAGGCACGTTGTCCTTGGCGTAGGCGGCAGGCTTGCCGTCCTTGCCGACATAGGCGCGGTAAAACGAGAAATCGCCGCTGTGACGCGGCCACATCCAGTTGTCGACGGTGCCGCCGAACTTGCCCACGCTGGTAGGCGGTGCATAGGCCAGGCGTACGTCCTTGATCTCCAGGTTCTTGAACAGCCGATAGGCGTTGCCGCCGGCAAAGCTGAAAAACTGGCAGCGATAGCCGGGCTGCGCTTCGCATTGGGCGATCTGCTGCTTGCTGAAGTCCTCCAGCGCCTGGGCGCGCTTGAGCGGGTCATCGCCAAGGCCGCCATGGCGGCCTTGGCGGCGGTGGTCACATCAGCGATGGACTCCAGCACATTGATGCGCGTGGTGGGGCCGGCGCTGAGTTCGTCATCCGGTGTTGCCGCGCTGAATCCATCCTTGATCAGGTTTTTCTGCTCGGTGGAATTGAGCTGGATTGCGCCGTAAGCGCAATGGTGGTTGGTCACCACCAGACCTTGCGGCGACACGAAGCTGGCGGTGCAGCCGTCCAGCGCCACCACCGCGCCCATCGGGTCGCCGGTGAGATCGGCCAGCTGTTGCGGCGACAGTTGCAAGCCGGCCTGCTTCAACGGTCTGGCGATATCGGGCAGTTGCTGCGGCACCCATATCCCCTCACCCGCCCGTGCGGAAGACGCAATGGCGAGTGTGGACAACATTGAAACGGCAAACAGGTGTGGACGCATCGTATGATTCCGGCATACATTATTGTTATACTATAACAATACCGGCCACAACCAAACGTATGACCAATGGCAGGAGGTGAGCCACCTCTCGCCCGTGCCCCCTTCATGCGCAGCTGGCCGGCCTGGGCCACTGCTGCTCAGGCGCGGCCGAAGCTGGGATCGCTGCGGCTTGGCCGCCCGGTCTCCAGATGCCCGGCCAGCCGGCGACGGAAAGCGCTGCCCGGTTCTTCCACCACTAGGTCATACCAGTGATCGCTGGCGGCAAGCGCCAGGCGAATGGTCTCGCGCTGACCTGCGGCCAGCGGCAAGGTGCGCGCACTTGGGTCTGCGTGTTCAAGCGCACGCAGTTGCACAGTGCAGGCGCGCTGCCCGGCATTGCCGATCTCCAGCACCAAGGCGTCGCCGTCCTGTCGCGCCTCCACCCATGGCGCTACCGATGGCGCAGAGGCACGCGGCACCTGCCCGGCGAACTCGCGCAAGAAGCCATTCGGCCCGTGCACGCGTAACGCATACGCGCCGTCGTGCATGGCGCCCATCGGAACGTCATCGAGCCGGGTGCCAGGCAATACCGTGTAGTACCAGGGCCCGCCAGTGGGCGCGCTGGTGTAGACGTTGAATGCAGCTGCAGCCGTGCCGGTGTTGACGAACTGCAACTGCAGCGTGCCATCGCCCTGCACGCGTGCGTTCACCTGCAAGGCATAGGGCAATGCGCGGGCCGGGCGTTGGCCTGGCTCCTGTCGCGGCATGACGGCGTTGGTCGGCGGCACCGGCAATGGTTTATTGCGTAGCGCCGCCGTGCGTGCGCGGTAGTCGTCGATGGACGGCAATGCGCTCAGCGCCGAATCGTCCGGTTTGCGGAAATCGAACACGCTGGTGAGATCGCCACTGATCGCGCGGCGCCACGGGCTGATGTTCGGCTCGGCCACACCGAAGCGACGTTCCAGCAAGCGCAGTACCGAGGTGTGATCGAAGACCTGCGAATTGACCCAGCCGCCGCGCGTCCACGGCGAAATCACCAGCATCGGCACACGGATGCCCAGGCCCACCGGCACGCCGTTGTAGGCCTCGCCGCGCACATCGACATTGCTGCGGCCCATGCGCGCGTCCAGCGCCGGCAATGGCGCGGGCACATGGTCGAAAAAGCCGTCGTTCTCATCGTAGTTGATGATCAGCGCGGTCTTCGCCCAGACCTCCGGATTGGAGGTCAGCGCATCGATCAACCGCGCCACCAGCGATTCGCCGTAGGCCGGCGGCGCTTCAGGATGTTCGCAATACGCAGTCGGCGGAATGATCCACGACACCTGCGGCAAGCGATTGCCCTGCACATCGGCCGCGATCGCGGCAATCAGGTGATCGGCCTGCGTGGTGGCTGCATTGTCTGCAGTAGACCCGGGCACGCAGGCACGTGCGCGGCGATAACGTTCGTCAGCGGTGTCCAGTCCACGGTAGTGCGCAAAATACGCCAGCGAATTGCAGCCGAAGTTGTCGTATTCCTGATAGACGCGCCAATCGATGCCGGCCGCCTGCAGGCGCTGCGCGTAGGTGGTCCAGCCCATCGCCGCATAGCCGGGTTTGTCGCGCGCCATGTCGGCGGTCCAGTTGCCGTCGTCGGCGTTGTCGGCCACCTGCGCGCGGGTATCGCCCACACTCAGGCCGCTGGTGCCGGTGAACAGGTACATGCGATTGGGATTGGTCGGCCCGTGCATCGAGCAGAAATAACCGTCGCAGATGGTGAACGCATCGGCGAGCGCGTGGTAGTACGGAATGTCGTGACGTTGGAAGTACCCCATCGTTAGCTCGCCCTTGTAGGGTACCCATGCGTCGTATTCGGCCCAGCGCGCCGGGTCCTGGCCGTGGCCGGCTTTCCAGGAGTGATCCAGGCTCTTGATCAATGGCGCGCTGGTGGTTTGCGTATCGAACGCGAACGGCAACAGGCGACGTCCATCAGCTGCAGGCTGGCTCCAGACCGGGTTGCCGTCGCGCAGTTGCAATGCATGCCGGTCACCGAAGCCGCGCACACCGCGCAGTGCGCCGAAGTAATGATCGAACGAGCGGTTTTCCTGCATCAGGATCACCACATGCTCGATATCGCGCAGCGTGCCGGTACGCGCATTGGCCGGCAGTGCCAGCGCGCGACCGATCGACGACGGGAGTGCCCCGGCGGCGGTGAGCGCGGCCACGCGCTTGAGGAAATCGCGGCGCGAAGAAGATGACGTCATGGCGAAACACCCTGCAAAAGTCGGCGACGCGCAGCGCAGATGGCGGCCGCACACGACACGTATAGCGGGCAAGCACGACAGTTTTGCGACAGCCGCCGTCATCAATGTTTCATGAGCCGTTGACACCCTGCGTCGCGAAACGCCGGTCTTGCACCGTGCGTCCGCCCTCAGCCGTGCTCGAACAGGACTCCCCCATGACTTCCGCCCGTCGTCTCCATGTCACGCCGCTCGCCCTTGCCCTGGCCGCGCTGCTTCCGGTCATCGCGCATGCCGCCGATCCCGTCACTGCCAACGTCGCAGACGCACCCGCCACGCCCGCCGACGCCGCAAACAACGCGACCCAGCTGGATGCGATCAACGTGGTCTCGCAGGGCAGCACGCGCCAGGTGCAGCGCATCAGCCGCCAGGACATCGAGCAACTCACACCGGGCAGCAGCGCCTTCAAGGCCGTGGAAAAATTGCCCGGCGTGCAGTTCCAGTCGGCCGACCCGTTCGGTACCTACGAGTGGTCCACGCAGGTCACCTTGCACGGCTTCGATCAGAGCCGCCTGGGCTACACGCTCGACGGCATTCCGCTGGGCAACATGAGTTACGGCGTCACCAACGGCCTGCACATCACCCGCGCCATCATTTCGGAAAACCTCAGCTCGGTGGAGATCGCCCAGGGCGCCGGCGCGCTGGGCACCGCGTCCAATACCAACCTCGGCGGCACCATGCAGTTCTACTCCGCCGATCCGCAGACCACGCCCGGTGCGCGACTGGTGCAGACGGTGGGCAGCGATGCAACGCGCCGCACCTTCGTCCGCGCCGATACCGGCGATCGCAATGGCCTGTCGGCGTATCTGTCCTACGCCAATGCCACCACCGACAAGTGGAAAGGCTTTGGCGATCAGCAATCCGAACAGGCCAACCTCAAGACCGTGTACCAGTGGGGCGACGGCAATCGTCTGAGCCTGTTCCTGGATACCTCGCGACGCAAGGAATACGACTACATGGATCTGTCGTTGACCAGCCAGCGCGCGCTGGGGTGGGACTACGACTACCTGCAGCCGGATTGGGCCACTGCGGTGCAGATGGCGCGCGCCTACCAGACCACCGGCGCCACCAGCGGCGTGGCCAATGGCTACCCGCAATCGCTGGCCGGGTTGCCCAGCGACTACAGCTGGCTCGATGCCAGTTATTACGCCGGCGGCGGTCTGCGTCGCGACAATCTTGCCGGCCTGTCGGGCACGTTCGTGTTCGGCGGTGCAACTCTGGATGCCGCCGGCTACTACCACGCCAATCGCGGCGAAGGGCAATGGGTGACGCCGTATGTCGTCACCTCGGCGCAGATCCCGGTGTCGATGCGCACCACCGACTATGGTCTTGATCGCTTCGGCGGCACCAGCGCCTTGAAGTGGTCGTGGGGCAATCACGACCTGGAAGCCGGCGTGTGGGCCGAGAACGCACGTACCACGCAAGGGCGCAACTACTTCGCGCTGGGCAATGAGGGCTACACCTCGCTGTACAACGTCTACGAAGCGCAGACCCCGTTTCGCCGCGACTTTTTGCAGCGCTACGCCACCCAGACCCGCATGCTGTACCTGCAGGACACCGTGCGCCTGCTCGATGACCGCCTGACGCTGAACTACGGCGCAAAGGCGCTGGACACCACCACGCGTGCGCAATCGCTGGTGCCGACCACGTCGCTGGCGCAAGGCCGCATCCGCGCCGAAGACAACTTCCTGCCGCAAGTCGGCGTGAACTACAAACTGGACGAGCGCCAGGACGTCTACGCGTCCTACAGCAAGAACATCGCCGCCTTCGGGTTTACCCCGTTCGCCACCTCGCAGGCCGCGTTCGATCGCAGCCGCTCCACGCTGGAGCCGGAGGAGTCGCAAACCGTGCAGATGGGGTACCGCATGCAGGACGAGCAGTTCCAGCTCTCGGCCGATGCCTACTTCACCAAGTTCTCCAACCGTCTGCTGACCACCTCACCGTGCACCGCGGTGCAGACCTGTGCATCGATCCTGAGCAATGTCGGCGCGGTGCACAGCGCCGGTGCGGATCTGGCGCTGATGTGGCGCCCGGTCGAAGGCCTGAGCTGGTTGAACTCGCTGTCGTGGAACCGCTCGCGCTATCAGGACGATTATCTCAACAACGGCGTAGTGGCGACCTCGGGCAAGGACGTGGTCGGCATCCCGGCACTGATGTTCTCTTCCAGCGCCAGCTATCAATTGGGCAACCTGCGCCTGGATCTGGACGGCAAGTACGTCGACAAGCGCTACATCACTTTTCTCAACGACTCGCAGGTGCCCTCCTACTGGCTGTTCAACGCCGGTGCGCGTTATGACTTCGGGCGCGTCGGCGGCGTGGCGGATATCGCCCTGGCCCTGAACATCACCAACCTCACCGACAAGCGCTACTTCGCCAGCACCGGTACCAACGGCTATGTCGCCTCCGATCCGGACGGCTACAACCAGACCATGGTGGTCGGCGTCCCACGCCAGTACTTCATGAGCCTGGACGTGAAGTTCTAAATCAGTTTCGCGCCGCGCCTGCCGCTTCCTCTCCGGCGGGAAAATAAAGCCCCTCTCTTGGCGGGAGAGGGGTTGGGGTGAGGATACGGTGTACCCGGCCAGTCACCTGACATGCGAACCGTTCGACATCGCCACGCGCGGCGGTGCCTTGCCCTCCACGCGATACCGGACGTCGTTCCCGGCAGCATCCCGCACCGCCGCATGGCTTCCCTGCCGCGGCGCTTATAATTGCGGACTTACTTTTACTCAGCAGGCCCCGCCAGATGGCGCAGACGATGAAGGCGCTGGTCAAGCGCGAAGCGAACAAAGGCATCTGGCTGGAGCAGGTCCCCGTACCCACGCCCGGCCCCAACGAGGTGCTGATCAAGCTGGAAAAGACCGCCATTTGCGGCACCGATCTGCATATCTACCTGTGGGACGAGTGGAGCCAGCGCACCATCACGCCTGGCCTGACCATCGGCCATGAATTCGTCGGCCGCGTGGCCGAGCTCGGTTCGGCGGTCACCGGTTACCAGGTCGGCCAGCGCGTCTCGGCCGAAGGCCACATCGTCTGCGGCCATTGCCGCAACTGCCGTGGCGGCCGCCCACACCTGTGCCCCAATACGGTGGGTATCGGTGTCAACGTCAACGGCGCCTTTGCCGAATACATGGTGATGCCAGCGTCCAACCTGTGGCCGATCCCGGACCAGATCCCCTCCGAGCTAGCCGCGTTCTTCGATCCCTACGGCAATGCGGCCCATTGCGCGCTGGAGTTCGATGTCATCGGCGAAGACGTGCTGATCACCGGCGCCGGCCCGATCGGCATCATTGCCGCCGGCATCTGCAAGCACATCGGTGCGCGCAATGTGGTGGTCACCGACGTCAACGACTTCCGCCTCAAGCTGGCGGCCGACATGGGTGCGACGCGCGTGGTCAACGTGTCCAACACCTCATTGAAGGAGGTAATGAAGGACCTGCATATGGAAGGATTCGACGTGGGCCTGGAAATGAGCGGCAACCCGCGCGCGTTCAACGACATGCTCGATTGCATGTACCACGGCGGCAAGATCGCCATGCTCGGCATCATGCCGCGCGGTGCCGGCTGCGACTGGGACAAGATCATCTTCAAGGGCCTCACCGTGCAAGGCATCTACGGCCGCAAGATGTACGAGACCTGGTACAAGATGACCCAGCTGGTGCTGTCGGGTTTCCCGCTGCAGAAAGTGCTCACGCATCAACTGCCGATCGACGACTTCCAGAAAGGCTTCGACCTAATGGAAGAAGGCAAGGCCGGCAAGGTCGTGTTGAGCTGGAACTGACAAACCATCAGTGAAGATTCGTAAAAGGCGCCGCGAGGCGCCTTTTGCATCTGCCTCTTCAGAAGCGCTGGAAACGCCGCGAGCAATCCTCGGCACAGGTGGAGCGCTTCAAGAACACGACGTCAGCGAGGATGCAGACAAAGCTCAGTCGGTCGAGTGTGCGGTGCCCTCGCCGCTCGCGGGCCGCGCCGCAAGTACGTCCTTGTAGGCTCGATGGCAGCATCCATGCCGCCACGGTCCCGCAAGCGGCGAGGACACCGCACCAAAGAGTTGGCTGATGCCTCAGATAAAGAACAAAACACCGCAGCACACAGTGGGCCGGTGACGTCATTGAAGACGAAAAAATCGCAACAGACGATGGCAGCGCTTCATTGAAGACGCTGCGCACCGACCCTCTCAACAGGTCCTTGTCCGGCCACCGTCGCGGGACCTTATGCGGCATGGATGCCGCATAAGAGCCTACAGGGACGTACTTGCGGCGTGTCCTGCGATGGTGGGCGGACAAGGGCCCTGCAGCCCAAACGCAGATCGATCGCTCTAGGTGTGATCGACACGCATAGCCCGATCATTTCAATCCACAACACAACCGAGATGTTGCGTCCTCACGCCCCTTGGATGCAGAGAGGAAAACTCTGCGCGCCGACATCTTCCGACCAACAACGCCGCGGCGAAGGTGTCGAAGCTGCGTCAGTCAATCGCGCTCACGGCCAGGTAACCGTTGCAGTCGCCACCAGATGGTTCTGCGAATTCTGCCGCCCGAAGCCGAATTCGGCTGCTTCGCTGGTGTCGTAATAGCCCACAGTCAGACCCAGCGGGCCGAAGGTCTTGCCCACGTTCACGCCGAAGTCGTTGTAATCGTGATCCACCTGGCTCAGCGCGGAGGTGTAGATGCTGTGCCCGGCGTGCGCGCCAACGGTGAAGTCGTGCGGCAACGTCCAGTTGGCATCCAGCGCGTAGTAGTACCCGTCGGTGTCGGTGCCGTACAGATCGTTGGTGTAAGCAACGGTCAGGCTGTAGGTTTTCAGGAACGTGGTCTTGGTGATCAGCTCGGCATAGTTGGAGGCTCCGGCACCCAGGTATTGATAGCGGTTCACCATCACGTCCAGGTTGAAATTGGTGCTGAGGTCGGTGTTGTAGCCGACAAAGCCGTCCACTTCCCAATCCGGATCACCGGCGCCGTAATCGACGTTGGAGGTCCAGGTGCCGACGTAGAATCCGTACGGCAGTTTGTAGGTCAGCCCAGCCTGGAATGCGGGTTCTTCGTTAGTTTGCGAGATACCGCGAAACAGGTAATCGCTGGTCACCGCAAAGGTACCGCTGAGCGGCGAGGCGGGCGCGTCTTCGTCCTGCGCCTGTGCAAGCGGCGCCACACCCAACAGCAGTAACGACAGACAACAAGCGAGCGGGTAAGGCTTCATGGACATCTCCTGAAACGATGGACGATCGGTTGGCGAACGAAGACTGCACAGACTTCTTAGTCCAACTGTCATTGCAGCGCAACATAAAAGTCGCGTCCGCTTGATCCAGCGCACATCCGCAAGGGCGATGCGTCAATCGGATCTCCGCCTCATCGACCGGTTGGGCCGAATCTTGATGGCAGAGACTGGAGAGTGGGAATTTGGATTTGCAACAGCAAAAACAGGACACCTGCGCTACAAATCTTCAATGCGATGGCTATCCCACGGACGCACGGCGTCGTCTATCGACCTGCGTCAGCCGGAAATACGCCGTAGTGTCGTGCGGCCAGTCGCAACTGCTGGCCGGGTTCGAAGCTTCCTGCCGAGGCCGGTAGTTCCACCTCCACCTCGTTGCCTGCCGGCTGCAGTGTGGCGCGCAGCCGCAGCCGTGGGCCGCTGCGCTGCGACCAGGCCACCGTGGCCGGCCAGCCGGCGTCGTCGGGTACCAGATCCTCCGGCCGCACGTACACCTCGACCGGGCCGGCCGCCAGCGCTGCATTGGCGGCAGGCAACGCGTGGCCTGCAACCTGGATCTGTCCTTGCGCCAGCACACCGGGAATGCGGTTCACCGCGCCCACGAACGAATACACGAATGGCGAAGCGGGCTTGTCGTAGATCATCGCCGGGGTGTCGAGTTGCTCGATGCGGCCACGGTTGAGGATGGCGACACGGTCGGCCAGTTCCAGTGCTTCTTCCTGGTCATGGGTCACGAACACCGTGGTCAAACCGGTCTGCTCATGCAGCGCGCGCAGCCAGCGACGCAGATCACGGCGCACCTGCGCATCCAGTGCGCCGAATGGTTCGTCCAGCAGCAGCACACGCGGCTCGATCGCCAACGCACGCGCCAGTGCCACACGCTGACGCTGCCCGCCCGATAGCTGTGTCGGGTAGCGCTGCTCCAGGCCCTGCAATTGCACCAGCGCCAGCAGCTCTTCCACCCGCGCACGGATGCGCGCCTCGGCCCAGCGCTCGTTGCCGCGGCGTACCCGCAGCCCGAAGGCGATGTTCTCGAACACGTCCATATGCTTGAACAACGCATAGTGCTGAAACACGAAGCCGACCCGGCGCGACTGCACGCTCATCCGGGTGGCATCTTCATCGCCGAACAGCACCTGCCCGCCATCGGCGTGCTCCAGCCCGGCCATGATCCGCAGTAGCGTGGTCTTGCCCGAACCGGAGGGGCCGAGCAAGGCCAGCAACTCGCCCTGACGCACATCCAGAGTGATGTCGTCCAGAGCGGTGAAGGTCTCGAACTGCTTGCGCAAGCGGTGGATACGAATGCCCATGGTCACCTCAGTGGCGGTGGTTGGCGGCCAGCGAATCGCCGTGCCGCCATTCCAGATACGTCTTCAACGCCAGCGTCAGCAGCGCGGTCAATGCCAGCAGCGACGCGCACGCGAATGCGGCGCTGTAGGCGTATTCGTTGTAAAGAATTTCCACATGTAGCGGCAGCGTATTGGTGCGCCCGCGGATATGCCCGGATACCACCGACACTGCGCCGAACTCGCCCATCGCGCGTGCCGCGCACAGCAGTACCCCATACAACAGACCCCAGCGGATATTGGGCAAGGTCACGCGCCAGAACATCTGCCAGCCATTTGCACCCAGGCTGAGCGCGGCCAGTTCTTCGTCGCTGCCCTGCTGCTCCATCAGCGGCATCAACTCGCGCGCAATGAACGGGAAGGTGACGAAGGTCGTCGCCAGCACGATGCCCGGCAGCGCGAACACGATCCGCGGCAGCTGGATCACAAATTCGCCCAGCGCCGGCAGTTGCACGCGCCAGCCTTCGTCGATCAACGGCCAGGCCCAGCCGCTGCGCCCGAAGATCAGCACGAAGATCAAACCCGCCACCACGGGCGACACCGAAAAAGGCAGGTCGATCAGGCTGACCAGCAAGCGTTTGCCCCAGAACTGATGTTTGCTGATGGCCCACGCGGCGGCAACGCCGAAGATCAGATTCAATGGCAACACGATCGCCGTCACCAGCAGCGTCAGCTTGATCGCCGACAGCGCGTCCGGGTCGACCACTGCACGCAGAAACGTTTCCCAGCCCCCGCGCAGCGCTTCGGCAAACACCAGCACCAGCGGCAGCAGCAAGAACGCCAGCAGAAAGACCAGCGCCCCCAGAATCATCAGCCACTGCACCCAGCGCGGCTCGTTGGTGGCCGAATCAGTGATGCGGCGTGCCTGTTCTGTCATCTGGCGGGTCTGCAACATGGCGGGCAGCGATGAAACAGCATCGCTCATGCGGACCTCCGTTGATAGCGCAGCAGGCGTGCCTGCAGCGTATTGACCAGCAGCAGGATCACGAACGACAGCAGCAACATCGCAGCTGCAATTGCGGTGGCACCGGCATAGTCGAACTCTTCCAGCCGGATGGTGATCAGCAGCGGCGCGATCTCGGTGGAATTGGGCAGGTTGCCGGCGATGAAGATCACCGAGCCGTATTCGCCCACTCCGCGCGCAAACGCCAGCGCAAACCCGGTTAGCACCGCCGGCCACAGCCCCGGCAAGACCACCCGCCACACCGTCTGCCAGCGCGAGGCGCCCAACGTGGCGGCGGCAGCTTCCAGCTCACGCTCGCTCTCGGCCAGCACCGGCTGCACCACCCGCACCACGAACGGCAGGCCGACAAACACCAACGCCAGCACGATACCCAGCTGGGTGTAGGCCACCTTGATGCCGATCGCCTCCAGCCAGCGGCCGACCCAACCGTTGCCGCCATACAGCGCGGTCAGCGCAATGCCGGCAACTGCCGTCGGCAACGCAAACGGTAGGTCGATCACCGCATCGAACAAGCGCTTGCCCGGAAACTGATAGCGCACGAACACCCACGCCACCCAGGTGCCCATCACCGCATTGAATGCGCCCGCCGCGAACGCCGTGCCAAAGCTCACCCGCAGCGCCGACAGCACGCGCGGCTCGCTCCAGACCTTCCACAAGCCTTCCCAGCCCAGCCCGCTGGTCTTGATGAAGATCCCCAGCAGCGGGATCAGCACTATCAGGCCCAGCCAGGTCAGGGTGATCCCCAGACTCAGGCCCAGCCCCGGCATCACGCGTCGGCGCGATGGCGACGTTGGGCGTGCAACCGACGTCTGCATGCCTACTTCTTGGCCTGGATCTGGTCGAACAGGCCACCATCGGCAAAGTGTTCCTGCTGTGCCTTATCCCAGGAGCCGAACGCCTGCTGGATGGTGACCAGCTTGATGTCCGGGAAGCGGGCCAGGTCCGCCGGGTCGGCATATTCGCGGTGACGCGGGCGATAGAAATGCTTGGCGGCCAGCTTCTGGCCTTCGGGCGCATACAGATAGCGCAGGTAGGCTTCGGCTACATCGCGGGTGCCATGCTTGTCGACGTTCTTGTCGACCAGCGCCACCGACGGCTCGGCCAGGATCGACAACTTCGGCACCACGATCTCGAACTTGTCTTTGCCCAGCTCTTCCCGCGCCAGCAGCGCCTCGTTTTCCCAGGCCAGCAGCACATCGCCGATGCCGCGCTGCACGAAGGTCGTGGTGGCGCCGCGTGCGCCGGTGTCCAGCACCGGCACGTTGCGGAACAACGCCTGCATATAGCGCAGGATACGTTCGCGGTCGCCCTTGAAGATGTGGTCGGCATAGGCCCAGGCGGCCAGATAGTTCCAGCGCGCGCCCCCGGAGGTCTTGGGGTTGGGGGTCACCACCGACACCCCCGAGCGCAGCAGGTCCGGCCAATCCTTGATGTTCTTCGGGTTGCCCTTGCGTACCAGGAACACGATCGTGGAGGTATAGGGCGCGCTATTGTCGGGCAGGCGCTTCTCCCAATCGGTATCGATCAGCTTGGCCTTCTGCGCGATGGCATCCACGTCATAGGCCAGCGCCAGCGTCACCACGTCCGCTTCGATCCCGTCAATGACCGCGCGCGCCTGCTTGCCGGAACCACCATGCGATGTCTCGACGGCAACCGTGTCCTGCGGATGCTGCTGCTTCCACTGCGCGGCGAAGGCGGTGTTGTAGTCCCGGTAGAACTCACGGGTGGGGTCGTAGCTCACATTGAGCAGCTCGATGTTGCGCGCACCTGCCGGGCCGGCCAGGGACAGCAGGGCGCAAAACAGGGACGCAAAACGGATATGGGGGTATGTCACAAACGATCTCCTGGCCGGTGGGCGCAGCTGAACAGCAAGCATGCCATGCTGCGCAGCGTCACGCGGGCGGTGAAATGACATCAGCGCTATCGCTTATGCCGATTTTGCATGACGTAGTGGTATGCCATTGTGATCGTTAACATTGCGCTTCTCTCTTTGCCACAGCGACCGCCATGACCCGTCCGCCTGCCGCGCTCACCGCCCATTACGCCGCCGAACTGGACTCCATCCAGTCCCAGGGTCTGTTCAAGTCCGAGCGCATCATCACCGGCCCGCAGTCGGCGCGGATCACCCTGGCCGACGGCCGCAGCGTGCTCAACTTCTGCGCCAACAACTATCTGGGCCTGGCCGACCACCCGGAGATCATCCAGGCCGCCAAGGACGCGCTGGATACGCACGGTTTCGGCATGGCCTCGGTGCGTTTCATCTGCGGCACCCAGGATCTGCATAAGCAGCTTGAGCGCACCATCGCCGACTTCTTCGGCACCGAGGACACCATCCTCTATGCGGCTTGTTTCGATGCCAATGGTGGCCTGTTCGAGCCATTGCTCGGCGAGCACGATGCCATCATTTCCGACGCGCTCAACCATGCCTCCATCATCGACGGCGTGCGTCTGTGCAAGGCCAAGCGCTTCCGCTACGCCAACTGCGACATGGCCGACCTGGAAGCGCAGCTGCAGGCTGCGGATGCGGCCGGCTGCAAGACCAAGTTGATCACCAGCGACGGCGTGTTCTCAATGGACGGCTTCATCGCCCCGCTGGACGAAATCACCGCGTTGGCGCGCAAGTACAACGCGCTGGTACATATCGACGAATGTCACGCCACCGGCTTTCTCGGCGCTACCGGCCGCGGCTCGGCCGAGGTCAAGGGGGTGCTGGACCGGATCGACATCTTCACCGGCACCCTGGGCAAGGCGATGGGCGGCGCGCTGGGCGGTTTCACCACCGCCAAGCGCGAGGTGATCGAATTGCTGCGCCAGCGCTCGCGCCCTTACCTGTTTTCCAACTCGCTGCCGCCGCACGTGGTGGCCGCAGGCATCAAGGCATTCGACATGTTGGAAGCGGCCGGCGAGCTGCGCACGCAACTAGTCGAAAACACCCGCTATTTCCGCGAACGCATGACCGCCGCCGGCTTCGACCTCAAGCCCGGCGTGCATCCGATCAGCCCGGTGATGCTCTACGACGCGCCGCTGGCGCAGAAGTTCGCCGAGCGCCTGCTGGAAGAAGGCATCTACGCAATTGGCTTCTTCTTCCCGGTGGTGCCCAAGGGCCAGGCGCGTATCCGCACCCAGATCAGCGCTGCGCATACCCGCGAGCATCTGGATCAGGCCATCGACGCCTTCATCAA
Source organism: Xanthomonas vesicatoria ATCC 35937 (assembly GCF_001908725.1). NCBI lineage: Bacteria > Pseudomonadati > Pseudomonadota > Gammaproteobacteria > Lysobacterales > Lysobacteraceae > Xanthomonas > Xanthomonas vesicatoria. The sequence goes on along the minus strand of NZ_CP018725.1, from coordinate 4,143,299 downwards.
GATCGGCCGCGAACTGGACGTCATCAAGGCCTGAGCATGCGTACGGTGCTGCGCCAACGGCTCCTGCTTGCGGCGCACACCGATGCCCAGGCGCAGTTCCTCGCCGGCAGTTGGGAAACCCGTTGCCTGCATTGCCGTCGCCGCCTGCACATCGGCATCGACGGCGAACCGCTGGGGCACACCACGCTCGAACACGTGGTTCCGCAGGCCTGGTTCGGGCGCCGCGCAGCCGCTGCGCTGTGCGCGCAGGTGGGCGACGACCCCAACGATGCGCGCAATCTGGCGCTGGCCTGTGCCGGCTGCAATCACGCCAAAGGACGGCGCCACGATGCCAATGGCGCCGGCGATGCACGCGCGGTGGAAGTGGTCAGTGCCTTGCTCAGCGTGCGTCTGGCGCGCTGGCGGGAGCCGACGTCAGCGCCAGGACTTCCGCCGCGCTGAGCATCCGCCAGGCGCCTTTGCCCAGCTCGCCCATTGCCAGCGGCCCGATCGCCACGCGCACCAGCCGTAGCACCCCGATGTCCACTGCAGCCAGCAGCCGACGGATCTGTCGGTTGCGGCCTTCGTCCAGCACGATTTCCAGCCACGCATTGCGCTCGCCCTCGCGTAGCAGGCGCACCTGCTTGGCACGCAGCAATGCGCCATCACCGTCGGGAGCGGGATCGATCACCCCGGCCTGCAACTGCGCCAGCTGCTCGGCGCCAGGGCGGCAATCGACCTGCACGTGATAGGTCTTGTCCGGGCCGATGGCCGGATCGGTCACCGCCGCCGCCCATTGCGGGTCGTTACTGAAAAGCAGCAGGCCCTCGCTGGCCTTGTCCAGGCGCCCCACCGGCGCGATCCATGGCAGGCCGGCGCCATCGAAACAGCGATACACCGTGTCCCTGCCCTGCTCGTCGCGCACCGTTGTGACCACGCCACGCGGCTTGTTGAGCATCAGGTAGACCCGCGCAGGCCCGGCCAATGGTTGGCCATCGACCGTGATCGCCTCGTGCTGGTCGGCACGGATCGGGAATTCGGGGTCGTGGATCACCCGCGCATCCACGCTGACCCGCCCCTCGGCGATCCAGCGTGCCGCCTCGGTGCGCGAACACACACCCAGCTTGGACAACACCCGCGCCAGCCCATGGCGTGGCGCGGTGGTTGCCGATCCCGCCGCCGAGTTAGGCGCCAAGCGGGTCGGTGCCGCCGCCGACCCACGCTTGCGATGCCGGGACGTGGCCGGCGGAGGACGCCGGGTCATGCCGTCCCGACCGCGCGGCTTACTTGTTTTCGACCGGCTTGGCGTCAGCCGCCGGTGCTGGCGCCGCTGCTGCCGGGGCTGCGCCAGCGACCGGGCGTGCCTTGACCACACGCACGCCGCGCGACTTCATCCAGGCATCGAATTCTTCGGCAGTCATACGCTTGCCGTTCTGGCTCATGTCGAAGCGCCACGGCGTGTTGTCGAACGCAGTGGTGGCCTTGTACGCGGCTGGGTCGTTCGGGTTGACGGTGCCGCCCGGCGGAATGACCTTGGCCAGATCCTGACAGCCTTCCACGCGTAGGCGCAGCAGCACGCGGTCCACCGATTGATCGCTGCTGTACGGCTGCGCCAGCACGCCGGTGGGCATGCCCAGCTGCACGCTGCGGGTGTAAAACTCGGCGGCCGCCGGTGCGATGACGGTGGCGGGCAACGGCAGCGGCTGGGACACCGTGCTGCCGGCGCAATTCGGAGCGGCGTAGGCGGCGGGAATCAAGGCGAGACAGAGCAATCCTGCCGAAGCGGTACGCAGCATCGTTGGTTCTTCCAGTAAGAGTGTGGTGTCGACGCGGCGAGTGTAGGCAGCGATGAACGCTGTTTCAACCAGAACCGTGCCGAGATGGCAACGCAGACAGCATTGCAGCCTGCGCGCGGAGGAATTTGGGACTTTCGGAGCGCACATAGACAAAACCCGGCGCAAGGCCGGGTTTTGTATGGAACAAGCTAGCGGTCCAATTAGTTCTGGACGTTCAGCTCGGTACGACGGTTCTTCGCACGACCTTCCGGATTGTCGGAACCATCCGGGTTGGCGTTCGGAGCAATCGGGCGGCTTTCGCCGTAGCCGATCGGGCCGACCAGACGCGACGCATCAACGCCGTTCTTGGTCAGGTAGTCGTACACGGTGGTCGCACGACGCTCGGACAGCTTCTGGTTGTACGCGTCGGTACCCTTCGAGTCGGTGTGACCGGCAACCTCGACCTTCAGGTCGGGGTAACGCTTCAGGATCTCGGTCGCTTCGCTCAGGATGGACTGTGCGTCCGGACGCAGGGTCGACTTGTTGAAGTCGAAGTTCACGCCCTTCAGGTCGATCGACACAGGAACCGGGCAGCCGTCCGGACCGATGGTCTGGCCAGGCTGCGAAGCCGGGCACTTGTCGTCGCAGTTGTTGACGCCGTCACCGTCGTCATCCAGGTCTGCGCAGCTCGGAGCAACCGGAGCCGGAGCCGGCGGCGGAGCGGTCGACGGAGCCGGTCCCAACGGGATCACGACACCGACCGAAGCCAGCACGTCGCCGAACCAGTCTTCCTGCGGAGCAGCAACGCTCTGGTCGTTGAAGTCAGCGCGGTAGGCCAGTTCAGCACGCACGGCGACGCGCTTGTCGAAGGTGGTCTGCAGACCGACACCAGCCTTGGCGGCAAAGTTGCCGTCCTTCTGCTGGCCCGGCGAAACCGGGTTCGGAGTCGCGTCGAATTCTTCTTCCGAACGCTGGTAGCCCAGACCGAACAGCAGGTAGGGGTTCCAGCCGCGGCCTTCCTGAATGAAGTGGCGACGCAGGTCGAACGAGATGCCGTACTGGCTCCAGTTCTGATCCTGGTTGGCATCGAAGTTCGGGTTCTGATAGTTCAGTTCACCGTCGATCGACCAGTTCGGGCTGACAAACTTGCCCAGGCCGAGGGTGACGAACGGAGCATCATTGGTCAGACGATCGCTGTCCTGGAAGTTGAAGCCAGCGCTACCGGTCAGGTACCAACGGTCATCGAACTCCTGCGCGGACGCAGCCTGGGCAACTGCCAGACCGCCGAGCAACGCGGCAGTGAGAATTTTCTTGTTCATTTATACAGCTCCTTCTTTGGGAGATAAACCGATAGAGGCGTTGTTCTTGGTAAAGATGCTCGTCACATCCAGAGCCATCGGGGCGCAGATTAAGCCGGCTTCAGTGAAGATCGCGTTAACGGTCATATAACATGTGAAAGCAATCACCAGAGGTGCAAAGCCCAGCCAATACTACGTATACAGTTTCATGAAGGAAAGGACCGGTCACACACTTCCACTAGCTACTCCGTCTGAATGGCAGCCCAACTAAGGCGATTGAATACGGTTCCAGGCATACCTGTTTCCATACCGCGAAGTGATCTTCAAAACCACATTGGTGAACGCAAGACCCCGTCCGAGCTGAATTGTGGGGTCGGTTGTTGCAGCTATCTCATCTCACAACGCACCCTGAACCCCCTACCAGGAGCGCCCCCAATGAAAGCCGTCGCCCTCACCCACTATTTGCCAATCGACGATCCGGCATCGCTGCTCGACATCGACCTGCCTGCTCCCGCGGCGCCGTCGGGGTATGACTTATTGGTACGCGTCGAAGCGATCTCGGTGAATCCGGTCGACACCAAGGTACGTGCGCCCAAGCCCCAGTCGCTGACCGAGCCGAAGATCCTGGGATACGACGCGGCGGGCGTGATCAAGGCGGTGGGACCTGACGTCACCGCGTTTGCTGTGGGCGACGAGGTGTACTACGCCGGCGACATCGGCCGGCCAGGAAGCAATGCGCAATATCAACTGGTGGATGCGCGCATCGCTGGCTGCAAACCCACTTCGCTGAGTTTTGCGCAGGCAGCCGCACTGCCGTTGACCACACTGACCGCCTGGGAGCTGCTGTTTCAGCGTATGCCCTTCGCATTCGATGGCGCACGCAACCGCGGCCGACATCTGTTGATCATCGGTGGCGCCGGTGGGGTGGGATCGATCGCGATTCAGTTGGCGCGCCATGCCGGCTTCACGGTGATCGCCACCGCTTCCCGCCCGGAGAGCATCGAATGGGTGCGCCAGATGGGCGCACACCATGTCATCGACCATCACCAACCGCTGCATCCGCAGCTGCAGGCATTGGGCCTGCAACAGGTGGATGCGGCGCTGAATCTGGCCGACACCGACCGCTACTGGCAACAGGTGGGCGAGGTCCTGGCGCCGCAGGGGCATGTAGGCCTGATCGTCGAGCCACGCGGCCCGCTGATGATTGGCGACCCCTACAAATCCAAGTGCATCGGCATCCACTGGGAACTGATGTTCGCGCGGTCGCGTTACGCCACCGACGACATGGTCGAGCAGCATCGCATCCTTAATCGTGTTGCAAGCCTGATCGACGCTGGCGAGCTGCGCACGACGCATACCGAAACGCTATCGCCGATCAATGCCAACAACCTGCGCGACGCGCATCGGCGGTTGGAGACCGGTAGCACCATCGGCAAGCTGGTGCTTGCCGGCTGGTAGCCGCCGCGAGTGGCGCCGCCTGTTTGCATGGCAACCCTACAGACACGGCGGGCCGACTCCCAGGTTGGGCTGGGTCAGCGCTTGATCCATTATCATCGCTAGCGGTCAGACGCTGCGCATGAGGGCCTGCGCCTGACAGGTAGTGGAATCGGCCAACCTGCAGCTGCAGCGGCGCCAGCGGAGCCAAATCGACACCCGGGGACTTGCCGCCACGCGCGTTTGCCTGCATCGTGCGCACTCCGTACGCCAGCGTATCCATATCATGTCGCCCGCCACCGGCCCTTCCGCCCTGTCGTTCCCGCACCTGTTCACACCACTCGATCTGGGTTTCACCCAAGTGCGCAATCGCGTACTGATGGGCTCGATGCACACCGGGCTGGAGGATCGTGCGCGCGATTTCCCCAGGCTGGCCGCCTATTTCGCCGAGCGGGCAGCGGGCGGCGTCGGCCTGATCGTCACTGGCGGCTTCTCGCCGAACGTGGTGGGTTGGCTCAAACCTTTCGGCGGCAAGCTGTCGTGGCCCTGGGAAGTACGTCCGCACCGCCAGGTCACCCGCGCAGTGCACGAACACGGCGCCAAGATCTGCATGCAGTTGCTGCACGCCGGGCGCTATGCGTATCACCCGTTGTCGGTGGCGCCGTCCAAACTGCAGGCACCGATCAACCCGTTCACCCCGCGCGCGTTGTCCGCAGCGGCGGTGGATCGGCAGATCGCCGCGTATGCACGCGCCGCGCGGCTGGCGCGCGAGGCCGGCTATGACGGCGTCGAGGTGATGGGCTCGGAAGGCTATCTGATCAACGAGTTCACCGCCGCGCGTACCAACAAGCGCAGCGATGCCTGGGGTGGCGACGCAACCAAGCGCATGCGGTTTGCGGTGGAGATCGTGCGCCGTATCCGCGAAGCCTGCGGGCCGGACTTCATCATCATCTACCGGCTATCGCTGGTGGACTTGGTCGAAGACGGCAACCAGTGGCAGGAGATCCTGGCGCAGGCGCAGGCCATCGAAGCCGCCGGCGCGACCATCATCAACTCCGGCATCGGTTGGCATGAAGCCCGCGTGCCGACCATCGCTACCTCGGTGCCACGCGCCGCATTTGCCGGCGTCACCGCCAAGCTCAAACCGCATCTGCGCATTCCGGTGGTGGCGAGCAACCGCATCAATATGCCGGAGGTGGCAGAACGCATCCTGTCCGACGGTGCAGCGGACATGGTGTCGCTGGCACGCCCGCTGCTGGCCGACCCGCAGTGGACCAACAAGGCCCGCGCCGGCCAGTCACACACCATCAACACGTGTATCGCCTGCAACCAAGCCTGCCTGGACCATGTGTTCGAAAACAAACTGGCCACCTGCCTGGTCAACCCGCGCGCCGTGCACGAAACCGAACTGATCTACACACCCACCGCGACGCCCAAGCGCATCGGCGTGGTCGGCGCGGGACCTGCAGGCCTGGCTTGCGCAACAGTGGCGGCCGAACGCGGGCATCGCGTCACCTTGTTCGATGCGGGCAGCGAAATCGGCGGGCAGTTCAATATCGCCAGGCGTATTCCGGGCAAGGAAGAATTCAACGAAACGCTGCGGTATTTCCGTCACCGTATCGAAGCGACCGGCGTGCAGCTGCGTCTGGACACGCACGTGCAGGCAGCAGATCTCAAGGACTTCGACGAGGTCGTGCTGGCAACCGGCATCGAGCCGCGCAAGGTCGACTTTCCCGGTGCCGATCACCCCATGGTGGTGAACTACCTGGATATAGTGCTGGGCCGGCATGTAGCTGCCCCCAAGGTAGCGATCATCGGCGCAGGCGGCATCGGTTTCGATGTCGGGGAATTTCTGGTGCACGCCGGGGAGTCACCGGCGCTGGATCCGCAGCGCTGGATGGCCGAATGGGGTGTGGATCCGACCTTTGAAGCGCGCGGCGCGCTGGCCAAGCCGCAACCCGAGCGCCCTTCCCGTCAGGTCTGGCTGCTGCAGCGTAGCGCCGGGCGGCCGGGTGCTCGCCTGGGCAAGACCACCGGCTGGATCCACCGCGCAACGCTCAAGGCCAAGGGCGTCAAGATGCTAGGCGGCGTGGAGTATCTGGGTGTGGACGACGCCGGTCTGCGCATTCGCGTAGAGGGCAACGAGCAACTGCTCGATGTCGGCACCGTGGTGATCTGTGCCGGTCAGGAACCGCGACGCGAGCTGCTGGCCGCGCTGCAGGCCAACGGCCAGCAACCGCATCTGATCGGCGGTGCGGACGTGGCCGCAGAACTGGACGCGAAACGCGCGATCAACCAGGCCAGCCGACTCGCTGCGCTATTGTGATACGTGCGCTCACCAGATGAGTCGGTACCGCGCCATCCCGGAAAGATAACCATCGCATTGCAAGCCCCTCTTCGCTTGGAAGGGGCCTCTGAAGTTGCGGCGCAATGCCTGCCGCCCTGCCTACGATAGCGGCCTCATTGCGAACTCGCGTTCGCGCGCATGCCCCCCTTCTTCTTAATGTCTTGGATCGGCGTTATAAGCGGCGGATGCCGCCATCGCCGAAAATGCCCCCGCGCACTGCCCTGTCGATGGAAACGTTGCTGGCGTACACCGCCGCGCACGTCGGCAAAAGCCTGCTCTGGTACACCGGCGAGCTGTTGCTGATCTTCGCTCTGACCGAATACGTGGGGTTGGGGGCAACCGCCGCTGGCGTGTCGGTCGCTGCCGGGCTACTGGTCAGTGCAGCAATGGGGCTGTTCACTGCGCGCCGCTGGCATGCCGGCGTCAGCCTGGCATGGGCCGGGCGCGCGCAATGGCGAGGCATCGCGATGGCTGCGGTGACGATGTCATTGCTGTTTCTGGTTCCGCTATTACCACCACCTGTACGCCTGCCGTGCGTGCTGTTACTCAGTCTGCCGTTTCGCGCGGCGTACGCCATCGGTGATGTTGCACAAAACACATTGCTTGGACTCAGCTGTTGGCCATGGCGTGGAGCACAAGGCGTAAGCGCACTACGCTTGATCGGTAGCGGTCTGGCTGCCTTGTCGATGAGCGCAGCGATCGGGCTTCTGCTTTCCAGGCCGCATGCGGGTGCTGCTACCGCCATGGCAGTTGTTTGCAGTGCGAGCTGTATCGCAGTGTCCTCGTCGTGGTGGTTGCGCCAGACGCTGCAATCGCAGACGCACGACATCAAGAGCGTGCCTGCCCATCGATCGGGTGCGCCATCGCGTCACCATCAACTGTTGCCGCTAGTGGTGATTGCGATGCTGTCACTAACCTTACCCACGTTTACCAAACTGGCGCCATATCTGGCGCAAACACTGGTCGTTTCGCGACGTTGGGGCAGCGCGGTGCTGATTAGCTACGCCATTGGCTCGGTGATCGTACAACCGCTGGCAGCGCGCCTGCATACAGGAGCTTTCCGACGACTGGGGTATAGCGGTGCCGTGCTGGCCGGCTGTGGGCTGCTGTTTGCGATGCAGACAACGCGCGGCATCTGGCTGGATGCGGCATTGGCACTTTGCGTGGGCATGGCGGCGGGCAGCGCCGGACAATGGGTCTGGGCGCGTCATTGCGAACTTTCTACGCAGTACGGCCCGGCACAACAAGCTCACCGCTTCGCCACACTGACAGCGCTGGCCCAGGTTGCGCTTGCGCTGGGTAGTGCTGCCATCGGCATCCTGCTACGCCTGTACAACGATCATGGCGCCGCTCAGGCGCAGCTGGCATGGTCGATGGCGATTGGGCCCGTCGTCTGCGGCGCGGCTTGTGTGCTGTTGGCCTGGAGCAGCCGTATGTCGCTAGAACGACGGCTGCCCGCCGAAACCGCACCGACATCGACGCCGCTAAAAACGTGGCTGCGCCCGTGGGGATGAATGATACGTAGATCATCGAAGACAACAGAGCGCCGCTATGTCGTTGGATCTGCATCAAAACAGTTAGCGGCAAAAAATGTCAGGCAGCAGCCCGGGTGGATGATGAGGGCGCACTGGACCAAAGCTGACGCGTTGCATATGCCGCACCGCACACTGGCCGAGCACGTAGGGCGGCTGCGCCGTTTTTCTAGACGCTGTCAGCGCCACTCTCCTTAATGGCTAACTTGGCAGGCACTGGACAAGAATTCTTTCGCTGTAATTGCGAAGTCGCCTGCTTGTCCAATACGCGTAGGTGCCCGACTCACTCCGTCACATTGATGCTGCGATTGCAGGCAGGCGTGTGATCGCAGATTGGAGTTAGCATCCACCGATGATGCGCATGAACGTTGCGCAGGACCGTGATGAAAGCGCCGCACAGCTTGGCACTCTCGACCGATTGCCTAGCGAGAGGTATCCAAAGCAAATTGCACGCGGCAGTCGAGCAACCAAGATCGCGATAGCCTAGCCCTCGGTTTTGCTGCGATGCCATCGCAAACGCGACGTTCGAAATTGAATGCGACTCTCATGCGCATATCCGCAGGCAACAAAGTGCTCAACGAAGTCGATGTGTGCGATACATGCGCGCAAATCACGTGCAACTGAATATCATTTTATTAGGCAATAACGCGCACACTCGCCCCGCGCTTTTTTCGCTCATCAGACAGCTTGTGCAGCCTGCGTGAAAGCAGAACGCTTCACCACTTAGCTGCGCCGTTCGCGACCTTTCAAGGCCGAACACAGTGCGCAATCAGCTGTCGCCGAGCGAATGCGACGCGAGTCGCTTCGTGAGTTGCTCTACGCGGAGTTGACGCAATGCCGACGCAGCCGATGCCATGCCGCGTCAAGCCTGCCCATTCAGCCAAGATTGTGTGATCGCCGCCTACCTTGCGCCAACTTTTTGACCCACCGCATTTGGTGGGCACCTTCGGTAAATCTCGCTTTCGCCGAAGACCGGGCGACCCGTGACAGGTCGCCTCCCCATGACGCCAAGCCTTTCGCACTGGTGCATCCACCTTAGATGCTCTGCGGACTGGCCCATACGGAGCAAGGAGTTGTATGAAGATGATTTGGATATTCTGGCTGGCGCAATTGATGCCACAGCCAGCTGCAGATTCGCTGTGTTTGAGTACCACCGTTTACCTGGAAGCACGCGACCAGACCTTGCGCGGCCAGCAGGCCGTGGCAGAAGTTGCGTTGCGTCGGCTGGACAGCGGCTTGTGGGGCAACTCGATGTGTGAGGTGGTCACCGCACGCAAACAGTTCGCACCGACGATCGTCTCGCCGGGCACACAGTTGAAGAACGACGATGCCTGGAACAAGGCGCTGGGTGTCGCGCTCGCGGCAGAACAGAACTGGGCGTTGCCAGTGGGCCAGCGCAAGGAAATCGTGCCAGGCGCGAGCCACTTTGCTGCAAGCGCAATCGCCAGCCCGAGTTGGCGTAATGCGTACCAGGTTGCCACCATCGGCGATCACACCTTCTACCGTGTGCAGAAGCTGCGCCCACGTACTGCGTCGTAGCGACACGATAGGTTGATAGCACGCCGCAGTGTGTCCGCACCGTTGCGACACCGCGCTCAGCCAACAACTCAATAGTCTGGCGCCAGCAGCTCAGTGGCCGATTCTGCGCACGATGCCTCTAGGTGGGCGCGAGCGCCCGATGTGCGCTACCAGCAAGCTGTGACGCGTAACTACATCGACGACAGGCAGCGTGACTGGTCTGTCCACCACGGCCACGCAGACCAGCATGGCCACCCGTGGATCGACATCAAACCGTTTCGCAAGGTGGCCAACACAATACTGAGCACAACACACTCGCGATGGTGAACAGCGGCTCAAACATTGCGCCAGACGCTCCATTTCCTCGCCGCTTCACGTTTGCGCGATTGCAGAACTGCCGCACTCGCTATCGATACGACGGCGTTGCCAGAACACCAGGCCATGCCCGTTTTGCACTGGGATGCATTTCAACGCAACGCAGCGCGCTGCCCGTCGCGCCAGAGGACGCGATACGCCCCTCGACGCATGGCCACACTGAGGATCTGAAGACCGCACAACTGGCCGCCAACCCGGCTAAGCTTGCGCACCCTCTGGCTCACTGGATTCACATGAAGCTCTACACCAAGCCCGGCGCCTGTTCGCTTGCAGACCACATCGTGTTGCGCTGGTCCGGGCTTCCGTTCGACCTGGTTGTGGTCGATGCCGCCACGATGAAGTCGCCCGAGTATTTGCAGCTCAATCCCGCAGGCGCAGTGCCGTTGCTGGTGGTCGATGACTGGGCGTTGACTCAGAACGCAGCCATCCTGAATTACATCGCCGATGTTGCGCCGCTCAGCAGCCTGGGCGGTGACGGCAGCGCGCGTCGCCGCGCCGAAATCAATCGCTGGATCGCCTTTTCGAATGCCGATGTGCATCCGACCTTCAAGCCGATCTTCGGCAGCACGGCGTATCTGCAGGACGAGGCATTGATTGCGCGCAGTCATGACGATGCACGCAGCAAGTTGCGCGTTCTCTACACGCGCGTTGACGCGCACCTGCAGGGCCGCGAGTGGTTGGCCGGCGACAGCCATACCGGCGCCGATGCCTATCTGTTCGTGACCTTGCGGTGGGCCAATAAAGCCGGCGTCGACCTCACCGGTCTGACCGCACTGGATGCGTTCTTCAAGCGCATGCAGGCCGATGCCGATGTACAGGCCGCGCTGAAGGCCGAAGGCCTGTCGTAATCGGCAAGGCTGTGTGACGGATGACTCAACGTCATGCGGCAGGTCAACTCATCACATCGCTTACAGGTCATCGCGACGCATTGCCGCACACGATCACAACAGATCGCGCTCCGCATGCAGGCCAAGTGCCTGCATGCGGACAAAAAAACGCCGGGCAGTGCCCGGCGTTCTTGTGGCAATGACTGCTGAGACTCAGCTCAGCAGATGCGCCACGCCGCTGCGCTCTTCTTCCAGCTCGGCCAGGGTCTTGTCGATGTACTTCTGGCTGAAGTCGTCGATCGGCAGATCCTTGACGATGGTGTACTTGCCGTTTTCGGTGGTGACCGGGAAGCCGAACATCACGCCTTCCGGAATGCCGTAGGAGCCGTCCGACGGCACGCCCATCGTCACCCATTTGCCGTTGGTGCCCAGCACCCAGTCATGGATGTGGTCGATGGCGGCATTGGCGGCGGAAGCGGCCGAGGACAGGCCACGGGCTTCGATGATCGCCGCGCCACGCTTGCCGACGGTCGGGATGAAGGTGCCGGCATTCCATTCCTGGTCGTTGATCGCATCGCCGACAGAGGCGCCGTCGGCGGTGGCGAAACGGTAATCCGGATACATGGTCGGGCTGTGGTTGCCCCACACTGCCAGCTTCTCGATGCCGGCCACCGGCTTGCCAAGCTTGGCCGAGAGCTGGCTCAGCGCGCGGTTGTGGTCAAGGCGCAGCATGGCGGTGAAATTCTTCGGGTCCAGGTCGGGCGCCGACTTCATCGCAATATAGGCATTGGTGTTGGCCGGGTTGCCGACCACCAGCACCTTCACGTCGCGCTTGGCGACCTTGTTCAGGGCCGCGCCCTGCGCGGTGAAGATCTCCGCGTTGGCCAGCAGCAGGTCCTTGCGCTCCATGCCCGGGCCGCGCGGACGCGAACCGACCAGCAGGGCGACATCGATGTCCTTGAAGGCCACTTCGGCGTCGTCGGTACCGACCATGCCGGCCAGCAGCGGGAACGCGCAGTCTTCCAGTTCCATCATCACGCCCTTGAGGGCGGCCTGGGCCTTCTCGATCGGCAGTTCAAGCAACTGCAGAATGACCGGCTGGTCCTTGCCCAGCATTTCGCCGGAGGCGATGCGGAACAGCAGGGCATAGCCGATCTGGCCGGCAGCGCCGGTCACAGCAACACGAACAGGTGCTTTCATGGGGTGTTTCCTCTGCTAAAAAGCGTTGGTGGGGGTGGCGCGCTGGCGGGGCGCAAGGCCTGGCGGCGCGCGTTGACAAGCAAACGGTCGCGCAAGGCGGCCGTTCGACGGGGGGCTGCGATCAGGCGGCGAGGATCTTGTTCCACTCCGCGACGCGGTCGGCCTTTGCGGCCAGCACGGCGTCGGTGTCGCCTTCGATGGTGAGCGTATTGATGGTGTCGCCCTGGGCGACGCTGTCCACCACGTCCAGGCCCTGGATGACCTTGCCGAACACGGTGTGCTTACCGTCCAGCCACGGGGTGGCGGTGTGGGTGATGAAGAACTGGCTGCCATTGGTGTTCGGGCCGGCATTGGCCATGGACAGCACGCCGCGCTCGTGGCCGACGCCGTTGTTGGCTTCGTCTTCAAAACGATAGCCCGGGCCGCCGCGGCCGGAACCTTCCGGGCAACCGCCCTGGATCATGAAATCGGCGATGACGCGGTGGAAGCTCAGGCCGTTGTAGAAGCCGCGCTTGGCCAGGTTGACGAAGTTGGCCACGGTGAGCGGGGCCTTCTCCGGATACAGTTCAACAACGATCGGGCCGCGGGACGTGTCGAAAGTGGCGATCAGGGACATGGAAATCCTTGCAGGTTCTGGGGTGATCAACAGCCCATTAGGATACACCCGGGCGCGTGGACGACCGCGCAGGTACGACCATGGTCCAAGGCCGTTGCCGGGCGTCGTGTCGAGCAGCGATCACGCCGCCTGAATGGGCGATCTGAATCAACTTGCGCCAATCCGCAACGGCAGCGCAACGAAACCGCTATAATGTCGGGCTTACCTCATCTCAAGACTGGCGCCAGACAGGGGCCCTTTCCGCATGTCCATTGAAAAACTCCGCAATATCGCCATCGTCGCGCACGTTGACCATGGCAAGACCACCCTCGTCGACTGCCTGCTGAAGCAGTCCGGCACCCTGTCCGAACGCACCGTCTTGGCTGAGCGTGTGATGGACAGCAACGATCAGGAAAAGGAACGTGGCATCACCATCCTGGCCAAGAACACGGCCATTACCTGGAACGGCAACCGCATCAACATCGTCGACACCCCGGGACACGCCGACTTCGGTGGCGAAGTCGAGCGCGTGCTGTCGATGGTGGATTCGGTGCTGATCCTGGTCGACGCGATGGACGGCCCGATGCCGCAAACCCGCTTCGTGACCCAGAAGGCCTTTGCGATGGGCTTCAAGCCGATCGTGGTGGTCAACAAGATCGACCGTCCCGGCGCACGCCCGGACTGGGTCATCGACCAGGTGTTCGACCTGTTCGACAAGCTCGGCGCCACCGACGAGCAGCTGGACTTCCCGATCGTCTACACCTCCGCGTTGAATGGCTACGCCAGCCTGGATTCGGATGTGCGCGACGGCGACATGACCCCGTTGTACGAAGCGATCATGCAGCACGTGTCGGCTCCGGACGTCGATCCGGATGGCCCGTTCCAGATGCGCATCAGCCAGCTGGACTACAACAACTTCGTCGGCGTGATCGGCATCGGCCGCATCCAGCGCGGCGTGCTGAAGAAGAACATGCCGGTCAGCGTGATCGACCGCGAAGGCAAGAAGCGTCAGGGCAAGGTGCTGCAGGTGCTGGGCTTCCTGGGCCTGGAGCGGATCGAGCAGGACACCGCCGAGGCCGGCGACATCGTCGCCATCTCCGGCGTGGCCGAGCTGACCATTTCCGACACCGTGTGCGCGCTCGAGCACCCCGAATCGCTTCCGGCGCTGACCGTGGACGAGCCCACCATCTCGATGACCTTCCAGGTCAACAACTCGCCGTTCGCCGGCAACAAGGACCTGTCCGGTGGCAAGTTCCTGACCAGCCGCCAGCTGCGCGACCGTCTGGACCGCGAGAAGGTGCACAACGTTGCGCTGAAGGTCGAGGAAGGCTCCGACGCCGACAAGTTCCTGGTCTCCGGCCGTGGCGAATTGCATCTGTCGGTGCTGATCGAAAACATGCGTCGCGAAGGCTACGAGCTGGCCGTGTCGCGCCCGGAAGTCATCATCAAGGAAATCGACGGCAAGCAGATGGAGCCGATCGAACAGCTGGTGGTGGACATCGAAGAACAGCACCAGGGCGGCGTGATGGAAAAGCTGGGCACCCGCAAGGGCCAGCTGAAGAACATGGAGCCGGACGGCAAGGGCCGCGTGCGCCTGGATTACATGATCCCGGCGCGTGGCCTGATCGGCTTCCAGAACGAGTTCCGCACCCTGACCCAGGGGTCGGGCCTGCTGTTCCACGTGTTCGACCATTACGGCCCGAAGGAACAGGGCGCCATCGCCAAGCGCCAGAACGGCGTGATGATTGCCAACGCACCGGGCGCGACGCCGGCCTATGCGCTGGGGCCGTTGGAAGAGCGTGGCCGTCTGTTCGCCGCTGAAGGCGACAACGTGTACGAAGGCCAGCTGATCGGTATCCACTCCAAGGACAACGATCTGACCGTCAACGCGATCAAGACCAAGCCGCTGACCAACATGCGCGCTTCGGGCAAGGACGACGCGATCAAGCTGACCCCGGCGATCAAGTACACGCTGGAACAGGCGCTGGACTTCATCGAGGACGACGAGCTGGTCGAAGTCACCCCGAAGGAAATCCGCCTGCGCAAGAAGTTCCTGACCGAAAGCGACCGTAAGCGCGCTGGCCGTTCCGGCTAAGCACTGGCGTCCAATCGTGAGCAAGACGCCCTACAGCCCGGATCCGCGCGCGCATCCGGGCCTCCACGCGATCGCCTTGCTAGAGGCGATCAAGGGCGGGCTTGCGCTGCTGGCGGCGACGGGCCTGGAAATTCTGGGCCCGCTCCCGCTGCAGCATGCGGTCAGTACGCTGATCCGCCGTTTCAACCTGGATCCGGACCACGGCGCATTGCCGTCGTTACTCAAGACCATCAGCCCCGATGCGGTGCATCTGGCTGCCGCCGCCATGCTGGCCTACGGCCTGCTGCATGTGGTGGAAGCCTGGGGTCTGTGGCGTGCCAAGGCCTGGGCTTCGGTACTGGGCTGCCTGTCGGCGGCCATCTATCTGCCTTTCGATATCTACGCCATCGTCCGCCACCCTGGCTGGACCGCCTGGGCCGTGCTCGCGATCAACCTGATCGTGGTCGGCGTGCTGGCACGCGATCTGGTCAAACGCCGACGCCGCTGATCCTGCATGCCCATCCACGGGCAGCGCCAGCACGTTGTCACCCCGACGCAGCGACGTTAGCCTGCGCGACGTCTCCCGCGGAAAACCGCCGATGCGCTCCACCACCTTGTGCGTTGCGTTGCTGCTGGCGCTGTCCGGCTGTGTGCATACCGATGACCCGCGCCCGGTCACCGGCACCACGTCGGCTGCCACACCGCTCGACCTGATCGAGGCCGATGTCGCCGGCCTGCAAGCCCGCATGACCCGGGGCGATACCACCAGCCTGGCCCTGACGCGCGCCTACCTGCAGCGGATCGACACCATCGACCGCGCCGGCCCCACGCTCAACGCTGTGATCGAGCGCAACGCGCAGGCCGAAGCGGACGCCCGCGCCCTGGACGCGGAACGCGCTGCCGGCCGCGTGCGCGGACCGTTGCACGGCATCCCGGTGCTGCTCAAGGACAACATCGACGCCGTGCCGATGGTCAATAGCGCCGGCTCGCTGGCCCTGTCCGCGTTTCGCCCTTCCCGCGATGCATTCCTGGTGCAGCGCCTGCGCGCGGCCGGCGCGGTGATCCTGGGCAAGACCAACCTCAGCGAATGGGCCAACTTCCGTTCCACCCAGTCCAGTTCCGGCTGGAGCGGCCGCGGCGGGCTGACCCGTAATCCGTACGCACTGGATCGCAATCCCTGCGGCTCCAGCGCCGGCACCGGCGCGGCGATTGCCGCCAGCCTGGCCACCGTGGGCATCGGCACCGAGACCGACGGCAGCATCACCTGCCCGGCCTCGGTCAACGGCCTGGTCGGGCTGAAGCCGACGGTAGGCCTGGTCAGCCGCGACGGCATCATCCCGATTTCGGCAAGCCAGGACACCGCCGGGCCGATGACGCGCAGCGTCGCCGACGCGGCTGCGTTGTTGCAGGCGATCGCCTCACCCGACCCGCAAGACCCGGCCACGGGCAATGCGCCGTCGCCCACACCAGACTATCTCGCCCACCTCACACCCGATGGCCTGCGCGGCGCGCGCCTGGGCCTGCTGCGCAATCCCCTGCGCGAGGATCCCGCGATCGCCGCCGCGTTGGACCGCGCCGTGCAGACCTTGCGTGCGGCAGGTGCCACGCTGATCGAAACCCGCCTGGCGACCGATGGGCAGTGGGATGCCGCTGAGCAAACGGTTCTGTTAGTCGAATTCAAGGCCGGCTTGAATGCCTACCTGCGCAGCCGTGCCGCGCCGGTCAAAGACCTGGACGCGCTGGTCGCCTTCAATCGCGCCAATGCGCAGCGCGAGATGCCCTACTTCGGCCAAGAGTTGTTCGAGCAGGCGCAGGCTGCGCCGGGGCTGGAGGACCTGGCTTATCTGAGCGCGCGTGCCAGCGCCAGATGGCTTGCCGGCGAACAAGGCATCGACGCAGCACTGAAAGCCGACCGCCTGGACGCCTTGATCGTGCCGACCACCGGCGCCGCCTGGGTCACCACACTCGACAAGGGCGACACCTTTCCCGGTGCCGGCTACGGCGCTGCGGCAGTGGCCGGGTATCCCAGCCTGAGCGTGCCGATGGGGCAGACCCAGGGCCTGCCGCTCGGGTTGTTGTTCATGGGCACAGCCTGGAGCGAGCCACGGCTGATCGAACTGGCCTACGCCTACGAGCAACGCAGCCACGCGCGGTTTGCGCCCCGCTACGCGCCGAGCGCACCGCCGGCGACACCGGGCGCATCGCAACCGAAGACGGCCGACTGACCGCACCGCAAAGCGGCACGTCCGCGGTGCAAGCAACGACATGCTGCGACTGCACCACCAGGATGTCGCACTGCTTGTCGCCCAGGCAACGGCGCACCGCCCTGTGTCGATACGCCGCACCGGAGAAGCGGGTGGCCGCTAGCGCGCGCCACTGCGACCAGGCGCGCCAGCAGGCAACGCTAGAGCGATGCTGCAGGCTCGCCGTCTTCCGCCCCCGGCGAACGCACGCTCTCCGGGGAGATCGGTTCTGCGGCACGCGACACCGGCTTTTCCTGCGCTGCAATTTCGGCGCGGATCCTGGGCAACGCGTATGCGTGCTCGCGGGTCAGAAAGTCGATCATACGCTCGCGTACCAGGCAGCGCAGATCGAACGCGTCGCCAGAATTACGCGCGCTCACCAACAGGCGGACCTGGATGGTGTTGTCGCTGGTATCGGTGATCTGGGTGACGCAGACGCGTCCATCCCACAGCGGCTCGCTCTGGCAGATGCGCTCCAGTTCCGCGCGCACCGCCGCGATAGGCGTGCGGTAATCCAACCACAGGAATGCGGTACCGAGCAGGTCCGCACTGGCCCGGGTCCAGTTCTGGAACGGGTTTTCGATGAACCAGGTGAGCGGCACTACCATGCGCCGCTCATCCCAAATACGCACCACCACATACGAGCTGCCGATCTCTTCGATCCGCCCCCACTCGCCTTCCACGATCACCACATCGTCCAGGCGAATCGGCTGGGTCAGCGCAATCTGCAGGCCGGCGATCAGGTTGCCGAAGACCGGTTTGGCCGCGATACCGGCTACCAGCCCGATGATGCCCGCCGAGGCCAGCAGGGTCTTGCCGATCTGGCGCACCTGCTCGAAACCGAGCAGCACCACCGAGATACCAAGCAGGATCACCGTGCCCATCACCACGCGACTCAAGACCCGTGTCTGGGTCTGGATGCGTCGCGCGGTGAGGTTGTCGGAGACTTCGATGGGGTTGCTGCGCAGGATCGCCGCCTCGCCGGCGGCCACCGCTCGCACCAACAACCAGGTAATGCAGCCGACGATGCCGACATGCAACAGGCTCTGCAGCGCAGTCAGCCCCTTGCCTTCCAGAGGAATCGCTTCTGTGGCGATCCGCAGAAACAGCAATGGCAGGATGAACGCCGCCGGCAACGTGACCACGCGAATGATGCGCGCACGGCGATAGTCGCGTCCCTGCATGCGGCGAAACAGCCACAGCATCAGCGACCAGGTGACGGCGCCGGCCAACAGCGCGGCGCCCAGTGGAATTGCGTATTCGCGGATGACGTTCCAATCGGCAGTCAAACCGTTCCTCCTGTGGGGGGAGAGAGGGATGGCTGCAGGAGCATGCCGCATGCGGCATGAGCATCACGTCATGCGCACAATGCGGTCACGCACCCAGCGGCTGCGAACTTACCTGTTGCTGCTTACGCACGATCGCCATCGCAATTTCCAGCGACTGCTCATAGTTCAAGCGCGGGTCCACACTGGAGCGGTACGCGCGCTCCAGATCGCGCTCGGTCAGCTCGCGCGCACCGCCGGTGCATTCGGTGACATCTTCGCCGGTGAGCTCCAGATGCACGCCGCCCAGCCGCGTACCGGCCGCCGCATGCAAGTCGAACGACAACTCCACTTCGCTGCGGATGTTGTCGAAACGCCGGGTTTTATAGCCGTTTCCGGTGCTTTCGGTATTGCCATGCATCGCGTCGCAAACCCACAACACGCGCCGGCCATCGCGCTTGACCGCATCCAGCAGCGGCGGCAATTTCTCTGCAATCTGTGTTGCCCCCATGCGATGGATGAAGCTCAAACGTCCGGGTTCGTCCTCCGGGTTGAGCACATCGATCAGGCGCAGCAATTGGTCCGGCTGCACCGACGGCCCGACCTTGATCGCGATCGGATTGCGCACGCCACGCAGATATTCCACGTGCGCGCCATCCAGCGCTGCGGTGCGCATGCCGATCCACGGGTAGTGCGTGCTGAGGTTGAACCAGCCCCACTGACGCGGCACCTGACGGGTCAGGCCTTCTTCGTAGGGCAGCAACAGCGCTTCGTGCGAGGTATAGAAGTCGATGCGATTGAGGTTGTACACCTCAGAGCCGGACAGGGTTTCCATGAAGCGCACCGCATCGCCGATCGAGGACACCATCTTCTGATAGTCCGCCGCCAGTGGCGAATAGCCCACCCAGTCCAGATTCCAGTATTCGGGGTGATGCAGGTCGGCGAAGCCGCCATCGATCAGCGCACGCACGAAATTCATCGTCATCGCCGAGCGCGAATGCGCGGTGATCATGCGACGCGGGTCGGGCACGCGCGCAGCTTCGGTGAAGGCCGGCGCATTGATCACATCGCCGCGGTAGCTGGGCAATGTCACGCCATCGCGCGTCTCGGTATCGGCCGATCGCGGCTTGGCGTACTGTCCGGCAAAGCGACCCACCCGCACCACCGGCAGGCGCAGGCCATGCACCAGCACCAAGCTCATTTGCAGCAGCACTTTCAGCCGATTGGAGATCGTGCCCGACTCGCAATCGCTGAAATTTTCCGCGCAATCGCCGCCCTGCAGCAGGAAGCGCTTGCCTTCCTGCGCCTCTGCCAGCTGGCGCTTGAGGGCGAAGATCTCCCACGAGGTCACCAGCGGTGGCAACTGCCCCAACTCGTCCATCGCAGCCTGCAGGGCAGACTGATCCGGATACACCGGCAGCTGCAGTGCGGGTTTGTCCCGCCAGCTGCCGGGCGCCCACGCGGGAGCGGCAGAATCGGACACGGGAGAAGGGGGGGAAGGATTCATGGCAACAGCACTCCTGGACAGCCTGCGATGGTGGCAGAGCTGGTGCGTCACGCAAAGCACTGATCTGCCTGACGACGTGCCTGGGCGAAGCGATTGCTGACGTGGCAAGGCATGCCGCGCAGACGAGCGCGACTGAACGGCGAACAAAGCCACCCGCCCAGGCATGACTTTCAGCCTACGCTAGCGCCCGCTCATGAGCAGAATGTTATGAGGTAACACATCCTCCCTAGCCCGTCCTGCGACCGCCATGACTCCTCGCCTCCTCTCCGCTGCCATCGTTTCCGTCCTGTTGTCCTCCGTTGCCGGCACTGTACTGGCCGCAAATGCAGCTGCCGCGCAAACCACTGACATGGACACCGTCACCGTCACCGCCAAGCTCGAAGCCGCGCGCAACGCCCTGTCACCGGATATCGGCAGCAGCCAGTTCGTCATCACCGCCGACGACATCGACCGCCTGCCGCTCGGCGCGTCCACCCCACTTAACCAGGTGCTGCTGCAAGCGCCGGGTGTGGTGCAGGATTCGTATGGCGGCATCCATGTGCGCGGCGACCATGCCAACCTGCAGTACCGCATCAACGGCGTGATGCTGCCCGAGTCCATCTCCGGCTTTGGCCAGAGCCTGGAACCACGCATCATCAAGAACCTCAAACTGCTCGATGGCGCCTTGCCCGCGCAGTTTGGCGACCGCACCGCCGCGGTGGTGGACATCACCACCAAGACGGTGCCGAACTGGGCAATGGCGGCAGTGTCGGCATCACCGGGGGCTCGTACGACACGGTCAATCCAAACGCATCGCTGTGGGGAAGTAGCGGGCGCTGGAGCTGGTTCGTCACCGGCGATTACGAGCAGAACACGCACGGGCTGGAAAACCCGGTCGACAGCCGCTCGCCCCAGCACGACAAGACCCGTCAGGGCAAAGGCTTTGCCGATCTGAGTTATCTGATCAATGAGAACACCCGGCTCAGCCTGTTGGTCGGCTATGCCAACAACCGCTTTCAAATCCCCAATAATCCCGGCCAGACCCCGGCATTCGATTACCTGGGCACCACCGATTTCGACTCCTCGCGCCTGGACGAAAATCAGCGCGAAACCACCCGTTTCGGTACCTTGGCACTGCAAGGCACGCTTGGCGGGACCAGCTATCAGCTGTCGGCCGGCCAGCGCTATAGCAGCGTCGCGTTCTCGCCCGATGTTGCCGGCGATCTGATCTTCAACGGCATCGCCTCGCAGGTGGACCGCAGCAATCGCGCCAACACCGTGCAGGCGGATTTCTCCACGCCCTGGGGCAGCGCGCACACGCTGCGCTATGGCCTGTATGGCAACTTCGAACACGCCATCGCCAGCAACAATTCTTTTGTCTTCCCCGCCGATGCCGACGGCAACCAGAGCAGCAACGTGCCGGTGTTCATTCCCGATAGCAGCCGTTTCCACGCCAGCACCTACGCGCTGTATCTGCAGGACGAATGGAAAATCGGTGAGGACTGGACGGTCAACTACGGCGTGCGCGGCGACCGCTACAAGGCCTTCGGAGCAAGCGAGGGGCAGCTCAGCCCGCGTCTGGGCGTAGTCTGGACAGCAAGCGACAGCACCACCGTGCACGCAGGCTACGCGCGCTACTTCACCCCGCCTGCCAGCGAGCTGATCTCCACCAGCGATATCGCGCTGTACGACGGCACCACCAACCAGCAATCCACCGGCGGCGGCCCGACCACGCCGTTGAGCGAACGCAGCGACTACTACGACCTCGGCATTTCGCAAGTGGTGAGCGATCACCTGACCCTGGGCCTGGATACTTACTACCGCAAGGCCGACCGATTGCAGGACGAAGGCCAATTCGGCGCCGCCTATGTCTATTCCACCTTCAACTATCGCTACGGCCGCATCCGTGGCGCAGAGTTTAGTGCTGACTACAGCAATGGCCCGGTGACCGCATATTTCAACCTGGCCTATAGCAAGGCCATGGGCAAGCAGGTCATGACCAGCCTGTACAACTTCGACCCGGATGCCCTTGCGTACGCTCAAAACGACTGGATCCATCTGGACCACGACCAGAAGCTGACGTCCTCCGGCGGCATCAACTATGTCTTCGGCGACAGCAGTCGGATCGGGGCCAATTACCTCTACGGCAGCGGCCTGCGTACCGATACCGACACCGTGCCCAACGGCGGCGAGCTGCCCTCGTACTTCCAGTTGAACCTGAGTGCCGGGCACGATTTCGCGCTCACCGCGCACCCGCTGCACGCGCAACTGGCCGTCCTCAACGTGTTGGATCGCAGCTACCAGCTACGCGACGGCGGCGGCATCGGTGTGTTCGCACCGCAGTGGGCACCTCGCCGCGGTGTTTACCTGAGCCTGCAGCAGACCTTCTGAGCGCGTCGCCAGACGCACTGTTACATACACAACGAGGCAAGGATCTGGTCGATCCCAGGTCCTTACTGCCTGTGTGGGATTAACAACCAGCACGACCTGACCGGGATGCGTCAAAACCTGATCACAGGGCACGCGGACGAGCGGTTTACCGCCGCGTTTTGACATCCGCCACTGCCTGCCTACTCAGGCGACACACATCGGTGCCGGTGCAGCCAACGATGTAATTGGCGCACTCAGGAAGCGCCGTGCCGAGCCGACACGTTGCTGCAATCTGTCCCCTGATGACGTCGAACGGATTATTCGAAGCACCAAAGCAAAAGCAGCCAAAGAGTAACCATGCGGCGGAGTGCTTAAAGGATTCAAGCGCTCGCAGCACTGGTTCAAGCGCCGCCCTTGCTGCCCTTCGATCGGCACAGCGCTACCAGCCAGAATCGACGCAATGTCAGTGATGGACAGATGTCCGACGCGCTTTAAAACCGGCGTACAGCGCCCACAAGGCCAACGAGACGAACCACACCATGCTCCACATCGGCATGCTCAGGCCCAAGAACCGCCAATCGATATTGCCGCAATCCCCGGTGCCGGTCAGCACGGTGCGGAACACTTCAAAGGGCCCCATCGTCTCGCTCAGAAAGCTCAGCGGCGGGCCGCACGACGACATCATGTCCTTAGGCCGGATCTGCACCCACACATGTCGCGCCGCGATGCCCATGCCCACACCTGCGGCGATAAAACTCAGCACGCCGTAGACCTTGCGCCCACCGGCAGCACGCGGCCCATGCAACGCGCCAAGCAGAAAAAGCACCGCCAGCGCCGCGAACGCGATCCGCTGAAAAATACACAGCGGACACGGCTCCAGCCCCAGGTGCAACTGCACATAGATGGCGTAGGCCAGCAGTCCAGCACACGCAAGAAACCCCAACAGAAACTGCGCCCGGAAACTCCAACGGAATGGATTCATCGTGACCGCTTGCCTAGGACCAGGGCATCGATTATCAGCCATGACCGGCGCCATGACCACGAATGCATGCGCCTGCCGAAGCGCCTGCTACGACGTACTGCAACATCTGCGCAGCGCTGTTCGCGCTATCGGTTTCGTGCAGAGCGGTTGCCCCTACTGCTGCACCGCAATCAGGCTAAAACAGCCATGCAATCCAACGCTGCATCGATCGATAACCCAACCGCTCCCATAAAAAAAGCCCGGCGCGAGCCGGGCTTTTTCGAGAATCTTGACGAAGCGATCCGATTACTCGGCCACTTCTTCCGCCACGACCGGGCGGTCGACCAGCTCGACATACGCCATTGGCGCATTGTCACCGGCACGGAAGCCGGCCTTCAGGATGCGCAGGTAGCCGCCGGGACGGGTCGCGTAACGCGGGCCCAGTTCGACGAACAGCTTGCCCACCGCTTCCTTGTCGCGCAGGCGAGCGAACGCCAGACGACGGTTTGCCACGCCATCGACCTTGCCGATGGTGATCAGCGGCTCGGCGACGCGACGCAATTCCTTGGCCTTCGGCAAGGTGGTCTTGATCAGCTCGTGCTTGAACAGCGAAGCAGCCATATTGCGGAACATGGCTTCGCGGTGCGCGCTGGTGCGGTTGAACTTACGACCGGATTTCTGGTGACGCATGAGTTTGGTTTCCTAAGGAATATTGAGACTGCTTCAGAGACGTTGTCGCCATCCTGGCGCTGTTGAATGGACTGCGGTTGGTCCGAACCGGCCGTCCTTCGACCGGGTGTCACCGCGGGCTTTGGCCCGTCGATGTGGAAAAACAAACATGGGCGCCCGAAGACGCCCATGCAGTGACGCATTAACCAAGCATGCCGTGCTGGGCAACACCGGCCGGCGGCCAGTTCTCCAGCTTCATGCCCAGCGCAAGACCGCGCTGTGCCAGCACTTCCTTGATTTCGGTCAGCGACTTCTTGCCCAGATTCGGGGTCTTGAGCAGCTCCACTTCGGTCTTCTGGATCAGATCGCCGATGTAGTAGATGCTCTCGGCCTTGAGGCAATTGGCCGAACGCACGGTCAGCTCAAGGTCGTCGATCGGGCGCAGCAGCACCGGATCCACGCCGCTGGCAGCCGGCTTGGCCGCACCGCGATCGCGGTGGGTGAAATCGCCGAACACCGACAGCTGATCGCTGAGGATGTCGGCGGCGGTGCGCACGGCTTCCTCGGCATCGATCGTGCCGTTGGTTTCGATATCGATCACCAGCTTGTCGAGGTCGGTACGCTGTTCGACACGCGCAGCTTCCACAGCGTAGGCAACGCGACGCACTGGCGAGAACGACGCATCCAGCATCAGACGACCGATGGTGCGGGTCTCTTCGTCCGGACGACGACGGGCGGCGGCCGGCTGGTAGCCGAACCCACGCTCGATCTTCAGGCGCATGTTCAGTGCGGTGTCTTTGGTCAGGTGGCAGATCACATGGTCGCCGTTGATGATCTCAACGTTGTGATCGGTCCTGATGTCGGCCGCAGTGACCGTGCCCGGACCCTGCTTGGACAACGACAGCGTTGCGCTGTCGCCACTGTGCATACGAATCGCCACGTCTTTCAGGTTGAGCAGGACGTCAAGCACGTCTTCCTGCAGCCCTTCGACCGTGGTGTACTCGTGCAGCACGCCGTCGATCTCGACCTCGGTGATCGCAAAACCGGGGATCGACGACAACAGCACACGACGCAGGGCATTGCCCAGCGTGTGCCCGTAACCGCGCTCCAAGGGCTCGATCACGACCTTTGCGCGATTGTCGGTAAGACGTTCGATCTGCGGACCACGGGGGCGCAGAACCTGGTTGGCGGTAACCGTCATGTTGCGGGGTCTCCTGCGAACCTCCGGCGGTGCCGAAGGCTCTCCAATGTGAATTACTTCGAATACAACTCGACGATCAGCGCTTCGTTGATATCCGAAGGCAGGTCAGCGCGATCCGGAACGGCCTTGAACACGCCGCTGAACTTCTTCGAATCGACTTCGACCCACGACGGCGTCATGTCGTGCTGCTCAGCCACGGTCAGGGCTTCCTGCACGCGGAGCTGCTTTTGTGCCTTTTCCGACAGCGTGATCGCATCGCCAGCCTTGATCTGGTACGAAGCCAGATTCACCGACTTGCCATTGACCAGCACGCCACGGTGCGACACCAGCTGGCGCGCTGCCGGACGGGTGACGGCAAAGCCCATGCGGTAGCAGACGTTGTCCAGACGGGTTTCCAGCAACTGCAGCAGGTTCTCGCCGGTGTTACCCTTCTTGGTCGAGGCCTTCTTGTAGTAGTTGCGGAACTGACGTTCCAGCAAGCCGTAAATGCGCTTGACCTTCTGCTTTTCGCGCAGCTGGGTTGCGTAGTCGGAGAGCTTGCCCTTGCGAGCCGCGCCGTGCTGGCCGGGCTTCTGCTCAAGCTTGCACTTGGAGTCCAGCGCACGCGCCGGGCTCTTGAGGGAAAGGTCGGCGCCTTCGCGGCGCGCGAGCTTACAGGTAGGACCGATATAACGAGCCATTTCTTATCGCTCCCTTTAGACGCGACGCTTCTTCGGCGGACGGCACCCGTTGTGCGGGATTGGCGTCACGTCGATGATGTTGGTGATCTTGTAGCCCACGTTGTTCAACGAACGCACGGCCGACTCACGGCCCGGACCCGGACCCTTGATACGTACTTCCAGCGACTTCACGCCGTAATCGAGCGCAGCGCGGCCAGCCTTTTCGGCGGCAACCTGGGCAGCGAACGGGGTCGACTTACGCGAACCACGAAAACCGGCGCCGCCGGACGTAGCCCACGACAGTGCATTGCCCTGGCGATCAGTGATGGTGACGATGGTGTTGTTGAACGAAGCGTGGACGTGAGCGACGCCGTCAGTGATGACGCGCTTGATCTTCTTCTTCGTTTTCTTTTCTGCTGGCTTTGCCATGATCTATCCCTTACTTCCTGATCGCCTTGCGCGGACCCTTACGGGTGCGGGCGTTGGTACGGGTGCGCTGACCACGCAGCGGGAGACCACGGCGATGACGCAGACCGCGATAGCAGCCCAGGTCCATCAGTCGCTTGATCGCGATACCGATTTCGCGGCGCAGGTCGCCTTCGACGACATACTTGCCGACTTCGGCGCGCAGGCGCTCGATTTCGGGTTCGGACAGATCACGAATCTTCGTGGTCGAGGTAACACCTGCGGATTCGCAGAGCTTCTTCGAACGGGTACGGCCGATGCCGTAGATGCTTTGCAACCCGACCCAGACGTGCTTCTGGGCTGGCAGGTTGACGCCTGCAATACGCGCCATGACGCGATTCTCCAACTGAGTGATGGCCCGACGGCGCCCAAGCGCCATCCGGCAGGATGGATCAAAAGTGAACTTGGAATTGTAGCAAGGCCTCGGATTGCTTTGAAGCCCGTGAAACCAAGGTTCCATGGACCCGGCGTGGGGAGTGTGCCCTCGCTCCGGCGCCGGACGATGTTGATCCAGAAAACTTCTCCGAATCGCCTGTACTACTCCCGCACAGGACCACCTCGTCACACCCGCGCGCGAGACGTCGCGCGAGCCGCCCTTCTGATCGGAAGATCGTGGCCCGGGAACCAGGCCGTCTTCACGCAATGAAGATCTAGTGTACCACTTAACTGCGAGCCAAGCCGCCGCGCGAGCCACCCTTCAGGTTGGCCTTCTTCAGCAGGCTCTCATACTGATGCGACATCAGGTGCGCCTGAATCTGCGCAATGAAGTCCATCACCACCACCACCGCAATCAACAGCGAGGTGCCACCGAAGTGAAACGAGGTACCCAGCTGCGTACGCATGATTTCCGGCAATAGGCAGACGATGACCAGGTACAGCGAACCGGCCGCCGTCAAGCGCGTCAGCACGCCGTCGACGTAATCCGCCGTGGCCTTGCCCGGACGAATACCAGGAATCAATGCACCCGACTTCTTGAGGTTGTCAGCCGTTTCCTGCGAGTTGAATACCAGCGCGGTATAGAAGAACGCGAAACCGATGATCAAGGCCGCGAACACCAACATGTGCACCGGCTCACCCGGTCCAAGCGAATTGGCGATCTTCTGCAGCCACGAACCCACGCCACTGCCCGATGCCGCCTGACCCGACCACATCGACAGCGTCGCCGGGAATGCCAGGATGCTAGACGCGAAGATCGGCGGAATCACGCCGGCCATGTTGAGCTTCAGCGGCAGGAACGAGGTCTGGTTCATGTACGCATTGCGACCGCCCTGGCGGCGCGCGTAATTGACCGTGATACGCCGTTGCCCACGCTCGACGAACACCACAAACAGCGTAAATGCCAGGATGGTGATAACGATCAGCAACAGCGAAATGAAGCTCAGATTGCCTTCGCGGAACGCTTCGACGGTCTGGATCGCCGCCGAGGGCAGACCGGCCACGATGCCGGCAAAGATGATCAGCGATACGCCATTGCCGATTCCGCGCTCGGTGACCTGCTCGCCAACCCACATCAGGAAAATGGTACCGGCCGTCAGTGCGATCACTGCAGTGAGCACAAAGCCCATGCCCGGCGCATACACCACTGGAGCGCCGCCCGGCGCCGTCTGGTTCTGGAGCGCGAGCGCAATACTGCCGCCCTGCACCACCGCCAGAAGCACCGCGCCAATGCGCGAATACTGGGTGATCTTGCGTCGGCCCGACTCGCCTTCCTTCTGCATCGCCTTGAGGGCAGGAAAGATGTGCGTGGCCAACTGGATCACGATCGATGCCGAGATGTACGGCATCACGTTCAACGCAAAAATACTGAAACGGTGCAGGGCGCCGCCCGAGAACATGTTGAACATGTCCACGATGCCGCCGCCCTGCGCCTGCATCAACGAAAGCATGGCATCGGGATTCACGCCCGGCACCGGCACATAGCAGCCGATGCGGTAGACGATCAATGCCCCGAGGACGAACAGTAGCCGCTGGCGAAGTTCCGTGAACTTGCCGAGCCCGCCACCGAGGTTACCAATGCCAGCCTGCGCCATCTGTCGATTACTCCTCTACGCTGCCGCCAGCAGCTTCGATTGCTGCCTTGGCGCCTGCGGTAGCCGCAACGCCCTTCAGCATGAACTTCTTGCTCAGCTCGCCCTTTAGCACGATCTTCGCCTTCTTGGCGCGGCTCGGGACCAGATTGGCCGCACGCAGCGCTGCAAAGTCGACATCACCGGCATCCAGCTTGTCCAGCTGGTAGGACAACACTTCAGCGGTATCGCGCGCCATCTTGGAGCGGAAACCGATCTTCGGCAGACGGCGCTGCATCGGGGTCTGGCCGCCTTCGAAGCCGGCCTTGATCTTGCCGCCACCCTTACGGGCAAACGAACCCTTGTGACCGCGACCAGCGGTCTTGCCGAGGCCCGAACCGATACCACGACCGACGCGGGTGCGCTCGGTACGGGCGCCGTCGGCCGGCTTGAGGTCATTAAGACGCAGAGTCATTGGATTACTCCTCAACCTTGACGAGGTAGTGAACCGTATTGATCAGGCCACGCACCTGCGGGCTGTCCTTGAGTTCACGCACATCGTTGAGCTTATTCAGGCCCAACGCACGCACCGACAGGCGGTGACGCGACTGGGTTCCACGCAGGCCACGCACCAGGCGCACCTTGACGGTCTTGTTGGTGTCCTTAGCCATGGTTGAGCTCCTCCACCTTCTTGCCGCGCTTGGCCGCAACACGTGCCGGCGACTGCACTTCCGACAGACCCTTCAGGGTTGCACGGACCAGGTTGATCGGATTACGCGAACCGACCGCCTTGGCCAGCACGTTCTTCACGCCAACCGCTTCCAGCACGGCGCGCATTGCACCGCCGGCAATGACGCCGGTACCTTCGGAAGCCGGCTGCATGTAGACGCGTGCGGCACCATGGCCGGACTTGACCGCGTGCCACAAGGTGCCATTGTTCAGATCAACCGTCGCCAGGTTCTTGCGCGCCTGCTCCATCGACTTCTGGATGGCGACCGGCACTTCGCGCGCCTTGCCGTAACCGAAACCGACCTTGCCCAGGCCATCGCCGACCACGGTCAGCGCGGTGAAGGTGAACTGGCGACCGCCCTTGACCGTCTTGCTGACGCGATTGACCGCGACCAGCTTTTCGATCATGCCATCGTCGACTTTCTCTTCGCGGTTACGGTCGCGATCACGACCCCGCGGTGCACGTTCTTCTGCCATCTTGATTCCTTGATTGATTGAGTATGTACGGCTCGAAGCCGCTTATGGTTGTAGAGTGAAACGGTGTTCCCGTAGCCGCTGCAAAAGAACGGGACGGTCCGGCATCTCCCTGCCGGCGGAAACGCGGATGCGGCCAATGGCCACATCCGCAGCAGTACTTAGAACTGCAGGCCGCCTTCGCGAGCTGCGTCGGCCAGCGCCTTGATGCGGCCGTGGTAACGGTAGCCCGAGCGGTCGAACGCGACCTTCTCGATACCGGCAGCCTTGGCGCGCTCGGCGATCAGCTTGCCAACCTTGACGGCTGCATCGCTGTTCTTGCCGTTCTTCAGACCATCCTTGACGTCGGCCTGCAGGGTGTTCGCCGCGGCGATCACCTTGGAACCATCGGCAGTGAAGACCTGGGCATACAGGTGCTGACCGGTGCGCAGCACCGACAGACGCGCGACGCCCAGCTCGCGGATGTGTGCACGGGTCGACTTGGCGCGACGCAGGCGGGCGATGTTCTTGTTGATGCTCATGATATTTATCCTACGAAAGCTGAAGGAAGACAGGCTTTTGCATTGAAAAGTCCGGCCATCGATGGCCGGGCTCCTCGCAGAGGGACCTGCCTTACGCCTTCTTGGCTTCCTTGCGAATGATGACTTCACCGGCGTACTTCACACCCTTGCCCTTATAGGGCTCCGGCGGACGGAAACCGCGGATCTTGGCGGCGACTTCGCCGACGCGCTGCTTGTCGGCGCCCTGGACCACGATCTCGGTCTGGGTCGGGGTCGACAGCGTGATGCCTTCCGGCGCCACGAACACCAGAGGATGCGAGAAACCGAGCGCCAGGCTCAGGTCCTTGCCCTGCATGGCGGCGCGGTAACCGACGCCCACCAGCTCGAGCTTGCGCTCAAAGCCTTCAGACACGCCCTTGACCATATTGGCCAGGATGGCGCGCACGGTGCCGGTGATGGCGCGCTGCGACGGATCGTTGGCCGACAAGGTTGCAACATCGCCGTCGATGGCGATTTCCACGCCCACCGGCTTCGGCAGGGTCAACGTGCCCTTCGGGCCCTTGACGCTGACCAGCTCAGGCTGGACGTTGAGCTCAACACCCTTCGGAAGGGACACAGGCTTCTTGGCTACACGGGACATGTTCGATTCCTTCCCTTAGGCCACGAAGCACAGGACTTCACCACCAACGCCGGCTTCGCGAGCCTGCGCATCGGTCATGATGCCCTTCGACGTGGAGATCATGGCGATACCCAGGCCACCGAGGACCTTGGGCAGCTCGGTCTTGCCGCGGTACTGACGCAGACCCGAGCGCGAAAAACGCTTCAGGGTCTCGATGACCGGACGGCCTTCGAAATACTTCAGCACGATTTCCAGCTCCGACTTGTTGTTTTCGGTGGCCGTAACGCGCAGGTCGGTGATGTAACCCTCGTCCTTCAGGACCTGGGCGATCGCAACCTTGATCTTGGACGACGGCAATTTCACCGTCTGCTTACCAACCGCGGCCGCATTCTTGATGCGAACCAGCAGGTCGGCGATGGGATCAGTCATGCTCATATGAGTACCTTTGAGTGCACCGATATCCGCTTTCGCGAAAATCTTGTGTTTTCCTGGGGACGGGCCAGGACCCTTGACGCCATGCCGAGCCCGGACGGGCAAGACAGAAGCGGAAGTATACGACAAAAGAGCCCGACTTGCGTCGGACTCCCTTGTTGAACAGAACCATCCTGTTCAAACCGGCCGCGAACGACCGGGATGCTGTTACCAGCTTGCCTTGCGCAGGCCCGGAACGTCGCCGTTCATCGTCGCCTTGCGGAGCATATTGCGACCCAGACCGAACTTGCGGTACACACCGCGCGGACGACCCGACAGCTCGCAACGGTTGCGGTGACGGCTCGGCGACGAGTCGCGCGGCAGCTTCTGCAACTTGGTCGATGCATCGATCTTCTCTTCGTAGGACGCATCCTGACTGGAGAGGATCTTCTTCAGCGCATCACGCTTGCCGGCAAATTTCTTCGCCAGCTTTGCACGCTTGATGTCGCGGTGGATCATGGAGGTCTTTGCCATTTCGGATGTCCTCTATGGTCAGTTACGGAACGGGAACTTGAACGCTGCCAGCAGCGCCTTCGCTTCCGCATCCGTCTTGGCGGTGGTGGTGATGGCGATATCCATACCGCGGATCGCGTCGACGGCGTCGAAGTCGATTTCCGGGAAGATGATCTGTTCCTTCACACCCATGTTGAAGTTGCCACGACCGTCGAAGGAGCGACCGGACACACCACGGAAGTCGCGCACGCGCGGCAACGAGATGTTGATCAGGCGATCCAGGAACTCGTACATCTTGGCGCGACGCAATGTGGTCTTGCAGCCGATCGGCCAACCGTCACGAATCTTGAACGATGCGACCGAAACGCGCGACTTGGTGACCACCGGCTTTTGACCGGAGATCTTGGACATGTCGGCGACCGCATTTTCCAGAATCTTCTTGTTGGTAGCGGCTTCGCCCACGCCCATGTTGAGCGTGACCTTGACCAGCTTCGGCACTTCCATCGGATTGGTGTAGCCGAATTCCTTCATCAGAGCCGGCACCACGCTTTCCTTGTAAAACTTTTCGAGACGCGTATTCATGATCTCATTCCTCAGGCGTCGAGCGCCTCACCGCTGGAGCGGAACACACGCAATTTGCGTCCATCCTCCAGCACCTTGAAGCCAACGCGCTCGCCCTTGCCCGTTGCCGGGTTGACGATATTGACGTTGGAGATATGGATCGACGCTTCACGCTCGACCACGCCGCCGGCGACACCCGCCTGCGGGTTCGGCTTGGTGTGGCGCTTGATGACGTTGGCATTGGAAACGATCACGCGATCGCCGTCCACACGCACAACTTCACCTTGCTTACCCTTGTCCTTGCCGGTGTTGATGACGACCTGGTCGCCCTTCTTGATACGGTTAGCCATGTGTATGTCCTCCGCTCACAGCACTTCGGGAGCGAGCGAGACGATCTTCATGAACTTCTCGGAACGCAGCTCGCGCGTCACCGGCCCGAAGATGCGGGTCCCGATCGGCTCCTGCTTGTTGTTCAACAGCACAGCGGCATTGCCATCGAAGCGGATCAGCGAACCGTCGGGACGGCGCACACCCTTGCGGGTACGCACCACGACGGCGTCGTAGACTTCGCCTTTCTTGACCTTGCCACGCGGAATGGCGTCCTTGACGGTTACCTTGATGATGTCGCCAATGTGTGCGTAGCGGCGCTTCGAGCCGCCCAGCACCTTGATGCACATCACTTCCTTGGCACCCGAATTGTCGGCCACATCGAGGTAGCTCTGCATCTGGATCATGATTCAGATCTCCCTTAGCCGGCCGAACGGGTGACGATTTCGACCACCCGCCAGTTCTTGGTCTTGGACATTGGAGCAATCTCGGTCACACGCACGACGTCGCCTTCATTGCAGGCATTGTCGGCATCGTGTGCGTGCAGCTTGGTCGAGCGCTTGATGTACTTGCCGTACAGAGCATGCTTGACCTGGCGCTCCACCAACACGGTGACCGTCTTGTCCATCTTGTTGCTGACGACACGGCCTTCGACCGTGCGCAGCGCTTGCTTTTCGTTGTTGTCGCTCATCGCGGCCGTCCTTACTTGGTGCTGCCGAGCAGGTGCTTGACGCGAGCAATCTCGCGGCGCACCCGGCGGGTTTCGTGGGTCTTCGGCAGCTGGCCGGTGACCTGCTGCATGCGGAGCGAGAACTGCTCCTTACGCAGATCGGTCAGGTGGGCCTTCAGTTCGTCAGCCGACTTCTCGCGGAGTTGTTTGATATCCATCAGCGCACCGTCCGGGTCACGAAAGTGGTCGTCACCGAGAGCTTGGCAGCGGCAAGGCGGAACGCCTCACGTGCGGTCTCTTCGGGAATACCCTCGATTTCATAGATCATGCGACCCGGCTGAATCTGCGCGACCCAGTACTCCACGTTGCCCTTACCGGAGCCCATGCGGACTTCGATCGGCTTCTTGGTGATCGGCTTGTCGGGGAACACACGGATCCACATCTTGCCGCCCTTTTTGACGTGGCGGCTGATCGTGCGGCGTGCTGCTTCAATCTGGCGTGCGGTCAGCTGACCGTGCGCCGTGGCCTTGAGGCCGTATTCGCCGAAGCTGACGGCGTTTCCGCTCCATGCCAGGCCGTCATTGCGGCCCTTGTGCATCTTGCGATATTTGGTTCGCTTGGGTTGCAACATTGCCGTTACCTCGCTTCACGAGCCGGGCGCGACGGGCGGTCACCACGGTCGCCGCGATCGTTACGATCGTTGCGCGGGCTGTCGTCCTGCTTTTCCTGGCCAACCTGAGAGAAGTCGAAGACTTCGCCCTTATAGATCCAGACCTTGATGCCGATGATGCCGTACGTCGTGGACGCCTCGGCAAAACCGTAATCAATGTCGGCACGTAGCGTGTGCAGCGGCACGCGGCCTTCGCGGTACCACTCCGAACGGGCGATTTCTGCACCGTTGAGGCGGCCAGCCACATTGACCTTAATGCCCAGGGCACCCAAGCGCATCGCGTTACCGACCGAGCGCTTCATTGCGCGGCGGAACATGATGCGACGCTCAAGCTGCTGCGCGATCGACTCGGCGACCAGCTGCGCATCCAGCTCCGGCTTGCGCACTTCGGTGACGTTGATGTGCGCCGGAACGCCCATCAGCTCGCTCACTTCCTTACGCAGCTTTTCGATGTCCTCGCCACGCTTGCCGATCACCACGCCCGGACGGGCAGTGTGGATCGTGACGCGGGCGGTTTTGGCAGGGCGCTCGATCAAGATCTTGCTGACACCTGCCTGCGCGAGCTTCTTGCGCAGCATTTCACGCACTTTCAGGTCGGCTGCCAGATAGGCAGCGAAATCGCCCTTGTTTGCGTACCACTTGGAGTTCCAGTCTTTGGAGATACCAAGACGGATTCCAGTCGGATGAACTTTATGACCCATGGTCTTTTCCTTTCCGCTTACTTGGCGGCGCCGACAATCACAGTGATGTGACTGGTGCGCTTGAGGATGCGGGTACCGCGGCCTTTCGCCCGCGCCATGAAACGCTTCAGGGACGGACCTTCATCAACCATGATGGTCTTGACCTTCAGCTCGTCGACATCCGCGCCCTGATTGTTTTCGGCATTGGCAATAGCCGACTCCACGACCTTTTTGATCAGGTGTGCAGCCTTCTTGTCCGAGAACTTCAGCAGATTGACCGCACGTTCGGCGGACAAACCACGCACCTGGTCAGCGACCAGGCGGGCCTTCTGCGGGGAGATGCGCGCGGTGCGCAGGATTGCTTTCGCTTCCATCGTCATCTCTCCTTACCTGCTCGACTTCTTGTCGCCACCGTGACCCTTGAAGGTCCGGGTGACGGCAAATTCGCCGAGCTTGTGGCCGACCATATTCTCGTTGACGAGCACCGGAATGTGGTTCTTGCCGTTATGCACGGCGATGGTGATGCCTACCATTTCCGGCAGGATCATCGAACGGCGCGACCAAGTCTTGATCGGCTTCTTGCTACCCGCAGCGGATTCCACCTTCTTTGCAAGGTGGTGATCGACGAACGGGCCCTTCTTAAGTGAACGTGCCATGGTCGATTAGCCCCTACGATCGCGGACGATGAATTGCTGGGTGCGCTTGTTCTTGCGCGTCTTGTAACCCTTGGTCGGAACACCCCACGGGGTGACCGGATGCGGATTACCCTGACCAGCCTTCGCTTCACCACCACCGTGGGGGTGATCGACCGGGTTCATGGCTGCACCGCGGACGGTCGGGCGAACACCGCGCCAACGCTTGGCGCCGGCCTTGCCCAACTTCTCGAGGTTGTGCTCGTCGTTGCCGACTTCGCCGATGGTGGCGCGGCACTCGACCGGCACCTTGCGCATTTCGCCCGAACGCAGACGCAGCGTGGCATAGATGCCTTCGCGAGCGACCAGCTGGACGGCTGCGCCGGCAGCACGTGCGATCTGAGCGCCCTTACCCGGCTTCAACTCGATACCGTGAACCGTCGTACCGACCGGGATGTTGCGCAGCGGCAGCGTGTTGCCGGTCTTGATCGGTGCGTTGGCACCGGCAATGACCTGATCGCCAGCCTTCAAGCCCTTGGGGGCGATGATGTAGCGACGCTCGCCGTCGACGTAGCACAGCAGGGCGATATGAGCGGTACGGTTCGGATCGTATTCGATCCGCTCCACACGCGCCGGAATGCCTTCCTTGTTGCGCTTGAAGTCGATGATGCGGTAGTGCTGCTTGTGGCCACCACCGACGTGACGCACGGTGATGCGGCCATGGTGGTTACGACCACCGGACTTGCTCTGCGAATCGAGCAGCGCCGCGTGCGGTGCGCCCTTGTGCAGATCGGGAGTAACCACGCGCACGGCGGAACGACGGCCGGGAGAGGTGGGTTTGAACTTCATCAATGGCATGGGATGGACCTCAGGCCTTGGCCGTTACGTCGATGGACTGACCATCAACCAGGCGGACGTACGCCTTGCGCCAATTGCCACGGCTGCCAGCACGGTTACGGAAGGACTTGCTCTTGCCCTTGACGTTGACCACGTTGACTGCCTTGACCTTGACGTCGAACAGCTGCTCAACCGCGGCCTTTACATCGGCTTTGGTGGCTTCAGTCGAAACTTCGAAGACATACTGGTTGGAGATTTCCTGCAGGCGCGCGGTCTTCTCAGAGACTCGCGGAGCACGCAGCACGCTGAAGATTTTTTCGTTGCTGCTCATGCCAGCCACTCCTCGACCTTCTTGACCGCATCGGCGGTGATCACGACCGTATCGGCCCCGACCAGAGCGACCGGATCCAGACCCTGCACATCGCGCACCTGCACATAGGGCAGATTGCGAGCGGACAGGTACAGGTGCTCGGAGGCTTCTTCGGTGACGATCAGCGGGCGCTTGCCCACATCCAGCCCCTTCAGCTTCTCGATCAGACCCTGGGTCTTGGTGGTTTCGACGTCGAACGCATCGACGATCATCAGGCGACCCTGGCGGTTAAGCTCAGAGAAAATCGCGCAGATGGCCGCACGGTACATCTTGCGGTTGACTTTCTGTTCGAAACTGCGCGGCTTGGCCGCGAAGGTCACGCCGCCGCCGACGAAGATCGGAGCCGTCAACGCGCCATGACGCGCACCGCCGCCCTTCTGCTTCTTCGACTTCTTGGTCGTGCCCGCAACTTCCGAACGCGTCTTCTGAGCCTTGGTACCAGCGCGACCGGCATTGCGATAAGCGACGACGACCTGGTGGACCAGATCTTCGCTGAATTCGCGACCGAACACGGCATCGGAGACCGAGACCTTGTTGTTGCTACCCGTGATAACGAGTTCCATCGTCATCTCTCCTTATGCCTTGCTCGCCGGACGGACGATCACGTCGCCACCAGCTGCGCCAGGCACGGCGCCGCGGATAGCAATCAGACCACGCTCGACGTCGACCTTGACCACTTCCAGGTTCTGCGTGCTTTGCTGCACGGCGCCCATGTGGCCCGACATCTTCTTGCCCGGGAAAACGCGACCCGGGGTCTGGCGCTGACCCAACGAACCCGGCGCGCGATGCGACAGCGAGTTACCGTGAGTTGCATCGCCCATACGGAAGTTGTAGCGCTTGATGGTGCCCTGGAAACCCTTACCCTTGGTGACGCCCTGGACATCGACCTTCTGGCCGACCTCGAAGATGTCCGCCTTGATTTCGCCGCCAACGGCGAAATCGCCGAGCTGCGCATCTTCAACGCGGAATTCCCACAAGCCACGACCCGCTTCGACCTTCGCCTTGGCGAAGTGACCGGCGGCCGGCTTGTTGACCAGTGCGGCGCGACGCGCGCCAACGGTAATCTGCACTGCGCTGTAGCCGTCGGTTTCAACGGTCTTGATCTGCGCGATACGGTTCGGAGTTGCTTCGATCAGCGTAACCGGCACCGAGCGGCCATCTTCAGTGAAGACGCGGCTCATGCCAGCCTTGCGGCCCACGAAGCCCAACGAATATTTCTTCGTCATGGTCGTAGTCCTCAGGTCAACTTGATCTGTACGTCGACGCCAGCCGCGAGCTCGAGCTTCATCAGCGCGTCCACGGTCTTGTCGTTCGGGTCGACGATATCGAGCACACGCTTGTGCGTGCGGGTTTCGTATTGGTCACGCGCATCCTTGTCGGCATGCGGGGATACGAGGATGGTGTAACGTTCGATCTTGGTCGGCAACGGAATCGGGCCACGCACTTGCGCGCCGGTCCGCTTAGCCGTTTCGACGATCTCGCTGGCCGAACGGTCGATCAAACGATGATCGAACGCCTTCAACCGAATCCGGATCTTTTGTTCCGACATGACGGAAGCTTCCTTCGTTAAAAGAGCGACGGGCAAGGCCTCTGGGATACCTGCCCCGATATTCCTGCGTTGGTGAAATCGCCAGCCATCCTGCCGACGAGGGCTTTCCTCCGCCCAAAAACTGAGGCAGCCCGGTAAACCGGCCTGCCCAGACGGAAAAGTATAATGCGCAGCTAGAGCACGGTCAACAACACGTGAGTTGTTGAGTGCTCCATGCAACGCGACCCTCCCGGTCTGGCGAACACGAGCGGCGTCCTGCCGTTCTTTTCGCTGTGAACTCAGCGCCCTACCCAGGGACACCTAGCCGCGCATTATAGCGATAGAGATTTAGACGCGCAAGCGCCTATGCAAACGAATAAGGCGGCCCACTTGCATGCTCATCTTCCTTCAATAAAAAAAGGGCCGGCTTGCGCCGACCCTCCGATTGCATCGGCGACCGAGGTCGCCGGACTGCAGGTGTTACTTACTTGATGACCTTGGCAACCACACCGGCGCCGACGGTACGGCCACCTTCGCGAATCGCAAAGCGCAGACCCTCGTCCATCGCGACCGGGTTGATCAGGGTCACGACCATCTTCACGTTGTCGCCCGGCATCACCATTTCCACGCCTTCCGGCAGCTGGCAGGCGCCAGTGATGTCGGTGGTACGGAAGTAGAACTGCGGACGGTAGCCTTTGAAGAACGGGGTATGACGACCACCTTCATCCTTGGACAGCACGTAGACTTCGGCTTCGAACTCGGTATGCGGCTTGATCGAACCCGGCTTGCACAGCACCTGGCCGCGCTCCACGTCGTCACGCTTGGTGCCGCGCAGCAGCAGACCGGCGTTGTCGCCTGCCTGGCCCTGGTCCAGCAGCTTGCGGAACATTTCCACGCCGGTGACCGTGGTCTTCTGCGTGTCGCGGATACCGACGATTTCGATTTCGTCGCCAACCTTGATGATGCCGCGCTCGATACGACCGGTCACCACGGTGCCGCGACCGGAGATCGAGAACACGTCTTCGACCGGCATCAGGAACGGGCGATCGACGTCGCGGGTCGGATCCGGAATGAAGCTGTCCAGTGCATCGACCAACTTCAGGATCGCCGGCACGCCGATGTCGCTCTGATCACCGTCCAGCGCCAGACGCGCCGAACCGTGGATGATCGGAGTGTCGTCGCCCGGGAAGTCGTACTTGCTCAGCAGCTCGCGCACTTCCATTTCGACCAGCTCGAGCAGCTCGGCGTCGTCGACCATGTCGGCCTTGTTCAGGAACACGACGATGTGCGGCACACCGACCTGACGCGAGAGCAGAATGTGCTCGCGAGTCTGCGGCATCGGGCCGTCAGCGGCCGAACACACCAGGATCGCGCCGTCCATCTGCGCCGCACCGGTGATCATGTTCTTGACGTAGTCGGCGTGGCCGGGGCAGTCAACGTGGGCGTAGTGGCGGTTCGGGGATTCGTATTCGACGTGTGCGGTCGAAATCGTGATGCCGCGCGCCTTCTCTTCCGGTGCTGCGTCGATCGCGTCGTACGCCTTGAACTCGCCACCGAAACGCTCTGCACCGATCTTGGTCAGCGCAGCGGTCAACGTGGTCTTGCCATGGTCAACGTGACCGATGGTGCCGACATTGACGTGCAGCTTGGTGCGCTCGAATTTAGCTTTTGCCATGACTTACTACCTCTAATTGGAAAATTTTTTGAAGCGGCTGAGCGAACTCAGCCCTTCTTGGTGACGGCGTCGGCGATGTTGGCCGGTGCCTCTTCGTAATGGTCGAATTCCATCGAGAACGTCGCACGGCCCTGGCTCATCGAGCGCAGCGAAGTCGCGTAACCGAACATTTCGCCCAACGGAATCATCGCGTTGATGATCTTGCCCGACGGGCTGTCGTCCTGACCCTGCAACACGCCACGACGACGGCTTACGTCGCCCATCACGTCGCCCAGGTAATCCTCCGGGCTGACGATTTCGACCTTCATGATCGGCTCCAGCAACACCGGGCTAGCTTTCGCAAAGCCCTGCTTGAACGCCATCGATGCGGCCAGCTTGAACGCCATTTCCGAGGAGTCGACGTCATGGTACGAGCCGAACACCAGTTTGACCTTCACGCCCACCACCGGGAAGCCGGCAATCGGACCACTGGTGATCGTCTCGCGCAGACCCTTTTCGACCGAGGGGATGAATTCCTTCGGGATGATGCCGCCGGTGATGTCGTTGATGAAGAGGAAATCATCCTTGACGTTGTCGCTCTTGCGATCTTCCTC
Organism: Xanthomonas vesicatoria ATCC 35937; assembly: GCF_001908725.1. NCBI lineage: Bacteria > Pseudomonadati > Pseudomonadota > Gammaproteobacteria > Lysobacterales > Lysobacteraceae > Xanthomonas > Xanthomonas vesicatoria. Next base: position 4,103,231 of record NZ_CP018725.1, on the reverse strand, counting down.
GGTCATCGGCGACAGCTCGATCACCACGTGACCGTACTGACCCTTACCACCGGACTGCTTGGCGTGCTTGTAGTCGGACTTGACGTCGGACTTGCGGATGGTTTCGCGATAGGCCACCTGCGGCTTGCCGACGTTGGCCTCGACATTGAACTCGCGACGCATACGGTCGACGATGATGTCCAGGTGCAACTCGCCCATGCCCGAGATGATGGTCTGGCCGGATTCTTCGTCGGTCTTGACGCGGAACGAGGGATCTTCCTGCGCCAGACGGCCCAGGGCCATGCCCATCTTTTCCTGGTCCGACTTCGTCTTGGGCTCCACCGCCATCGAGATCACCGGCTCCGGGAACACCATGCGCTCCAGGGTGATGATCTTGTCCTGCGCACACAGCGTGTCGCCAGTGGTGACGTCCTTCAGACCCACGGCAGCGGCGATGTCGCCAGCGCGCACTTCCTTGATCTCTTCGCGGTTGTTGGAGTGCATCTGCAGGATGCGGCCCACGCGCTCTTTCTTCGACTTGACCGGGTTATAGACCTGGTCGCCCGAATTCAAGGTGCCCGAGTAGACGCGGAAGAACGTGAGCGAACCCACGAACGGGTCGGTCATGATCTTGAACGCCAGCGCCGAGAACGGCGCGGTGTCGGTTGCAGCGCGGGTGTCTTCCTTCTCGTCTTCGTCGATACCTGCAACCGGCGGGCGATCGGCCGGCGACGGCAACAGGTGCACGACGCCGTCGAGCATGGCCTGCACGCCCTTGTTCTTGAACGCCGAGCCACAGAACACCGGCACGATCTCGACCTTCAGGGTGCGCTCGCGCAGACCCACCAGGATCTCTTCTTCGGTCAGGTCGCCTTCGTTGAGGTACTTGTCCATCAGGTCTTCGCTGGCTTCTGCAGCCGCTTCGACCATGAACGAACGCGCCTCGGTCGCAACATCGACCAGATCGGCCGGGATGTCGCGGTATTCGAAGGTGGTGCCCTGCGAAGCGGTATCCCAATGGATCGCCTTCATCTTGAGCAGGTCGACCACGCCCTCGAAGCCGTCTTCGGCACCGATCGGCACCTGCATCGGCACGGCATAGGCACCCAGGCGGGCCTTCAGCTGCTCAACGACCTTGTCGAAGTTGGCACCGGTGCGGTCCATCTTGTTGACGAAGGCCATGCGCGGCACGGAATACTTGTTGGCCTGGCGCCACACGGTCTCGGACTGCGGCTGCACGCCACCGACCGCACACAGCACGAACACCGCACCATCGAGCACGCGCAAGGAGCGCTCCACTTCAATGGTGAAGTCGACGTGCCCGGGGGTGTCGATGATGTTGAAGCGGTGCTGCGGCATGGACTTGTCCATACCCGACCAGAACGCCGTGGTCGCAGCGGAGGTGATGGTGATACCACGCTCCTGCTCCTGCTCCATCCAGTCCATCACTGCAGCGCCGTCATGGACTTCGCCGATCTTGTGACTGACACCGGTATAGAACAGGATGCGCTCGGAGGTGGTGGTCTTGCCGGCATCGATGTGGGCCATGATGCCGAAGTTGCGGTAACGCTCGATAGGGGTGGTGCGGGCCACGGGGAGCCTCTCAATTTCTTGGATTTCGGATGGCCGAACGCCGCCTTTCGGCGGCCTTCGGATTGGATGCGACGCAACATGCGCCGCAAACAGCACTCATATGGTGCTGAAGGGCCCCGTTACCAAGGCCCCCGAGGTCACCAGCGGTAGTGTGCGAACGCCTTGTTCGCTTCCGCCATACGGTGGGTCTCTTCGCGCTTCTTGATCGCGCCGCCGCGGCTTTCCGAGGCGTCCAACAGTTCTGCAGCCAGCTTGCGCGGCATGGTGTTCTCGCCACGCTTGCGCGCGGAATCGATCAACCAGCGCATTGCCAGCGCCATGCGACGGGAGGAGCGCACTTCGACGGGCACCTGATAGGTAGCACCACCAACGCGACGCGATTTGACTTCGACAGCCGGGGCCACGTTGTCCAGTGCTTTCTGCACCAGCTCGACGGCATTCGGATTCTTTTCGCCAATGACGTCCATCGCGCCATAGACAATTTTCTCAGCAACCGACTTCTTGCCACTTTGCATCACCATATTGATGAAGCGGGCAATGGTTTCGCTGCCATGCTTGGGATCAGGCAGGACGGTGCGCTGCGGAGTAGAACCTTTACGGGACATTAGAGTATTTCCTTAGCTCTTCGGGCGCTTGGCGCCGTACTTGGAACGACCTTGACGGCGCTTTGCGACGCCGGCGGCGTCCAGCGAACCACGGACGGTGTGATAACGCACACCGGGAAGATCCTTGACGCGACCACCACGAATCAGGACCACGGAGTGCTCCTGCAGGTTGTGGCCTTCACCACCGATGTAGCTGATGACCTCTTCCTGGTTCGTCAGGCGCACTTTGGCAACCTTACGCAGGGCCGAGTTCGGCTTCTTCGGGGTAGTGGTATAGACGCGTGTGCAGACGCCACGACGCTGCGGACACTTGTCCAGTGCCGGGGAGGCACTCTTGTAGGTGGTCGCTTGCCGGGGCTTGCGGACCAGCTGATTGATCGTTGCCATCAGTCGATTCTTCTGATTGGAGGCCGAAACGGCCTTGCATGAAAACGAAGGCAGGCCGCGAAACGGCCCACCGAGACAGAGAAGTATAGCTGGCAGGACGAAACTCCGTCAACTTCACGGAAACCTAACCCTGCTGGCCCATCCAAGGCCGGAAAACGGAGGGCATCCTGCCCTCCCTTTCGCTTGGCTTACGGCGGTCTCGCGACCGCCGTCGGAGCGCTTACTCCTCGTCCGCGCCAGCGTCGGCCACGGCTGCGACCGGTTCGGCTACTGCGGGCTTGCCCGACAGCGTTTCCATTTCCGAGTCGGTCAGACCCGACGACTTGCGACGGCCGGCGTGATACGCCAGACCGGTACCGGCCGGGATCAGACGGCCCACGATCACGTTTTCCTTGAGACCGCGCAGGTTGTCGCGGGTGCCGCGCACGGCAGCCTCGGTCAGCACGCGGGTGGTCTCCTGGAACGACGCCGCCGAGATGAACGACTCGGTGGCCAGCGAGGCCTTGGTGATACCCAGCAACACCGGATCGTACTTGGCCGGCAGTTCGTTGCGCGTGGTCAGGCGTGCATTTTCCTCGATGACGCGCTGGCGCTCGACCTGCTCGCCGTTGAGGAACTTGCTGTTGCCCTGGTCGACGATCTCGACCTTGCGCAACATCTGACGCGTGATCACTTCGATGTGCTTGTCGTTGATCTTCACGCCCTGCAGGCGATAGACGTCCTGGATTTCCTTGACCAGATACGCAGCCAACGGCTCGACACCCAGCAGACGCAGGATGTCCTGCGGGCTTGGCTCGCCGTCCACCACGGTTTCGCCCTTGGTGACATGCTCGCCTTCGAACACGATGATCTGGCGGTACTTCGGGATCAGCTCTTCGTGTTCCGAACCATCGGTGTCCTTGATGATCAGGCGCTGCTTGCCCTTGGTGTCCTTACCGAAGCTGATGATGCCCGAGCGCTCGGCCAGGATCGCCGGATCCTTCGGCTTGCGTGCTTCGAACAAGTCGGCAACGCGCGGCAGACCACCGGTGATGTCGCGGGTCTTGGACGCTTCCTGCGGGATCTTCGCAACCACGTCGCCCACGCCGACGGCAGCGCCGTCCTGCAGGTTGACGATGGAGCGCGGCGGCAGCAGGTACTGCGCCGGCAGATCGGTGTTCGGGATGGTGAGGTCGTTGCCCTTGCCATCGACGATACGCACGATCGGCCGCAGTTCCTTGGCATGTGCGCCACGACGCTTCGGGTCGGTGATTTCGCGCGACGCCAGGCCGGTCAGCTCGTCGGTCTTCTCGATGACGGTGACGCCGTCGACGAAGTCGATGAAGCGGATGAAACCGGCCACTTCCGACACGATCGGGTGGTTATGCGGATCCCAGTTGGCCACGCCCTGGCCAGCCTTGACCGCATCACCGTCCTTGGCCGTGATGGTGGCACCGTAGGGCAGCTTGTAACGCTCGCGCTCGCGACCGTGGCCATCGAGCACGGATAGTTCGCCCGAACGCGAGACCGCAACCAGCGACCCATTGGCGTGCTCGACCGACTTCAAGTTGTTGAACTTGATCGAACCGGTGGTCTTGACCGTGATGTTGTCCACTGCCGCCGCACGCGATGCCGCACCACCGATGTGGAACGTACGCATGGTCAGCTGGGTACCCGGCTCACCGATCGACTGGGCGGCGATGACGCCGACCGCTTCACCGATGTTGACCTGGTGACCACGTGCAAGATCGCGACCGTAGCAACGTGCGCACACGCCGAACGACGACTCGCAGCTGATGGTCGAACGCACCTTCACCGACTGCACGCTGGCGTCTTCCAGCTTGGCGACCCAGGCTTCGTCGAGCAGCGTGTTGCGGGTGACGATCGGTTCTTCGTCGTTGCCCGGCAGGTACACGTCCTCGGCCACGACGCGGCCCAGCACGCGCTCCTTCAACGGCTCCACCACGTCGCCGCCTTCCACGATCGGGGTCATGATCAACCCTTCGGTGGTGCCGCAATCGACTTCGGTGATCACCACGTCCTGCGCCACGTCGACCAGACGACGGGTCAGATAACCCGAGTTCGCGGTCTTCAACGCGGTATCGGCCAGACCCTTACGCGCACCGTGGGTGGAGTTGAAGTACTCCTGCACGTTCAAGCCTTCGCGGAAGTTCGCCTTGATGGGCGTCTCGATGATCGAGCCGTCCGGACGCGCCATCAGGCCGCGCATACCGGCCAGCTGACGGATCTGCGCCTGGCTACCACGCGCACCGGAGTCGGCCATGATGTAAAGCGAGTTCATCGACTTCTGGTCGATGGTCTCACCCTTGGCGTTTTCGACCTTTTCGGTACCGATGGTATCCATCATCGCCTTGGCGATGCGCTCGCTGGTGCGCGACCAGATGTCCACGACCTTGTTGTAGCGCTCGCCGGCGGTGACCAGGCCCGACTGGTACTGCTCCTGGATTTCCAGCACTTCGGCTTCGGCCTCGGTGAGGATGCCCTTCTTCTCGTCGGGGATCAGCATGTCGTCGATGCCGATCGACACGCCTGCGCGGGTCGCATAGGCATAGCCGGTGTACATCAGCTTGTCGGCGAACACGACGGTGTCCTTCAAGCCCAGCAGACGGTAGCTGGAGTTGATCAGACGCGAGATGTTCTTCTTGGTCATCTCGGTGTTGGCCAGCTGGAACGGCAGGCCTTCGGGCAGGATTTCGCTCAGCAGCGCACGACCGACCGTGGTGTCCACGATCGAGGTGCCGCTGCTGCGCTTGCCGTCGGCTTCCACGTCCACCTGGGTGATGCGGACCTTGACCTTGGCGTGCAGTTCCACCACGCGGTTGTCGTAGGCGCGCTTCACTTCGCTGGTGTTGGCGAACACCATGCCTTCGCCCTTCTTGTTCTCCAGGGCGCGGCTCATGTAGTACAGGCCCAACACCACGTCCTGCGATGGCACGATGATCGGCTCGCCGTTGGCCGGCGACAGGATGTTGTTGGTGGACATCATCAGCGCACGCGCTTCCAGCTGGGCTTCCAGCGAGAGCGGCACGTGGACGGCCATCTGGTCACCGTCGAAGTCGGCGTTGAACGCAGTACACACCAGCGGATGCAGCTGGATGGCCTTGCCTTCGATCAACACCGGCTCGAACGCCTGGATGCCCAGGCGGTGCAGGGTCGGCGCACGGTTCAGCAGCACCGGGTGCTCGCGGATCACTTCTTCCAGGATGTCCCAGACTTCGGCTTCTTCGCGCTCGACCAGCTTCTTGGCGGCCTTGATGGTGGTGGCCAGGCCGCGACGCTGCAGCTTGGCGAACACGAACGGCTTGAACAGCTCCAGCGCCATCTTCTTCGGCAGGCCGCACTGGTGCAGCTTGAGGTACGGACCGACGGTGATGACCGAACGACCGGAGTAGTCCACGCGCTTGCCGAGCAGGTTCTGACGGAACCGGCCCTGCTTGCCCTTGATCATGTCGGCCAGCGACTTCAGCGGACGCTTGTTGGTGCCGGTGATGGCACGGCCGCGACGGCCGTTGTCCAGCAGCGCATCGACCGATTCCTGCAGCATGCGCTTTTCGTTGCGCACGATGATGTCCGGCGCATTGAGCTCGAGCAGGCGACGCAGGCGGTTGTTACGGTTGATCACGCGGCGGTACAGATCGTTCAGATCCGAGGTCGCGAAGCGGCCACCATCCAGCGGCACCAACGGACGCAGGTCCGGCGGCAGCACGGGAAGCACGGTCATGACCATCCATTCCGGACGGTTGCCCGATTCCAGGAAGGCTTCGATCAGCTTGATGCGCTTGGTGAGGCGCTTGAGCTTGGTTTCCGAACCGGTGCTGGCGATTTCTTCGCGCAGACGGGTCATTTCCGACTGCAGGTCGATCGTGCGCAGCAGCTCGTACACGGCCTCGGCGCCCATGGCGGCGTCGAAGTCGTCGTTGTACTCCTGGCGTGCGGTCAGGTACTGCTCTTCGGTCAGCAACTGGCGGCGCTCGAGCGGGGTCAGGCCCGGCTCGGTGACCACATAGGCTTCGAAGTACAGCACGCGCTCGATGTCACGCAGAGTCATGTCCAGCATCAGGCCGATACGCGACGGCAGCGACTTGAGGAACCAGATGTGCGCGACCGGCGAGGCCAGGTCGATGTGGCCCATGCGCTCGCGACGCACCTTGGCCAGGGTGACTTCGGTGCCGCACTTTTCGCAGACCACGCCACGGTGCTTCATGCGCTTGTACTTGCCGCACAGGCACTCGTAATCCTTGATCGGTCCGAAGATGGCGGCGCAGAACAGGCCGTCACGCTCGGGCTTGAAGGTACGGTAGTTGATGGTTTCGGGCTTCTTCACTTCGCCGTAGGACCATGAACGGATCAGGTCAGGCGATGCCAACGCGATCTTGATCGCGTCGAAATCTAGCGTCTGGCGCTGCTGATTGAAGAGGTTGAGCAGGTCTTTCATTTGATATCTCCGGGTCGGAGGAATTTCGTATCTGAGATGAAACCGAGGGCCTTACGTTCCGGATCCCGGCAGCGCATTGCGGCGCCGGGACCCGTCTCGATCACTCTTCCAGTTCCATGTTGATCGCCAGCGAGCGGATTTCCTTCACCAACACGTTGAAGGATTCCGGCATGCCCGCGACCATCTCGTGCTCACCATCGACGATGTTCTTGTACATCTGGTTGCGGCCCTGCACGTCGTCGGACTTCACCGTCAGCATTTCCTGCAGGGTGTAGGCCGCGCCGTAGGCTTCCAGCGCCCAGACTTCCATTTCGCCGAAGCGCTGACCGCCGAACTGCGCCTTGCCGCCCAGCGGCTGCTGGGTGACGAGCGAGTACGGGCCAGTCGAGCGTGCATGCATCTTGTCGTCGACCAAGTGGTTCAACTTCAGGTAGTGCATGTAGCCGACCGTGGTCTTGCGATCGAACGCCTCGCCGGTGCGACCGTCGTACAGCTGGGTCTGGCCGCTCTGCGGCAGTTCGGCCAGTTCCAGCATGCGCTTGATTTCCGCTTCGCTGGCGCCGTCGAACACCGGGGTGGCCATCGGCACGCCATCGATCAGGTTCTTGCCCAGGTTGAGCAATTCCTCATCGCTGAACTGCGACAGATCCACGCGCTGTGCATTGATCGCATTGTCGTGGTTGTAGATGTCGTCCAGGAACTTGCGCAATTCGCTGACCGCCGCCTGGGCTTCCAGCATGCGCTGGATCTTGCGACCCAGGCCCTTGGCGGCCCACCCCAGATGCACTTCCAGAATCTGGCCGATGTTCATGCGCGACGGCACGCCGAGCGGGTTCAGCACGATGTCCACCGGCTCGCCGGTGGCCATGTACGGCATGTCCTCGACCGGCACGACGTTGGAGACCACACCCTTGTTGCCGTGGCGGCCTGCCATCTTGTCGCCCGGCTGGATGCGGCGCTTCACGGCCAGGAACACCTTGACCATCTTCAGCACGCCCGGTGCGAGGTCGTCGCCCTGGGTGATCTTGCCGCGCTTGTCGGCAAACCGTGCTTCGAATTCCTTCTCGTGCGCCTGGATCTGCTTCTGCGCGCGTTCGATGGCATCCGCGGCGTCTTCGTCCTTCATGCGCAGCTGGAACCAATCGGACTTCTTCAGCCCGTCCAGGTACGCGTCGGTGACGTTGTCGCCCTTCTTCAGGTTCGGACCGCCGTTGGCGACCTTGCCCACGATCTGCGAGCGCAGACGTGCGTAGATGGCCGCTTCCAGGATGCGGAACTGGTCGTCGAAGTCCTTTTTGACGCGCTTGATCTCGGATTCCTCGATCTGGCGCGCACGCTTGTCCTTCTCGATGCCGTCGCGGGTGAAGACCTGCACGTCGATGACGGTGCCGTCCATGCCCGGGGGCACGCGCAGCGAGCTGTCCTTCACGTCGGACGCCTTCTCACCGAAGATCGCACGCAGCAGCTTTTCTTCCGGAGTCAGCTGGCTCTCGCCCTTCGGCGTGACCTTGCCGACCATGATGTCGCCGGCGCGCACTTCCGCACCGATGTACACCACGCCGCTCTCGTCCAGACGGTTCAACGCCTGCTCGGACACGTTCGGGATGTCGGCGGAAATTTCCTCCGGCCCCAACTTGGTGTCGCGCGCAACGCAGGTCAATTCTTCGATGTGGATCGTGGTGTAACGATCCTCTTCCACCACGCGCTCGGAGAGCAGGATGGAGTCTTCGAAGTTGTAGCCGTTCCACGGCATGAACGCGATCAGCATGTTCTGACCCAGCGCCAGCTCACCGATGTCGGTGGACGGGCCGTCGGCCAGCACGTCGCCGCGCGCGATCACGTCGCCCACGTTCACCAGCGGACGCTGGTTGATGCAGGTGTTCTGGTTGGAGCGGGTGTACTTGATCAGGTTGTAGATATCCACGCCGGCATCGGTGCCGCCGCCGATTTCTGCCTCGTTGACCTTGACCACGATGCGGGCCGCGTCGATCTGCTCGATCACGCCACCACGCAACGCATTGACGGTCACGCCCGAGTCGCGCGCAACCGCACGCTCGATGCCGGTACCCACCAACGGCTTCTGCGAACGCAGCGTCGGCACGGCCTGGCGCTGCATGTTGGCGCCCATCAGTGCACGGTTGGCGTCATCGTGTTCCAGGAACGGCACCAGCGCCGCGGCAACCGACACGGTCTGCATCGGCGAGACGTCCATGAAGTGCACTTCGGCCGGCGGCTTCAGCAGCGACTCGCCCTGGAACCGGCACGGCACGAACTGCTCGGTGAGCATGTTCTTGGCGTCGGTCAGCGCGTTCGCCTGGGCGATCACGTACTCGTTTTCCTCGATCGCCGACAGGTACTCGACGTCGTCGGAGACCTTGCCGTCCAGCACCTTGCGGTACGGCGTCTCGAGGAAGCCGTACTGGTTGGTGCGGGCGAACACGGCCAGCGAGTTGATCAGGCCGATGTTCGGACCTTCAGGCGTTTCGATTGTGCAGACGCGGCCGTAATGGGTCGGATGCACGTCGCGCACTTCGAAGCCGGCGCGCTCGCGGGTCAGACCGCCCGGGCCCAGAGCGGAGACGCGACGCTTGTGCGTCACTTCCGACAGCGGGTTGTTCTGGTCCATGAACTGCGACAGCTGCGAGGAGCCGAAGAACTCCTTGATCGCCGCGGCCACGGGCTTGGCGTTGATCAGTTCCTGCGGGGTCAGGCCTTCGGATTCGGCCATCGACAGGCGTTCCTTGACCGCGCGCTCGACGCGGACCAGGCCCACGCGGAACACGTTCTCGGCCATTTCGCCGACCGAACGCACGCGACGGTTGCCCAGGTGATCGATGTCATCGACCACGCCGCGACCGTTACGGATTTCGGTGAGCACCTTGATCACTTCCAGGATGTCGGAGGTGTCGGTGTGCTCGGCGACCAGACGCTTGGATTCCTCGTCGTTACGCTCGGCAAAGTACTTCTTGTCGTACAGCACCGACTCGCCCAGCACTTCCTTGCGGCCAACGCGACGGTTGAACTTCATGCGGCCGACCGTGGACAGGTCGTAGCGCTCGAAGGTGAAGAACAGGTTGTGGAACAGGTTCTGCGCGGCTTCCTTGGTCGGCGGCTCGCCCGGACGCATCATGCGGTAGATCTCGACCAACGCTTCCAGCTGCGTCTTGGTCGGATCGATGCGCAAGGTGTTGGACAGGTACGGACCACGATCCAGGTCGTTCACCCACAGGGTGCCGACCGCATCGACGCCGGCCTTGCGGAACGCAGCCAGCTGATCTTCACTGATTTCGTCGTTGGCGTTGGCCAGCAGCTCGCCGGTCGAACCATCGACCACGTCGTGCGACAGGATGCGGCCGACCAGGTAGTCGTCCGGCACAGCCAGCGCGGCAACGCCCGCAGCTTCCAGCTGCTTGACGTGACGCGCAGTGATGCGCTTGCCCGCTTCCACGATGACCTTGTCGCCATCGGCCAGGTCGAAGTTCAGCGTTTCACCACGCAGACGCTCCGGCACCAGCTCCAGCTGCACGCCTTCGTCCGGATTGATGTGGAACGTATTGATCTCGAAGAACTCGGCCAGCATCTCTTCGTTGCTGTAGCCAAGCGCACGCAGCAGGATCGACACCGGCAGCTTGCGGCGACGGTCAATACGGGTGAACAGCGCGTCCTTCGGGTCGAACTCGAAGTCCAGCCAGGAACCGCGGTACGGAATGATGCGAGCGCTGTACAGCAGCTTGCCCGAGCTGTGCGTCTTGCCACGGTCGTGGTCGAAGAACACACCCGGCGAGCGGTGCAGCTGCGACACGATCACGCGCTCGGTGCCGTTGACGATGAAGGTACCGTTGCCGGTCATCAGCGGGATTTCGCCGAGATAGACCTCCTGCTCCTTCACGTACTTGATGGCCTTGGTCGACGACTCGCGGTCGTAAATCACCAGGCGGACGGTCACGCGCAGCGGCGCGCCATAGCTCATGCCACGCTGACGGCATTCACGCTCGTCAAACACCGGCTGACCCAACTTGTAGCCCACATACTCGAGCGCAGCGTTGCCGCTGTAGCTGGAGATCGGGAACACCGACTTCAGAGCAGCATGCAGACCGAGGTCCTTGCGCTTGGTCGGCTCCACGTCTTCCTGCAGGAATTCACGATAGGAATCCACCTGGATGGCAAGCAGGAACGGCACTTCGAGAATCGAGCGCTGCTTACCGAAATCCTTGCGGATACGCTTTTTTTCGGTGAACGAATAAGACGTCATGAGGTCTTCACCCTAGGCTGCGGGGGCCACGTCGCGGCGGCCCTGAAATAACAAAATTGTCAGTTGGAAGTCGCTGGTATTGCCGGCACCAGCACGCCTTCTCCTGCTACTTCCAACTACCAACTCGGTGAGGCCGAGATTGGGACGGACGAGATTGAGATGGGCAAAGATTCTTCCGAATCCCGAATGCCGCCCGTCAAATCCCTGCTTTCCATCAACGGCCAAAGGCCGGGGGCTTTGGGCCCCCAGCCTTCAGTGCATCACCATGAAACGCTGGCGATGCAAGATGCTGCTTACTTGACTTCGACGGTCGCGCCGGCTTCGGTCAGTTCCTTCTTGATCTTCTCGGCTTCGTCCTTCGACGCGCCTTCCTTCAGGATGCCACCGGCTTCGGTCAGATCCTTGGCTTCCTTCAGGCCCAGGCCGGTCACGGCGCGGACGGCCTTAATGACGCCGACCTTGTTGGCGCCGCAGTTGACCAGCACCACGTTGAATTCGGTCTGTTCTTCGACCACAGCGGCCGGGCCAGCTGCAGCGGCAGCGACCGGAGCGGCGGCAGAGACGCCGAACTTCTCTTCGATGGCCTTGACCAGCTCCATCACTTCCATCAGGGACTTCTCGGCGATGGCGTCGACGATCTGTTCGTTGGTAAGGGACATTGTGATTACCTTTTAGAAATTGATTCTGGAATGGTTTCTAGCAGACGCTAGGACATCAAGCTTCGGCAGTCTCGGCGACCGGCGCGGCGGCTTCGTCGCCACCACCCTGCTTGTCGCCAACGGCCTTGACGGCACGGGCGAACATGGCAGCCGGTTCGGACAGCACGCGGGCCAGCATGGCCAGAGCCTGATCGCGGGTCGGCAGCGAAGCCAACACGTCGACGTGGCTCGCCGGGAACAGTTCCCCACCGATTGCCACAACCTTGGCCTGCAGCTTGTCGTTGCTCTTGGCGAATTCCTTGATCAGGCGACCGGCAGCGCCGGGCTCCTCCATCGAAAACGCATACACCAAAGGACCAACCAGCTTGTCAGACGCGACAGCAAATTCGGTACCTTCGACGGCACGCACGGCCAGGGTGTTCTTGACAACTTTCAAGAACACGCCGGTTTCGCGGGCCTGCTTGCGCATCGCGGTCATCTGGGAGACCGTGGTGCCAGCGTATTCGGCGGCGATCAGGGAGTGGGCCTTGGCGGCGATGTCTGCCAGCTCGGCGACTACTTCTTGCTTCTGGGACAGATTGAGAGCCATTGCACTCCTCCGTTAAAGCCGGGATTGGTGATTGGTGATTGGTGATTCGTCGAAAGCCATGAAGCAGCTCCTGCAAATCCCCAATGCCGAATCCCTAGTCCCGCTTCAAACTACTCCGCTCGCGGCTCCTGCCGGTTGCGGTCCAGGGCAGCTTCCTTCCTGGAAGCCGGGAACATCGACCGATGTTCCTTTGGTGGCCGTTCTAGACCTGGAGTGGACTCATCCGGGAAATCCCAGAAGCGCGTAAACCAGAAAACTCCAGAAGGGCGACACCATCTACGCCGGCCAGTTCGAAACGAACCAATTAAGCGATCCCGCTGCATCGACGGCGACTCCATGCCAGTGCGAGCATCCCTGCCCGTCGTCGATCTGCGCTGACCGCGCCTGCGGTCTTTGACGGCTACCGCCGGACATGCCGGCGATCGCCTTCAAAATGTCCGTTACCCCAAAGGAGGGAACGGACTCCCAGCACACGGTGACCCGGGCCGGAAAAACAATGCGGTACTGCACACGTCAGGCGAATGACGCCCGACGCATTCGATTACTTCAGCGACAGGCTCGACTGATCAACCGTCACGCCCGGGCCCATCGTCGAGCTGACCGATACCTTCTGCAGGTAGGTGCCCTTCGAGGTTGCCGGCTTGGCCTTGACCAGATCCAGCAACAGCGCCTGCAGGTTCGACTTCAGCGCTTCGTCGTCGAAGCTGGCCTTGCCGATGGTGCAGTGGATGATGCCGGCCTTGTCGGTGCGGTAACGCACCTGGCCCGACTTGGCGTTCTTGACCGCTTCGCCCGGGTTCGCCGACACGGTGCCGACCTTCGGATTGGGCATCAGGCCGCGCGGACCCAGCAGGGTGCCGAGCTTACCGACAACGCGCATGGCGTCCGGGGTCGCGATGACCACGTCGTAGTTCAGGTCGCCGGCCTGCATCTTCTCGGCCAGGTCGTCCATGCCCACTGCCTCGGCGCCTGCGGCCAGGGCTTCGTCAGCCTTGGCGCCTGCCGGTGCAAACACCGCAACGCGCACGCTCTTGCCGGTACCGGCCGGCAGTACGGTCGAACCGCGCACCTGCTGGTCGGACTTCTTGGCGTCCACGCCCAGGCGCACGGCAACGTCGATCGACTCGACGAACTTGGCCTTGGTGGCGGTCTTCAGGATCTTGATTGCGTCTTCGAAGGCATAGCTCTTGCCCGGAACGACAGCGGCCGCAATGGCCTTAACGCGCTTGTTCTGTGCCATGTCTTAGCCCTCCACCGTCAAACCCATGCTGCGGGCGGTACCCGCAATCGTGCGAACTGCCGCTTCGAGCTCGGCTGCCGTCAGATCGGCTTCCTTGGTCTTGGCGATCTCTTCCAGCTGCTTGCGCGTCACCTTGCCGACCTTGTCGCTGTTGGGACGTTTCGAACCGGACGTAACGCCCGCCGCCTTCTTGAGCAGCACGCTTGCCGGGGTGCTCTTGGTGACGAAGGTGAAGGTACGGTCGGAATACGCGGTGATGATCACTGGCGTCGGCAGACCCGTCTCCAGCTTGGAAGTCGCAGCGTTGAACGCTTTGCAGAATTCCATGATGTTCAACCCGCGCTGACCCAGTGCAGGGCCGACCGGCGGTGCAGGATTGGCCTGACCGGCCTTGACCTGCAACTTGATGTAGGAAGTTATCTTCTTAGCCATTTCAATACTCTCCGGGTGCTATCGCCTGACAACAGGCTCCCCATCGGACCGGGAGAATCACGCGTCCCGGCGTCGCGTTGTGTAAAACATGCAGATGGCCGCCATGCGGCAGCCATTATTTCCCGGCGGTCGCCAGGTGAGCGAGCCGCGCACTATAGCAGCATTTGGAGAAGGCGCCTAGCAGGCGCCCGCTCAGGTCAACCCTTCTCGACCTGGCCGAACTCGAGCTCGACCGGCGTAGATCGACCGAAGATGAGCACGGCGACACGCAAGCGGCTCTTCTCGTAGTTGACTTCTTCAACGACACCATTGAAATCGTTGAACGGACCATCGGTGACACGCACCATCTGACCGGGCTCAAACAACACCTTCGGACGCGGCTTCTCGACGCCGTCCTGCACACGCTGCAGAATCGCATCAGCCTCTTCGTCGCGAATCGGCAATGGGCGATCTGCGGTACCGCCGATGAAACCCATCACCTTGGAAGTTTCCTTCACCAAGTGCCAGCTTTCATTGTCGATGCGCGGAATGCCGGCTTCTTCGTGGGTTTCGATCTGCACCAGCACGTAGCCGGGGAAGAACTTGCGCTCGGACCGACGCTTCTGGCCGGCGCGCATTTCGATGACTTCCTCGGTCGGCACCAACACGTCACCGAAACGATCTTCCATCTCGGTGCGGACGATGCGATCGCGCAATGCCTGCGCAACCGATTTTTCAAAGCCTGAATAGGCGTGAACGACGTACCAACGCTTCACTGCTTGATTCTCCTCAACGAGCCAGGAACCACTGCGTGAGCTTCTGGATGACGAAGTCGAAGCCGCCCAACAGCAAACTCAGAATGATTACAACAACAATGACAACCCAGGTCGTGCGAATGGCTTCCTGACGGGTTGGCCAGACCACCTTGCGCAACTCAAACCTGGATTCGGACATGAATTCGCGGGTTTCCCGGCCTTTGCCGGTCCCCAGGAAGACAAATGCACCCGCTACCAACCCAACGATGACAGCCAGCGCACGCAACTGCGGCGTCCAGGCTCCCAACTGCGTGGCACGCTCCGGCGCAGAAAACCAGAACCACACAAACAAGCCCGCAACCACCAGGATCGCGGAGAGAACGTATTTCACAATATCAGCGCTCGCAGACGCGCTCTTGGAAGGCTCGATTTTGCTATTCATCCGGCTCTAGTTACCGATCTGACCCGAATCGCTGGGCCGGAAAGAGGAGTGGCACGCCAGGAGGGACTCGAACCCCCAACCTGCGGTTTTGGAGACCGCTGCTCTGCCAATTGAGCTACTGGCGTATGTACTCGTTTACCGCAAACCCTAAGACAACGAAGGCGGACCGCGGTTCAGCCGGCCCGCCATTCGCGCAAATTCGGCGACCGAAGCCGCCGAACTGCAAGTGGTGCTTACTTGATGACCTTGGCAACCACACCGGCGCCGACGGTACGGCCACCTTCGCGAATTGCGAAGCGCAGGCCTTCGTCCATCGCGACCGGGTTGATCAGGGTCACGACCATCTTCACGTTGTCGCCCGGCATCACCATTTCCACGCCTTCCGGCAGCTGGCAGGCGCCAGTGATGTCGGTGGTACGGAAGTAGAACTGCGGACGGTAGCCCTTGAAGAACGGGGTATGACGACCACCCTCGTCCTTGGACAGCACGTAGACTTCGGCTTCGAACTCGGTATGCGGCTTGATCGAACCCGGCTTGCACAGCACCTGGCCGCGCTCCACGTCGTCACGCTTGGTGCCGCGCAGCAGCAGACCGGCGTTGTCGCCTGCCTGGCCCTGGTCCAGCAGCTTGCGGAACATTTCCACGCCGGTGACCGTGGTCTTCTGCGTGTCGCGGATACCGATGATTTCGATTTCGTCGCCAACCTTGATGATGCCGCGCTCGATACGACCGGTCACCACGGTGCCGCGACCGGAGATCGAGAACACGTCTTCGACCGGCATCAGGAACGGGCGATCGACGTCGCGGGTCGGATCCGGAATGAAGCTGTCCAGTGCATCGACCAACTTCAGGATCGCCGGCACGCCGATGTCGCTCTGATCACCGTCCAGCGCCAGACGCGCCGAACCGTGGATGATCGGGGTGTCGTCGCCCGGGAAGTCGTACTTGCTCAGCAGCTCGCGCACTTCCATTTCGACCAGCTCGAGCAACTCGGCGTCGTCGACCATGTCGGCCTTGTTCAGGAACACGACGATGTGCGGCACACCGACCTGACGCGAGAGCAGGATGTGCTCGCGGGTCTGCGGCATCGGGCCGTCAGCGGCCGAACACACCAGGATCGCGCCGTCCATCTGCGCCGCACCGGTGATCATGTTCTTGACGTAGTCGGCGTGGCCGGGGCAGTCAACGTGGGCGTAGTGGCGGTTCGGGGATTCGTATTCGACGTGCGCGGTCGAAATCGTGATGCCGCGCGCCTTCTCTTCCGGTGCTGCGTCGATCGCGTCGTACGCCTTGAACTCGCCACCGAAACGCTCTGCACCGATCTTGGTCAGCGCAGCGGTCAACGTGGTCTTGCCATGGTCAACGTGACCGATGGTGCCGACATTGACGTGCAGCTTGGTGCGCTCGAATTTAGCTTTTGCCATGGGTGCAAGTTCTCGGTAATCGTTTGGAGTTTAAGACGATTGAGTAATGGTGCTCACGAAAGGAATCGAACCTTCGACCTCCTCCTTACCAAGGAGGTGCTCTACCGACTGAGCTACGTGAGCGAGTTTTGCATTATGCCATGCATTTGCGTTCAATGGAGCGGGAGACGGGAATCGAACCCGCACCATCAGCTTGGAAGGCTGAGGTTCTACCGTTGAACTACTCCCGCGCCGGGAACTGCATGCCACAACATGAAACTGGTGGAGGGAGGTGGATTCGAACCACCGAAGGCGTAAGCCAGCAGATTTACAGTCTGCCCCCGTTGGCCGCTTGGGTATCCCTCCAGCTTTTACTACCGGACCGTAGCGCTGCGAGGCGATTCGGTTCGGGGTGAAGCAGCCCGTTATTTTGTTGTGGGACGCACCCGGTGTCAACAAAAATTTTGAACTCTTCGTCACCACTGAATACGCGCGACGCTCACCGCCGCGCGCAACGGATCAGACGTTGATCACACGTTTAAACGTTGATCGGTCGGCAAAGTCCCGTGAGCACTAGGTTTCGCGGAGAAATCGGGCCACGGCCTTTGCAGGAATCGCTGGAAGTACCCCCAGTTGTACCCCCATAGGGGGATAGATCAGTCTGGATGCCGGTGCCAGCGCTGCGCGTGGCCGGATAAAACGGTTATGGCGCAGACCGCATTGTTGGCTGACGTGATGCTTGGCGCGCGATGAGATGCAGGGGAACGGGCCGCTGCGGCCCATACCCTGGAGACCTCTCATGGCAGACCATCACACCCGTCACAACCCGCCGGGACAAGACACCCTGTTCGCTACGCCGGCCTCGCTCATGCTCGATGCTCGCCTCACACCCCTGGAACGTAACGGATGGCAGGTGCTGCGCATGCTGCGCGCTGCCGAGGGTATCAGCCCGCTGGCGAACCTGGGGCAACTGCGCCGCTATCTCACCTCTACCCCACTGGGCCAACGTGCCGGATACGAAACGGCTTGGCGCGTTCTCATCGTGCTTCGGCTGACAGGGTGGATCAGTCTGGTGGGCCAGCACCGCGACCCTCTGACCGGCCATGTGCTCAGCGAGCTGTATCAGGTTCACGAAAGCGCCCTGGACTTCCAGCAGGCCTGCGCGCTCGATGCCAGTCTGCCCGCGCTTCTGCAAGCCTCCATCGGTCACGAAAACAACCAGGTGGATCGGGTGACCATCCACATCCAGGCAACGCAGCCGCAGGCGCCTGAAGCGGCTTCCCTCGCGGCCCACGATCAGGGCCACGACGACGATGATTTGCCCCCTACGCCACCGCCGCCACAAGTGAACCAGACGGCGGGCCAGGCACCATCGGCCGGCGGTTCTGCTGGCAGCACGGCTGTTCCGCAACAGACCGGACACGAACGCCAGATGACGGCTGAGCAAGGCAGTACGTATAAGACGTATATGTATAAAAAAGAACGTACGTACCGCGCGCGCGAAGATGACGGCTATCCCGCATCGCGGCCGGTGGATTTGCCGCCTTGCCTGAGCAATGCCCAGCCAGATCAACAGAAGGACGTGCAGGCCGCCTTGCGGCGGCTACCGCCGCAACATCGCCAGGAAGTGCTGGACGAATTGCAGGCACGCAGCCAGAGCGGCACCGTGCGCAATGTCGTGGCCTACTTCTTCGCCTTGGTGAAGCGCGTTTTTTCGGGCGAGTTCCGCCTGTGGGCGGGACGCAAGCAGGTAGTGCCTACCCCTGAGCCTGCCGGAAGTCGCGCTGCCGCCTCCACCCGCACCGAAGCCGATCCTGAACTTGCGGCGCAACCAGCATCGCGTGAAACGGCGCTGGCGCACATCGCCAATATCCGCAAGATGCTCCACGCGCCGATGAATGCGGGCAATCTTGCCGCACAGGTGATGCAGGCCCGGGGATGGCGGCCTCGCCCAGCCTAGTTCGCCTTGCCTTCGCGGGCTGCGGCCTTGACCAAGAGGCGCTGCCTCTTGGAACGCCGTTCTCGCCGAAGGGCAAGGGTGCAGGGGGAAGAACATCCCCCTGCACCCAGCCGGTAGGCTGGTGCGCTGCATGGACGTCAAGGGTGCGCTGCGGCTTGCGCGCCCGCCATTGACCCCCACTGCGCGCGAAACCCGCTCGGAATCATGGCGCGCCTTGGATGCCGTGCGATCCGCTTCATGCACAAGCTGCCTGTGCAGGAGTGGCATGGGCACCATGCCGCCCCTGCGCAGGTAGCCGACAAGGCGAACGCCGCGTCAGTGCCGCAGGCAGGGGCATATCCACATCTGCCGCAGCGCCCTTCGCCCGGCACAGGCAAGCCGAAATGGGCCGTCACTGCAAGCCGCAGTGACGGCCCCGCACAAGCCAGCAACAATGCGGGCGAACGCCATATTCTATTGTGTGCGGCAGACGTGATGATGGCCGCATACACTGACCGGGAGTTGCCAAGACCGATGGGCTTTGTACATCGGCAACCCCAACAGCGCAGGTTCCTGCAGGCGCTGGCCCAACAGGGTGGAACCGCCCCAGGTATGCCCAGGCCCCGATCGCATACCGGCCCTACCCATGGGCGGAGCCTTCTTCCTCAGCTTGCCATCATCCCTTGCGCGCCGCCTGGCGCACTGTCCCTTGCGGCCATCATCCGTACGCAATGCACGGGGTTCCCGCCGCTTTTTCTCATCCCACTCACTTCAAAGGAGGACTCATCCACGCTGACAGCTTGTTCATCTCGCACGACCTCCGTCCGGCCTTCCAGCAGGAAGCAAGACGGATGCCTCATTCGAGGCTCTGGTGTCTCCTGAACACCATGCCCTTGCCCTCACGGGATCTCGCCCTGGCGAGTTGGCACCAACACTAACCGATTGAGTTTCAGGACAACGCACTACGGCGCTTTGCCGGGAGGCCGGACGATGGACGACTTGACCTATACCCTGCGCCAGCTTTGCCAGCGCAACCGTGACGGCAGCTACACCACGCAGGCCGACCGGATGCGTTCGCTGTCGCTGGCCGCGTGGCAACTGCGCGAGGCCGGTTTCCGGCAGATGAAGGCATCGTCCCTCAAAGGCAAGCACGTCCAGGCGCTGCTGGAGCGCTGGCAAGGCGAAGGTTTGTCATCCGGCACCCTTAAGAACCGGCTCTCACACCTGCGCTGGTGGGCTGAGAAGATCGGCAAGGCCGGAATCCTGCCAGCGGACAACACGCAGCTTGGCGTGCCCGAGCGCCGCTATGTCACCAATATCAGCAAGGCCCAGGAACTGGGCACAGGTCTTGACCGGGTCACCGATGCCCACGTGCGCATGAGCCTTCAGCTACAGGCGGCCTTCGGATTGCGTCGAGAGGAGGCGATCAAGTTTCAGCCCAGCTACGCGGATCGTGGGGATCACATCGCCCTCAAGGGATCGTGGACGAAGGGCGGTCGGGAGCGAACTGTGCCCATCACGACAACAGAGCAACGCGATGCGCTCCAGGCTGCACACTGTCTGGCGGGCGCAGGGTCATTGATCCCGGCAGACAAGACTTTCATCCAGCAGCGGCACGTCTACGATGGTCAGTGCAAGGCGGCGGGGCTGAGCAATATGCATGGGCTGCGCCATCGGTATGCACAGATGCGATATGAAACACTAACGGGGTGGAAGTCACCGGCAGCAGGCGGGCCTGGCACGGCCCAACTCGACCTATCGCGACGCCTGGCCGACCAACATGTCCGGCAGCAGATCAGTCGTGAACTCGGACACGAGCGGGTGAAGGTGACAGCTATCTATCTGGGGAGCTAAGGTCGCACGCTGCGCAAGCGCCTGGGGTAACACAGCCTATGCACTCCGTCACCGCCTGGCGCATCCAATACGCGCATAGTTACTTTTGCAGTAGATCCCCCAGAAATTCCGACTCGGGATTCACCGCTGAGACATGCAATTGATCGCGGGCACGGGTACAAGCCACATATAGCAACTGGCGCTCAGTGTTGTAGATTTCGGTCAGCTCGGCCTCGTCAGCGGCAGTGTCGATGCGCGCCTGTGAAGGAATGATTTCATCATCGCAGGCCATCACCGCGACCACGCGGAATTCCATGCCCTTGGCCAAATGCATGGTGGTGATGCTGACGAAGCCCTCTTCCGTCGCCATGTCCTTGCCAAGCACGCGCCCCTGTAGGCCAGCGGCCTTTACTGCCGCCTGTGCGCGAGACAGTTCGCTTTCGGATCGGACGAAGACGCCGATTTCCTGTGGCAGCACGCCACTGCTGTTGCACTGCTTCAACCATACACCGACGGCTTGGCTTTCCGTCAGGGCACCGGCATAGCCACAGATGGTCGGCTCCGGCCCATTGAACACGGAAATCGTGCCCTTACGGCTTTCGACGTTTCCATCCACATCGGATACCTCGGGGCCGAGTAGACGATCGGCCTGCGAGCGAATCTGGTGTGAGGTGCGGTAATTGATACTGAGCGTACGCGAGCGACCACGCACATCAACGCCAAGATGTTTCCATGAGAATGGCGTCTGGAAGATGCGTTGGCCGAGATCGCCGGCGAAGAAGAGTGCGTTGGCTCGGTTGCCGGCAATCGCCGCAAGGAAGCGCAGTTGTTGCACGCTGATGTCCTGAGCCTCGTCCACCACGATGTAATCGAATACCGGATGCTTGCGCTTGGGTATGGCTTCGGCAAGCTTGGCGAACATTTCGGCGGTAGTGATCTTGCCGGCCTGTTTCAATTGCGCCTGCACCTGGGCGAACACCTGCCAATACAAGGCGCGCTGCGCTTCCGGCAGGCGCGTCTTTCGGCCCAGCCGCTTGGCATCGCGGTAAGTCTCCCAGTCATCGACCTGCCAGGTGTCCACCACATCCTCCCATTCGGACAGCAGGAACGCAGCATTGGCTTTCAGGCCACCGACCTGCGCGGCAGCGGCCCTCAGTAGTGCGGAAATCTCATCGCGGCCAACGAATGCCGGCTTGCCGAATTCCGCCGAATACAAGCGAATGCCGATGGCCTCCATCGCAGCGACGTCGATGCGTTCACCGAGTTTGGGGGTATTCCAGATCAGCCGGTACAGATTGCCCCGCAGCGCATTGGCGAGCGTATCGGAAAACGTGGAAAGCAGCACGCGCGCGTCCTCGTCCTTACGCGCCAGGTATACGGCGCGGTGCAAGGCCACCACGGTCTTGCCGGTACCAGCCGAGCCGGACACGCGCGCCGCACCGTTGTAGTTTCGATCGATCAGTTGACGCTGTGCCGGATGCAGGAACACTGTCCACTTGTCCCACGGGTACTCCAGGGCGCGGGCCAACTCGTCCATATCGGACATCACGCGGAAGCGACGTTGTGCGTCCGGATGTCGGAATGGATCAGCCCCCTTGTCCGCCACTTCCGGCAACGCCGGCGTGCCACCGGTTGCCAGTTCGAGCAGGGATTCCGCCGCTTCGCCGGGCAGGTGGTTGGCTAGTTCCAGCAGCGAATCCTCGTCGGCAGCCTTTACATCGGGCAGCCATTCCTGCGGCACGCCATAGGCCAGCAGTTGCGCATCGCCGTATTTCGCGAACAATTTCGGCTTCTGCTGCGCGGCCGGCGTACTGTCCTCGACGTACTTCGGAACGAGGACTTCTTCGACACGCTCGCGGATTTCGACGAGTTGTGCCGCACCGGTGGTTGGATGCACTTCAAGCTTGCGTCGCTCTGCCCATTGATAGGCCCTGTCGTGGTGATCGACGTAGCACAGCAGCAGGCTGCCCGCTGTCTTGTGGGCAATCAGACGGATGTCGCGGCTAACGCGCACCGACCAGAAATTCGGGTCTTTGGATCTGTCGAGCTTATGAAAGCTCATGCCCTTGCCGCTCGGATCAACCTGCAAATCGAATGCAGTGGTCTTTGCAGCCTTCTGCTCATCACCGGTCAAGCGGCCGAGGCTGGTAGTAAACGTATCGGCGATGCGGAATTCCATCAGTTCACCTTAAATACCTTCATCACCTCATCGCCGAGGTGATTAATGACCTTCACCGCAAACCGGCCGTTGCTCGGCTTCGGGAAGGGGCGCGAGGTGTCGGAGTTGAGTGTCGCCCAAGCGTCGGGGTCGATTTCAGCCTTTAGCGTAGTCTTCAGCGCCTTATACGGATCGTTCGCGCCGAGGAAGTAGGCATGGCGGACGAAGAAGGATTCCTCGTTGTAGTCGGTGTCCAAAAACCAGCAGGCGATGCCGTCCGCGCCGTCACTGCGGACTTCGCCGGTGCTGGGGTGGAACACGTCCACGCCGTTGATACGCACCACTAATTGTTCGTCGGCAGGCACCTCGATGACGTCACGCTTGCCATCGTATCTGCGGATGCTGCGGCCTTGCGTGTCCAGCACGTCCACATCCGGCTCGCCAAAGATGACGAACAGGTTGCCCTTGCCGGTGTTCTTCAGGTCTTCGGCCATGTGCAGGTCGGCGTTCATGCGCGCCTTGAGCACGTGGATGCGGCCGAGCTTGCTGAACTCACTGGCCGGCGCGTCATAGTTGAAAGCGCAGGCGATGAGCACGTCGAAGTTGGCATCACCTGCCTCGCGGGCGGCATCGACCAGGTCAGCACGGGTGACGGTGCCGAACTCGGGGCCGACCAGAATGCCGGCACGCTTTACCTGTCCGTTTTCAAGATAACGGCCTTCAGCGCAGATCAAGTCACCGGGCCACGGTTCCAGTGAGGTGAATTCGATCTTGTCAGCTTTGTGCGCCTGCTGCACGCCGGCGGTGCGCAGATTGGCGAGGATTAAGCTGGCGAAGTCCTGGCCGTATTGGGCCTGGGTTTCGGCCACGTGGTCGATCAGCTCGTCTTCTTCGTCCACACCCAGCACGCGGTGCGGGCTGAGCGATTCCACGGTAAAGGGGCCGGCCACGCGCACCTTCTTCTTGTCCTCGTAGGGTTTGTTGTAGAGATACTCGAACTCGGCCTTGGCGACGATGGACGCGTCAATCTCCTTCTGGCGGGCGATGCATTGCTGCCACCAATCGACGTGCAGCTTTTTCGCAGCCTCGCTCCATTTAGCGTCGGCATCGCGCGGGATTTCCCATTCCTGCCAATGCTTACCGAGCGCCTTGTTCAAGTCTGCGCGCAGCGGCTCCAGCATGGTCTGGAACTCGTCCCAGATGACGTCGATTTCGGCGTTATTGGCGATAGACTTAAGCGTGATATGCGGTACCCGCTCATAGACGAATCCGTGGGCGATGTTGCCGTATGTGGGCTGGCTGGACGGCACGCTACGCGTGATCTCGGCTTCCTTTAACTGGCCTTCGCGGGAATCAGCGAGCAGGTAGAACGGATAGCGCGCGCCCATGATGCGGGCACGGGCCAGTGCCAGCGCGACGCGGCTGGTGTCAGTCGTGATCCAGCGACGCCCCCATTGTTCAGAAACCGTTGCTGTGGTTCCCGAACCACACGTTGGATCGAGAACCAAATCACCCGGATCAGTAGTCATCAAAATACAACGCTGAACCACCAAAGAGTCGGTTTGAACAACGTAAATTTTCGGATCTGAATTTGAAAACCCCGCACTCCCTGTATCCAGCCACTGTGTCGAATAGGATTCAACAGAAAAATCATCAAAATACCGTATGAAATTTAGTTGAGAACCGAGTCCAAATAAGCGTTGAGATTTCCACAAGTTGTCCAATCCTTGTGGATTTGTGGTCTTCCAGTGACGATGCGCACCGCAATCGTAATTTTTCCCACGAAAACTATATATGCGATCTTCAGGTTTTCCTGGGTCACCCGAAACGCAGAAACTCAACTGCGCTAGCTTCCAGCCCTCTGGAATTGAGCTAGCATCCGACTTTTCGTTTACTGTAGCGGAACGTGCCACTAAGGTATCGGACGAAACAAGATATTTATAGCTTTTCAACTCAGTCATATCTTTTTTCTGAAAAATAGGTCGATACTTTATTTTTTCTTTATCGCGCGCAAACCAAACCAAGAAATCATTTTCTGTTGGCAACAAATTGGATGATGTTCTAGCCGTCTTTCGGAATATTATTTCCGCACAGAAATTCTGTTCACCAAACACTTCATCCATCACAGCCCTGACTCGGTGGAGATTCTCGCCGCCAATCTGCACGAAAATAGAGCCGGATTCGGTCAACAAATCCCGTGCCACCATCAACCGGTCGCGCAGATACGTCAGATACGAGTGAATGCCGTCACGCCACGTATCGCGGAAGGCCTTGACCTGCTCGGGTTCGCGGGTGATGTGGTCGGCGTTGCCGTCCTTCACGTCCCGGCTAGTGGTGGACCACTGGAAGTTGCTGTTGAATTTGATGCCATACGGCGGATCGAAATAAATGCATTGCACCTTGCCACGCAGCCCTTCGCGCTCGGCCAAGCTGGCCATCACCTGCAGGCTGTCGCCCAGGATGAAGCGGTTCTGCCAGTGGCCCTCATGCTGGTAGAACTCGGTGCGGTCCGCTCCTTCGGGCAGGCCGTTGAAATCGCCGAACAGGTCCAGCGTGTCCTGCTGCGGTGCGGCGGCTTCGCGCCGTTCTTCGGTTTGGCGGCGCAGGTCGTCGATCAGCGCCTTGGGCTTGACTTTTTCCTGGATGTAGAGCGGCGGCGCGTTGACGACCAGATCGCTCCAATCCTGCTGGTCCTTGCCGCGCCAGATCAGTTGCGGATCCAGATCGCGGTTGAGCCGCTGCTGGAATTCCGGGGACACCTTGTCGCCGTCGTGCAGCGCGCACAGTTCCGTCAGCCAGTGCCGGTTGGCGCGCGGATAGGCCACCTTAACCGGCGCCTGCTCGTGCTGCTGCATCACCGACTGGTGCTCCACGGTCGGGATGTTCTTGCGTTTGGCCTCGGGGTGCGTGATCTGCTCAATGCTCTTGCCGGGCTTCTGTGTTTTCTTAGTTGCCATCTCAGTGTTCCTTGTTTCCCGGCGCGGGCACAGCCGATTCAATCATTTGGTTGAACTTCGCTTCGACCTCTTTAGCAAAGTCATCCTGCATTTCGTACACATCGCCGAACTCGGCGAAGGCCCAACGGCCGTGTGTGCCGAGGTGATTCACGCCGGGAATCCAATAGGTGTCCATGGTGGATTTTTTCTCCTTCGCATCCTCTCGCCGGTAGCCCTTAATCTCGACTATCAGGTTCAGTGGATCGTTCTTGCCGCGACCATCGTCCACTTGCACGATGAAGTCCGGGAGATAAATGCGGTTGGCCGAACCAAAGCGGTAGGGCACTTCCAGGCCGAAGTTGTGGTTCTTTGTGTAGGCCAGCACTTTGGGATGCGACTCGGCAACTCTGCAGAATTCACCTTCCCAGCCGCTGTCCAGGATGACCCAGTTGACGTGGTTCTTCGGCTGGTTGTCCACGCCGAGGGTTTCCCAGCGTTCTTCGCGCGAGGTGTTGAAGCGCACATGCGCAGTACTGCCAGTTGCGTTGAACGGGTCGAGGATGGCCTTGACCTGCCGGCCCTTTTCCAACTCGTGCTTGACGATGCCGCGGGTGATCTTCTGGCAGGCCAGGTCTGCCAGTTGACGATGCATCAACTGTGCCGGGTAGGTGCCGCCCTTGCATTCCAGGCATTCGTCCAACCATTGGCGCACGATGCGTTTGAGCTGGCCGAACAAAGCAATGGGCGCATCCTGGCCTGACTCGCGCCAATGCCTGAACAGTAGATGCGTGGTCAATTCCATCAGCAGGGTGGACTGGCGCACGTCGCTCAGGTGTTTGATGTCCAGTTCCACGGTCTCGCCGATGATGCCGGCGTTGTGGGTCCTGGTTGGCACTTCATCCGGTGTCAGCGTCAGGTGATCGTCGGTGCCGAAGGCTGCCTCCAGCCGCTCCTCCGGCAGTTCCACGCGATAGCCCTGCACACGCGGGAAACGAATTTCCAGGTGGTCGCGCTGCGGGCGCAGCGCCTTGACTGTGACGGTTTCGCGGGGTTTGGGCGGGGTGACAACGACCGGCTTGGCGGTGAAATCGAAGGGAATGCCGAATACGTCGGCGTACTCCACGTCGAACAGGCCTTGCTCGTTCAACTCATAGGACTGTCGGCGCAAGGCTCGGCCTATCACCTGCTCGCAAAGCAACTGGGTACCGAAGGCACGTACGCCGAGGATATGGGTGACAGTGTTGGCATCCCAGCCTTCGGTGAGCATGGATACCGACACCACACAGCGGATTTGCTCACCCAGGCGGCCCTGCTTACCAACGGTGTTCATCACCTCGCGCAGCAGTTCGCTGTCGCTGAGGTTTTCGGCCTGGCGGCGGTCGCCGGTGCGCTCAATGATCTCGCGCTTGAAGCGTTCGATCTCATCGGCGGCCATGCCCCGGAAATTATCGTCCAGTGCCTCTCCGGATTCGAGCTGCTCGCTGTCGATCAGCAGAGTGTTCGGGCGTGCCAGTGGATTGCCATGCTCGTCGAAGTTGCGGAACAGCTCCAATCGACCAGCCTGGTAGCTGACACTGTCATCGTCATTGCGACGCTCGAAACCGGAGATGTAATCGAACACCAACTTGGAAGTGGCGGTGTTGTTGCACACCAAGATGAAGCATGGCGGCACCTTGATGCCGGCTTGCTGCCAGGCTTCGTAGGTTTTGACGTAGTGGCCGTAGAGGGCTTCGAGTGCGGTCTCCAGGGTTCTGGGAATGGTCGATGGGTCGATCTGGGCGTTCTTGCCTCGGCCCTTCTTCGGCATTGCTTTGCCGATGTGCTTCCAAAGGTCACGGTAGATGGGCATGTCCGCGCCGGGAATGTTGTCAGCCACCGGCACGCGCGGCAATTTGACGATGCCGCACTCGATGGCATCCATTAATGAGAAGTCGCTCATCGTCCAGGGGAACAGCGTGCCTTCCACGTAGCCGGAACCGGCTAGGAAGAATGGCGTGGCCGAGAGGTCAATCACCTGTTGCAGGCCCAGCTTGCGGTTCACGGCTTCGAGGCCAGAGATCCACAGGCGCGCGGCTTCGTTCTCGTCCTTGACGTGCTCCTTGGCGGCTTTGAGGTCATCGCCAGTCAGGGGGTTGCCCTTGTCGTCAATGAAGTCGTCGTCGGAAGCGGGCTTTTCACGATAGCAATGGTGCGCCTCGTCGTTGATGGCGAGGATGTTCTTTAGTCCCATTAATTCCGGCATGACCCGCTGAAGCATCTGGCCTTCGGTTTCTTGCGTGTCCAGCTCGCTGCCGGTGCGGCCTTGCAGCAAGCGACGGCCGCCCTTGGACAACTCCATGCGCTCCCGCAGTTTGAAAGCGTGGTAGTTGGTGATGATTATCTTGGTCTTGTCCAGATCCGCCAGCATGTCGCGGGGCACGATCTCGCGGCTGGCGTAATAGCTGTCCGCATCATTGGGCAGCAGCACGCGCAGACGATCCTTGATGGTCAGGCCAGGGGCGACCAGCAGGAAGCCTCGGGTGAATTTCTTGCTCTGCGGATGGCGCACGGCATTGACGGTCTGCCAAGCGATGAGCATGGCCATGACCGTGGTCTTACCAGCACCGGTGGCCAGCTTCAGCGCCAGACGCATTAAGCCGGGATTGGCATCGTTGCTGGCCTTTTTCAGGTGATCGAGGAAGCGCTCACCGTTCTTGCCAAGCTGCGGAGCGACTTCGGTCAGCCAGATGGCGGTCTCGGCTGCTTCGACTTGGCAGAAGAACGGGCGCACACCGGCGAACTTGTGGTTGCGCCAATGTTCCAGTAAACGCGCTGTTTCGGGGGTGACGCGCCACTGCGCTGGTGGCAAGCGACGCCAAGCATCGACCTCGCGCCGCACCGAATTGATCAGTTCAGAGTGTCGGTAGCGCTGCCCGTCGTTAGACAGGTTCTCAACTTCGTCCAGCGCCAGAGTAGTCTGCTCACCATGGTGCCGGCGTGGTTTTGGAATCGGGCTAATGAAGCTGGATGCTCGGCGAGATTCGACGATTTGCTGTGTAGGTTGCCCCTTCTCGTCGAGCTCCCAGTGCAAAGATGGGTAGCCGTATGGAGAATTGAGAATAGGCTGCTTAAAGAACTGGTCACTCACTTCTTCAGTCCCCTGATATGTAGGCTGTTTCGGGGCAAGTCAAAGCACGATGCCGCGATCTTCAGCCGTGCCGCTGGCCGAATGGTTTGCTTGAGGTTGTCACCCAGCAAGCGGCTGATGTTTCCGATCAGTTCCACCATGATCCCCTCACCCTTGCTTGATCCATTTCGCCCCTCGTCCTTTGCCTGTTGACTCGATCAATCCCTCTGATTTCATTGCCCGCAGCACCAATCGCACCATGTCCCGGCTCACGCCTGGGCAGGCTTCCTCGATCTCAGAAATTGAAAACGGTAGGGTGCGGCCCAGGACTTCCGCTCGCACCCGGTCGCCTTTACTGCCACGGCCACGCTCAATGGTGCCGACACGCTCCTCGAACTCGCGATAGGCCCGTAGCAAAGCACCCCAGAAGTAATCAAGCCAAGGTTTTACGTCGTGCTGCCCCTGGTGCCAGCCCTGAGAGCTGGCTTCCAGCGTCTCGTAATAGCCTTCCTTGGTATCTTCGAAGATGCGTTCCAAGCTGATGTAGCGACCCACGGCATAGTCAAAGTGGTAAAGCAGCAGCAAGGTTAGCAAGCGAGACATGCGGCCGTTGCCGTCGGGAAACGGATGGATGCACAGGAAGTCGAGCAATGCCAGCGGCGTCAGCACCAGAGGGTCGGCCAGGTGCTGGTCCAGTGCGGTGGCGTACCGCCCTGTCAGATCAGTCATGGCCATCGGCGTCAGGTATGCAGCGACTGGCTGGAAGCGTAGCCGCGACGTGCCGTCCGGGTGACGTTCGATGATGTCGTTGTTGGTAGCCTTCCAGCGTCCGCCAGCCTGCGGCATATAGCGATACAGCAGGGTGTGCAGTTGCACTACCACGCCCTCACTGAAGGGCATGTGCGCGGCCGATTCGTGGATCAGCGCCAGGGCATCACGGTAGCCGGCGATCTCCTGTTCGGAACGGCTCTTTGGCGTTGCGTTACGGATGACCAGAGACTTCAACCGCGAGGGTGCAACGACAACACCTTCCAGCCGGTTGGATGACTCGGTGGACTCCACCACCGCGATCTGGCGTAGGCCTTTCAGGGCTTCAGGCGACTGCGCAGCATAAAGCTGTTGCTTGCCCTGGTACTCGCCCAGTGAGCGCAACGTGGCAGCCTGGGTGCCATCGAAGCGAAGCGCGGCAAGGTACTCGGGTGTGAGCGAGTGCATGGAAATGTAAGCTCAGGCCATCTAAATGGGGTAATCATAGCCATTAAAAGGGGCATTGTCTCTAAAAATACCTCATTGCAAGTGTCTGATTACCCCATTTTCTGAACGCAGGATTGGTCGTGAGGGGCCGGCATAGCGGACCAGGAAGGAAATGGGTGACATAAATCTTAAAAAGGGGAATCAAGCACTGATTGCCCCATTTACCCCATTCTTTACCCCATTCCCCACGCCTAGCCTTCGGCAAAGGCAAATGGCAAGGGAACGGTACGCAAGGGACAAAGGCCTTATCCAGAAAAGGAAAAGGCCGCCCCTGTCGATTCGCTCTGCAACACCCAGCCAAATCGCCCCTATGCCGTGACGCTGCCTTCCGCCGCACTCAGATAGTCCGCCCAGTCCTGCAACAGCGTTCTTCTCTGATCCAGCAGCAGCGCCTTGTTGTACGTCGCCCGCACTTTATTGCTTTCCACGTGGGCAAGCTGCCGCTCAATCGCATCAGGCCGGTATCCGTTCTCATTGGCCCAGGTCGAAAAGGTTGTCCGCCAGCAGTGCGGCGTCGTACCCCGGCCCAAGTTCATGTCACGCATCGCATAGGTGAGCCTATTGGGCGTAGTAAAGCCCTTTCCGCTGCGGTGCGGAAACAGATAGCGCCCGCCACCCGTGATGTGCTGCAAGTCTTTCAGCACCGCTATGGCCTGCGTGGACAACGGACTGACATGGTCACGCCGCGCTTTCATTTTCGCCGCAGGCCGACGCCACAGTGCATCCTCAAAGTCGAACTCATCCCATTCGGCATCCGCCGCTTCCCCTGGACGGCAGGCGGTCAGCGCAATCAGACGTAGGCACAGCGAGGTTTCCGGATAGCCCCGGTAGCCACGCAACTCCTGATAGAACTTCTGGATTTGCTCTCGCGTCATCGCCGCCTTGCTCTCGCTGAACGGCACGCGCAGCAGCCCGCGCAGACTGGGAATCGGATTGGCCTCGACCAAACCACGCACCACCGCGAACTCGAAGATGGCCGAAAGATCGCCTTTGACATGGATGGCCGCCCACGCGCCATGAGCTTTGCATTCCTCCAGCAGCGGGCGGATTTGCTTCACGCCAATGTCGCTCATCGGCATCCCATCGAACTTGGGCGACAGGTACTTCCTGACGCGGGATTCTTTCGTGCGGTAGGAACTGAGCGCAAAGACTGGCTTGATCTCGGCCAGGTACGCCTGCGCCACCTTGGCGAACGAGCTTTCCTTTGCGCGCTTGCGTTCCTCCAGCGCTTCGAGGTTGCGCTGCTTGACCTGCTGCCGCTCATGTGCGGGATGGATGCCTTGCTTGACCAATGCGCGCGCAATCTCGCGGGCCGCGCGCGCCTCCGCAAGGCTTACTTGAGGAAAGCCGCCAATAGCAAAGAGGTTCTCTTTGCCTTGCAGACGGTACTTCCACCGCCAGAGCTTGCCGCCGGTGGGCTTGACCAGCAGGAACAAGCCCCCGCCGTCTGATAGTTTCCAATCTCGATCAGTCGATTTGGCCGACCTGACCTTGAGGTCAGTGAGTAGGTTTTCGGGCATCGTTGGACTCCACTGCGGGGAAAAGTACCCCCACGGTTGAACACGAGTACCCCCAACGCTACCCCCGAATTTTTCAGACCTCGATGAACAATAGGAACGCTCAGCAGACCGTATTGTTTACGCAACCCATTGATTTCAAATGGGCCAGCCTGTCCACCAAGCGCTACTGAGCGCCACCGAGATCCAGCAAAAATCGTCAGACGTTGAAACGGAAGTGCAACACATCGCCTTCCTGGACCCGATATTCCTTGCCTTCCAGGCGCAGACGCCCCGCGTCGCGCGCACCCGCTTCGCCGCGATACTTGATGAAATCGTCGAAGCCGATGGTCTCGGCGCGAATGAAGCCTTTTTCGAAATCGGTATGGATGACCGCAGCCGCCTGTGGCGCGGTGGAGCCAGCCCTGACCGTCCAGGCGCGCACCTCTTTGACGCCTGCAGTGAAGTAGGTCTGCAGGCCGAGCAGCTTATAGGCCGCACGAATGACGCGATTCAGGCCGGGCTCGCTCAGGCCGAGATCGGCCAGGAAGGTGTCGCGATCTTCGTCGTCGAGCTGGGACAGCTCTTCTTCGATGGCGGCCGAGACCGGCACCACTTCTGCACCTTCGGTGGCGGCATGCGCACGCACCGCGTCCAGGTGCGGATTGTTTTCAAAGCCGTCTTCCAGCACGTTGGCGATGTACATCACCGGCTTGAGCGTCAACAGGAACAAATCGCGCACCAGCGCCTTCTCTTCCTCGTCCAGACCCGCCGCACGGCCGGATTTGCCGTCGGCCAGCGCGGCCTGCAGCTTGGCCAGCACCGGCTTGCGTGCCGCCGCGTCCTTGTCGCCGCCCTTTGCGCTGCGTTCGGCGCGATTGAGCGCCTTTTCCACGCTGTCCAGGTCGGCCAGCGCCAGCTCGGTATCGATGGTCTCGATATCGCTGATCGGGTCGACCTTGTTGTTCACGTGGATGACGTCGTCGTTTTCGAAGCAACGCACCACGTGGGTGATCGCATCGACTTCGCGGATGTGCGCCAGGAACTTGTTACCCAGGCCTTCGCCGCTCGCCGCACCGGCCACCAGGCCGGCGATGTCGACGAACTCGACCGCCGTGGGAATCAGCTTCTGCGGTTTGACGATCTCGGCCAACTGGTTGAGGCGCGGATCCGGCACCGGCACGATGCCGACATTTGGCTCGATAGTGCAGAACGGAAAATTAGCCGCAGCGATGCCCGCCTTGGTCAGCGCGTTGAACAGGGTCGACTTGCCGACATTGGGCAGGCCGACGATGCCGCATTTGATACCCATGGGTTTTCCAGTGAATGGAGAATCGGGAATCGGGAATGGCAAGAGCAGCGCCTTGTCCATTCCCTATTCCCCATTCTCTATTTTTTTTCGGTATGCAGGCGTTTCATCGCCTCGTTGAAATTGCCGTCCATCGCCAGCGGCAGGACATCGATGGCCGCATCCACTGCGTTGCCGATCGCCGCATCGTCGTCGCGCCCTGCCCGCCCCAGTACCCATGGCACCACGCGGTCCTTGTGACCAGGGTGACCGATGCCGACGCGCAAGCGGTGAAATTTGCCGTGCCCGAGCAGGCGGATCGTGTCGCGCAGCCCATTCTGACCGCCGTGTCCACCGTCGAACTTGAGCCGTGCCGTGCCCGGCGCCAGATCCATCTCGTCATGTGCGACGAGCATCTGCTCCGGTTCGATCTTCCAGAACCGCAACGCGGCAGTGATCGATTTGCCACTGAGATTCATGAAGGTGGCCGGCTTGAGCAGCCAGACCGGTTGCCCTGCGATATCGACCTTGGCCGTTTCGCCGAACAACTTGCTGTCCAGACCCCAGCGGGCGCCACTGCGCTCGATGAGGGCATCGACGAAGCGAAACCCGGCGTTGTGCCGGGTTTGCGTGTGTTCCGGGCCCGGATTGCCGAGCCCGACGATCAGCCGAAGTGCAGACATGCCAGTCACCGCAGCCGATTCCCCGCCGATGCGAGGAACCGGCCGGCGGATTACTTGGTTTCTGCGCCTTCGCTGCCTTCTTCACCGGCAGCGTCTTCTTCTTCGACGCGCACGTGCTTGGCAGCCACCACGGCGACGTCGTGTTCCTTGCCCAGCTTCAGCTCGGGGATTTCCACACCGGCTGGCAGCTTGATTTCGGACAAGTGGATCACGTTGCCCACTTCCAGGGCACCGAGGTCGACTTCAATGAACTCCGGCAGGTCCTTCGGCAGGCAGACCACCTGGACTTCGTTCAGTTCGTGGGTCACGACCACTTCGCTGGACTTACCGGCCGGCGAGCTTGCTTCGTTGACGAAGTGCAGCGGCACAGCGGCGCTGAGCTTCTCGTTGGCGCTGACGCGCTGGAAGTCGATGTGCATGATCAGCTGCTTGAACGGATGGCGCTGCATGTCACGCAGCAGCACCTGCTGCACGTCGCCGTTGAGGTTCAGGTCGAGGATCGACGAGTAGAACCACTCGTTCTGCTGGGCAAGCCAGATCTGCTCATGGTTGAGCTGGATGCTGACCGGCTCGAGTTCGCCACCGTAGACGATGGCCGGAATGACGCCAGCGTGACGCAGGCGGCGGCTCGCACCCTTCCCCTCGTCTGCGCGGCGCTCGACCTTGATTTCGTGAGTCTTTGCCATGTTGTTTCACTACCTAGATTGGAATACCGCCTCGCGGCGATGAAGCGTCTCACCCGCGACCAGGAGAGACGTGGTACCGGCACCCGGAGATCCGGGCGCCGAATGCGGGATCAGTCGACGTAGAGCGAGCTGACCGATTCGCCGAAGGCGATGCGGCGAATGGTCTCGGCCAGCACCTCGGCCACGCTCAGCTGACGAATCTTCGGGCAGGTGCGCGCCGCTTCGTTGAGCGGAATCGTGTCGGTGACCACCAGCTCGTCGAGCTGTGAATTGTTGATATTGTCCACCGCCGGACCCGACAGCACGGGGTGGGTGATGTAGGCGACCACCTTGAGGGCGCCGCGCTGCTTCAGCGCTGCGGCGGCCGCACACAAGGTGCCGGCGGTATCAACCAGGTCATCGACCAGCACGCAGGTCTTGCCCTGCACGTCGCCGATGATGTTCATCACCGTGGCCACGTTGGCGCGCGGACGGCGCTTGTCGATGATGGCCAGATCCGCATCATCCAGACGCTTGGCGACGGCGCGCGCGCGCACCACACCACCCACGTCCGGCGAAACCACGATCAGGTTGTCGGTGCCGTAGGCGCGCCAGATGTCGGCCAGCAACAACGGCGAGGCGTAGACGTTGTCGACCGGAACATCGAAAAAGCCCTGGATCTGGTCGGCATGCAGGTCGACCGTCAACACGCGGTCCGCCTCCATCGCGCAGATCATCTTGGCGGCGACCTTGGCGGTGATCGGCACGCGCGAGGAGCGCATGCGGCGGTCCTGACGCGAATAACCGAAGTACGGGATCACTGCGGTGACGGACTGGGCACTGGCGCGCTTGAGCGCGTCGATCAGCACCAGCAGTTCCATCAGGTTTTCGGCGCTCGGCGCGCAGGTCGGCTGGATGACGAACACTTCCTGCCGGCGCACGCCCTCCTCGATCTCGACCTGTACTTCGCCATCGGAAAAGCGCGTGACCAGCGCCTTGCCCATGCGTACCCCGAGCTCCTTGCAGATGCTCTGGGCAAGCGGCTTGTTGGCATTGCCGGAGAACACCAGCAGGTTACGTTGGTCTTGCATGGGATCTCTCGGGCGGCGGCGAAGAGCGTGCGATGGTGGAGCTGGAGAAAGCCGACCTAATGCCGGGCTGGTTGTTCAATCCCCGCACAAGGATGTACGGGCTGTTGCAGGGGGACCTGCATCTACGGCTGTTGCAGGGGACCTGCATCAATGCATCAAAAACTGGCAGGGGCGGTAGGATTCGAACCTACGAATGCCAGGATCAAAACCTGGTGCCTTGGGCCTCTTGGCGACGCCCCTGCATCAAAACGTTGTTGCATCCAGTGCGTCGAGCAATGGCGAGTGCGCTGCACCCTCCACCACCCACGCCCGCAGGCTGCCCGGCAACTGCGCCAGGGCCTGCTCTGCAGCAGCGCGCGTGGCGAATTCGACGAAACACCCACTTCCCGACCCGGTCAAACGTGGCGTGCCGATCTGGGACAGCGCCTGGAACACGGCCTCGACGGCGGGTTCGCGGCGCCGCAGGACCGGCTCGAACGCATTGTCGAGCTGAGAACCGGAAGCGAAGTCCGCTATTTTCACGGGCGCGGCATCCCGCGTCAATTCCTGTGATTGAAATAACGCCGGCGTGGGCACGTGGACGCCTGGGTCGACCAGCAGGTAGGCGGCCGGTGGAAGCGCAATCGGGGTGAGCTGCTCGCCCACGCCCTCGGCCCAGGCGTTGTGTCCGCGGACGAAGACCGGCACGTCCGCACCCAGCTGCAAACCCAGCGCGGCCAGTGCATCGACCGGCAAGCCCAGGCTCCACAAGGCGTTGAGTGCGACCAGCACGGTTGCCGCATCCGACGAACCGCCGCCAAATCCGCCGCCGGCGGGAATGCGCTTGTCGACGCGGATCTCCGCGCCCGTCCGCGTGCCGGTAGACGATTGCAGCAGCCGCGCGGCGCGGACCACTAGGTCATCGTCCTCGGCAACGCCGGGCAAACTGTCGCCGACGCGCCGAATCAGGCCATCGCTGCGCAAACGAAGATGAATGGTGTCCCCCCAGTCCAGCAGCCGGAACACGGTCTGCAGCAGGTGGTAGCCGTCGGCGCGGCGCCCGATGATCTGCAGAAACAGGTTCAGCTTGGCCGGCGCGGGCCACGCCGACCAGCCATCCAGCGCTGCCATCAGGGCGATACCGTCCACTGATCGACTAGCAGGCGGACCTTGGCGCTGCCGTTATGGGCTTCGATACGCTGCGGCAGCTCGGGTTGGCCGCCGCTGGCAGGCGCCCAGGCGAGAAATTCGATGGTCCAGCCGTCCTGTTGCACCGTGCGCGGGCGCCCGGCGGCGTCCAGATCGACGCGCTGCGCGCCGGCATCGGCAATGCGCAGCGCGCGCACCCAGTCCGGCATCTGATTGACCGGAATGGTCCAGCCGGTCGCCTCCAGCAAGACCTGTTCGGCGTCCGGGCCGCTGCGTGGACCACCGTCCAGGCCATCGAGTCGGCCGGCGCCGGTGGTGGTGTCGCCGGTGAGCACCCAGCTCTGGCGGGTCACCGGGGCACTGAGCTGCACGCGGTACTGCGCGCCATCCTGCTGCCAATCAATGCGCCCACTACCACCGTTACGGTCCTTGCTGATCGCTACACGCCCCTGGAACGACCAGTTGGGATGGGCCAGCAGCCAGGCCTGGCGAGCGGCTTCGGCTTCGCGGGCGCTGCCGGACACGTGATCGACCACCGCCGCGCCGCCGCCCTGCCCGCGCGGCACGCTGACGCAGGCCGACAGGCCGCACAGCACCACCCCGCTCAAGGCGAGCGTGCGGAACGACTTGCTCATAACCCGAACTTTTCCACGGCGCGTTGCAGCGCGCGGTTGTCAGGATCCAGCCGGCGGGCTTCATCGAAGTAGCGGCGCGCCTCGTCCTGCTTGCCGCTGACCCACAGCACCTCGCCGACGTGCGCGGCGATCTCCGGGTCCTTGACCAATGCCCAAGCGCGGCGCAGCTGCACCAGGGCTTCCTTGGTGCGCCCCATGCGGTACAGCACCCAGCCGTAGCTGTCGACGATGGCCGGGTTGTCCGGGTCGGCAGTGCGGGCGCGGTCGATCAGCGCCAGCGCTTCCTTGTAGCGGGTGGTGCGATCGGCCAGGGTGTAGCCCAGCGCATTCAAGGCCGCCACATTTTCCGGTTCGGCGACCAGGATCTTGCGCAGGTCGGCCTCGGCGCGCGCCACGTCGTCGCGGCGCTCCCAGGCCAGGCCGCGGGCGTATAGCAGCGCGCCATCGTCCGGGTAGGCGGCCAAACCACGTTCGAAGGCGTCCAGCTCACCAGGGGCGTCGTCGGCGCGCTGGTGCAGCTCGGCTTCCAGCACATAGGCGTCGCGGCGGGCGTCGTCATCGGCACTGGCATCGCTCTGCAATGCACGCACTTCGGCCAACGCCTCAGGCTTGCGACCCAGCTCGTACAGGGCGCTGGCGGCACGCAAACGCGCTTCGCTCAATTGCGATCCGCCAGGCACGCCGCGGTACCACTCCACCGCCTCGTCGTACCGCTTGAGGAATTCGGCGATCTTGCCCAGCAGCAGGCGGCGGTCCGGGTCGGGCTTGGTAGCGTTGCTCTTGAGCTCGCCATACAGTGCTTCCAACGCGGTGCGGTCCTTCTCTTTGGCGAGCATGGACGCACGTAACCCGTAAGTCTGGGTGTCCTGCGGCCCGGTAGACAGCACGCGCGCGGCCGCTTCGGTCTGGCCCATGGCGTCGTAGGCGAAGGCCAGCGCGCCGCGCAACTCGGAGTTCTTCACCGCCTGCGGTTCGACGTTCTTCAGCAACGCCAGCGCTTCGTCGTTCTTGCCTTCCTGCTGCAACTGGGTGGCATGCAGCAAGGCCACCCGCGGCTCCTCCGGGAAGCGGCGCACCACTTCGTCGACGATGCGCTTGGCCAGCGTCGGGCGCTCCATGCGCAGCGCGAGCCGGCCGAATTCCTGCCACACCTCGATCTGGTTGGGGATGGCACCGGCCTTGACCAGGTCTTCGAGCACGTCGGCCGAGGCTTCCGGCTCGCGGCCGCCATTGGCCAGCGCGATCAGCGCAAAGCGCCAGCCGCGCGGGTCGGGCTCCTTGAGCAGGCCGAGCAAATCACGGCGCGCCGTGCGCAGATCGTTGCGGCGCAGGGCCAGCGAGGCTTCGGTGCTGCGCATCGACATCGACGACGGCGCGCGGGCCCGCCACAGCGCCAGGGCCTCGATCGCACGCGGGTCGTCGTTGGCCAGCATGGCGATGCGGGCGGCACGCTCGGCCAGCCCGGCGTCGCCGGCTTCGGCCTTGGCGGCGTCCAGATAGGCGCGGGCAGCATCATCCAACTGCCCGGCCTGCAAGGCGAATTCGCCAGCGAGCACAGGTTCCAGCGAGGTGGCGCCGGCACTGCTGGCCGGTCGAGCGGGCGGTGCTTTCGTGGGCGCTGCGGCGGCGTTGGCAGAGACTGCGACCAGCAAAAGAACACTCAGGATGCGAATCGGTACAGGCATCGGGGGCAACCGGGCCGTAAAATGGGGCCCTGAATGGCCGCCAGCTTATCGCAAGCAACTGAACAATGACGTTGTGGGTGCTCGGACTGAATCACCAGACCGCACCTGTGGACCTGCGCGAACGCGCGGCGTTCGCAGGTGACGCGTTGCCGCGCGCGCTCGAATCGTTGCGAGCCTTGCCGCAGGTGCGCGAGGCCGCGCTGCTGTCCACCTGCAACCGCACCGAGCTGTATGCGATGGCCGACGATGCACAGACGCTGGCTGGCTGGCTGGACGCGCATGCGCCGGGACTGAGCGGCTATCTGTACCAGCATCAGGATGCCGACGCGGTGCGCCACCTGTTCCGGGTCGCCACCGGGCTGGATTCGATGGTGCTGGGCGAGCCGCAGATCCTGGGCCAGGTGAAGGATGCCTGGGCGGTGGCACGCGCGCATGGCGCACTGGGCAGTGGGCTGGATCGATTGT
Source organism: Xanthomonas vesicatoria ATCC 35937 (assembly GCF_001908725.1). Lineage (NCBI taxonomy): Bacteria > Pseudomonadati > Pseudomonadota > Gammaproteobacteria > Lysobacterales > Lysobacteraceae > Xanthomonas > Xanthomonas vesicatoria. The sequence continues at coordinate 4,064,119 of NZ_CP018725.1, read as the reverse complement.
TCCAGCAGACCTTTTCGGTGGCCAAGCGCGCGCGGACAGACACCCGCGTCGGTGCCAACCCGGTGTCGGTGGCCTCCACCGCGGTGCGCCTGGCGCAGGAATCCTTTGCGCGGCTCAACGAATCGACGGTGTTGCTGATTGGCGCCGGCGAAACCATCGAGCTGGCCGCCAAGCACCTGAGCGAAGGCCGCGTGCGCCGCCTGTTGATCGCCAACCGCACCCTTGCGCATGCGCAGACGCTGGCCAGCCAGCACGGCGGCTACGCCCTGCCGCTGACCGATCTGGACCGCCATCTGGCCGAGGCCGACGTGGTGTTTTCTGCCACTGCCGCGCGCGAGCCGGTGGTGACGCGGGTGCAGGTAGAACAGGCGTTGCGCGCGCGCAAGCGCAAGCCGATGCTGTTGTTCGACCTGGCAGTGCCGCGCGATATCGACGCCTCGGTGGCCGAGCTCGGCGACGCCTACCTGTACACCGTTGACGATCTGGAACGTGCGGTCGAAGACAACCGCCGCAGCCGCCGCGAGGCCGCAGACCAGGCCGAGGCAATCATCGACCTGCAGGTGGCGCGCTATGTCGAGACCGTGCAGGCCAACGCACGCCAGGCACCGCTCAAGCGGCTGCGTGCGTTCGGCGACAGCACCCGCGACGAACTGCTGGCCAAGGCGCGTCAGCAGTTGAGCAACGGCAAGCCGGCCGACGAGGTGCTGGAGCAGCTGGCGCATGCACTGACCAACCGCCTGTTGCACCCGCCGACCGCGGCGCTGCGCGATGCCGCGCTCAATAACGACCTGGAATTGACCAGCGCGGCCGAGCGGCTGTTTCCGGAAAAACCCGGTTACCAACATCCCCCTGTAGCTACCCCGATCGTGAGGACTGATGACGCCGACCCTGCGCCGTAAGCTCGAAGCGCTGGCCGAGCGCCGCGAAGAACTGCAGCACCTGTTGTCCGACCCGGACGTGGTCAACAACAACGACAAGTTCCGCAGCTTGTCGCGCGAGCTGTCGCAGCTGGAGCCGGTGGCCATAGCCCTGGAAGACGAGGCGCGCGCCAAGGCCGACCTGAGCGCGGCCGAAGCCATGCGCAACGATCCGGAAATGCGCGAACTGGCCGAAGAGGAGATCGCTGCCGCACAGGCGCGTTTGGATGAACTGGATGCGCAGCTGGCCTTGCTGCTGGTGCCGCGCGATCCACGCGACGACGGCAACCTGTTCCTGGAAGTGCGCGCCGGCACCGGCGGCGACGAAGCGGCGATCTTTGCCGGCGACCTGTTCCGCATGTACGCCCGCTATGCCGAGCGCCAGGGTTGGAAGGTGGAAATCGAATCCGACAGCCCCGGCGAGCACGGCGGCTACAAGGAGGTGGTGGCACGCGTGGTCGGGCGCGGCGCATATTCGCGGTTGAAGTTCGAATCCGGCACCCATCGCGTGCAGCGCGTGCCGGCGACCGAATCGCAGGGCCGCATCCACACCTCGGCAGCGACGGTGGCGATCATTCCCGAAGCCGATGACATCGAAGAGATCGTGATCAACCCGGCCGACCTGAAAGTGGACACCTTTCGCTCCTCCGGCGCCGGTGGCCAGCACGTCAACAAGACCGAGTCGGCGATCCGCATCACCCATGTGCCCAGTGGCGTGGTGGTGGAATGCCAGACCGAGCGCAGCCAGCACGCCAACCGCGACAAGGCGATGAAGCGACTGAAGGCGCAATTGGTGGAAGCCGAACGCAGCAAGGCCGCGGCGGCCGAAGCGCAGACACGCAAATTGCAGGTGGGCAGCGGCGACCGCAGCCAACGCATCCGCACCTACAGCTTCCCGCAGGGCCGCATCACCGACCACCGGGTGGAAGGACTGACCCTGTACGACCTGCCCAACATCATCGAAGGCGATCTGGATGCCTTGATCGCACGCTTGCTGCACGAACATCAGGCCGACGAACTGGCGCGGTTGAGCGACAGCCCATGAGTGCCAACGTCCCGCGCGAGCTGCTGCAGCTGCGCGAGGCGGTGCGGCGCCAGCCCGGCGATTTCGTTGCGTGGCTGATGCTGGCCGATGCCGAACTCGGCATGGGTGGCATCGCCGCCGGCGAGTTAGCCGTGCAACGCGCATTGGCCTTGCATCCAGGCCACCCGGAGGCGATCGCGCGGCTTGGGCGCGTGCGTTGGGCGCAACAGCGACATGCCGAGGCGTCGCGCTTGTTGCAGCAGGCAGCGGACCTGGTGCCGCAGCATCCGGGCATCGCGCTGTGGCTGGGCCATGCATTGGAAGATGCCGATCAGCCGGAGCAGGCGGCAGCGGCCTACGCACGCGCGTATCACCTGCTGCCCGACGAGCCGTACATCGCGGCGCAGCTGCTCAACTGGCGACGTCGTTTATGCGATTGGCGCGGCCTGGATGCCTTGGCCGCGCAGGTCCGCACCGCCGTGGCACATGGCGCAGCGGCGGTGGAGCCGTTCGCGTTCTTGAGCGAGGACGCCACTGCGGCCGAGCAACTGGCCTGCGCGCGCCTGCGTGCGCAGGCAATCGCCTCGAGCCTGCAACCGCTGCCACCGGTTGCGATACGCAGCCGCGGCGCGTTGCGCGTGGGCTTTGTGTCCAATGGCTTCGGCGCGCATCCCACCGGTCTGTTGACCGTGGCACTGTTCGAAGCATTGCAGCGACGCCAGCCGGCGCTGCAGCTGCACCTGTTCGCGACCAGCCGGGACGACGGCAGCGCAATTCGCGCGCGTCTGACGCAGGCTGCGACGTTGCACGATGTCAGCCTGCTTGGGCATCTGGCCACCGCGCAGCACATCCGCGCGCAGGGTGTGGACGTATTGTTCGATCTACGCGGCTGGGGCGGCGGCGGGCGCCCGGAAGTGTTCGCACTGCGGCCGGCGCCGGTGCAAATCAATTGGCTTGCCTACCCGGGCACCTCCGGTGCGCCGTGGATGGATTACGTGCTGGGCGACGCCTTTGCATTGCCGCCGTCGCTGGCGCCGTTCTACAGCGAACGAGTGCTACGCGTGAACCGCGTATTCCAGCCGTCGGACACCACGCGCACGCTTGGCGAGCCGCCATCGCGTGCCGAATGCGGTTTGCCCACGCAGGGCGCGGTGCTTTGCTGTTTCAACAATAGCTACAAACTCAATCCGCGCAGCATGGCGCGCATGCTGGCGGTCCTGCGTGCGGTGCCCGGCAGCGTGCTGTGGCTGTTGTCGGGGCCGGGCCAGGTCGATGCGCGGTTGCGTGCGGCAGCACAGGCGCACGGCGTGGATGGGCAGCGCCTGGTCTTCATGCCGAAGTTGCCCCATCCGCAGTACCTGGCGCGTTACCGGCACGCGGATCTGTTTCTGGATACGCATCCTTACAACGCGCACACCACCGCCTCCGACGCACTGTGGGCAGGTTGCCCGGTACTGACCACGCCCGGCGAGCCGTTTGCCGCGCGGGTAGCGGGCAGCCTCAATCAGCATCTGGGGCTAGAGGAGATGAACGTGGCCGACGACGCTGCGTTTGTGGCCAAGGCGGTGGCGTTGGCAGGCGATGCTGATGCGTTGGCTGCTCTGCGTTCGCGTCTAGGCGAGCAACGGCAACGCAGTGGGGTTTTCGATATGGATGGGTTTGCGGACGATCTGGCGGCCCTGCTGCAGACGATGGCACGGGAACGTGGTTGGTTGGGGATTTAGTTGGCGGTTGGCGGTTGGCGGTTGCGGCATGTCAGGGAATGTTGAGGGCGGCTGTGGCTCAAGCCGCTGCCTGCAACGGAGTTAAGCCAACCGCTGCCGAGAGAGCAGCGTCCTTCTCGGGACCAGATGAGCGCAGCGCCCGGTGAGGGTGCACGCAAGGCTGTAACGCTCAGGCCGCGACTGCTTTTGCTCGGGGCTCTGCTGATCGCTGCGGCCTTGAGCCCCCAAATGTAAGAAGTGCTGATTGGAGGCTTCGCCCGTACCGTCACCCTACCCCTCTCCCGTAGGAGAGCGGATTTGATCCCTGGGCGTTGAGAGTCAGAGCGCGCGCGATGCTGACGCCCGCCATTTCCAGTATTGATCGACGTCCAACACCGATCGAATTCAGGCACCGTCCGTATCCACCACTCGGCGTCACTCAAATTGACATCGCGGCACTGTACCCAGCCGCTGCGGCTGGTTACGCTGCCGGCATGCCTTCTACTCCCGACTTCATCCCCCTGCGCCTGTGCGTGCTGACGGTGTCCGACAGCCGTACGCTGGCCGACGACCGCTCCGGCGATTATCTGGCCGACTCCCTCACTCACGAAGGCCATGTGCTGCACGACCGCGCGCTGTGTCCGGACGACCGTTACCGCATGCGTGCGATCGTGTCGGCGTGGATTGCCGATGCGCAGGTGGACGGCATCCTGGTCACCGGCGGTACCGGCTTCACTGGCCGCGATAGCACGCCGGAGGCGATCACACCTCTGCTGGACAAGGTCATGCCGGGCTTCGGCGAGATGTTCCGCGCCATCAGCGTGGACGAAATCGGCACCTCTTCGCTGCAGTCGCGTGCATTTGCGGGGCTGGCCAATCACAGCTTCGTGTTTTGCCTGCCCGGCTCCACCTCGGCGTGCCGCACGGCGTGGGAAAAGATCGTGCGTGCGCAGCTGGATGCGCGCACCAAACCGTGCAATCTGGCGACACTGCGTCCACGGCTGGGCGAATAGCCTGCGCGCTCGATCGCCGAACGGAACGCGCATGTCGCACCTGAAACGCAAGGCCTACAAAAAGTTACTGGCACCGCTGCAGTTGGAGCTGGTGGGCATGGCGCGCTGGCTGCGCCACACCAATCAACGCGCCCTGGTGCTGGTGGAAGGCCGCGACACCGCAGGCAAGGGTGGCGTGATCCAGACCATCGCCAGCCATCTCAACCCGCGGCAATGCCGCGTGGTGGCACTGCCTAAGCCCAATGATCGCGAAAGCACGCAGTGGTACTTCCAGCGCTATGTGACGCATCTGCCGGCTGGCGGCGAGTTGGTGCTGATGGATCGCAGCTGGTACAACCGCGCCGGCGTGGAACGGGTCATGGGCTATTGCACCGACGCGCAATACGAGGCCTTTCTGGAGCAGGCGCCGCGCTTTGAACAGATGCTGGTCGATGACGGCATTCTGCTGTTCAAGTACTGGTTGTGCGTGGACCAGGCCGAGCAGGAAGAACGCTTTGCTGAGCGCCACGAAGACCCGCTCAAGGGCTGGAAGCTGTCGCCGGTGGATCTGCAGTCGCGCACCAAGTACGACGATTACACCGCTGCGCGCGAGCGCATGCTCGAAGCGACCCACACCCCGGATGCACCATGGACGCTGGTGGATTTCAACGACCAGAAACGTGGTCGATTGAGCCTGATCCGCGATCTGCTGGATCGGTTGCCGGACACCTCGGTGCCGGAAGAGCCGCTAGCGCTGCCGCCCTTGCACGGCAAGCCGCACAAGGAGCGCTATGGCGTGCTGGAGCCGATCGACGATTACGCCGGCCAGTCCTGAGAGACTTCGTCGCTGGCCGTGGAGGCACGTGGCAGCGGGTGTAGGCCGGCCTGACGTTCGGCCTGCTCGGCCTGCACCACGAGCTGGCTCAGACGCTGACTGAACAACTGCATGAAACCGCGGTGCAGCGGGCGCATCGCCTCCATGTAGTCCACATCATCGGCTTGCGCGCCGAGCGGGCTGCAGGACGATAGGAGTACTTCGTCCAGGCGCAGGGCGCTGTCGGGCAGACGCACCAGTGCGGCGCGACGCAACCAGTCGCGCATGCCTTCGCGATATTCGGCAGCCAGGATGTAGGCCACTTCGACCTGGTCCAGGTCCACGTCCGGGTTCCATGCCAGCACCTGGATCACCTGCGAGCGCTCGTCCAGCATGCGGCCTTCGGCAACCAAGGCATGCAGTTGCTGCAGCAGCCGCCACTGCACGCCGGCCGCGTCGCGTTGCGCGGCGGGCATCACTTCAATGGCCAAGGCCAGCCGGCGTGCGAACAGAGCCGGCACGTCGGCCAGGACGATCGGGCCCGCATCGGCGCCCAGCAGGAAACGCTCGGTGCGCAGCGCGGCGGTGTCGGGCAGGTAGCCGTCCTGCAACGGGCGCATCACGCCGTGATCGAGCAGCGACAGCACCACGTCAAGCCAATAACGACGCTCCTGCTGCAGCGTGCGGTTGACCGACGCGTTCTGCCAGGCGGTGCGCACTTCGTCCAGGCGTGCGATGCAGGCCTGGGCATCCATCCCATCCCACGGCGCGCGGGTGGCATCGTTGGGGTCGAAGGTCTCGGGGCTGAGCATGCCGGCCCCGAAGCGGTGCCAGGCAGCGCCGCGCTGGGTGTCAGTCGGGTCGAGGCGGGGTGTGGCAGATACGGTCGGCGCCACCGGGCGCAACAGCGTCGCATAGGCATCGGTCCAGGATTCGGGCAGACGTGCAGACATCGGGTAGGTTGCCGACGGCTGCGCCAGACCGCGACGCGCCAGACGCAGGCTCCACGCCACCGCACCGATCACGATGCCACCAAACGTCCATGCCAGCAGCCAGCTGGTGGCGGCCTGTTCGGGCTGCAGGACGCGGGTGGACGGCTGCACGAACAGCAACCAGCCACTGCCCAGCAACGCGCCGAGATACAGCCACGGCCCGAACTGCGTCAGCTGGCGATTGCGGCGCTGTGCCGCCAGATCGTGCCCGTCGTTGTGATCTTGAGATGGAGCGGCCATTACATTCCCCTGAACGCCTGATCGCGTTGAGAAGGTTATCGGCGAGGCAACGCAACTCTTTTGCCCCGCCGTGGCGGCACGCACTCAGCCAGTTACAAATTCTTCAGTCGGCGGAATCGGGCACGCCGTGCGCGTCACCGCCGTCACCTGCGCTGCTGGCGGGCCCTGCCACAGCCAGGTTTCCAACGCCTCCAGCGCGGCCGCGCTGCCGGCGGCGACCACCTCCACGCTGCCGTCAGGCTGGTTGCGGGCGTGCCCGTACAGGCCCAGCGCGAGCGCGCGCTCGCGGGTGGAGGCGCGGTACCACACACCCTGCACGGTCCCGCTGACCACAAAGCGCGCGGCCTGCATCACCCCGCCTTGCCGGTGATGCCGACCGCCGCTTCGATGTCGCGTGCGGTGACCGGGCCGAGGAACTGCTTGGCCACCTTGCCGTCCGGGCCGATCAGATAGGTCATCGGCAGGCCGCGCGGGGTGGCGAAGTCCTGTGGCGGCTGATACGGGTCCAGGATCGCCACCGGGTAGGACACCGGGTGGTCTTTCAAAAATGCCTGCATGTCGGCGGCGGTGATGTCTTCGTACGCCAGGCCTACCACTTCGACGCTGTCGCGCATGGTGTGCAGTGCCGACAACTCGGGCATTTCCTTCAGGCAAGGCGCGCACCAGGTGGCCCAGAAGTTGACCACCACCCACTTGCCGCGATGCGCCGCCAGGTCGTAGGTCTCGCCCGACACCGTGGGCAGCGACAGCTTGGGCATCTCGGCGGTCTGCTGCACCACCGAAGTGTTGGCCGCGCTTGCCGGGTCAGCGGCAGGTTTTTCGGGTGCCTGGGTGGTTGCGGCAGGCTTCGCCCCCGAATCGGCCACAGCGGGCGTGCCTTGCCCGGTGGGCTTGCAGGCGGTCAGGATCAACAGCGGCAACAGCAGCGCGCACGCGCCGCGCACAAGGCGCATCGTCATGAGGGATCTCCGGGGAGGTGGGTGTAGAGGTCGCCGACCGGTTGCGCCAGCACGCCGCGCAATGGTTGACGCAATTGTTCCAGCGCAGCGGCGGCGGCCTGGCCGTAGGCATCGTCGCGGCACGGCAACGGGCGGTCTTCGATTGGCACGCGCAGCTGGCAGTTTTCGTAGAGTTCGGCCAACGGCACCACATCCAGATCGCGCGCCAGCAGCCATTGGCCGCGTTCGTCTCGCCGCAGCAGGCGGATGCGTTTGAGCTCGCACAGCAGCTCCTGCATCAGCGTGTCGGTGAGCATCGGCTCCAGCGCGAGGATGCGGTCTTCGTCCAGTCCATTGCCGTGGATACGCGCCTGCCGGAACCGGCCGAGCAGACGCAACAGGCCGTAGATTTCGAAACCCGGTGGCAGGCGCATGGCTTCAGGCTGATAGCGAAACGCAGACATCGACGAGGCAAGCGATGCACCCAGCAATACCGACACCCAGCTCAGATAGATCCACAGCAGCAGGATCGGCAGCGCCGACAGCGCACCGTAGATGCGTTGATAGGTCTGGAAATTGCCGAGATAAAAGCCGAAGCCCCACTTGACGATTTCCATCAGGATCACCGCCAGCAGCGCGCCTGGCAGTGCATGCCGCAGGCGCACCACGTGCTGCGGCACCACGCGATAAATCAGCACGATGCAGACGAATTCCACCGCCATGGGCGCCAGGCGCCAGGCGAATCCGGCCAGCCACTGGCCTTCGGTGGTGCGGAACAGCGGAAGCGCAAACACATAGGCCGCCATGGCCATCGCGGCGGCGGCGAGCATCGTGCCCAGCGTCAGCACGGTCCAGTAAATCAAGAACCGGGTCACCTTGGGCCGCGCGGCAGCCACCCGCCAGATGCTGTTGAAGGTCTGCTCGATGCTGTGCAGGGTGATCAGCAACGAGGCCACCAGCGCCACCATACCGGCGACGGTGAACTTGCCCAGATCTTCCAGCGAGCGGTTGAGGTAGTTCTGTACCGAGCGCGCGGCGCCCGGCACGAAGTTGTTGAAGATGAAGTCGGTGAGCGCGTCCTTCCACTCGTTGAAGGCGGGAAACGCCGACAACACGCCGAACACCACGATGGCCAGCGGCACCAGCGCAAACACCGTGGTGTAGGCCAGCGAGGCGGCGGCCTGGAACAGGCGGTCGTCCAGAAAGCGGCGCCACAGAAAGCGACCGAAACTCACCGTCCGCGCGCGATCGCGCAGACGCTCTTTCCATTGGTGGAGTTTGTTCACACGCGACATCGCGCAAGGGTACCCGATGCGCCGTCATCGCGGCCTTGCCGCACCTGCGGCGTGCAGGCAGGCGGTGGCATGGCCGATACTGCGGCAACTCAATAAGCGGTAGAGGCACGATGGCGGAGATTCTGGTGCTGTATTACAGCCGTGGCGGCTCGGTAGCGCGGCTGGCGCGGCAGATCGCGCGCGGCATCGGCGAAGTGCCGGGCATGAGCGCGCGGCTGCGCACGGTGCCGCCAGTGGCCGCGGTCACCCAGACCAGCGCCCCGCCGGTGCCGGACGAAGGCGCGCCCTACGTGGACCGCGCCGACCTGGCCGAATGCAGCGGCCTGCTGCTGGGCAGTCCGACCCGCTTCGGCAACATGGCCGCACCGATGAAGCACTTCCTCGACAGCCTGGGCGCCGAATGGGCCACCGGCACCCTGGCCGGCAAGCCGGCTGGCGTGTTCACGTCCACCGCCTCGATGCATGGCGGCCAGGAATCCACCCTGCTGTCGATGCACTTGCCGCTGCTGCACCACGGCTGCCTGATCGTCGGCATCCCGTTCACCGAGGCCGCGCTCAGCCACACCACCAGCGGCGGCACCCCGTATGGCGCCAGCCATGTGTCCGGCGCCGGTGGCGACCCGCAACCCAGCGAGGACGAAGCCCTGCTGGCGCGCGCGTTGGGCCGCCGGGTCGCCGACATCGCGCGCCGGCTCGCAGCGCCGTGAGCCTGCGCGCTGTACATTGGCTGCTGACGTTCGCACTGCTGGCGCTGGCGGTGTTGTACGTGATCTGGTTTCACGACGACCCGCGCCGTGCCGCCGCCTTGCTGGTCTTCGCGCTGCCCCCGGCACTGACCGGCGTACTGGCCGTGCGTAGTGCCCGTGCCCGTTTCTGGGCCGGCACCTTTGCGCTGGGCTGGTTCAGTCACGGCGTGATGGCCGCCTGGAGTCAACCGCACGTCCGCGCTCTGGCGTGGCTGGAACTGCTGCTGGCGCTGCTCGTCATCGGGTTGGTCAGCGGGCCCGGCGTTGCCGCGCGCTTCGGCAACAAACGCGCCCCGCGCTAAGGCGACGCGCTGCAGCGCGCGCCGTCGCGCCGTATCATGACGGCCCTCGCGCGCCCTGCACCGCGCACGTTTGAAGGATTGGCTGCAATGGAAGACCTCCTGATCGTCACCACCGGTGGCACGATCGACAAGATCTACTTCGACGATAAATCCGACTACCAGATCGGCGACCCGCAGATCGGCCAGATCCTCAAGGAACTGGGCGTGACCTTCCGTTTTTCGGTGATTCCGATCATCCGCAAGGATTCGCTGCACATCACCGAGGCCGACCGCGAACTGATCCGCGCCACCATCGCCGCCCAACCGACACGCCACGTATTGATCACCCACGGCACCGACTCGATGGTGGAGACCGGCAAGGTGTTGCAGTCGATCGCCGACAAGACCATCGTGATGACCGGCGCGCTCAATCCGGCGCGCTTCCGCGGCTCGGATGCGGAATTCAATATCGGCTGCGCGGTCGGTGCAGTGCAGTCGCTGCCGGCCGGCGTGTATATCGCCATGAACGGGCGCATCTGGAATCCGGAAAAGGTGCGCAAGAACGTCGCCGCCAACCGCTTCGAGTCGCTCTGAGGCCATGAGCAAGGCCACCCGCGCGACCAAGGCATTGGACGCTGCCGGTGTGGCCTATGTGTTGCATCCCTACGACTATCAAGCCGATGCAGACGCCAAAGGCCTGCAGGCGGCAACTGCGCTTGGGCTAGCACCGCAGACGGTGCTGAAGACATTGATGGCCTGGGTCGACGATCTGGCCGTGTGCGCAGTCATTCCCTGCGACCGGCGCCTGTCGTTAAAGAAACTGGCCAGCGCATGCGGCGGCAAATCCGCACGCATGATGGACGTGGCCGATGCCGAACGCCGCACCGGCTATAAGGTCGGCGGTATCAGCCCGCTCGGTCAGCAACGGCAGGCGCCGGTGCTGATCGAAGCTACCGCGCTGGACGCACCGGCGCTGTGGATCAACGCCGGCCAACGTGGGTTGCTGCTGGAATTGCCCGGCGAACAGCTGTTGCAGGCCCTCAGCGCACGCGCCTGCGCGCTGTGCGAGTAAGAGCGGCCAACAAGACGACTGCGCAGCCGCCGGGCGCTCGACGCGGCATGTCCCACCCGTCCACTCCGTTTTCTGAGTGCACTGTCCTCACCGGCCCGACGACTGCTCGCTACGTCTTGTCAGCCGCGATAAGCCGCGGCGATCGAGCTGCCGAGGCGATACTCAGTACGCCGCCGTGACGCTGACTCCCGAAAACGCCAGCGTCGCCTTCAACCGCACGTAATACGTACCTGCCGCCGGTGCGTTCAGTGTGCAACTGTCGGCATTTCCGGGCAGCAAGCTGCGGCAGATGTAGACAGTGTCGGTGGGCAGTGCAGCTAGGCGCAGCGACAGATCCGCATTGCCGCTGCCACCGTTGAGCGTCACCTTGAGTGCGCGGGTGCCGGCCGGCACATTGATCTGGTAATACAGCGCATCCGACTGCGCTGCACTCAAGCCGATACGCGCCACATTACGGCTCAATGTCGTTGACGCGATCACCGCCGCCACCGCGCCATCGGCATTGACCAGGCCCGCACCGCAGCCCTGTGTGCAGGCAACCGGCAATGGCCGGGCGCTGCTCTTGAGCATGGCTTTCACCACGGCCGGCGTAAGCGGATTCAGTGCCACTGATTGCATCAGCGCCACCACACCGGCCACATGCGGTGCGGCCATCGAGGTGCCGCTGTAGGACGCATATGCCGCATTTCCCGAGACCGTGGTGCCGCTGTTGAGCGTGGAAACGATGGCCTGCCCCGGCGCTGCGATATCCACGCCCTTGCCGAAGTTGGAGAAGCTGGCCTTGGCGCCTGCCGAAGTCGTGGCCGCCACTGCGATTACGTTCGGGCAATTGGCTGGAACGCTGGTGGAGACATCCAGATTGCTGTTGCCGGCTGCCACCACTACCGAGCTGCCGCGCGTCACTGCGCCGGTGATGGCTGTGCTCAACGTTGTCGAACAACTGCCGGCGCCACCCAGCGACAGATTGATCACCGTGGCCGGATTGGGATTGGCCGGCACGCCGTTGACCTTGCCGCCCGATGCCCAGACGATCGCATCGGTGATATCGGACATGTAACCGCCGCATCGGCCAAGCACGCGCAGCGGCAGCAGCTTGGCATTGAACGCGGTACCGACCACCCCGACTGCATTGTTGCCGACCGCCGCCACGATGCCGGCCACATGCGTGCCATGCCAGCTGGAGCTGGAGGCCGATGCACCGGGCCCGCACTCGTTGGCGGCAGTCCAGTCGCCCTGGTCGGCAGAAGTGGCATCGCGCCCATTGCCGTCGCGCGCCGTCGCTGGGTCGGTGATGAAGTCGTAGCCGGGCAGCACATTGGCGTCCAGATCCGGATGTTTGGTAATGCCGGTATCGATCACCGCCACCACGATGCCCTTGCCGGTGGTGCGGTCCCACGCCGGCCGGATATTCAGACCGGCGGTACTGGTACCCATCGCCCACTGCTGCGGCACGCCCGGATCGTTGGGCACCAGCAAGGGACGCATCAATACGTCCACTTCCACGCGCTTGACGGCCGGGTCGGCGGCAAGACGCCGCATCAGGCTTTCTGCGTCCACGCGGTCCAGTTTGCGATCGGCCACCAACAGCATCGGGCCGGTGCTGAGCCGGCGTGTGGCGGATAACCCCACCGCGCGCCCGCGCTGTGCAGGCACGACGCTGGCGATCTCGCGCCACGGCTCGGACAGGCCGGTCGCACGGCTGCTGCCCACACGGTCCTTGTAGCTGACGATGAAACGTTGATGGGTGGAACTGGAGGCCAGCCCCTGCAGGCTCACCTCGCCGGCAGTGGCATAAAAGGTGCAGGACAACGCACAGACAAGTGCAGCGTGGCGCAGCACCCCAACCGAGACATGCGACATGGATCAACCCTCCCCAAGGAGCTGAAAGTCGGAGGACACCACGCCGATACCCTCTGCGAGGCGCACTGCCTGTCGTGGAGCGGCCGTGTACGGCGATGCCTCACGTGCGCTGGCTATCGGCGTGCCAGATGCGTAGCTGAAGCGGCCGGAGAGCAGTGCCATGGGCTGTGTTCAGCCATTGCCGACGCTGGCCGGCCAACGCCCAGGCGTGGCCAAGCCCCAAACGCACACTGCCCCACCGAAGCGGGGCATTTCAAAACACCGACAACTGCGTCGGGACCGGCCCGACGTCGATGCCAGCGGTCAGGCCGGCATCGCATCTCGCCTTCGCCTTACGGGGTCTGGCTGACCGCTCCGGCTGCGTTGACGATGCCGGCACCGCAGCCGCCCGAGCAGGCGCCCGGCAACGGACGCGCGGTGTTCTTCAACAGGGTTTCCACTGCCGCCGGGGTCAGCGGACGGCTGGCCGCCGACTGCACCAGCGCCACCACGCCGGCGACGTGCGGTGCGGCCATCGAGGTGCCGTTGTAGCTGGCGTAGCTGGCCGAACCCGGCGTGGTGGTGCCACTGTTCAAGGTCGACAGGATCGCCGAGCCCGGGCCGGAGATGTCGATGGTGCTGCCGAAGTTGGAGAAGCTCGAACGCGCGCCTGCCGAGGTGATCGATGCCACCGAGATCACGTTGGCGCAGCTGGCCGGCGTGAAGTTAGCCACGTTGGCATTGCTGTTGCCGGCCGCCACCACCACCGTGGTGCCGCGCGACACCGCGCCGTTGATCGCGTTCTGGTAAGTGCTGGAACAGGTGCCATTGCCGCCCAGCGACATGTTGATCACCTCGGCCGGATTGGCATTGGCCGGCACGCCGGACACACTACCGCCGGAGGCCCAGACGATCGCATCGGCAATATCCGACGTACTGCCCCCGCACAGGCCCAGCGCACGGATCGGCACGATACGCGCATTGAATGCGGTACCAGCCACACCGGTGCTGTTGTTGGTCACCGCGGCAATGGTGCCGGCCACATGGGTGCCGTGCCAGCTGGAATTGGCCGCGGCAACGCCGGTCCCGCACTGGTTGGCAGCACGCCAGTCGCCCTGGTCGGCCGGATTGTTGTCGCGACCATTATTGTCGCGCGCACGCGCCGCGTCGCTGATGAAGTCATAGCCCGGCAGCACGTTGGCGTTGAGGTCCGGGTGGCTGGTGATGCCGGTGTCGATCACCGCCACCACCACGCCGGTGCCGGTGGCGGTGTCCCAGGCCGGACGCACGTTGATGCTGGAGGCGGTGGTGCCGAAGCCCCACTGCTCCGACAGCCGGGTGTCGTTCGGGGTCAGGACCGGATACATGATCTGGTCGACTTCCACGTAGTCCACGCTCGGGTCGGCGGCGATGCGGCGCATCAGCGTTTCGGCTTCGGCGCGGTCCAGCCCACGGCTGGCCTTGAGCACTTCCGAGCCCAGCGCAGTGCGGCGCACGTGGTTCAGGCCCAGCGCGCGACCGGCGCGGGCCGGCACCGCGGTGGCGACAGAATTGAGCGATGCGCGCATCGACGTCGGGCTTACTGCCGGGCTGCTGCCGTCCTTGTACTTGACGATGAAGCGGTCCAGCGTGGGCTGCGAATCCAGGCCAGACAGATTGACCTGACCGGCAAACGCCGGCACGGCCAGCAGGGAGGTCAGCGCGGAAACACCCAGCACCACCAGTGCGCGTGCAGGTGCACGACGTTGCGACACATTGGACATCGATCGTTCCTCAAGAAGTAAGAAGTACCGCAGCTGCGGCGAGATGGCCGACCCCTTGCCGCATGCCGCGGTTCGGGGCGGAATGGACGGGCGATGACGCCCGTCGAAACGACTGACCGGCGTCCATTCCGGCCGAGCGGCAATGCCTCGCCAACGCCTGCCGAAACGGCAGACGTGGGCGGACATCGCAGATGGGATGCAGCGCTGGTTAGCGCTGCCTGGCCAGGCGGCCAGACAGCGCCCCAGCGTCGTAGGACAGGCTTAGTAGCTGGCGCTCAAGGTCACACCGGAGAACGTGCTGTACGCCTTGACCCGCACGTAGTAAGTGCCCGAGGGCGCGGTAATGCTGCAGGTTTCGGCATTGCCGCTGCGGTACGGGCGGCAGGTGTAGGTCGTGTCGGTCGGTGCACTGCCGGCGCGCACGTACAGATCCGCATCGCCGGTACCGCCACTGATCGCCACGGTCAGCGTCCCGCTGCCGGCGGGAACGGCGATGGTGTAGTTCAGCTCCGCACCGCTGGCCGCACCCAGGCCGGTGACCGGCGTGCCGTTGGTCAGCGTATTGCCGGTTCCGCCACCGCCACCCCCGTTGCTGCCGCTGATGGCCGCCGTCACTGCGGCGTCGGCATTGACGATGCCGGCGCCGCAACCGCCAGAACAGGCACCGGGCAACGCGCGCGCGGTGTTCTTCAGCAGCGTTTCCACCGCTGCTGGAGTGAGCGCGGTCGGTGCGACCGACTGCACCAGCGCAACGACGCCGGCCACGTGGGGGGACGCCATCGAGGTGCCGTTGTAGGACGCATAGCTGGCGCTGCCCGGGGTGGTGGTGCCGCTGTTGAGCGTGGACAGGATCGCCGAGCCGGGCGCGGACACATCGATCCCGGCGCCGAAGTTGGAATAGCTGGCCTTGGCGCCGGCAGAGGTCGTGGCCGCCACCGCAATGACGTTGGCGCAGTTGGCCGGCAGCGAACCGGACACGTTGGCCGAGCTGTTGCCGGCGGCCACCACCACAGTGGTGCCGCGCGAGACCGCGCCGCTGATCGCGTTTTGCATGGTGGTCGAGCAGGTGCCGCCACCACCGAGCGACATGTTGATGACCTCGGCCGGATTGGCGTTGGTCGGCACACCGCTGACGCTGCCTCCCGAGGCCCAGATGATGGCGTCGGAGATATCCGACAACGAACCGCCGCACTTGCCGAGCACGCGCACTGGCACGACCTTGGCGTTGTAGGCGGTACCGGCCACGCCGGTGTTGTTGCCGGTCACCGCGGCGACCGTGCCGGCCACGTGGGTACCGTGCCAGCTGGAGTTGGAGGCCGGAATTCCGGTGCCGCATTCGTTGGCGGCGTACCAGTCGCCCTCGTCCGCCGGATTGCTGTCGCGTCCATTGCCGTCGCGTGCAGCCGTCGCGTCGCTGATGAAGTCGTAGCCCGGCAGGATGTTGGCGTTGAGGTCGGCGTGCGTGGTGATGCCGGTATCGATCACTGCGACCACCACGCCGGTTCCGGTGGCCTTGTCCCAGGCTGGGCGAATGTTGAGGCCGGCATTGGTGGTGCCGAACGCCCACTGTTCGGACAGGCGGGTGTCGTTGGGCGTCAGCGTGGCGCGCAGGATCTGGTCCACTTCCACGCTCTGTACGTTAGGGTCGGCAGCAAGCTGGCGCATCAGGGTCTCGGCCTCGGCGCGATCCAGCGCGCGGTCGGCCTTGATCAGTTCCGGCCCCAACGCCAGACGGCGGACAGGGGCCAGGCCCAATGCCTTGCCGGCCTTGATCGGCACCGCACGGGCGGCGGTGCGCAACGCGCTGGTCAATGCACTCGGGCTGGCCAGCGTGGTGCTGCCATCCTTGTAGGTCACGATGAATTTCTGGTGGGTCTGGGCGGTGGCAAGACCGTCCAGATAGACCTCACCGGCAAACGCAGGCGTTGCCAGCAACAGGGAGGTCAGCGCGGCGGCACCCAGGACGGTGAGCGTGCGAGGACGCTTGCGG
Organism: Xanthomonas vesicatoria ATCC 35937; assembly: GCF_001908725.1. Classification (NCBI taxonomy): domain Bacteria; kingdom Pseudomonadati; phylum Pseudomonadota; class Gammaproteobacteria; order Lysobacterales; family Lysobacteraceae; genus Xanthomonas; species Xanthomonas vesicatoria. Next base: position 4,047,513 of record NZ_CP018725.1, on the reverse strand, counting down.
AAAGACTCGTTCGACATCGAATTCCCTTCTAGATCAAAGAGAACCGCCGTAGCGGTGTAGTCCGGCGCCGTCTTCCATCAGTCGGCGCCGAGGTCCTCGAACCGACCCCCTGTTATCGATTCGTTCAGCGAACCTATCTCACTACAACCAGACTGGAAAATACGAAATCGACATTTTTGAAACTTAAATATCATTTTTGTGACAAGCGTCATGTCTGTTCAGTCCGCTTCCCACACTTTTTTGACTTAGCGCGTGGCGCGCTGCTGCATAACAGGCAAAAAAAAGCCCCTGCGCTGACGCGCAGAGGCCTGTTTTTGACGCTGTAACGCTGACTTAGGACAAGCGCACTAGCCAGCCGTGTCGGTCCGCCACGCGGCCGTACTGGATATCGGTCAATTCCTGGCGCAGCGACATGGTGACTTCGCCTGCCGGTGCGGACAGATCACCCACCGCAAAGCCGTCGCCCTTGAGCTCACCGATCGGGGTGACCACCGCAGCGGTGCCGCAAGCGAACACTTCGACGATGTCGCCGGACGCTACGCCCTGCTTCCATTCGTCGATTGCGACTTTGCGCTCGACCACGCGCATGCCGCGGTCGCGCGCCAGCTGCAGGATGCTGTCGCGGGTGATGCCTTCCAGGATGCTGCCGGACAGTTCCGGGGTCACCAAGGTGCCGTCTTTGTAGACGAGGAACACGTTCATGCCGCCCAGTTCTTCGATGTACTTGCCTTCCACCGGATCCAGGAACAGCACCTGGGAGCAGCCCTGCGCATAGGCTTTTTGCTGCGGCAACAGCGAGGCGGCGTAGTTACCGCCGCACTTGGCCGCGCCGGTACCGCCCTTGGCCGCACGCGCGTACTCGGTGGACAAACAGATCGACACCGGCGCCACGCCCTTGGCGAAGTAAGGGCCGGCCGGGCTGGCGATGACGTAATACGAAGCCTTGTGCGCCGCGCGCACACCCAGGAAGGCCTCATCGGCAATCATGAAGGGGCGGAAATACAGGCTGGTTTCCGGTGCCGACGGCACCCAGCCGGCATCCACGGCAACCAGCTGGCGTAGCGATTCAACGAACAGGTCCACCGGCAATTCCGGCAACGCCAGGCGACGCGCCGAGCGCTGCAGGCGCTCGCCGTTGGCCTGGGGGCGGAAGGTCCAGATCGATCCATCGGCGTGCCGGTAGGCCTTGATGCCTTCGAAGATTTCCTGGCCGTAATGCAGCACCGAGGCAGCCGGATCCAGCTGCAGCGGGCCGTACGCACGCACTTGCGCATCGTGCCAGCCCTGCTCGTTGTTCCAGGAAATGGCGACCATGTGGTCGGTGAAATGCAGCCCGAAACCGGGCGCGGCCAGAATCACGGACAGTTCGTCGGCACTGCGCGGCGACGGGGAACGGGTGGAAGCGAAGGACACGGACACCGGAAGATTCCTGTATGGCGGGCGAAAGGACGCGGCGCCACATCTGAGGACATGGCGCCTGACGATCAGAGCATGCCGGTCTCGAGACGGGCCGCTTCGGACATCATATGCCGGCCCCACGGCGGGTCGAACACCAGCTCGACGTCGGCCTCGGCAATGGTCGGGATCATCTCCACCTTGCTGCGCACGTCGTCGACCAGGATCTCGCCCATGCCGCAACCAGGCGCGGTGAGGGTCATCTTGACGTCCACCCGGCGCTGGCCATCTTCTTCGCGATGGCTGACCACCGCCTCGTAGACCAGGCCTAGGTCGACGATATTGAACGGGATTTCCGGGTCGAAGCAGGTGCGCAACTGCTGCCACACTAGGGCTTCCACTTCTTCATCGCTGGCGTTGTCGGGCAATTCCAGCCCCGGCGGGGCCTCCTTGCCGATCGCATCGCCATCCTTGCCGGCAATACGGAACAGATTGCCTTCGACAAAGACCGTATAGCTGCCACCCAAGGCCTGGGTGATATAGCCGTAACTGCCTGCGGGCAGGGTCACCGAATCGCCCTGCGGCACCATGACGGCATCGCAATCGCGTTCGAACTGGACGGGTTCGCTGCTACGGGAGTACATGGGCTGGATATGGGGCCGCGCCGGACGCGCGCAAGTCGGCCATTCTAGCCGACCGCGGTGGCGCCACCGCCGCCGGCCGCCCATCCCGTCGACGACGCTGCATTCCATTCGCCGACGCAGTGCGTCGCAAAGTGCGGCATGCGCTCTATCATGTGCGCACTGTCAGGAGCTCCAATGCCGCCCACTTCCGCGTCCGCCAGAACCGCCCACTGGCTCTGGCCCCCGCTCCTGCCGCTGGGAAGCGTCACCGCCCTCATCGCCTGGCTGCTCATCGCCCTTGCGCTGGGCAACCAGGCCGGCTGGATGGCAGTGCTGGTTGCACTGGAAGTGGCCTGGATGCTGCGCCTGGGCACGATGCGCGCCGGCCGGTTGCGTATCGGCGTGGCAGTGGCGACCACCGCACTGGTCATCGTCGGCGCCAACTGGGGCATTGCCTCCGCGCAACTGGGCGGATCGCTGGGGCTGGACCCATGGACCTCGGCGCAGAAAATGGGCCCGCGTCTGGCCTGGACCCTGTTGCAACTGGCAAACAATGCATTTGATCTGCTGTGTTATGCCGCGGCAGTGATCGTTGCGTGGTGGGCGGCGCGCTGAACCGCACGTGGTCGCAACGGCTACCGATAGCAGTCGTTGACGCTGATGCTTCATCTGCCCGGCTCAAGTCACGCTTCTGCTACTGAGCGCCGGCGCGTTCTTTTCCCTGACGCGGCGATGCCGGGGGCTCTGCGACTTGGCTGCGGAGCCCTTGCCCGCCCACCATCGCAGGACACGCCGCAAGTACGTCCCTGTGGGCTCTTACGCGGCATCCATGCCGAGCAAGGCCCGCGACGGTGGGCGGGCAAGGACCTGTCGGAATGGTCGGTGGGCATGGTTGCAAGCGGTGCATGACGTGCGCTGGTCGGATCACGTGCGTCGACCAACGTCTCACCTCCCATCGCAAACCGGGCAATGGGCAGGCGTCGACACACGACATACAAACTTCTCACTTGCCCAGACGGGCAACACGCTTTCAAGAGAGCAGCCAACCAACTCTCTGGTGCGGCGTCCTTGCCGGTTGCGGGACCCTTGGCGGCATGGATGCCGCCAAGGAGCCTCCACGCACGGATTCACGGCGTGTCCCGCAAGCGGTGAGGCACCGCGCACTCGACAAGCCGAGCTTTTGGATGTCTTTAAACACCGCTACGCCCCCGAAAGCTCGGTATTTTCTTGAAACTGCGTGGCTGGTTTACGACTGGCTGGACAATGCAAGCAGATCAACTGTGGAGCGGCGGTTCTGCAGCTCCGCTACTAGCTCCTTGGTTGTAAGGGATGCCCCCCTCGACCAAGCAGCTTCGCAAATTCACCTGCCAAATCAGTCGCACCACGCCTCAATGCCCGCCCCCATCCAACGCTTTCAACTCGCTGACCAGCGCGCCCGCCGCCTCCGCGCCATCGCCATAAAGCATGCGGGTGTTGTCTGCATAGAACAGCGCGTTTTCGATGCCGGCAAAGCCGGTGCCCTTGCCGCGCTTGATCACCACGGTATTGCGTGAATTGACCACGTCCAGGATCGGCATGCCATAGATCGGACTGGCCGGGTCGGTCTTGGCGACCGGATTGACCACGTCGTTGGCGCCGATCACCAGCGACACATCGGTGCTGGCGAACTCGGGATTGATGTCGTCCATATCGGCGATCAGGTCGTACGGCACGCCGGCCTCGGCCAGCAACACGCTCATGTGCCCCGGCATGCGCCCGGCGACCGGGTGGATCGCGAACTTCACTTTCACCCCGCGCGCGATCAGCCGCTGCGCCAGCTCCCAGATCTTGTGCTGCGCCTGCGCCACGGCCATGCCGTAGCCGGGCACGATCACCACCCGCTCGGCGAAAGCCATCATCGCGGCCACGTCGCCGGCTTCGATGGGTTTTTGCGCGCCGCCGATCTCCTGCGCCTGTCCGCCGCCGCCGAAGTTGGAAAACAGCACGCCGCTGATCGGCCGGTTCATCGCCTTGGCCATCAACCGGGTCAGCAGGATGCCCGCCGCGCCCACCATCATGCCGGCGATGATCAGCGCCTCGTTGCCCAGCACATAGCCCTCGAACGCCACCGCCAGCCCGGTAAACGCGTTGTAGAGCGAAATCACCACCGGCATGTCGGCACCGCCGATCGACAGCGTCATCAACACGCCCAGCGCGAGCGCCACAGCGAAGAAGGCGATGATCGCCAGCGGCTGCAGACTGCTCGCCGCCCAGATGCCAAGGATCAGCACCGCCACTGCTACCACCAGGTTGAACACCTGCTGGCCGGGGAAGATGACCTGCCGGTCGAGCCGGCCATCCAGTTTGGCCCAGGCGATGATCGAGCCGGACAAGGACACCGCCCCGATCGCCGAGCCGATCACCGCCAGCACCACGGTGGTGGTGTCCGGCCGCCGTGCCGCCAGCTCAGCGATCGCCTGCGCGCTCCAGTGCGCGGTGTCGCGATTGGCGAAGAAGGAAAACCGCAGCAACTCCACCGCGCCGATCGCCGCCGCGGAGCCGCCGCCCATGCCGTTGTACAAGGCCACCATCTGCGGCATGTCGGTGATGGCCACCTTCTTGGCGGACCACCACGCCACCCCGGTGCCAATCGCCAATGCCGCCAGGATCAACGGCACGTTGTGCAGTTCCGGCAGGAAGAACGTGGCCACCGTGGCGATCAGCATGCCCAGCCCGGCCCACCGGATGCCGCTGCGCGCAGTCAGTGGCGAGGCCATGCGCTGCAGGCCGAGCAGGAACAGGGTGGCTGCGATCAGATAGCTGGACTTGACCAGCCAACCCAGCAATTCGGGCGTGGAGACGTTCATGGCGCCTGCCCGCCAGGCGGCTTACGGCTGGATTTGAACATGTCCAGCATCCGCTCGGTCACCACATAGCCGCCGGCCGCATTGCCCGCGCCCAGCACCACCGCGATAAAGCCCAGCGCTTTTTCCAAGGGGGTATCGGCATGCCCAAGTACCACCATCGCGCCGATCAGCACGATGCCGTGGATGAAGTTGGAACCGGACATCAGCGGGGTATGCAGGATCACCGGCACCCGCGAGATGATCACGTGCCCGGCGATGGCCGCCAGCATGAAGATGTACAGCGCTACGAATCCGTCGCTCATCGTCTTTCGCTCCACTGGCCGGTGTGGCCCGCCGATCATACCCACGCATCGGGCATGCCAACCGACCATGTCAACCAAATCCGCGCTCGCCCGTTGACGTCGTATCGTCTTCGCGGAAGCTACGCTGTGCTGGTGGGAACTCCTTTCGATCCGCAACCCGCTGCAACGGCCGCCGCCGTCCCGGTGTCGCTGGACGCCTTCCTGGCCGGCATCGGCCCGCGCGCGTTCCGGTTTGCCGAGGCCGGCCTGCGCCACCGCGAAGACGCGCTGGATGCCGTGCAGGACGCCATGGTCAAGCTGCTCGGCTACCGCGAGCGGCCGGCTGCCGAATGGACGCCGCTGTTCTGGAGCATCCTGCGCAGCCGCATCATCGACCTGCAGCGCCGCCGCACGTTTCGGCTGAAATTCTGGGCACCGGCCGAGCGCGCCGATGACGAAGGCCCGATCGATTGGGCCGACCCTGGCATCGGCCCGGTCGGCGAGCAGCAACATCAGCAGGCCTACCAGCGGCTGGTTCAGGCGCTGCGCAACCTGCCGGCACGCCAGCGCGAGGCATTCACGCTGCGCGTACTGGAAGACCTGGATGTGGCCACCACCGCCAAGGCGATGGGCTGCTCCGAGGGCTCGGTCAAAACTCACCTGTCGCGCGCTCGCGACGCGTTACAAAAACAGTTCGAGGATTTCCTGTGAACCGCTCCCACGATCCGGCCCAGTTCGATGCGCAACTGCGCCAACTGCATGCCGCCGCGCTCACCAGCCTGCCGCCGCAGACCCTGGCACGCCTGCGCCAGGCCCGCCAGGCGTCGGCAACGCGCACGCGCCGCGGCTATTGGCTGCTGGCAACCGCCTGCTCCGGGCTGCTGGCCATCGGTATCGGCCTGCAGCTGCGACCGGGCGACAGCGCACCCGCAGGCGTGGCCCCGACCCAGGCCGTGGCCACCGCCGGCAATGCCGCCAGCACCGACACCGACGACCTGCTGACCCAGAACCCCGACCTGTATGTCTGGCTCGGGTCCGACACCGCTTTGGCCATGGAATGAGCACGATGACCCGCACCACCCGCCTGCTGTTGACCCTGTTGCTCTGCGCCGGGCCGTGCGCGCCGCTATTGGCGCAGGACCGCCCGCCGCCGGGGCCAGCGCCGATGCTGGACGGGCCCGGCCCGCATGGCCCGACACCGCGTAACGAAACGCCGATGCCGGAGTGGGACAAGCTGACCCAGCAGCAGCGTCAGGTACTGATCGACGCGCTGCGCGAGCGCTGGAACGATGTGCCCGAAGAACGGCCACGCATGTACCGGCACGCCAGCCGCTGGCTGGACATGACACCCGAACAGCGCAAGCAGGCCAAGGCCGGCATGGACCGCTTCCGCAACATGAGCCCGGACCAGCGCCGCGAAGCCAAGGCCTTGTTCGACCGCATGCGCACGCTCAACCCACAACAGCGCAACGAGCTGCAACAACGCTGGCAGAAGATGAGCCCGGCCGAACGCAGCGCCTGGTTACGCGAGCACCCGCCGACGGACGATTGAACGCCGCTGCATCAAAGGCGCGAGCGCACCGGCTTGCGATGGAAGGCGGCACCGATCAAACCACGGCGCCCCCAGCGCTCCTTGAAAGCCCTTTGGTGCTTCAAAGAAGACACGGCGCGTTACGCAGCCGGTGTCGCGGGTATCGCTGACCAACGCGTCTTCACCAGCAACTCGTCGTCCCAGTCGAATGACAGCGCACCATCGGCGATCAACAGCGCGGCGAACGCGTACACGTTGCGCGCGAACATCTCGCTGGCGTGCACGGCACCCTGGCTTGCCAGATTGAGCGGCCCGGCGATCACCACGCCATCGAGCTCAAAGGTTTCGCCCGGACGCGTGGCGGCGCAATTGCCGCCGGTTTCCGCAGCCAGATCCCCGATCACGCTGCCGGCGCGCATGCCCTGCACCATCTGCGTGGTCACGATCGTTGGCGCAGGCCGGCCCGGCACGGCCGCGGTGCAGACCACCACATCCACGCCTTTGAGATGCTCTGCCAGGCGGCGCTGCTGCTCGGCGCGTTCGTCGTCGGTGAGTTGGCGTGCATAGCCGCCTTCGCCGGCAGCACTGACGCCCAGATCCAGAAAGCGCGCGCCTAAGGACGCGATCTGTTCGCGGGTTTCCGGGCGCACATCGAAGCCTTCCACCTGCGCGCCAAGCCGTTTGGCCGTAGCGATGGCCTGCAAGCCGGCCACGCCCGCACCGATCACCAATACCTTGCTGGGGCGCATGGTGCCGGCCGCGGTGGTGAGCATCGGGAAGAACCGCGGCGCCAGTTGCGCGGCGATCAGCACCGCCTTGTAGCCGGCCATGCCGGCCTGCGAACTCAGCACGTCCATCGATTGCGCGCGCGTGGTGCGCGGCAGGCGCTCCAGCGGAAACACAACCAGTTCGCGGGTGGCAAATGCCTGCGCACGCGCCGGGTCGGCATCGGGTGCAAGCATGCCGATCACCACCGCCTGCGGCTTGCAATGCAGCAGGACGTCGGTCGGCGGCGCCTGCACGCAGAGCAACATGTCGGCCTGAGCGAGTGTGTGCGCATTGGCCAATTGCGCGCCGGCCTGCAGATACCCTGCATCGTCCATGCTGCTGGCGCGGCCGGCCGCCGGCTCGATCCACACGCTGGCGCCGAGCGCGACCAGCTTTTTGACCGTTTCCGGCGTTGCGGCCACCCGGCGTTCGCCTGCCGCCTGTTCTTTCAGCACCAGCACCTGCACAGCCATGGGTTGCTCCGGTCTCGCGCTCAGTGCGGCGATGCTAGCAGAGCGTGGCCGCGGGGCCTGGAACGCGTGCTGCGGCCGGGTCACCACCTCGGCACGTACTGCAGTTGCCTCGCAGATCGCCCCTCAGGGCTCCAGCACCGCATGCAGCAACGGGGCGAATACCGCTTCAGGCGCAAACGCGCGCAAGGCGTCGTACTTGCGGTCGATCGCCAGCGAGGCATAACCGTGCACTGCGCTCCACGCCAGCAGGGTGCGCTGTTCCAGCAGCTCGGCAGCCGGCGCCCCGCCGTGGCGGGCAATCCACTGCGTGCGCACCGTGTCGCGCAGGCAGGCCATGGCCGCCTCGCTGGCCTGCTGCAGCCTTGGCAGGCTGCGCGCACGCACGTCCAGGCCCAGCATCAGCCGGAACTGCTGCGGATAGTCGATGGCGAATCGCACATATCCCAACCCGCAGCCCAGCAGGGGGTTGGCAAGTTCCTGCTGGGTTGCGTGGATGCGCGCGAGCATGCGCTCGTAGCCATCGGCCGCCAGTTCCGCCAGCAATCCCTCCAGCGAACCGAAGTGATGCGCCGGTGCGGCGTGTGAGACCCCGGCCCGGCGCGCGCATTCGCGCAAGGTCAACCCACGCACGCCCGATTCGCCGACCAGCTCCCAGCCAGCCCGACGCAGCGCGGCTGGCAGATCGCCGTGGTGATAGGCAGCAGGGACGTCTAATCGCGACATGGCGGCTTCGTTTATCGGGATCTCAGTGGAGCAGATCATCTTGACGCTGACAAGATTCAATCGGCAGACTTGTGCTGCATCTTGCCATCGACAAGATATGCGACGCACCCTCCACCACAAGGACTTTCCCATGAGTTCGTCCATCGCCAAATTGCGTGCGCGACTGCTCCGCGGTCTGATGAGCGGAGCCAGTCGCGTGGCCCCGGGCCCCACTGGCCGCTATCTGGCGCGCCAGTTCGTCACCCCGGGTGCGGCTGGGCGCCGGCAGGCCGCCGCCATCGCTGCGACGCTGGCCAACGTGCAGCGGCAGACCCTGCACATCGAGGGTATCGACACCGCCGTCTACCAGTGGGGCGACCCCGCACAACAGCCATACGTGCTGTTGTCGCACGGCTGGGCCAGCTACGGCCTGCGCTTTGCGGCCTGGGTGCCGCAGCTGCGCGCGCTTGGCTATGCGGTGCTAGCGTTCGACCAGGCGGCGCATGGCCTGAGCAGCGGCAAGATGAGCAATATGCCGCACTTTGTAACGATGCTGCGCCAGATCGGCGAGCGCTTTGGCCGGCCTGCGGTCTTCATCGGTCATTCGCTGGGGGCGGCATCGGTGGTGTTCGCCGATGACCCGGCATGGCGTCCGGCCCGTTACGTGTTGATCGCCCCGCTGCTGGCGCCGGCCGCCAGCGCGCAACGGCAGTTCCGCGCATTCGGCATCGCATCCGGCACATTCGCGCCGTTCGAAAACTGGCTGTTCCAGCTTACCGGCAAGCGCTTTGCCGACTTCGATGCGACCGCGCACCTGCCGCACTTCGATCGCCCGGCGCTGATCATCCACGACCGCCGCGACCGCGAGACGCCGTGGGAAGAAGGCGCGCGCTTTGCCGCACTGTGGCCGGGCGCGCAGCTGTTCAGTACCGAAGGGCTGGGCCATAACCGCATGGTCGATCACGCGTCGGTAATCACGCGAGCGTTGGAGTTCATTGGACCGGCATCGGCCTGAGGACTGCGCTGCGTAATGCGCGCATCGCCGGCGTGGCGGCCGGCGTGTAAGCGTCAAGGCCAATGCATCGGTGAATGCGTGCTGCGCAACTCGATCGCAACGGCAGTGCTCTCGTGTTGCGCGATATGGCAGCAGACGTCGTGTTTGCGGCTGCAATAATCCCGCGCCTGCCAATGTGCGTTGAACGCGCCGCCTGACGTTCCGGAACGCGACAATGCCAAGGACATCCGGCGCCTGCTTCAAGAGCAAGCCTGACTCCAACAGCTCAAACACCGATACGGCAACACCGCCGCGATGGTCGCCCCAGCAACGCATGTCGCTGCTCCAAAGCATGCTCTCCGAAGGCAGCGATCTGGCCCACACCGCGCAGCGACAGCGCTGCGCCATCCATGCATTCGCTCAGTGCACCGTGCCGCTGTTGTGCAACGGGTCCAGCCGGTCGATCACGCCCTGCATCGCACTGTCGAACGCGCCGTCGTTGATGTGTTCGCGCAGGCGGCCTAGCCGCACCATCACCGCCAGTTCTTCCGGCGAGGCGACGCAAAAACGCACACCGCGACGGTTGACGAACAACAGCCGCTGCGAGATCGGGCTCACCCACGACAGCTTGCCGGCCTGCACCTTGCCGTCCTTGTCGACGAAATCCAGCCAGGTACCGATATCCATCGCGCGGAACCGCTCGGCATCGGCACTGTCGATGCTCTGCGCCACCGCTTCGGCACCCAGCACCACGCTGACGCTTTCGGCGGCTGGCGGCGGCAGGTTGACCTGCGGCAGTTCCGGCAAGGCTTTTTCCAGCTCCGGGCGCGCCTCGGCAATGGCCTGCAAGGTGTCGTGCAACGCGGTGATTGCCACCACCACCGCGTCGCCATGCAAGCCCACGCTGGCGAACACGCGATGCAACGCCGGTTGCCAGACCTGCAGCCACGGCTTGCCGATGATGTGGCGGCGTGCCTCGCCCAGTTCTTCCAACACGCCGTCGGCCAGCGCCAATGCTTCCACTGTGCCGGGACCTTCGTCGCCATCGCGCAGGATCGCCATGGTCAGGTGATGCAGCCATGGCTGACGCAGGAAATCCTCTACAGCCTTGGGCAACGGTGCACCGGCCAGCACGCGTTGCTCCAGCTCGGCCAGCGCGCGGCTGCGCGCCAGCTCCAGTTTTTCCTGGCCGCGCTGGGTTTCGGTGGCGCGGCGTTCGGCAATTTCCACACGGCGGCGATGCTGCGACAGGAAGTCGCGGAACTCTTCTTCCAGGGTGAGGAAGATCGCCAGGTTCTCGTTGAATTCGGCCACTAGGCGGTCGACGATTTCTTCGACCTTGCCCATCAGCACGCGCTCGGCAGCACTGTCGCCGTTGTTGCCCTCGCAAGCCTCGGCCAGCGAGTTGAGCAGGCGCCGCGCTGGATGGGTCTTCTGCACGAACATCTTGCGGTCCAGCAGCGCCACCTTGACGAAGGGCACCACCAGCCGGCCAATCATCTCGCGCGAGCGGCTCTCCAAATCGCGCTCGTCCAACATCACGTCGAACAGCATTCCGACCAGATCGATCGCATCCTCGTCCATCGGATCGAGTTTGGCGGTGGCCGGGTCCACGCCCAGACGCGTGGCGCTGTTGAGCACTTCGTTTTTCAAACGCTGCGCAAGCGATTCGTTGTCGTCGCCGATCGCCGCCTGCAGCGTCGCGCTGGGCGTGGCCTGCAGCAACGACAACACCGACATCATCTCGCGCTGGCTCAGCGGACGTTGCTGGCCCACCGCCACCGACGCGGCTGAGGCCGCGCTATCACGCACGTTACGGGTCTGCTGCAGCAATTCGTGCAGCGCATCCAGCAACATGCCCTGACTGCCGCCCGGGTGATCGGCGTCGCCTTCCATCCCGCCAGGGCCGCCGCCATCGGCATGGCCGCGTTGTGCGGCGGCCTGCATGCGGCCACGGCTATGCGCCCAGCGATCCAGAAACCGATTGGCCCAGGCTGGCGCGTATTGGTCGTTCTGATCGTCTCCGCCCATCTCGGCGTTGCCGCCGTAAGCCTCGGCCTGCGCGCGTTCTTCAGGCGTCTCGCCACGCGGCTGCATGCGCGGTGGCGGGCGTTTGGGCTGCGAAATCTCCGGCATCACGCCGGCCTTGGCCAGGGTTTCGTCCAGACGCGCGTACAACTTGCCAATGGGCTCAGCCAGGTCGCGCTCGCAAAGCTTGATCACCACCAGGCGCACTTCCGGCGCCAGGTCGCAGGTGGCGAATGCTTCGTGGATCGCCACGCCCAGATGTTCCGGACCGATCGGGTTGGTGTCGGCCACCAGTTCCAGACCACCGGCAATCCAGCCCAGACGACGGTCGACCCGCGCCAGCACCTGCTTGAAGTCGCGCAGCAATACGGTGGCAAGGTTGCGCACCGCCAACCGTGATTCGAGCACGTGCTCGGGCACCAGACTGAGCGGGCCGGTGCCCATGTCGCCGGCCAGCACCACTTCAGCGGACAACGGCGCCCCGAGCAACAGCGCCTGCCAACCGTCTTCCAACTGCTGACGGAATTGGGTAGTCACCTCTTCGCGCTTGCGGCGCAGCTCGCGCATGCCATCGAGAAACAGCAACTGTGATGCGCCAGCGGATTCGGCGCGATCAAACAGGACATCATCAAAATGCGCGACTGCAGCTGCAAACACCTGCACAAGCGCGGGCACGAACACGTCGTGCGCCTGCTCGAGCAAGCGTTGGTCACGGCCCGGATGTCCCGACGGACTGGGCTGAAAAGTCATGCGCAAAGGCTCCCCGCCTCTGCAGGCGTGAAAATATTCAAACGAGGAATAACAGGCGCGGCCCCAAATTCCGCCCTCGCATGGTAGGCGTTTCGCTCGTTCGTTAAGTGTGACGCATCCCTCACTTTGCTCGTGACCGCCCAGGGTTTGCGTGTCAAACCCACATCCTAGCTCGCAACGCTGCGGTGGAGCCTGCCGTTGCCCGTTATACGCCTGCGGGGGTTAAGGCTTCAGGTGGCCGGGGTCATCCAGACCGTCTACGACGCCCTGCATCGCGCTATAGAAGGCGTCTTCTTCGCGGTGCAGTCGCAAGCGGTCCAGCCAGACCATCATGGCCAGTTCTTCGGGCGAAGACACGCACAGCCGCCCGCCGCGCCGATTGACGAACATCAGCCGCCCGGAAATCGGGCTGATCCACGACAGCTTGCCCGCCTGGACGCGGCCTTCGCGGTCGACGAAATCCAGGCTGGTCCCGATTGCCAGGGCGCGAAAGAAGTCGGCGGTGATGCGATCGAATTCGACCTGCGCACCGGCATCGAGCATCGGTGTCAGCGGCTCTGCCACCGGGTCGGCCGGGCTGGGCGCCAGGCTCAACGCGGTCAGGGTGGGCGCAAGCGGTTCCGCATCGGCGGCAGCCGGCGTGGGCGCCAGCGCGCGCAGCAATTCCTGCACGGCCTGCTCGGCCTCGCGCGCCCCAAGGCCGGCCAATGCAAAGGCCTGCAGCAGCGCCGCGCGCTGCGTGTCCAGGCCCGTGTCGCTGCGTGCAGGCGTCAATTGCGCCAGCACGGCATCGCCCACTGCCATGGCAGCCTCCAGGTCCGGGCCGGCGCCATCGGTGCGTAGCGCGGCCTGCTGCACGCTCGGATGCCAGACGCGGCTGAGAAAGTGCTCCACCACCGGCGGCAGCGGTCCGCGTGCCAGACGCTCGGCCAGTGCCTGGCGGCGATGCCGCGTGCGCGTTCCCGGCGCTCTTCAGCCCGTTGCAACTCATTGGCGCGGCGCTCGGCAATGTCCACGCGCCGCCGGTATTGCTCGTAACTGGCGCCGAACTCGGCTTCCAGCGCCAGAAAGACCGCTGGATGCTCGTCGAAATCCCGCACGACAGTCGTAACGGCCGCCTCCACCTGCGCCAGCAAGGCCTGTTCAGCGGAGGTCTCGCCGCCATTGCCGTCACAGGCATCCAACAGCAGATTGAGCAAACGCCGCGCCGGATGGCCGTCGCGTACGAACAGATGGCCGTCGAGCATCGCCAGCTTGGCGATCGGCACCAGCAATTGCCCGAGCAGACGACGCTGTGCAGCGGAAAGCTGGCTCTGCACCAGGATCGCGTCGAACAGCAGCGCGATCAGATCCAGCGCATCGGCATCGCAGGGGTCCAGGCAGGTGGTGGCCGGGTCGACGCCAAGCGAGGCAGCCGCGCGCATGAGGTGCTGCCGCAATGCGTGCGGCAAGCCGCGCTGCCCGTCGTCGATGCTGTCGAACCCGGCACCGGGCATGGTCTGCAGCAGCGACAACGCCGACACGACCTCGCGTGGCGACAGCCGCCGCTGTGCGGCCGACTCCTGCAGGCCGACCTCTGTCTCGCGCAGGTGGCGTGCCTGCTGCAGGCGCTGGTGCAACGCGGCCGGCAGCACTTCGCGGCCGCTACGCAGATGCACGTCGATCACCTCCACGCCCACCAGCGCCCCCTGCCCGCCAGACCAGTCGGCAAAGAAGCGTGCGATCCAGTCCGGCGTGTCGGCGCTGTCTTGGCCGCCGGCCTGGCCCTGGCGCGGAATGCCGCCGCGGCGCAGGCGCGCCTGCGGTAACTCGCGCAGACGGGCCACCTGCGCCAGGGAATGCTCCAGCTCCGCGTAGCGCTGGCCCACGCGCGGCATCAGCTGCTGCTCGCAGACCTTGATCACCGCCAGATGCACCTTCGCCGCCAGCGTCACGCCCTGGAAGGCCTCGTACAGCGCCACGCCCAGATGATCAGGCCCGAACGGGTTGCTGTCGCCATCGATGCGCCACCCGCCAGCGATGAAGCCCAGATAGCGATTGAGCCGCATCAGCTCCGGCCGCCATTGATGCTGCAGGGCGCCGGCCAGATTGCGCACCGCCAGCCGGACTTCCAGATCCTGTTCGGGCAGCAGGGTCAGCCCGGCCGCACCGCGCGCCAAGGTGCGCTCGGCCGACAAGGGGCGCGCGGACTCCAGGCCTTGCCAGGCCTTGGCCAGATGCCCGCGAAAGCGCGCGGTGATCGGCTCGCGCTGCTGTCGCAGGGCCTGGATGGCTTCCATGAAATCGTTCTGCGCCGCGCCCGCATCGGCCGCCAGCCGGAACAGTGCCTCGGCCAGCGCGTCCTGCACATCGATGAATGCATCGGCCAGCGGCACCAGTACGATGTCGCGCACCTGATCGAGCAGTTGCGGGTTGCGGCTGGGCAGCGGGTCGGTAAAAACGAACTGGGTCATCGGACAACGCTGAAAGAGCGGGCGGGAAGGAGCGCTGCCATGACTGCAGGCAACACTTAGCCAGCCATCATGCGGCCGGCGTTGGGAAGGGCCCGTCTATAATTGGCGCATTCTTTGCTTAGAACCGCAAATTATGCACGCACCGTATTCGCTACAGGCATTGGACGCGCGTCGTTCGGTCCCCTCCAAACAACTGGGGGAGCCCGGGCCGGATGAAGACACCGTGCTGCGCATGCTGACGTCGGCGGTGCGCGTGCCCGATCACGGCAAGCTAGTGCCGTTCCGCTTTCTGCGTATTAGCGGCGATGCACGCCAGGCATTGGGCGATTTCCTCGCCGAACGCACCCAGGCCGCCGACCCGTTAGCATCGCCGGCGGCCATTGCCAAGGAACGTGGACGCTTCGGCGACGCGCCGGTCGTGATCGTGGTGATCGCCTCGCTACGTCCCGAGCACAAGGTGCCCGAGCAGGAACAGCTGCTCACCGCCGGCTGCGTGTGTTTTGCGTTGCTGCAGGCCGCGCAGGCGCATGGCTTCGGCGCGCAGTGGCTGACCGCCTGGATGGCCTACGACCCAGCCGTCACCGGCTATCTGGGCCTGGGCGAAAACGAGCGCATCGCCGGCTTCATCCATATCGGTACGCCGCGCCTGCAGGTGCCCGAGCGCGAGCGTCCGGACCCGCGCGCCTTGCTGCGCGACTGGACCCCGTGAGCACGCTGCCGGGTGCCATTGCCGCGGCGCTGCCGGGCGGTCCGCGCCCGGAGCCGCTGTATCTGATCGACGCCAGCCTGTACGTGTTCCGTGCCTGGCATTCGATCCCGGACGAGTTTCAGGACGCGCAAGGCTGGCCGACCAACGCGGTGCACGGCTTTGCGCGGTTTCTGCTGGACCTGCTGGAACGCGAGCGCCCGCAGCACATCACCATCGCCTTCGACGAAGCGCTGGACAGCTGTTTTCGGCATGCAATCTACCCTGCCTACAAGGGCAACCGCGAGCCGGCACCGGATGCATTGCGGCGCCAGTTTGCGCATTGCAAGGCGCTGTGCGCGGCACTGGGCCTGAGCGTGCTGGCCCACCGCGAGTACGAGGCCGACGACCTGATCGGCAGCGCCTTGCACAGCATGCGTGCGCACGGCATGCGCGGGGTGATCGTGTCGGCCGACAAGGATCTGTCGCAGTTGTTGTTCGACCACGACGAACAGTGGGATTACGCGCGCAACCTGCGTTGGGGCATGGATGGGGTCAAGGCGCGCCATGGCGTGCACGCCCATCAGATTGCCGACTACCTGGCGCTGTGCGGCGATGCGATCGACAACATTCCCGGCGTCACCGGCATCGGCGCCAAATCCGCGGCCGTGCTGCTGGCGCATTTCGGCAGCCTGGATGCGCTGCTGGAGCGTATCGACGAGATCCCGTTCCTGCGCTTGCGCGGCGCCGCGCAAATGGCCGTGCGGCTACGCGAACAACGCGACCACGCGCTGCTGTGGCGCCAGCTCACCACGATTGCACTCGACGCACCGCTTGGCTTGACCGATGCCGGTTTCACGCGCGCGCAGGCCGATGCGGACATGCTGATCGGCCTGTGCGACAGCCTGCGCTTCGGGCCGCTCACGCGCCGACGCCTGCTGGCCGTGTGCGACGGCGCCGCGCTGCCCCCACCTCCCGCTTCCCTGTCTCAAGGCACGTCCCCATGAACCGACACGACACCCCGCCCACCGTGGTCTACGAAGGCAAGTACCAGCGCATGGTCGTGCGCGGCACCTGGGAGTATTCCGAACGCGTGCACGCCGGCGGCCTGGCCGCGATCATCGTGGCGGTGACGCCGGACGATGCGATGCTGTTCGTCGAACAGTTCCGCGTGCCGCTGCAGGCGCGCACCATCGAAATGCCGGCCGGACTGGTCGGCGATGTACACGCCGATGAATCGATCGAACTGTCGGCGATCCGCGAACTGGAAGAAGAAACCGGCTGGACTGCCGAGCATGCCGAAGTGCTGATGATCGGCCCCACCTCGGCCGGTGCCAGCAGCGAAAAGATCGCCTTCGTGCGCGCCACCGGGCTGCGCAAGGTCGGCGCAGGCGGCGGCGATGCCAGCGAGGACATCACCGTGCACGAAATCCCGCGCGCGCAGGTCGGCGCCTGGCTGGTGCAGAAGATGGCCGAGGGCTATCAGATGGATCCCAAGTTGTGGGCCGGGTTGTACCTGGTCGATCACGCACTGGATGGCACGCCGCGTGGTTGATGCCGCTGCCGTTCCATTGCTTGGCACAGAGGATCCGCCTGCGTTCACCGTACGCAACGCGCAGGCGGCATCGCCGTGGTTGTTGATCGCCGATCACGCCGGCCGGCGCGTGCCTGCACGGCTGGCCAATCTGGGCCTGCCGCAGCATGAGCTGGACCGCCATATCGGCTGGGATATCGGCATTGCGCAGGTCACGCGCTTGCTGGCCGACGCGCTGGATGCCTTCGCTATCGCCCAGACCTATTCGCGGCTGGTGATCGACTGCAACCGGCCCGAGGGCGCGGCCAGCCGGATGCCGGAGATCAGCGACGGCACCTCCATTCCCGGCAACCTGGCGTTGAGCCCCGCCGATCGCCAACAGCGTATCGATGCGATCTTCGCGCCGTACCACGCACGCATTGCGGCCGAACTGGATGCACGCGCGCAGCGCGCCCAACCGACGCTGCTGGTGTCCATGCACAGCTTTACCCCGGTGATGGCTGGCCAGGCGCGTCCCTGGCATGCCGGCGTGCTGTACCACCGCGACACCCGGCTGGCGCATCGCTTACTGGATGCCTTGCGTGCGGAGCCGACGTTGGTGGTGGGCGACAACCAGCCGTATGCGGTGAGCGACGCCACCGATTACGCCATCCCGGTGTATGGCGAAGGCCGCGGCCTGCTGCATGTGGAACTGGAAATCCGCCAGGACCTGATCAGCGACGCCGCCGGGCAACAGGCATGGGCAGACCGATTGGCGCGCATCCTGCCGCCGCTGGCCGAGGCACTGCTGCCGCGCTGAAACGGCAATCACTGTCGAAGCACGTTTGCGCGCGATGCGGCGTATCGCTAACGCCCCATCGCGCGCGCCTACGGGTCATGCGAGGGCATGACCCGTAGGCGCCTGATGTGATCGCTCAGGCAAACCCGTCGGTCGCGCGCACCAGCGCATCGACATTTTCCGGCTCGAACGCCGAATGCCCCGACGCCGGGCTGATCTGCAGCTGCGCCTTTGGCCACGCCTTGTGCAGATCCCAGGCGCTTTGCAACGGGCAGACCACATCGTAACGGCCGTGCACGATCACCCCGGGGATATCGGCAATGCGGTGCGCATCGCGCAACAGCTGGCCTTCCACCTCGAAGAAGCCCTGGTTGACGAAGTAGTGGTTCTCGATGCGGGCGAAGGCCAACGCGAAGTGCGCGTCCTCATGCCCGGTGACGAAGTCTTCGTCCACATGCAGGAAGCTGGTGGCGCCTTCCCACACGCTCCAGGCCTTGGCGGCGGCCAGCCGCGTGGCCTCGTCGTCGCTGGTCAGGCGGCGATGGAAGGCAGCGATCAGGTCGCCGCGCTCGTCGGCCGGAATCGCGTTGATGTAGTGCTCCCACGCATCCGGGAACAGCCGGCTGGCGCCTTCCTGATAGAACCAGTCCAACTCGAAACGGCGCAGCAGGAAGATGCCGCGCAGCACCAGCTCGGTGACCTGCTGCGGATGGGTTTGCGCGTAGGCCAGCGCCAGCGTCGAGCCCCAGCTGCCGCCGAATACCTGCCAGCGGTCGATCCCCAGATGGGTGCGCAGGCGTTCGATGTCGGCCACCAGGTCCCAGGTGGTGTTATCGGTGAGATCGGCATGCGGGGTGGACCGGCCGGAGCCGCGCTGGTCGAACAACACGATGCGGTACTTGGCCGGATCGTGGAAACGCCGCATCTTGGCGTTACAGCCGCCGCCTGGGCCGCCGTGCAGCATCACCACCGGCTTGCCCTGCGGGTTGCCGCACTGTTCGAAGTACAGCGTGTGGCGGTCGTCGACCTTCAGGCTGCCCTGCTCGTAGGGCGTGATCTCGGAATAGAGGGTGCGCATGCGTCGGTCCTGGGCGAAAACCGGCATTGTATCGATCGACGATGGGACCAACGCCTGCGCCCTCTTGCGGTGCGGAGTGGCGACGCGTGTCGGCGCGATGGCGCCGTGACCCCCGACGTTGCGTCACCGGCCAGCATCACCGCGTAGCGCCATCCTCCCAGCGTCCCAATGTCACCCGCTCGCGCTGTTCCAGATCCTGGTGCGTGGCCACCTGCGCAAACCCGCACCTGCGCAGCAGTTCGGCCACCGCCGCTCCCTGATCCCAGCCATGCTCGAGCAGCAACCAGCCGCCTGCGCGCAGATGCGCGGGCGCATCGGCCACGATCGAACGGATGTCATCCAGCCCGTCGCTGCCGGAGGCCAGCGCGCTGGCCGGCTCGTAGCGCAGGTCGCCCTGCGCAAGATGCGGGTCGCCGGCAGCGATATACGGCGGGTTGCTGGCGATCAGGTCGAAGCGCTCGCCTGCCAGCGGCGCGAACCAGCTGCCGTGGCGGCAGTGCACGTTCGATAGGCCATGACTGTCGGCATTGCGCTGGGCGATGGCGAGCGCGGCTGCGCTGGCGTCGGTGGCGATCACCTGCGCCTGCGGCCGCTCGCTGGCGATCGCCAGTGCGATCGCACCGCTGCCGGCGCCCAGATCGGCCACGCGCCGGCCGGGCGCATGGTCCAGCCGCTCGAGCGCCAGTTCGACCAACGCCTCGGTATCGGCACGTGGAATCAGCGTGGCGGTGGAGACTGCCAGATCCAGGGTCCAGAACCCACGCGAACCGGTCAGGTAGGCCACCGGCTCGCCAGCCTGCCGCCGCTGCACCAATGTGTCGAAGGCCTGCGCCAGGGCGGGCGGCACCGGGTCGCGGCCGTGCGCAAACAACCAGGCGCGGTCACGGCCCAACGCATGCAGCAACAGTGGCTCGGCATCAGCACGGTCGATCCGCAGTGTGGCCTGCCGCAACAACTGTTCGGCAGGGATGCCTGCAGGATCGTCGTTCATACGGATCGTTCACTCATGCGAAACATCGGCTGACCATTATCGGAGATGGAACGGCCCATCCGCAGCGCCAGAGGCCGTCTGCGGAATCGATAGTCAAAAACTATCTATGCAATTCTATCAATCGATTTGAGAAATCTATCGATCCTGCCTACGATGGCGACTGTTCCATCCCCCGCCCCCTTTCATCGCACGAGGAAACTCAATGTCTCTCATCAACACCCAGGTCCAGCCGTTCAAGGCGAATGCGTACCACAATGGCAACTTCATCGAAGTCACCGAGGCCAGCCTGAAGGGCAAGTGGTCGGTGCTGATCTTCATGCCGGCCGCATTCACCTTCAACTGCCCGACCGAAGTGGAAGACGCCGCCGACAACTATGCCGCGTTCCAGAAGGCAGGCGCCGAGGTCTACATCGTCACCACCGACACGCACTTCTCGCACAAGGTGTGGCACGAAACCTCGCCGGCCGTGGGCAAGGCGCAGTTCCCGCTGATCGGCGATCCGACCCACAAGCTGACCCGCGCGTTCGGCGTGCATATTGAAGAAGAAGGCCTGGCCCTGCGCGGCACCTTCATCATCAATCCGGAAGGCGTGATCAAGACCCTGGAAATCCACGACAACTCGATCGCCCGCGACGTCACCGAGACGCTGCGCAAGCTGACCGCAGCCCAGTTCGTGGCCAACAATCCTGGCCAGGTCTGCCCGGCCAAGTGGAAGGAAGGCGCCAAGACCCTGGCTCCGTCGCTGGATCTGGTCGGCAAGATCTAAGCCGCCGCGCATCCCTGGCCCGGTCCATCGGGCCGGGGGTGAACCGGAGCCGGTGCCGGGCTGCCCGCCAGGCATCGCCAGCACGCATCCTCACCTCGCGCCGGCTGCGGTTCATCCCTTCCTCCCCAGGCGACCTGCGCATGCGCAGCGGCGCCACGCCCTCCCCTTGCCCATTCCCAGGAGTTCTCCATGTTGGATGCCAACCTCAAGACCCAGCTGACCGCCTACCTGGAACGGGTCACGCGGCCGATCCAGATCAATGCGTCCATCGACGACAGCCCGGCTGCGCGCGAGATGCTCGACCTGCTGGAAGACCTGGTGCTGCTCTCGGACAAGATCAGCCTGGACGTCCACCGCGACGACAACCAGCGCAAGCCGTCGTTCGCGCTGACCACGCCGGGCCAGGACATCTCGCTGCGCTTTGCCGGCCTGCCGATGGGCCACGAGTTCACCTCGCTGGTGCTGGCGCTGCTGCAGGTGGGCGGCCACCCGTCCAAGGCCACTGCCGAGCTGATCGAGCAGGTGCAGCACCTGGACGGCGATTACCAGTTCGAAACCTATTTCTCGCTGTCGTGCCAGAACTGCCCGGACGTGGTGCAGGCGCTGAACCTGGCCGCCGTGCTCAATCCCCGCATCAAGCATGTCGCCATCGATGGCGCGCTGTTCCAGGATGAGGTCGAAACCCGCCAGATCATGTCGGTGCCGACGGTGTACTTGAACGGCGAACTGTTCGACCAGGGCCGCATGACGCTGGAGCAGATCGTCGCCAAGCTCGATACCAATGCCGCCAAGCGCGATGCCGCAAAAATCGCCGCCAAGGATGCCTTCGACGTGCTGGTGGTGGGCGGTGGCCCGGCCGGCTCGGCAGCGGCAGTGTATGCCGCACGCAAGGGCATCCGCACCGGCGTGGCCGCCGAACGCTTCGGCGGGCAGGTGCTGGACACCATGTCGATCGAAAACTTCATCTCCGTGCCGGAAACCGAAGGCCCGAAGATGGCCGCCGCGCTGGAGCAGCACGTGCGCCAGTACGACGTGGACATCATGAACCTGCAGCGTGCCGAGCAATTGGTGCCGGCCGGTGCCGATGGCCTGATCGAAATCAAGCTGGCCAATGGCGCCTCGCTCAAGAGCAAGACCGTGATCCTGTCCACCGGTGCGCGCTGGAGGCAGATGAACGTGCCGGGCGAGGACCAGTACAAGAACAAGGGCGTGGCCTATTGCCCGCATTGCGACGGCCCGCTGTTCAAGGGCAAGCGCGTGGCGGTGATCGGCGGCGGCAACTCCGGTGTGGAAGCGGCGATCGATCTGGCCGGCATCGTGGCGCATGTCACGCTGATGGAATTCGACGACAAGCTGCGCGCCGACGAGGTGCTGCAACGCAAGCTGCGCAGCCTGCACAACGTGCGCATCATCACCAGTGCGCAGACCACCGAAGTGCTGGGCGACGGGCAGAAGGTCACCGGACTGGTCTACACCGACCGCACCGGCGGCGACAGCCAGCATGTGGAACTGGAAGGCGTGTTCGTGCAGATCGGCCTGCTGCCCAACACCGAGTTCCTGCGTGGCACGGTGGAGCTGTCTCCGCGCGGCGAGATCATCGTCGATGACCGTGGCCAGACCAGCGTGCCGGGCGTGTTCGCCGCCGGCGACGCCACCACGGTGCCGTACAAGCAGATCGTGATCGCGATGGGCGAAGGTTCCAAGGCCGCCCTGAGCGCATTTGATTACCTGATCCGCTCCAGCGCCCCGGTCAGCCCCGAGAACGTCGCGCAGGCCGCATAAGCGCAGCGACCGCCAACGCCCGGCCCGGCCGGGCGCTAAGCTGGCTGTACGCGTCCGTCGTCCATCGTCAACGCCATGAGGGCTGCTGCACATGAATCTGCGTGACCTGAAATATCTGGTAGCCCTGGCCGACCACAAGCACTTCGGTCGTGCTGCGACGGCATGTTTCGTCAGCCAGCCGACGCTGTCCACCCAGATCAAGAAACTCGAAGACGAGCTCGGCGTGTCGCTGGTGGAACGCGCGCCGCGCAAGGTCATGCTGACCCCGGCCGGCCGGGAAGCTGCCGTGCGTGCGCGCAGCATCGTGGCCGAGGTCGAACAGATGAAGGAAGCCGCACGGCGCAGCCAGGACCCGGAAGCGGGCACCGTGCGGCTGGGCATCTTTCCCACCCTGGCACCGTACCTGTTGCCGCATGTGGTGCCGCGCATCCGCGAGCGGTTTCCGCGCCTGGAACTGCTGTTGATCGAAGAGAAAAGCGATCAACTGATGCATCAGCTGCGCGAAGGGCGGCTGGACGCTGCCTTGCTGGCGCTGCCGTTGCAGGACGACCAGCTGCATGCCGAATTCCTGTTCGAAGAACCCTTCGTACTGGCCGTGCCGGAAGGCCACCCGCTGTCGCGCCATGACAGCATGACCCTGGACGATCTGTCCGAGCAGCGCCTGTTGCTGCTGGAAGACGGCCACTGTCTGCGCGAACAGGCGCTGGATGTCTGCCATTTGGCCGGCGCATTGGAAAAGTCTGAATTCCAGGCCACCAGCCTGGAAACACTGCGTCAGATGGTGGCCGCCAATGTCGGCGTGACCCTGCTGCCGTTGCTGGCAGTCAAACCGCCGGTGGCGCGCTCGGAGAATATCCGTCTGATCCGCTTCCGCGAAGACAAGCAACCCAGCCGCCGTATTGCCATGGCATGGCGTCGCAGCTCGGCCATGACCGCTTTCCTGGAGCAGCTGTCGCAGTTGTTCAAGGAATTGCCGGACAGCTTGTTTACGCTGGAGCAGCCTGTAGCAGGCCCTAAAGCGGTTGCGGCTTAGGGATTCGGGATTCGGGATTCGGGATTCGGGATTCGGGATTCGGGATTCGGGATTCGGGATTCGCAAAAGCGTTTCATGGATGTGATCGCTTTTTGCGACGTCCGTAGGACAGCAAACATCGGCGGCGCGGAAGCGACGCCTTTTGTTTTTTAAGCTTTCGTTTTGCTCAGTGGCAGATTCAACCGTGCCGCCCGCCGTCTGGTGGCTTACCTGCGCGGCGCGCGATCTGCCATCTGTGCCCTTGGAATTTTCTCGCAGCGCTCGCTTGGTCGCTTTGTTCACGCCAGCCCCTGAAAAAGGCGCGCCGGCTTGGGACACGTCAACGCACTTTCCGCGGGCGCGGCATGTATTGGGATCGGGCAACGGCGCCCTCATCTTGTCGATGCCGCTTGCCGTGTTGGTGGGCCGTATTCGTCAGGAGAGTGCCATGACTTCGCAACATCACAGCGGCTTGCCGCCATCCATTCTTGTCTCCAGCCACGACCTCGCACGGCTTGAAGCCTTGCTAGATTCCCCCGCGTTCAACAAACATCCCGCCGCCACCGCGCTGAGCGATGAACTGGGCCGCGCACGCCTGCTGCCGCCCGACCAGATTCCCGGCGATGTCGTCACCATGCACTCGCGCATCGAATGCGAAGACCAACTGCATGGCGAACGGCATACGCTCACCCTCGTGTACCCGCACGAGGCCGATGTGCAGCACGGCCGCATCTCGGTGCTTGCGCCGGTCGGCAGTGCGCTGCTTGGCCTGTCGGTCGGTCAGAGCATCGACTGGCGCACGCCTGACGGGCGCGACCTGCGCCTGCGCGTGACGGCCGTGCAAGATCAACCCGCTGCCACTGGCGACTTCCAGCGCGTGGCGCGCTAACGTAGCGCGCTGCGTCATCCCCGACC
This sequence comes from Xanthomonas vesicatoria ATCC 35937, assembly GCF_001908725.1. Classification (NCBI taxonomy): domain Bacteria; kingdom Pseudomonadati; phylum Pseudomonadota; class Gammaproteobacteria; order Lysobacterales; family Lysobacteraceae; genus Xanthomonas; species Xanthomonas vesicatoria. The sequence continues at coordinate 4,023,128 of NZ_CP018725.1, read as the reverse complement.
CGTTCCACGATTCGAGAGAACCCGCATGACTGCATCCCCCTCCAAGCTTGCCCAACTGCGCGACCTGTCCGTGGTGGTCGCCGACACCGGCGATTACGACGCCATCAAGCGACTGAAGCCGGTCGATTGCACCACCAACCCCACCCTGGTCAAGAAGGCGCTGGACCTGCCGGTCTATGACGACCTGATCGAACGCGAACTGACCTGGGGCCGCGAGCACGGCGGCGACGATCGCACCGCCACCGTCCATGAAGTCGCCGACCGCCTGACCATCGGCGTGGGCGTCAAGCTGGCCGAACTGGTCCCGGGCCGCGTGTCCACCGAAGTGGACGCCGACCTGGCCCACGACACCCAGGCCACCATCGCCAAGGCACGCAAATTCATTGCGATGTACGCCGAGCGTGGCGTGTCCAAGGACAAGATCCTGATCAAGATCGCGGCGACCTGGGAAGGCATCGAAGCCGCCCGTCAGCTGCAGCGCGAAGGCATCGACTGCAACCTGACGCTGATCTTCAACCGCTCGCAGGCGCTCGCCTGCGCAGAAGCCGGCGTCTTCCTGATCTCCCCGTTCGTGGGCCGTATCCTGGATTACTACGTTGCCCAGGGCCAGACGCCGGCCAGCATCGACGAAGACCCGGGCGTGGTGTTCGTGCGCACCGTCTACGACGAGTTCAAGCGGCGCGGCTCGTCCACCGTGGTGATGGGCGCCTCGTTCCGCTCCACTGCGCAGATCGAAGCGCTGGCCGGCTGCGACCGCCTGACCATCTCGCCGGATCTGCTCGAAAAGCTCGACACCGAACACGGCGAGTTGCCGCGTAAGCTCTCGCCGGCCAAAGCGGACAACGCACAGATCACCCCGATCAACAGCGACAGCTTCGCCACCGACCTGGCCGCCGACCCGATGGCCACCGAAAAGCTGGCCGGCGGCATCGACACCTTCGCCAAGGATCTGCAGGCCCTGCGCAAGACCATCGCCGACAAGCTCGCCGGCTGATCGTCTTAGCGACCAGATGCGACCAGCGACGCCCGCAGCCGATGCTGCGGGCGTTGTCGTTTTCGGGGCTGCCGCGGAGATCGCAGCGGGGTGTTCAAGCCTGCGGGGGACACGATGATCCGCGTATCCGACGCAACGCCAGCGCGTTACTGCCGTTGGTTCACGCCCGTGTCTAGCGCTGGCCCACGCCATCGCTTGGGGGAATGCAGCTAACCCGACGGAACTGATCGACACTGCGTCTGTGTCGCACCTCGTTGTCATTCGCCCCTACCCCGCGTATCTCACAGGATTCTGTAGGTAAAAGAAGCCGATGGACCGGGCCGCAATGCCGTCCATTCCCTGTGCGTCTCCACACCCTGCTTACAATCGCCGCGCGCGCACTGCCTAGAATCCGGAAACCTCAACTGACGTAGCGGACAATGGCAAACATTGCAGTGGTGATGGTCGACGGCGTGGCCGACTGGGAAATCGGTGTCGTGCTGCCGGCGGCACGTGAGTGGTTCGGCGACCAGGTGGCCATTGCCAGCATCGACGGGCAGCCGGTGCAGTCCATCGGCGGCCTGCGCATCACGCCGGAATTCGCACTCTCGGATCTGGCGCCACTCGAGGCTGATCTATGGATTCTGCCAGGCAGCGAACGCTGGCAAGCCGGCGAGATTCCAGGCCTGAGCGGCCTGCTGGTCGAGCGCGTGCAGCAGCAGCGTCCGGTCGCGGCGATCTGCGGCGCCACCCTCGCCTTCGCCTATGCGGGCCTGCTCGACGACCGCGCACATACCAGCAACGCGCTGGCGTTTCTGCAGGAACACGTGGTGCCCTATGCAGGCGCAGCACACTACCGCCATGAAAAGGTCGTCAGCGCCGATGGCGTCATCACCGCGCCTGGCACCAGCCCGGTGGGTTTTGCGATGGCGTGCATGCGGCTATTGCATCCAGAGCGCACCGACACGTTGGCACAGTTGCGCGGCATGTTTGCCGGCGAATTTGTGTAATCCAACGGCTCCAGGCACGCCGTGCTGATGCGCTGCATCGACTCGCCGTGCTGATTGCCTAACTGGGCCTGCGTGCCGTTGGCCGCAGCGATTCACCGGCAGTGATCCACCGCATTGAGCCGGTTCGGTACGGCGATGAACCCCTTTTTGTGCAGTGTTCGCAGCATGCACTCTCCACCACTGATTCGCTGCGCAACTTCGCTGGGCCGATCCGCCTTACGGACACACCGCGCCAACACCGCACAAAAAAAGATGGCCACGTCGTCTCCGACGTAGCCATTCAAGTTGCCTGGCATGCACTCCCATGCGCTGCCTGATCGTGATAACGCTGCCGGCCACTGTTGGCCATCGGCGCGCTGCCACGATCACGTGGTTGGCAGCGTTTCAATCCGGCCCGCCTTTCCGTCAGGCATCCAGCCCGATCGGGCAGCTCACTCCCGTGCCGCCAAGCCCGCAATAGCCATTGGGGTGCTTGGCGAGATATTGCTGGTGATCGTCTTCGGCGTAGTAGAACGTGGGCGCCGGGAAACGGATCTCCGTGGTGATGGCGCCATACCCTGCAGCATCCAGCTGCTGCTGATAGGCATCGCGGCTGGCGAGTGCCGCGTCGTACTGCGCCTGCGTCGTGCAATAGATGGCAGAGCGGTATTGCGTGCCGACATCGTTGCCTTGCTGCATGCCCTGAGTGGGGTCGTGGCTTTCCCAGAACGTGCGCAGCAACTGCGTAAACGACACCGACGCTTCGTCGTAGACCACCAACACCGCTTCGGTATGGCCGGTCTGTCCGGAACACACTTCGGAGTAGGTTGCATTGGGTGTCTCGCCGCCGGCATAGCCCACCGCGGTGGTGTACACCCCTGGCACGTTCCAGAACTTGCGTTCCGCGCCCCAGAAGCAACCAAGCCCGAATTGCACCTGGGCCAGGCCGGTGAATTCCCCGCGCAACGGGTGGCCGTTGATCAGGTGCGTGTTATGCAACGGCAGCGCTTGCTCGCGGCCAGGCAGTGCCTCGCCCGGACGTGGCATGCGTTGTTTGAAGGCGCCGATTCCCAGCATGGTGCAACTCCGCAATCGTAAGGATTGCCTGCTGGATGGCGCCGGCCGCAGCAGCTTTCAAGCCTGCCCGGCCAGCGCGCGTCGCCGATGCAGCACTTACTTGGTCTTGGCGACTGCCGCTCGCGTGTCCACTTCGGGCATCGCCGAGCTGTGGTGGTTGATGATCAGCCACTTGCCGTCGCGCTTTTCGTACACGAAGGTGTAGCGCGCCTGCACGTTGCTTTTCTTGCCGTTTTTGTCGGTCAGCGTGAAGGTGTACACGCCGGCGTCCACCGCGCTGTCGTCATCGAGCACGCGCACGGTGCGGTAATTGACCACGCCCTTCGGCTTTTTGGTCAGAAACATCTCGAAGTACTTTTCGATCTGCTCGCGCGAGGCGCGCACTTCGTTGGACACGGTCGGCAGCAGCACGCCGTCCGGCGCGTACAGATCGGCCACCTTGTGCGGGTTGCCGGTCGCCAGCGCGGCGTTCCAGGTGTCGAACAGCGCAGCGACTTCGCGCTCTTCGCCGCCAGCCGGCAAGGTGGCCTTTTCGGTGTAATGCATCACGCCAGCGGCCAGCGCCGGGGTGGCAGCCAGAGCCAAAGCCAGAGAGAACAGGGTGCGACGCATGGGATATCTCCGTTGGGTTGTTGTGGGTGCCTCATCGGGCGAGCTCAGTATCGAAATCCCACTGCCCCAACAATTCTGCCGACTGGCATATACTCGAATATGCTGATCGGCCTAGAGGGAACTTATGGAAACCCCTACCAATGCTGGAGATTGGCGCCTGAGCTTGCGACGCGAGGCATCCGATAGCGCGCGCTGGCAGGCGTTATGGGAGGCGGCCGTGGCGCTGCGTCAGGCGCACACACCGGAGCACGCTTGCGATGCGGTGCTGGGCCGCGTACTGCTGTTGCTGGGCCTGGAACATGGCGCCGTCCTCGCCCAGCGCGGTCCGCGCGCGCAGGTGCTTGCCAGCCGCGGGCGGGCGTTGCCGCCCGGTGCCAGTGCGGCCGGCGATGGCCACGAAGCGGCCTGGCTAATGCCGCCGCGCCCGAGCGATATGCGCGAAGCCAAGGTGCCGATCCATGCACTGGGCACAACCCACGGCATGCTCTGCGTGGCCTGGAACGACAACCGCCCCGCGCCCGGCAACGACGACGTGCAGGCGCTGCAGGCCTTTGCACTCTTGCTGCCGGCGATGGTGGCCGAACCGGCCAAGCCGATCGCCACGCGTCGGCGCAAACCGATGCAGGACGACCGCCTAAGCGCGCTGAGCAAGCGCGAAAAACAGGTACTGTCGCTGCTGCCACGCGGACTCACCAACGCGACGCTTGCAGCTGAACTGGGGATTTCTCCCGGCACGGTGAAAGTGCATGTCGAACGCATCCTGCAGAAACTTGAGGTAAAAGATCGCACCCAGGCCGCGGTGTACGCGGTGCAAGCCGGACTCGCGCTATGACTGCAATGGCGGTGCGTTGGAATGATTGGCCGATCACCCGCAAGAGCCTGGCGGTGGTCACCCTGCCACTACTGTTGCTGGCCGTCGCGCTGATGGCGATCTACAGCGTGGAGCGGCAGAACATCGCCGCCGAAAACGATGTGCGCCAAACCCTGGAAGTGCTGAGCGACCTGTACGAAGCGCACGCGCTGCTGGCGGAAACCGCGGCCGGCGTGCGTGGGTACCGGCTGGTGCGCCGCGATGAATTCCTGACCCCATATCGCTATGCCGAACCACGCCTGCAGCCGGTGGCCGATCGGCTTTCGCAACGCATCACCGACCCGGTGCAGGCGAAGCGCTTTGCGCGCATCAAACCGTTGTTCGCCGAGAAGATGCAGGGCTGGCGTCGTCTGCTGGCGCCGGACCTCAGCCGCGAGGAAGAGATCCGGCAGCTGTGGGACGGCAAATACAAGCTCGACATCCTGCGCGCGGAACTGCGCGAACTGCGCGATTACGAAACGGCACAGTTGCAGGTGCGCACTGCAAAAGCGCAAGGCTTGCGGCAGCGCAATCTGATCATCACCCTGAGCGCGGCAATGCTCGGCGGCCTGGGCGCGGTCTTTGCAGTGGCCTGGTTCGCTTCGGCGCTGTCCGGGCGCCTGCGCACGCTGGCCGCCAATGCCGACCGGCTCGGCGAAGGCCTGCCGCTGGCCCCCCAGCCCCGCGCGGGCGACGAACTGGGCCAGGTCGGGCAGCGCCTGGCGCAGGCCAGCGAACTGCTGGCTGCACGCGCGGCCGAAGCCCAGCTCGCGCGGAGCGAGGCCGAAACCGCCAATCGCGCCAAGACCGAATTCCTCTCCCGCAGCAGCCACGAACTACGCACCCCGCTCAATGCGATCCTGGGCTATGCGCAGGTGCTGGAGATGGATCTGCCCGAACCCGGGCACCGCCGTCATCTGCAGCACATTCTCGGCGCCGGTCGGCATCTGCTCGGATTGATCACCGAACTGCTGGATATCGCACGTATCGAGGCCGACCAGCTGGATCTGAGCCCGGAGCCGGTTCCGGTGGACGCGGCGGTGCACGAAGCGCTGGCCCTGATCGCACCGGATGCCGAAAAGCATGGCATCCACCTGCAGCCGCCAGCCATCGAAGGCGCGTGGACAGTCCGCGCCGACGCCCAGCGTCTGCGTCAGGTGCTGCTCAACCTGTTGTCCAATGCCGTCAAGTTCAATCGCCCCGGCGGCAATGTGCAGGTGAGCGCACAGGCGGACGGCGAGCAGGTGCGCATCACCGTGGCCGATCAGGGCCAGGGGCTGACGCCGCCGCAGATCCAGCGTCTGTTCACGCCGTTCGAGCGGCTGGGCGCCGAACGCTCGGCGGTGGAAGGCACCGGCCTGGGGCTGGCGCTGAGCAAGAAGCTGATCGAGGCGATGGGCGGGCAGATCGGCGTGGACAGCAGCCGCGATGGTGCGCGCTTCTGGATCTCGCTGCCGCAGGGCGAACCGCAGCGCGGCGAACCGGCGCGCACGCTGTTGCCGCCCAGTACCAGCGGCAGCGGCGTGTGCCGCTTGCTGAGCATCGAAGACAACCCGTCCAACCAGGCCCTGATCCGCACGCTCACCGAGCGCCGCCCGCAATGGCAACTGCTGGAGGCAGCCAGCCTGGCGCAGGCGCGCGAGCTGCTGCAGCACGGTTTGCCTGACCTGATCCTGCTGGACCTGCACCTGAGCGACGGCAACGGCGAGGAGCTGTTGCGCGAGCTGCAGGCGCAGCCAACCACGGCGCAGCTGCCGGTGGTGGTGATCAGCGCCGATGCCACCACCGCCACCCTGGCGCGCGTGGGCGATCAGGGCGTGCGCGCGTATCTGACCAAACCGCTCGATGTGGCGGAATTCTTCACCGTGATCGACAGGCTGCTGGCATGACCCGCGACGAAATCCTCGGCTCCCGCATCCTTATCGTCGACGACGAGCCGGCCAACGTGCGGCTGCTCGAAGACCTGCTGCAGCGCGAAGGCTTCCAGCAGGTCATCGCCACCACCGATCCACTGCGGGTGATGGGATTGGTATCGGCGTTCGCGCCGGACCTGATCCTGCTGGATCTGAAGATGCCCGAGCTGGACGGCTATGCGCTGCTGGAACAGCTGGCGCGGTTGTCCGACCCGGAGCATTTTTTGCCGGTCATCGTGCTCACCGCCGACCCCAGCCGCAGCGCGCGTCATCGTGCCTTGGGCCTGGGCGCCAAGGACTTTTTGACCAAGCCGCTGGACACCTTCGAGGTCGCGCTGCGGGTCTGGAACGTGGCCGAAACCACGGTGCTGTTCAAACGCTTGCGCGCACTGGCCGCGCCAGAGGCGGCGCCGCCAGGATGGCGTCAACCGGAATGATGCCCGGGCGTGGTAGGAGCGCACCTGGGCGCGACGTGACGTTTATCGGCAAGGCTTCATCGCGCCCGGGTGCGCTCCTACGACTGGCGCTGGGGTGCTTCAACCCTACAGCGCGCGGGTGACCTGCCCGCACAGGCCGATCTCGGCCAGCACCGCCTGCGCCTGGCCCAGATGGATGTCGGCCACGCACACCTGCAGCACACCGAAGGCCGGCAATTCGCCGGCGCCGCCCAGCAGCGACTCACCGAACACGAAGGCGGTGATGCCGGCATCTTCCAGCGCGTGTTTGGCCAGATGCGCGTCGATGATGTGACTGGCGCGATAGGCGATCTGCATCTCAGCCACGCTCCGCACGTTCGCGCTCGGCGCCGTTGCGCCATTCGCGCAGCGCCGGCAGCGCATCCAGGGCGGCCAGGTAATCGCCGGCGGCCTCGAACAGCGGGACGCCATAGCTGGCAAAGCGCAATGCAACCGGGGCGTACATCGCATCGACGATGCCGAACTCACCGCAAAGGAAGTTTCCGGCATGCCCGTGCTCGGCGCGCAGGCTGGCCCACAACGCCTGGATGCGGGTGATGTCGCGCTCGGCCGCCGCATCCCACTGCCCCGGACCGGGCGGGCGGGCCAGATCCATCGGCAGTTGCGAGCGCAAGGCAGCAAAGCCCGAATGCATTTCGGCCGCGGCCGCGCGCGCCTGGGCCCGCACCGCCAGATCGGCCGGCCAGCCGCGGCCGTCGAGCCAGCGTTCGTTGATGTATTCGCAAATCGCCAGCGAATCCCAGACATGCAGGGTGCCGTCCCACAGCACCGGCACCTTGCGGGTAGGCGAATACCCGGCGATGCGCGACTGGAACTCGGGCGTGTCCAGAGGCAGGCAGACTTCGTCGAACGGCACCTGGAAATGCCGCAGTAGCAACCACGGCCGCAACGACCACGAAGACAGGGTTTTGTCGCCGATCACCAGGCGGGGCAAAGGCATGCGCTGCTCGCTGCAGAGGGTCGGCGCAGCGTACGCGTCGGGGCCGGCGACCGCCAGCGGTGGCCGATCTGACGCTGCCACCGTTCCTTCACGCGACGGCGCGGCCGCGACCGCGACCGCGCCACCGACCGTCACACGTTGCGGCCAATAGCGGCCTCGAGGATGCCCATGGCAGCGCTGGTGGCACTGGCCAAAGGGCCAGCCGGCGTTCGATCCGCAGTAGAAAGCACCAGCCGAGCGCGCAACACCTCCCGCCGCCTACCCCTAACCGGTGCCACCGCCTAAACTTGCGGTTTACCTATTGCCGATGCCCCGCATGTCCGAGATTCCAGCCACCGACGCCACCGCCCCGGCGGAGAAGAAAGACTTCATCCGCCAGATCGTTCGCGAGGACCTGGCCAGCGGCAAGCACACGGTCATCCGCACCCGCTTCCCGCCCGAGCCCAACGGCTACCTGCACATCGGCCATGCCAAGGCGATCTGCCTGGACTTCGGCCTGGCGGCGGAGTTCGGCGGGCTGTGCAACCTGCGCCTGGACGACACCAACCCGGCCAAGGAAGACCCCGAATTCGCGGCCGCCATCCAGGACGACGTGCGCTGGCTGGGCTATGAGTGGGCGCAGCTGCGTCACGCATCGGACTATTTCGAGGTGTATTACCTGGCCGCGCTGAAGCTGATCCGCGACGGCCACGCCTTCGTCTGCGACCTTAGCGCAGAGCAGGTGCGCGAATACCGCGGCACCTTGACCGAGCCGGGTCGCAATTCGCCGTACCGCGAGCGCAGCGTCGAAGAAAACCTGGACCTGTTCGGCCGCATGCGCGCCGGCGAATTCCCGGATGGCGCTCGCACGCTGCGCGCCAAGATCGACATGGCCAGCGGCAACATCAACCTGCGCGACCCGGCGCTGTACCGCATCAAGCATGTGGAGCACCAGAACACCGGCAACGCCTGGCCAATTTACCCGATGTACGACTTCGCGCATTCGCTGGGCGATGCGGTGGAAGGCATCACCCACTCGTTGTGCACGCTGGAATTCGAAGACCATCGCCCGTTGTACGACTGGTGCGTGGACAAGGTCGACCTGGCCGGTCATCCGGAACTGCTGCAGCCGCTGCTGGACAAGGGCCTGCCGCGCGAAGCCGCCAAGCCGCGTCAGATCGAATTTTCGCGCCTCAACATCAACTACACGGTAATGAGCAAGCGCAAGCTCACCGCGCTGGTGGAAGAACAGCTGGTGGACGGCTGGGACGACCCGCGCATGTACACGCTGCAGGGCCTGCGCCGCCGTGGCTACACGCCGGCGGCGATGCGGCTGTTCGTGGACCGCGTGGGCATCAGCAAGCAGAATTCGCTGATCGATTTCTCGGTGCTGGAAGGTTGCCTGCGCGAGGATCTGGATGCCGCCGCAGCACGCCGCATGGCGGTGATCGACCCGCTCAAGCTGGTGCTGACCAACCTGCCTGAGGGCCACACCGAGACACTGCAGTTTTCCAATCACCCCAAGGATGAGAGCTTCGGCACGCGCGAGGTGCCGTTCGCACGCGAACTGTGGATCGAGCGCGAAGACTTCGCCGAGGTTCCGCCCAAGGGCTGGAAGCGACTGGTGCCGGGCGGCGAAATCCGTCTGCGCGGCGCAGGCATTGCACGCGTGGATGAGGTGATCAAGAACGCCGACGGCGAGATCGTCGAGCTGCACGGCTGGCTGGATCCGGAATCGCGCCCGGGTATGGAGGGCGCCAACCGCAAGGTCAAAGGCACCATCCATTGGGTCAGCGCTGCGCATGCGGTGGAAGCGGAAATCCGCCTCTACGACCGCCTGTTCTCGGTGGAAAAGCCCGACGACGAATCCGAAGGCAAAACCTACCGCGACTACCTCAACCCCGAGTCCAAGCGCAGCGTGCGCGGGTATGTAGAGCCGTCTGCCGCGCAGGCGACGCCGGAGCAGGCGTTCCAGTTCGAGCGTACCGGCTATTTCGTCGCCGACCGCCGCGACCATAGTGCGGCCACGCCGGTGTTCAACCGCAGCGTGACCTTGCGCGATACCTGGGCCAAGTAATCGCGGCAAACAGGTCGGCGACGCTTGCGACAAGGCAGGCGTCGCCGATTGTTTTTATGGGCGGCTGGAATCGTTCGCCACCTTGTTCGAACAACTGGCTTGTGGCCATCCGACTACTGATCGCTGCGGCGTCGTTGGCCACGACATGCACCCGTGCATGCGGCATGACGCGGGCAATCGAACGACCGCCTACAGGAACGCCAGGTCGCATTGAGCATGCTGCTGATGGGCGCACTGCGTTGACGGGTTCATCGCGACACACAACCATCCCATGGCGGCGAGCAGGCGTGTGATCGGCGCGCTTGATCAATACCGCACTGCACTGCACGCTGCAGTCCATGGCAGGAAGGAGAAACACGATGCGTGAGCGCCTGACAATGGGCGTGGCCTGCGGCATCGGTGCGGGTGCGTTGTGGGGGCTGGTGTTTCTGGCACCGCAGCTGTTGTCGGCGTTTACCCCACTGCAATTGGCGGTGGCGCGTTACCTGTCGTATGGCGCGGTGGCCGCGCTGGTGCTGGCACCGCGCGCGCGACAAACGGCTGCGCGCCTGGGCCGCGCCGAATGGTGGGCGCTAGTCCGTCTGAGCCTGATGGGCAATCTGATTTATTACGTCTTGCTCGGCAGCGCGGTGCAATGGGCCGGTAGCGCGGCCACGGCGCTGATCATCGGGCTGCTGCCGGTGGTGGTCACCATCATCGGCACGCGCGCGGCCGGCGCAGTGCAATTACGGCGGCTCGCTGCGCCGTGCGTGTTGTGCGTCATCGGCGTAGCGCTGGTCGCGCTGGACACCGTACAGGACGACTCCGGGCAACAGGCAAGCGACCGCCTCACCCGTATTGCCGGCTTGTTGTGCGCGGTCGGTGCACTGGTCTCGTGGTCGGCCTATTCAATCGCCAATGCGCGCTGGCTACGTCGCCGCCCCGACCTCTCCGGTGGCGACTGGTCGCTGCTGACCGGCGTGGTCACCGGCGCACTGGCCGCGTTGCTGGCGCCGGCGGCGCTGATCGGCGGCGCCGCGCATGCAGCGATCGACTGGGCCAGTTTCTGGGGCGTCTCGCTGCTGCTGGGCGTTCTGGCATCGGTGATCGGCAATGCCTTGTGGAACCGCGCCAGCCGCGTCCTGCCGCTGACCCTGGTCGGGCAGATGATCGTGTTCGAAACCGTGTTTGCGCTGCTGTACGGCTTTGCCTGGGAAATGCGGCTGCCCACGCCATTGGAGCTGGCCGCGATCGCCTGCCTGCTAGTCGGCGTGCTGTGGTGCGCAGCACTGCATGCGGAAGCGAATTGACGCCGCCCGCCGGTGTGCGCCTGCGCCTAGATTGCAGGCTCTGTCCAATGGAACACCGTCATGTGCCTCCCACGAGCAGGCCCGCGGGCGCTGTACGGCGCCATGTTTTCGCTTTCGATCGGCCTGGCTGGCTGCGCGCAGCCTCAGCAAGGCGCACAAGCGGTCACCCCGGGCGAGGCCTTATGCATGTTCATCCCGAATCCGCCCGACGAGGAGCTTCCTAGCGCCGGCCGTGACGAGAGCATGCAGCAACTGACGCTCGCGACACGCTGCAGCGCTGTGCTGCGCCGACATCGTTGATTGCGCTGCCGCGTCGCCCTGATCCAGCGATCAGCGGACGCATCGCAACCGGAAGCTGCATGCGTGACGGCGACCGGCAGCACGAGAGGGTGAATGCTGGGAAGATGTCGCCTACTCACTTGACACGGCCAGCGTGCCCAAAAGCAATTGCCAGGCCGATACAGAGCGCAGCCCGCTCGAGTGTCCGGTGGACGCGACTGGCGACGTGGTGACCACACGCACGCCGTCCAGCGCTTACCATGTCCACCCACCTGTCGTGATCGGAGCAGCCGCAATGTCCCGTGTCTTGTCCCGGTGTTTGAGCAGTTTGTTGCTGATGGCGTTGTTGGTTCTGATGGGCTGCGTCGCCGCGCCGCCGACCGATGCGGCAACCCCACCGCCGACCAGTGCCAAGCCGATCACCGTCACCACCACGTGCAAGGTCGATGCAGATTGCACGGTGAAGAACGTCGGCAACTGTTGCGGCGCGTTCCCGGCCTGCGTCAACGTCACTAGCGCCACCGACCCGCAAGGCGTGATGGCGCAATGCCAGTCCAGCGGCATGATGAGCGTGTGCGGGTTCCGGGAGATCAGCGCCTGCCAGTGCGTTTCCGGACAATGCGCTGCGAAATAGGTCTGGCCTCGTCGCGAGCAGTGGGCGCCACGTTCGCAGCAGCTCGGCTACGTGCCGCCATCCGTGGGCAAGCACCACGCGTAACGAGACCCGGCCACGATGGCGTTTGCACCCGGCCGCAGCCGCATGTTGCGCGCTGCCCCCAGGCCGATACACTGCGCCGCCTCGGTTCCCCTCTTTTACCGGTCGTCCCCTGATGCTCTACGCGCAAGTTCACCTCACCCTGCCCGCCTGGATCCATGAGTTTGTGGATGCCAGCCGTGCCTATCCCGGCGACGACGACAAGGTGGCGCTGGCGATCGCACTGTCGCGGATGAACGTGGAAGCGCGCAGCGGCGGACCATTCGGTGCTGTCGTGTTCGGCCCGGATCATCACATCATTGCGGCTGCGGTCAACCGTGTGGTGCCGCAAAATACCTCGCTGGCGCATGCAGAAAACATGGCCTACATGCTCGCGCAGCAGCGCCTGCAGACGCCTCGCTTGAACGATGTGCTGTCGCCGGTGACGCTGGCCACCTCTGCACAGCCATGTTGCCAGTGCTACGGCGCCACGGTCTGGGCCGGTATCGATCGCCTGTTGATCGGCGCCCGCGCCGAAGACGTGATGGCGCTGACCGAATTCGACGAGGGTCCGCTGCCAACCGACTGGATCGGCGAACTCACCCGCCGCGGTATCGAGGTGGTCCGCGATGTGCAACGCGAGCAGGCCTGTGCGGTGCTGCGCAGCTACGGCGAGGGCGGCGGTGATCATTATTGACCTGTGCTTGCGAGTGCTGCGATGAGCGGTCTGCTGTGTTATTGCCGCCAGGGCTTCGAGCCGGAGCTGGCTGCCGAACTGAGCGCGCGCGCCGCGTTCGTCGGCATCGCCGGCTATGCGCGTACGCAGCGCAACGATGGCTATGTGCTGTTCGTGTGCGATGAACCCGCGCAATTGGCCGCAAAGCTGCATTGGCGCGAGCTGATCTTTGCCCGGCAGAAACTGGTGGTAATGGCCGAGCTCAAGGGCATCGATCCCAAGGACCGCATCACCCCGATCCTGGCCGTACTGGAAGGACAATCGCGCTTTGGCGACCTGTGGGTCGAGCACCCCGACTCCGACGCCGGCAAGCCGTTGGCCGGCCTGGCGCGCAGCTTCGGCAACGCGCTGCGCCCGGCACTGCGCAAGGCCGGTCTGCTTACAGACAAGCCACAGCTGCGCCTGCCGCGCTTGCATGTGTGTTTTCTCGACGGCGACCACGCGTTGATTGCAGTGGCCGATGCCGACGATAGCGCGCCCTGGCCGCTGGGCATTCCGCGGTTGAAATTGCTGCCCGAAGCGCCCTCGCGCTCGGCGCTCAAACTCGATGAGGCCCTGCTCACCCTGCTGGCCCCGGAAGAACGCGAACGGCTGGTCAAACCTGGCATGCGCGCGGCCGATCTGGGCGCAGCTCCCGGAGGCTGGACCTGGGTGCTCACCCGCCAACATGTGCATGTCACCAGCGTCGACAACGGCCCGCTACGCGAGCATGTGCTGGACACCGGCCTGGTCGAACATCTGCGTGCCGACGGCTTCCATTGGAAGCCGGCGCAACCGCTGGACTGGATGGTCTGCGACATGGTCGAGCAACCGCGCCGGGTGGCCGAGCGCATGGCCACCTGGGTGCGCGAAGGCTGGTGCCGCCATACCATCTTCAACCTCAAGCTGCCGATGAAAAAACGCTGGGACGAAACGCGCCTGTGCCTGGATCTGTTCGAACAGCAGGCCGAAAAATCGCTGACCGTGCGTGCCAAGCAGCTGTATCACGATCGCGAAGAGATCACCGTACTGGCGATGCGGGAGTGAGTTGGGATTGGGGAGTGCGGAGCGGGGATTCCTAGAGGCCGTTGATCGCCGCGTTGTTTGCGCCTATCCGCCATTGATTCCTTCAGCCATTCCGCAGTGAGCGTTGTGTCGGTGACGCGCGGTAAGACGCTGTAGCAGACGCGGGAGTTCTAGACGCGGGATTCGTGGACGCGATCGATTCGGCTTTTTACCGCATGCGTTCGTCATGGATTCCGCCAGTCGTTGCGCAGTGCATCCTGTGCCTGTCGTGCACCGCCGCTGGAACGGAAGTGATGGCGGCTGGGGTCGCTGATGGATCCCGAGGGCTGTTGACAGGTTGCAGCTCAGTGCTTCGCCCCTAGGCCAAGGCTTGTTGCGTCACTGTTTCGGCGGCGCAGCGGCCGCCGAAACCAGCTGACTTACAGCACGATGCGCTTGCTGCCTTCGCGCGCGGAGCGGTAGATCGCATCGACGATGCGGATATCCCGCAGGCCTTCTTCGCCCGGCGCGCGCAACGGTGTGCCATTCATGATCGCCAAGGCATCTTCGTCCATCTGCAAGGCCTGCTGATGCGGCACCTTGGCGTCGAAGACGCGCCCGTCGCTGGCCTTGCCGGTCACGCCTTGATAGCTCTGGAACGGCGACAACTCGTACCAGCCGCGCTCGCATTCGGCGCGCAGCACATTCATGTTGGCGCCGAAGCTGGTCTTGCATGCCGCACGCACGGAATTGGGAAATTCCAGCGTGAAATCCATATGTTCGTCGACTTCATCGAACAACTCGGGACGGTCGGTCCAGCGCTTGGCGGTGACTGCGAGCGGTTCAGCGCCTACGGTGTAACGCGCAGCATTGAGCGGATACACGCCCATGTCGTACATCGCGCCGCCACCGAACTGCGAACGCAACCGCCACGGGCGATCGGCCTTGGTTGTATCGCGATAGCCGTTGTAACCGGCCTCGGCACGCACGCGCTGCATCGCGCCGAACGGCTTCTCGCTGGCCATCGCGATCAGGCGCCGCGTATTGGGTTCGTGCTGCATGCGATAGCCGATCGTCAGCGCCACCTTGTTGCGCTTGCAGGCCGCAATCATCGCCTCGCATTCGCCCGCGTGCATGGCCATCGGCTTTTCGCACCACACGTGCTTGCCGGCCGCCGCTGCACGCAATGCCAATGGTGCATGCAGGTGGGTGGGGGTGACGATGTAAACCACGTCGATGTCGTCGTTGTCGGCAATGCGATCGAAGTTATCGTAGTTGTAGACGTTGCGATCGGCGATGCCGTACTTGGATTGCCACTGCGCAATCTTGGACGGAGTACCGGTGACGATGCCGGCCAGCTTGCAGTGTTTGGTCAAGGCCAGCCCGGGTGCGAGTTGCTCGCTGGCGTAACTTCCCAGCCCGGCCAGGGCGACATTGAGCGGCTTTCCAGGCTTCTTTTTCGGCAGCGCCCATGCAGGTGCGCCAAGCAGGATGCCCGCACCGCCGAAGGCGGCGAGCAAGCGGCGACGCGTCACGGATTCCACAGACATGCAAACCTCCTTCGTAGTAAAGATTAGCGACCAGCGTTTGACCAGCGGCAGCATGCAGGCCATGTCGGCGCATCGGGCGTTGCAATGCGCGTGCGACACGTGCCTCGGCCACACCTGCCTGGCCGCACGCTGGCATCGCGTCGCTGCTCCACTCCAATCCTGCTCGCGCACCTTACTTGATCGCACGTGATCATCGCCATGGTCGCGCTGCACGTTCTGGCACACTGCCACGATCACCCCTGGAGCATTGCGCATGACCACCGCTGCCCGCCATCGTTTACTGCCACTGGCACTCCTGTTGTCCAGTTCGCTCGCTATCGCCGACAATGCGCCATTTGTTGCACGTGACCTGATTGGCGATGGCACGTTCACACATAATGCCGAAGGCCCGGCAGCCGGCCCGGACGGTGCGCTGTACGCAGTGAATCTGGGCAAGGACGGCACCATCGCACGCATCGCAGCGCAAGCAGACGGCAGCGCGACTGCCGAGGTGTTTGTCACCTTGCCTGCCGGCAGCACCGGCAACGGCATTCGCTTCCGTGACGGCGCAATGTACGTGGCCGATTACACAAGCCACAAGATCCTGCAGGTGAATCTGCAGACGCGCGCGGTGAGTACGTTTGCCTCGCTGCCCAATGCCGATGGGCCCAACGATCTCGCGCTGGCACCCGACGGCAGCTTCTACGCCAGCGACCCGAACTGGAAGGACAACAGCGGCCGCTTGTGGCACATCAGTCGCGACGGCGTGGTGCGGCTGTTGGAATCGGGCATGACCACGCCCAACGGGCTGGACGTCAGCCCGGATGGCAAGCGCCTGTACGTCAACGAAAGCATGTCACGCAAGGTGTGGGTGTACGACCGTCGCGACGATGGCAGCCTGCGCAATAAACGCCTGCTGATCGCGTTCCCCGATTTCGGCATGGACGGCATGCGCTGCGATGCCGACGGCAACCTGTATATCGCCCGCTACGACGCCGGACAGATCGCAGTGGTATCGCCGGCGGGCAAATTGCTGCGCACCGTCGCACTCAAGGGCCGCAAGGCCAGCAACGTCGCCTTCGGCGGCAGCGATGGTAAGCAGGTGTTCGTCACACTGCAGGATCGCGGCGCAGTTGAAACGTTCAGGTCTGACCGCCCGGGGCGCGAAACCGGGCGCTGAAACTGCTGCGCACGTCGCGTCGGTTCTCAGTCCACGCAACAGCGTCCTGGCATCCTGCAGGTCACCAGTGGAGGACTCCCCATGCAACCGATCGAACTCAAGGATGCGGCCGCCTTCGGCAGCGAATTCCTGCGACTGACCCTGTTGCAAGGGTTTCAGTCACTCACCAAACGCGACCTGGAATTACTGATTTTCGTGCTGCTGGAACGCGATGGCGCAATTTCGCGCAATAGCTCCAATGCCGTCGTCGCATTGCAGCTGCGTGTCACCTCGGCCAAGGTGAAGGCCTTGCGTCGCGATGGCTATGCGCGTTGGCGCGCGTTGGTGCCGGAAGAAGGCGACGCGGCGATGCAGCGCATCGTGGCCAACGTGCTCACCGAAGACAATTTGCGCTCCGGTGCCAAGCACGTCAGCGAACGCAGCCGCAAGGAAGGATTTCTGGCGGTGCGGATCGAGCATCCCGACGATGCCCAGCAGTTCGAGCAAGCCATTCTCGATGTCGGCGCCTTGCCAGTGTACGAACGCAATCGCGAAGTGGTGGCAGTGCGCTTCGATACCCTGCTGAAGATCGCCGAACGCTGGGGCTATCTGCAGCAGGACCCGCAGCTTGCCGTGCGCGAACTGCAAAAGCTCACGCCCACCGCCGAAGAGGTGTCGGATCTATTAAAGAAGGACATCACCCAGCTGCGTTGGGAAGACGTGCGTCGCGCACTCAACAGCCTGGGTGCAAAGGCCGTGGCCAGCACCGCCGAAGGCGGCTTGAAGGGCTTGCTCAAGATCGTGTTCCCTTTCATCCCCGGCTGAGTGGCCTGCAGGGCGGCGGACACGCGCCGCTGCCCTGCCGGATCCAGCGTTGATGCCAACAGCTCCGCATCCGCTGCGGCGGGCGGGTGATCGGGCTCTGGTGAGCGCTGCCTCCACCGCGAGCGCGCCACCGCAATGTGCTCACACCCTCTATGCTTAGCGGCTGTTCCACATCAGGGGGATCTGATGACCATCCGCCGTATCGCCACACTCACCGCACTGCTGCTCGTTTGCGGCATCGCGTCCGCCCAACAGGCACCCACGCCAGCCAGCAGCCTGCCGCTGATCGAGGTGCCCAATGTCATTCGCACCCAGCCGCTGTCCAGCGGCGAGGTCACCCACCAGACCCAGCTGGAGCGCCCGCGCGGCGAATCCAGCGTGATCGTGCGTTCGATCCAGCCCAGCAGCGTGGTCGGTAGCTACCGCATCGACTTCCAGGCCATGGACGTGGACGGCGATGGCCGCATCAGCCGCGCCGAAGCCCAGGCCAACCCCGCGTTGGCCGACGAGTTCGATGCACTCGATACCCGCCACAGCGGTTACCTGACCCGCGAGCAGTTGGCCGGCTGGCTGACCCAGTGATCAGCCCGCACACCTGAGCGGCAAGCAGGCGCGCCGGCACTACGCAGGCGCGTACCGCACTTCAGTTTTTGACACTCGCGCCGCTTGCAGCGCCCGCTTCGGTCGGCTAGATTGTATTTAACGGATACAATCTGGACGGATCGATGACCGCTCGCCTGACACTTGCCGCAGACCTCGGCTACCAATTGCAACTGGCCACCCTGGCGTCCAGCCATGCCGCCCGCCAGGAATTGGCCGAGCTGCATCTCACCCCGGCGCGCGTCACGGCGTTGATCCACATCCGCGACCAACCTGGCTGCGACCAGACCGAACTCGGCAACCGCCTGCTGGTCAACCGCGCCGCCGGCATGAAAATCGCCAATGCGCTGGCCGAGCAAGGCCTGATCGAACGCCTGGCCGGCCGCGACCGCCGCAGCAAGGGCCTTTACCTCACTGACCATGGCCAACGCACGCTGCATGTGGCGCAAGCCTGTCTGGCGCGGGCCGTCGCACGCACCTGCACCGGCCTGCAGGCCGCCGAACAGCAAACCCTGCTCCGCCTGCTGTGCAAGTTGAACGCCAGCGCCACGCTTGAGCGGACAACCGCGGCAGAGACCGCGTTGGCCGAAGACCTTTGATCCCGCAGCCCCGACTTGAAGGAGACGCCGCTTGAACGAGCATGACGTGGTATCGGTTCGCATCGAAAACCGCATTGCCTGGGTGAAGTTCGCACGCCCGGACAAGCGCAACGCGATGAGCCCGGCGCTCAACCGCCGCATGATGGATGTGCTGGACGAGCTGGAGTTTGACGACAACGTCGGCGTGCTGGTGCTCGGCGGCGAGGGCACTGCCTGGTCGGCCGGCATGGACCTCAAGGAATACTTCCGCGAAACCGAAGCACAGGGCCTGCGCGGCGTGCGCCGCTCGCAACGCGAATCCTACGGCTGGTTCCGTCGCCTGCGCTGGTATCAAAAACCCACCATCGCCATGGTCAACGGCTGGTGCTTCGGTGGCGGCTTCGGCCCGTTGTTCGCTTGCGACCTGGCCATTGCCGCCGATGAAGCGCAGTTCGGTCTGTCGGAGATCAACTGGGGCATCCTGCCGGGCGGCGGCGTGACCAAGGTGGCGGTCGAGCTGCTGTCCATGCGCGATGCGATGTGGATGACGCTGACCGGCGAAATGATCGACGGCAAGAAGGCGGCCGAATGGCGCCTGGTCAACGAAAGCGTGCCATTGGAACGGCTGGAAACACGCACCCGCGAAGTGGCCGAGCTGTTGTTGCGCAAGAACCCGGTCGCGTTGAAGTATGCCAAGGACGCCGTGCGTCGCGTGGGCACCCTGACCTACGACGAAGCCGAAGATTATCTGGTGCGCATGCAGGAAGCGGCCAACTCGTTCGACAACAATGCCCGCAAGGAAGGCATCCGTCAGTTCATCGACGAGAAGAGCTACAAGCCCGGCCTGGGCGAATACGACCTCACCAAACACAGCGCCTGAGCACGTCCCATGGCGCCTGAAGCGATGCGTGCACGCCACGCATCGCTGGCGCTGCCAGTGGTTTTCTGCACCGAGAAGGGAGTATGGAAGCCTTATCCGCAACGCTGCGCGGGATTGCCGCGCGTGGGCCGCTGGGCCTGTTCATCGATGGACAATGGCGCGCAAGCACTGGCGATCGCCATGTCGATGTGATCGCCCCGCATACCGAGGAGCGTCTGCTGCGCTACACCGAACCATCGCACGCAGATACCGAGGCCGCCGTGGCCGCGGCGCGTGCAGCCTTCGACACCGGCCCCTGGCCGCAGCTGTCGCCGCCCGAGCGCGTGGTGATACTCAAGCGCGTTGCCGACCATCTGCGCGCACGCATGCCGGAGCTCGCCGAGGCCTGGACCGGCCAGGTGGGCGCCACCATCGGTTTCAGCCGGCGCGCCTCGCAGCAGGCACCCGGCCTGTTCGACTACTACGGCGAGCTGATCACCACACAGCCGTTCGTCGAGCCGCGCGCAGGCGCCAATGGTGGCCGCGTGCATGTAGTGCAGGAACCGGTTGGCGTGGTTGCGGCGATCACACCCTGGAACGCGCCGCTGGTGCTGCTCTGTTACAAGGTCGCCGCTGCATTGGCCGCCGGCTGCACGGTGGTGGCAAAGCCCTCGCCGGAAACTCCGATCGATGCGTACATCCTGGCCGAATGCATCAGCGCCGCAGGCGTGCCCGATGGCGTCTTCAACCTGTTGCCTGCCGGCCGCGAGGTCGGCGAACAACTGATCCGGCACCCGCTTGTCGACAAAGTCAGCTTCACCGGCTCCACCCAGGCCGGGCGGCTGATCGGCGTGGCCTGCGCCGAACGCCTGGCGCGGGCGGGCCTGGAGCTGGGCGGCAAATCGGCCGCCATCGTGCTCGGTGACGCCGACCTCGCCAAGGTGCTGCCAAGCCTTGTGCCCTACTCCATGCCCATCACCGGCCAGGTATGTTTCGCGCTGACGCGCGTGCTGGTGCCGGCGCAGCGGCGTGACGAAATCCTGCAGGCGTACTGCGCGGCAGTGGGCGCACTCAAACTCGGCGACCCGTTCGCCGCTGATACCGGCATGGGCCCGCTGGCGCTCGGCCGGCAGTTGGAACGCGTGCAGTCCTACATCGCCCAGGGCAGCGCCGAAGGCGCACAGCTGGTGATGGGCGGCAGCCGTCCGACGCACCTACCGCGTGGATTCTTCATCGAGCCGACGGTGTTCGCCAACGTCACGCCCGACATGACCATCGCACGCGAAGAAATCTTCGGCCCGGTGGTGATCTTCATCGACTATCACGACGAGGCCGATCTGATCGCCAAGGCCAATGCCAGCGACTACGGCCTGCACGGAACCGTGTATGGCGAGGATGTCGACTACGCATATCGCATTGCGCGGCGCGTACGCAGCGGCAGTCATTCGATCAACGGCATGTGGGTGGATATCGAAATGCCGTTCGGCGGCTTCAAACACTCCGGAATCGGCCGCGAAGGCGGCATCGAAGGCCTGCACGCGTTTCTCGAAACCAAGACCATCTATCTTAGTTAAAGACGCACGTCACCCCTACTGCGCAGCCGCCACGTGTGCGCAGTCGCAATGCATCGCACGCCACGTCATCGCCCTTTACTACGCCGCAGTCGCCACGGCGTTGATGAACGCGTACTGCGTTGTTGCGTGCACACGTCAACCTTCCTGCCATCTCTGTCGCACTCACGTTCGTCACTCCCCCAAGCACAATCGGAAGACAACGCCATGACCATGCCGACCGACTCGATTTCCTTCCATGCCCGCCTCACTCCGCAACGGCTTGCCGCCCGCGACCTGGTACTCAACCAGGAATGGACGTACGCCGATCTGGATACCCTGATCGGCCAACTGGCCGCCTTGCTGCAAACGCGCGGTTGTGTCGACGGCGAGCGGCTCGCCGTGCTGGCCCGTAATTCGGTATGGCAGGTCGCGCTGCATTTTGCCTGTGCGCGGGTCGGTGCGATCTACGTACCGCTCAACTGGCGGCTGAGCGGCACCGAGCTGGACACCTTGCTGCAACGTGCCCAGCCGCATTTGGTGCTGGGCGACGACGTCGCTGCCGGACGTCCGCAGATCGAAGCAATCGCCGGCTTCATTGACAGTGCCAAGGCACTGGCACCCGCCGAAACGCCGTACATCCCGCCCGAGCGGGTGAGCCTGATCCTGTTTACCTCAGGCACGTCCGGCCAGCCCAAGGGCGTGATGTTGAGCGAACAGAATCTGCAGCAGGTGGCGCACAACTTCGGCGTCACCACCCGTGTGGACGGCAACAGCAGTTTCCTGTGCGAGGCACCGATGTTCCACATCATCGGCCTGGCCACCAATGTGCGGCCGGTGCTGGCGGTGGGAGGCTCGATCCAGGTGTCGAGCGGCTTCGAGCCGAAGCGAACATTGAGCTGGCTCGGCAACCCGGCGCTGGGCATGACCCACTATGTCGGGGTGCCGCAGATGATGCAGGCGTTTCGCAACCAGCCCGGCTTCGACCCGGCAACACTGCGTCACCTCACCGCGCTGGTGAGCGGCGGCGCGCCGCACGCCGCCGACGACCTGCTGGGCTGGCTGGACGATGGCATCCCCATGGTCTGCGGCTTCGGCATGAGCGAAGCCGGCACGGTGTTCGGCATGTCTGTGGACTGCGAGGTGATTCGCCGCAAGCTCGGCGCAGCGGGCATTTCGTCGCCAAGCGTGCAGACGCGAGTGGTGGACGGCGATGGCAACGACTGCCCGGCGGGCGTGCCTGGCGAATTGTTGTTGCGCGGCCCCAACCTCAGCCCCGGCTATTGGCGCGACCCGCAAGCGAGCGCTCAGATGCGTGACGAACAGGGCTGGTTCCGCACCGGCGATATCGTCAGGCGCGATGACGACGGTTTCTTCTTCGTCGTGGACCGCAAGAAGGACATGTTCATTTCCGGCGGCGAAAACGTGTACCCGGCAGAGATCGAAGCCGTGCTGGCCGATCACCCGGATATCCGCGAATGCGCCGTGGTCGGGATGGCCGACCCGCAATGGGGCGAAGTGGGTTATCTGGCGATCGTGCCCGCAGCGGAGGAGATGGATCTGGAGAACATCCGCAGCTACCTGAGCGAGCGCCTGGCCAAATACAAGGTGCCCAAACACCTACGCTTGGTCGAGGCGCTGCCACGCACCGCCACCGGCAAGCTGCAGAAGGCGCGGTTGAAGGACGCCTTGGCCAACGACGCCTGATGGCATTGGCCGCCATGCGACGTGGGTGAGCGAATCGCCACCCACCTTATGGCTCTGGCTATTTCATTCGCGCGCTCACTGTTACCTGACGCGTCCTTGCGCGGATCAACCGGCGCGAACTGCAGCGTTCAAACACCCACAAGCGCGCTTGGCATCCGCGCGCTTCTCGCGAGTTGTAACTCGCCCTAACGAGCAATGCGCCCGATACGTCCCGCGATGCAAATCGCGCGCTGAACCAGGATCATGCGTTACGCAGACGCATCCAGCAGCATGTCGTCCTCGCCAATGTGCTCGTCGACCCACACCGCGCCTTGCTGTGCCATCAGCGCCAGCTGGTGCTCCAGCTCACGCATCAATAACCGCACGCCGGGCTTGAGGATGGCACTGCTATCGCGATAGATCACACCACCTGCACGCGCTTGCGCGGGCTGCTGTAGCTGAAACGCACGTAGTTCGCCGCGTGCGATATCGCCGGCTACCATCATGCTTGGCATCACCGCAATGCTGTCGGTGCCCAGCAGGATTTCACGGGTAAAACTGGCAGAGCTGGACCGCAGTTGATCGCGCGTGGCCAGCCCGTGCTCGCGCATGACCTGTGCCACGTCGCGCTCCACGTGCTGACTCAGGGTCGGCAAGACCTGTCGGTACGCGACCGCTTCGGCGATTCGCACCGGGCCATTGGCGAACAAGGGATGGTCGCTCCGCGCCACCAGCGCAATCGGATCCTGGTACAGCACCTTGCGGACCAACGCGTCGTAGCGCGCCAGCGGATACAAGCGGCCAACCACCAGATCCACCTCGTTTCCGGCAAGCTTTGGCAGCAATTCATCGGTACGTCCATGCAGCAGGCGCACACGCAGCGTGGGTTCGGTGCGGTACAAGGCCGCCAGCACGGCGGGCAGCAGGCCGCTCGCCGCCACTGGCAAAGCGCCGACGGTAATGGTGAGCGCATCGTCCTGCAGCAGCCCTTCGAAGGTGTCCTGCGCGCGACGCAACTGGCCGAGCACGACGTGCGCGGTCTGTACCAGCACCTCGCCCATCGCATTGGGACGCACGCCACGCGAATGGCGTTCGAACAAGGGGGCGCCGACGATCTCTTCGATCTCCTGCAAGGCACGCGTGAGCGCAGGCTGGGTCACGTTCAAGACGCGTGAGGCGCGAAGCAGGCTCTTTTGCCGGTCCAGCGCCTCGATGACACGTAGATGCCGGACCTTGATGCGGTGTTCGAAGAACACGGAGGACATGGTCATGGGGGTGGGCCTTACGTTGGGAAGTCGGATGGAAGCGCCCGGTCGGTGGCCGGGACGCGCAGCTCAGCGCGCCTCGGGCACACGCCGGGTCTGCATGAAGTCTTCGAACGACTCGCCGCGCATGATGGCGTAGACCTGCAGATTGGTCATGCGCACCACGCGGGCGAACTTCTCGATTACAAAAGAATTGGCGCCGTACTGCACCAGTCCCAGCCAGTCGCGCGCGCGGATCAGTGCCTTCTCACGCTCGGTGAGCTCGGCTTCCTGCATCAACACTTCAGCATCCTGCAAAAAGCGATCGCGCCATGGGGCGCGGATCATGTGCCAGAAGAAACGATTGAGGCGCAGTGCGCGA
Source organism: Xanthomonas vesicatoria ATCC 35937 (assembly GCF_001908725.1). Taxonomy (NCBI): domain Bacteria; kingdom Pseudomonadati; phylum Pseudomonadota; class Gammaproteobacteria; order Lysobacterales; family Lysobacteraceae; genus Xanthomonas; species Xanthomonas vesicatoria. Next base: position 3,998,848 of record NZ_CP018725.1, on the reverse strand, counting down.
TTGCTGGTACGCAGATCGAACAGATAAGTGCCGTCGATCTTGTCCATGCCGTCAACTTGCGGATTCATATGCAGGCCCTCATGCCGCGTTGGCGGTACGCGCCAGCAGCTCTGCCGAGCGCGGTGCATCGGCGCGCTCTTCGCCAGGCTCGTACAACACCACGGTCATCGCGGTGGTCGTCATCAGGTAGTAGTTTTGATGCAGTTTGCGGATCGGCCCATCCAATGCGCCGCGCATGGCCAGCCACATGATCTGCTCCACGCTCTCGGCACCGCCCAGGCGCACGTAGTCGGTGTGGGTGAGATCGGTCAGCGTTTCCGGCGCGTGCTGGAAGCGGTCCAGAAACTCCATGTCCCAGTCGGTGTTGTTGAAGCCGGTGCGCTCGCCATGGATCTGGTGGGATAGCCCGCCGGTACCGACGACCACCACCCTGAGATCTTGCGGATAGGACTCGATCGCACGACGCACCGCCTGGCCCAGCCGGTAGCAGCGGCGTGCGGTCGGCAGCGGGTATTGCAGGACGTTGATCGCAATCGGCACCACCGTGCCCGGCCAGTCAGGTACATGCGGCCACAGCAGCGGCAGCGGCGCAGCGCAGCCATGGTCGATCGGCTTGTCCTGAAAGACGGTCAGGTCGAATTCGTCGTTGACCAGGCACTCGGCGATATGCGCCTGCAGCTGCACATCGCCGCGGATCGGCGGCAGATTCCGCAGCCCTGCGCCTTCGTCGGCAACCGGAAAGTGCTCGCCGACGCCTAGCGCAAAGGTCGGATACAGATCGAAGAAGAAGGTCGTGCAGTGGTCGTTGTAGAAGAACACCAGCACGTCGGCCCGTTGTTCGGCCAGCCATTCGGCCACCGGCGTATAGCCGTCGAACAACGGCTTCCACACCGGATCCTGCTGTTTGCCCTTGTCGTAGGCCACGCCGATGGTGGGAACGTGCGAGGTTCCGATGCCGCCGATGATGCTAGCCATGCTTTGCTCCTGCGATGCGCCTCTACCAGGGAGGGCAGAGCGCACGTCATTGATTGAGTCAGGATCGACGGTGCAATGGATCCCAACACGGGCCACCACCCACTCTGGATGGCTAAAACGGTATCCTTGGGATCCAAATTGCCATCAAGCGATCTCATCCGCAAGTTTTTTATACAAGTAATTGCGAGTTTCCCCTTCGAAGGAACGTGCGCTGCGGTACGGCGCGAGAGAATGGAGCCAATGGCGAACAACCACCGATTGCAAGCGGTCCAGCAGCTGCGCGAATTGATCCTGTGCGGCACCTTCGCCCCGGGCGAGCGCATCACCGAGGCGGCCCTGGCCGAGCGCATGGCCATTTCGCGCACCCCCATACGCCAAGCACTGCCGGCGTTATGCCAGGAGGGCCTGCTGGTGCAGGCCGGCAAGCGTGGCTATGCGGTACGGCGCTTCAGCCAGCAGGAAAGCCTGGATGCCCTGGCGGTGCGTGCGCTGATGGAAGGCATGGCCGCGCGCACCGTGGCCGAACAGGGCGCGTCCACCGCATTGCTCTCTACGCTGCATGATTGTCTGTGCGAAGGCGACCGGCTGTTTGCCAAACGCAGCCTGGATGCCGGCGATGAGCAGGCCTATGGCGCGATCAATGCCCGCTTCCATCGCGCCATCGTGGTGGCGGCCAACAAACCAATTCTTACCGAGACGGTGGACCGCTGCACGCTGGTGCCGTTCGTCAGCCCGGTCAACGTGGTGTTCGGCCAGCGCTCTGCCACGCTAGCCTATGACGATCTCTATTACGGGCACCGCCAGCATGGCGCAATCGTCGCCGCCATCGAACAACGCGATGGCGCGCGCGCCGAATTGTTGTTCCGCGAACATGCCAATACGCAGCGGCACAGCATGGGGTTGTGAGTCTTCGGAATGGACGGTGCCGTGTGGAGGCAATGGCATCGATGCGCGTGTGGCGCTGGTCAGTCGTAGCTACCAGGCACGCGCGTCAACAGCAAACCACAGCGTTGTCCCACCATGCATGCCGACCACGACGGTCGGCGTGCATGGCAGCGTGCATGGCTATAACGAATGCACGAACATCAGATTGAAACTATTGCCAGCCACTGAATTCTCCACCTTGAGCGGCATGTACACGTTGAAATTGAACAGGTTCTTTTGGTCCATCCGCCAGGACAGACCAAGACCCAGATACACCTGCATGCGCTTGCTGTCCGGCACGCGCTGATCATTGGTGCGGTTGTCTTTCAATTGCTGCAGGTAGTAACCGTTCAGACCCACCCGCCACTGCTCGTTGAGTTTGAAAGAGGTGGCCAGATTGACCCAAACCGCATCGCCAGCCTGGCCATTGCGGAAACGGAACCCGGGAATCGGCGGCACACCGCCAGCGCGGCTGGTGCGAAAGTTGTAGAGATAATTGATGCGCGCGCTGGTTTCCCAGTCATCGCGGGGCTGCACGGTGAATGCCCAATGCGGCGCCACCGACCAGAACCCGGTGCTTTGGTTGATCGCCGTGTCGCGGTCGAACTTGCCTACCGGCGCAAACGCATCGATCGCAAAACGCTGAAAAAAGAACACCCGCCCATCGCGCATCACCGGCGGCATCTGCAGTGCCGGCCCGAACGAAATGTCGCCCATGCCGAAGCCGTTGCTGCTCAATCGCACCGGGCTGTCAGCGGCGAACGCGGTGTCGTAATTGACCAGCGGCACGATGGCGTTGAAGCTCAACGAACCGCTTTTCCACGTGTAGGGCGTCACATAGATGAGCTGCGTGAGCAACACACTGACATCAACCTGCGGGTCGCGAAAGGCAGGCGAATCGTCGCCGCTCGCGTTCTTGATGGCATTCAAGTTGTAGTGACGCAGATATTCGATGACGGTCCAGCCGGGCGTCATCGAGCCGAAGCCGTCCATGAAACTGGTGCCGCCAAGATTGATGCCTTGTGGAGGCGCTGCCGTTTCCGGCACGGCTTGCGCCAGCGCAGCGCTCGGCAATGCGCCAGCGAACAACGCCCCCACAACCAATGAGCACGGCCGGCGTGACAGTGCACGTAACAGGACAGAGCGACGACGGGCGGGGATGCGAACGCGTTCCACTGGGCGAATCTCCAATGCAAAGGGATGGATGACTGCGAGCGCGGCGTGGGGGGGAGAGCAGGACGGCAACGCGCGGCGCGAAACGCGCGCCAGCACCGTGCCCATGCGGGTGATTGCGGCTCAGCTGCCGATGCGCAGCAGCAACGTTCCAAGGCGTTGCTTGAACAACCAACGCTCCTGCTCGAAGACCAGCACATCGTCGAAACTGCCGAGCAGCGCGGGCGATTGCGCCGTCCACGGCGGCGACATCGAGGTATCGGCGGCGGTGTAGAGCAGCACGTTGCTGTGCGCGTGCGCCACCGTGGGCGATTGAATGTTGACCAGGGTGTTGAGCATCAGATGACACGTGGTCCGCGGCGGGCGCTCGCGGAAGGCCTGCAGAATCGCCACGCGGCCATGCACCGGCGCGTCGGGGGCGCTCGGGCGCGCGAACACGCCATCGTCAGTGAACAATGCAGCGAGCTGCTCGTGCTCGTGGCGATCGTTGTACAGCGCGAACCGGCGAATCAATTGCTCGCAGGCAATGATGATCGATGCATCGTCGTGCATGCAGCCTCCCTGAATTCCAGCAACACCAGTCGGCCCGGTCAGCAGCTGCCGCTGTGACGCAGACACTGCTTCACCTGCCCCATCACGCGGCCTGCAACCAGTCGCGCAACGCCGTCGTCACAGCAGCGGCTGCCTCGACCGGCGCCATATGCCCGCAATCTTCGAACACGGCCAGGCGCGCCTGCGGCATCTGCCGCGCCATGTCCTGATGCCGCGCCAGCGGGCTCCAGGCATCCTGGCGCCCGACCCCCAGCAAGGTGGGGCAGCGGATCTGCGCAAGCACCGGCGCGGCATCGGGTCGCTCCAGCAACGCGTTGACCTGGCCGGCGAAGCTCTGCGCGGTTTGGCGCTGCACCATCGCGCTGAGGTCTTGCATCAAGCCGGCATCGGCGATGCGTGCGGGGTGCAGCATCGGTGGCAGCCAGGCCCGCGCCAGCGCCTGCATGCCTTGCGTCTGCGCCAGATCCACCAGCGCCTGACGTTCCTCGCGTTCGCCATCGCGACGCGGCGCAATGCCGGTATCGAGCAGTGCCAGCCGCGTCACGCGCTCGGGCGCCTGACGCATGATGTCCAGCGCAACCCGCCCACCCATCGAATGCCCGGCCAGCGCAAACAGCGGCGGCGCAACAGCTAACACGTGGGCAGCCATCTGTCCGATGCTGTCGAACCCGGGGAAATCCAGCACCTGCACATCCACCAGATCTGACAGCGCGTTGCGCTGCGGTTGCCAGATGGCGGCGTCGCAGAGCAGGCCGCAGAGCAGCAGCAAGGTGGGTTTGGACGTGTGCAAAACGGAAGTCATGGCGCGACTGTAGCCACGCTGGCCGCGTGCGTCGTATGGAAGATGCGGCCTACGCTATAAGCGTGGAGACATAAATCGACGCTGCCGGCTACCCTGGGGCGGGCCGACAGACGCCAGGCGACTTACGCGCCGCCGCCGGAGGCGCGTTGCCACAACACATCGACCAGCGGCGGCAGCCTGCCGGCCAGGCCGAGCACCGATCCACGCAGCAGGGTCAGATGCATCTCGTCGTTGGAAAACACGTTGTTGATCGCATCGAAACCGTAGGCGGCCACGGTATTTTCGCTGCGGCGGGTGCGTGCCCAGCGCTGCAGGCGATGCGGCGCGGCCCAGTCCGCACGTTTGGCGAGCGCACCGCGCACTTCCGCGCGCAACGCGGCGACATCGCGCAGGCCCAGGTTGACGCCCTGCCCCGCCAGCGGATGCACCACATGCGCCGCGTCGCCCAGGGTCAGCACGCGGCCACTGACGTACTGCTCCACCAATTGCCGTTGCAGCGGAAATGCCGTGCGTGCGGAGGCCACACGCACTTCACCCAGCCGCGCGGCAAAGGCTTGGGTGAGTTCGCGCGAGAACGCCGCATCGTCCAGTTCCAGCACACGTTCGGCCTCGTTATCGGGCAACGTCCAGACAATCGAACTACGGCCATCGGCAAACGGCAGGAACGCCAGCGGCCCGGTGGTCAGAAAGCGCTGCCAGGCAGTGGCTTGGTGCGGCTGTTCGGTCTCCACGAACGCAACCACGCCGCGTTGTGCGTAGGCGTGCCGCGACACCGGCAGGCCGGTCAACTCGCGCAAGGTGGACGAGGCGCCATCGGCCGCGATGGCGATGGCCGCTTCCAGGCGGCTGCCATCGTCCAGGCGCAGGCGCACGCTGCTGGCGTCCTGCTCAAGCTCGACCACACGCGCCGGGCAATGCACCTGGATCCCGGCACTGTGCACGGCCGCCCACAGGCGATCGACCAGCAGCGCATGTTCGACGATCCAGCCGAGTTGTTCGCGGCCCAACGTATCGGCGTCGAAACGCAGCTCGCCACCACCGCCGGCGTCCCAGACCCGCATACGCCGGTACGGCTGCACGCGCGCGGCGCGCACGCTGGCCCACACGCCGAGACTCTCGAGCAGCTTGGCGTTGTCGGCGGCAAAGGCATACACACGCAGATCGGGCTGATCGGCATGCCAGCGCGCGGGCTCGCGCCCTTCCACCAGCGCAACGCTCAAACCTGCGTCGGCCAATGCCAGCGCGCAGGCGGCGCCAACCGCGCCGCCGCCGACGATCACCGCATCGCGCGTGCCGCGCCGGCTCATGCGATCCCCCGGCACAACTGCGGCACATCGCCACGGAAACCCATTGCCCCGCCGACCAGCATCGATTGCAGCGGCGCGGCCTGCGAGGTCGCGAGCAATCCCAGGCTGCGTAGCGGCCGCAGCAGCGGTGCCGGATTGCCGGTCAGCCGCGCCAGCCCGCTGGAGAAGCCGATCGTCTGCTCGCGGTCCACGCGTCGACGCGCCACATACTCGGCCAGCAACGCGCCGGCCCCGGCATCGCTGCGATCGTGCTCGATCAGTTCAGCGAGCGTCAGCGCATCGCGCAATCCCAGATTGAAGCCCTGCGCGCCGATGGGGTGCAGGGTCTGCGCGGCGTTGCCGAGCAACACCACGCGCTCGGCGACCAGGTCGTTGGCCAGCACCTGCACCAGCGGGTATGCGCTGCGTTCGCCGCTGGCGACAAAGCGACCGGCGCGCCAGCCGGCCGCACGCTGCAGCCGGGCCAGCCAGCCTGCCTCGTCCAGCGCGGCGACCACCTCGGCCTCGGCGCGCGCCACGCAGTGGATCGCGCCGTAGTGACGATCGCCCCGCGGCAGCAGCGCGGTCGGCCCATGTTCGCCGAAGCGCTCCCATGCGGTGCCATCCGGCGGCCTCGAAGCGCGCACGCGGGCGACGAACAAGGTCTGCAGGAAGTCGTGCGTGTCGGTCGCGATATGCAGCAGTTCGCGCACCGCGCTGTGCGTGCCATCGGCACCGACCACCAGCTTGGCGCGGACGCGCTGCTCGCCGTCGTCGCTCGCCAGCCGTACCGTACGCACGCCATCCTGCACCGGCTCCACGCCGATGCAGCGCGCCGGACGATACCGGCGCAGCCGCGTCAGTTCATCCAGGCGTGCCTGCAGGGCATCGCCGAAGTCGCGGGCCACCACCACTTGCCCAAAGCTGTCGCGCCCGTAGTCGGCGGCGTCCAGCTGCACGCGCCCGAAATCGCCGGCGCGGCTGACATGGATGCGCCGGATCGGCCCGGGCGGGCTGCGCAACTTGGCCATTACGCCCAGCACGCCCAACGCGTTGACGGTGGCGGCGGCGAAACTCAGATTGCGTTGGTCAAACACAGCCGGCGGGGTGCCGGCCGGAGTGGCTTCCACCAAGCCGACATCCAGGCCGAGGCGGTCCAGCGCAATCGCCAGGCTGGAGCCGACCAGGCCGCCGCCAACGATCAGAACGTCATGTGAGTCTGTCATCGGCACATGATAAGCCCTCGCCCGCAACGCATTGCGCGCGCCGGATGAGACACGTTGACGCGCCTGCCCGGTCCGCTGCGCCCTGACGACCTGCCCGTCGCCGGGCGCAGTGCAGCTGGTGGTGGCGCGAGTGCGCGGGGTTCCACGCTACACTCCCGGACCTGCAATCCGGCGACTTCCGCGCATGACTTCCCGCTCGCACGACACCCTGATTCTGAGCCTGCTCGCCATCCTGATGGCGGCGACGCGGATCAATCACTTCGCGCCGCTCCCGGACGCGTCCTGGGCAGTATTCTTCATCGGCGGGTTTCATCTGGCGGAGCGCAGCAAAGTTGCGTTCCCGCTGCTGATGGGCCTGGCAGTCGCGGTGGACTGGCTGGTGATCACCCGGCAGGGCATGAGCTTCTGGCAGCATTACTGCGTGTCGCCGGCGTACTGGTGCCTGATCCCGGCGTACTTCGCGCTGTGGGCCGGTGGGGTGTGGCTGCGCCGGCATTATCACGGGGCGCAGTGGTCTGCGCTGGTCGCGCTGGCACCTGCGCTGCTCATCGCAGTGGCGCTGTGTCAGCTGATTGCCCAGGGCAGTTTTTACTGGATCAGCGCCAGCGTGAGTGACCCCACATTCGCCGGCTGGTTCAAGAACTACAGCGACTGGCTATGGCCGTACCTGCGCAGCGCTGCGCTGTACGTCGCGGTTGCTGCCGTGATCCAGGTGGTTGCCGAGCGGCTGGCCGCCCCGCACCGCCAGCGCCAGGTCGGCTGAGTCATGGGCAACCGGCTTTCACGTATCTATACGCGCACCGGCGACGACGGCAGCACCGGGTTGGGCGATGGCAGCCGGACCGGCAAGGACGCCTTGCGCGTCAATGCCTATGGCACCGTGGATGAGGCCAATTCGGTGCTAGGCGTGCTGTTGGCTGCGCCCGGCGTGCCCCCCGCGGTCTCCGAGCTGCTGACCACCGTGCAGCACCAGCTGTTCGACCTGGGCGGCGAGCTCTGCATCCCCGGCCATGCCGCGATTCAGGCGGCCGATATCCAGGCCCTGGAACGCCACCTGGACCACTTCAACGAGAGCTTGCCTCCATTGCAGGAATTCATCCTGCCGGCCGGCGGCGAGGCTGCCGCGCGCTGCCACCTGGCCCGTACCATCGTGCGCAGGGCCGAGCGCGAGACCGTGGCGCTGTCGCGCCAGGAAGCGGTGCGCAGCGAGGCGATCGGCTATCTCAACCGTCTGTCCGACCTGCTGTTCGTGCTGGCGCGTGTACTTGCCCGTGTCGATGGTCAGCAGGAAGTGCTGTGGCGGCACGACCGGCGGCGCGGTTGACCATGTGCGCGGCACGGCAAAAAGGCTAACGTCACCTCATGCTGGTCTTTACCCACCCCGCCTGCCTCGGTCACGACGCCGGCCCTGAGCACCCCGAAAGCCCGGCCCGCCTCGAAGCAGTGGTCGAGGCCCTGCGCACAGCCTTTCCGGACCTGGACTGGCGCGAGGCGCCGCTGGCCAAGCTGGGCGACCTGTGCCGCGTGCACGAGCGCGAACAGGTGGACGCGGTGCTGGAAACCGCCTTCGAAGGCTATCGCCAACTCGATGTGGACACCCGCATGGTGCCGGCATCGCGTGCTGCGGCCCTGCGCGCCGCGGGCGCCGGCATCGCCGCCGTGGACGCGGTGATGCAGGACCTGACCCGCACCGCCTTTTGCGCCGTCCGCCCCCCGGCCACCACGCTACCGCGCAGGTGTCGATGGGGTTCTGCCTGTTCAATAACATCGCCGTGGCCGCCGCCCATGCACGCGACCGGCACGGCCTGGAGCGCATCACCATCGTCGATTTCGACGTGCACCACGGCAACGGCACCCAGGCGATCTTCGAGCGCGACCCGGCTGTGCAGTATCTGAGCACGCATCAGTCC